>NZ_JBVIVP010000015.1:0-179943 GCF_055595445.1 Streptomyces sp. NPDC040432 | reverse complement strand
CCGGTCATCCCGGTGGAGAACACGGCCTCGCCGAAGGTCTCCCCCACAGCGCCGTAGGCACGGCCGCGGAAGATCCGACCGTCCTCCAGGACGAGTACGGCGGGAGCTTTGGCTGCTCCCCTGGTGGAGGTCGTCATCGTTCGGCGCCTTCCGTCGTGATGGATGAGTTCATGAGGTTGATCGCTTCGACCCAGGCGGCGTGTTCGGCCGCGCGGTCGGAGCGGAATCCGGAGTCGATCAGCTTGTCGCCGTGCGCCCATGTGACGACGAGCAGACCGCCCTCGGTCAGTACCTTGCCCGCGATTCCCTTGTCGAGGCGGGCGCCGCGCAGCTGCGCGGCCGGTACGAAGAAGTCGGTGGCACCCGGTCGGACCACGTCCAGGCCCGCGTCGGTGAGCGTGAGCTCGACCCGACTGCGGACGCCCAGACCGTGGGCGACGATCCGGTCCAGCCACTGCCCGGCGGTGGTCGATCCGTGGTACCGGCCGGTCAGGGCCAGCCGGTGCTCGGGGAGACCGTCCGGGGCGGCGGGCAGCTCCGGCAGATCGCTCTGCAGTGCGCCGCGCCATTTCCAGCCCTGCCGCATCAGCCAGTACACGAACGCGATGAAGACGACCAGACCGATCACCCACGCGATGCGGGCGCCCCAGTCGGTCACCTCCGCCGACTGTCGCTCGGCAGCCTCTGCGGCCAGTTGGATTACTGCAGGTGTCACGCCAGTTTCCCGTCCACGACCGTTGCCCGGCCCCGCAGGAAGGTATGAGTGACGCGCCCCGGCAGCTCACGGCCCTCGTAAGGCGTGTTGCGGCTGCGGGAGGCGAAGTGTGCGGGGTCCACGACACCACGGTACGAGGTATCCACCAAGGTCAGGTTCGCGGGTTCACCTGCCGAGACGGGTCGGCCGTGGTTGTCGAGGCTTCCGATGCGCGCCGGAGCGAAGGACATGCGCTCCGCGACGCCCGCCCAGTCGAGCAGTCCGGTCTCGACCATTGTCTGCTGGACGACGGACAGCGCGGTCTCCAGGCCCACCATGCCCATGGCGGCGGCGGCCCACTCGCAGTCCTTGTCCTCGTGCGGGTGCGGGGCGTGGTCGGTGGCGACGATGTCGATCGTGCCGTCGGCGAGCGCCTCGCGCAGGGCCAGTACGTCGCGCTCGGTGCGCAGCGGCGGGTTGACCTTGTAGACCGCGTTGTAGGAGCGGACGAGCTCGTCGGTGAGGAGCAGGTGGTGCGGGGTGACCTCGGCGGTGACGTCGATGCCGCGGGACTTGGCCCAGCGGACGATCTCGACGGAGCCGGCCGTGGAGAGGTGGCAGATGTGCACGCGGGAACCGACGTGCTCGGCGAGGAGGACGTCGCGGGCGATGATCGACTCCTCGGCCACCGCCGGCCAGCCGCCGAGGCCGAGCTCGGCCGAGACGATGCCCTCGTTCATCTGGGCGCCCTCGGTGAGGCGGGGCTCCTGGGCGTGCTGGGCGACGACTCCGCCGAAGGCCTTCACGTACTCCAGGGCGCGGCGCATGATCACGGCGTCGTCGACGCACTTGCCGTCGTCGGAGAAGACGGTCACGCGGGCGGCGGAGTCGTGCATGGCGCCCAGCTCGGAGAGCTGCTTGCCCTCCAGGCCGACGGTGACGGCGCCGATGGGCTGCACGTCGCAGTAGCCGGACTCCTTGCCCAGGCGCCAGACCTGCTCGACGACGCCGGCGGTGTCGGCGACGGGGAAGGTGTTCGCCATGGCGAACACCGCGGTGAAGCCGCCGGAGGCGGCGGCGCGGGTGCCGGTGAGGACGGTCTCGGAGTCCTCGCGGCCGGGCTCGCGCAGGTGGGTGTGCAGGTCGACGAGGCCGGGGAGGAGGACCTGGCCGGCGGCCTCGATGACGGTCGCGCCTTCGGCGGACAGGCCCGTGCCGACCTCGGCGATGGTCTCGCCGTCGATCAGGACGTCCTGCGCCTCGCCACCGAGTACCTTCGCGCCACGGATAAGGATCTTGCTCATGGTTACTTGCTCTCCTCGGTACGGGCGGCGGTGGTGGTGACGGCGGGCTCGGAGCCCCCGAGCAGCAGGTACAGGACGGCCATCCGGGTGGAGACGCCGTTGGCGACCTGCTCGACGGCCGTGCAGCGGTCGGAGTCGGCGACCTGGGCGGTGATCTCCATGCCGCGGTTCATCGGGCCGGGGTGCATGACGATGGCGTGCTCGGGCATCCGGGCCATCCGCTCGCCGTCGAGCCCGTACCGGCGGGAGTACTCGCGCTCGGTCGGGAAGAAGGCGGCGTTCATGCGTTCGCGCTGCACACGCAGCATCATGACCGCGTCGGACTTCGGCAGCACCTCGTCGAGGTCGTACGAGACCTCGCAGGGCCAGCTCTCGACACCGATCGGCACCAGCGTGGGCGGGGCCACCACGGTCACCTCGGCGCCCAGGGTGTGGAGCAGCAGCACGTTGGAGCGGGCGACCCGGCTGTGCAGGACGTCGCCCACGATGGTGATCCGGCGGCCGGAGAGGTCCTTGCCGAGCCCGGCGTCCCGGCCGACGAGGCGGCGCCGCATGGTGAAGGCGTCCAGCAGGGCCTGGGTGGGGTGCTCGTGGGTGCCGTCGCCGGCGTTGACCACGGCGGAGTCGATCCAGCCGGAGGTCGCGAGCCGGTAGGGGGCGCCGGAGGCGTGGTGGCGGATGACGACGGCGTCCGCGCCCATGGCCTCCAGGGTCAGCGCCGTGTCCTTCAGGGATTCGCCCTTGGAAACGGAGGAACCCTTGGCGGAGAAGTTGATGACGTCGGCGGACAGCCGCTTGGCGGCGGCCTCGAACGAGATCCGGGTGCGGGTCGAGTCCTCGAAGAAGAGGTTGACGACCGTGAGGCCGCGCAGGGTGGGCAGCTTCTTGATCGGCCGGTCCGCGACGCGGGCCATCTCCTCGGCGGTGTCGAGGATCAGGACGGCGTCGTCGCGGGTGAGGTCGGCGGCCGAGATGAGGTGGCGCTTCATCTGGATGGCTCCGTAGGTCGGGAGGACGGGCGGGCTTACGGGCACGCCGGGGTGCGGGCAGGACGGATCGCGGCACGGGCCCGCCGCGGCGGGACCCGTGACCGGTGCGCGCTACTGCTGTTCGGCTGCCTGGGCGGTCCGCTGGCCGAGCAGTACGGCGTCTCGGCCGTCCTCCTCCTGGAGCTGGACCTTGACGGTCTCCCGCAGCGACGTGGGGAGGTTCTTGCCGACGTAGTCGGCGCGGATGGGCAGCTCGCGGTGGCCGCGGTCGACGAGGACCGCGAGCTGCACGGCACGCGGGCGGCCGATCGCGCCGAGGGCGTCGAGGGCGGCGCGGATGGTGCGGCCGGAGAAGAGCACGTCGTCGACGAGGATCACGAGGCGGCCGTCGATGTCGTCGCCGGGGATCTCGGTGCGGCCGATCGCCCGGGCGGGCTTCAGACGCAGGTCGTCGCGGTACATGGTGATGTCGAGGGAGCCGACCGGAATCTTCGAGCCGGTGATCTCTTCGAGCTTCTCGGCGAGCCGGCGGGCGAGGAAGACACCGCGGGTCGGGATGCCGAGGAGGACCACGTCGTCGGCGCCCTTGGCGCGTTCGACGATCTCGTGGGCGATGCGCGTCAGGACCCGGGCGATGTCCTGGGCGTCGAGGACGGGGCGCATCGGGTTCCGGTCGGACGGGGAAAGCTGGGTGTCCATGAAAAGGACCTCCTTCTCCGCCTCACGGGACGGACCTTAAAGGACGTCTGATGTACGTCGTCCACCGTAGCAGGGCCCGGTGCGGGGCCCCGCACCGGGCCCTGCGCGAACCCCTCGTCCGTGGGCGCCGCCGAGCATTCGGCTTGACGCATCCACGTAACGCTGCGTAACCTCACAGTGAGTTACCAGCCGCGCGGCGGAGCCGCACGTTGTCCAATGTCGTCACAGCGTCACAGCGTCCGGGAGCGTTATGTCCAGCGAATACGCCAAACAGCTCGGGGCCAAGCTCCGGGCCATCCGCACCCAGCAGGGCCTTTCCCTCCACGGTGTCGAGGAGAAGTCCCAGGGCCGGTGGAAGGCCGTGGTGGTCGGTTCCTACGAGCGCGGGGACCGCGCCGTGACCGTCCAGCGTCTTGCCGAACTGGCGGACTTCTACGGGGTGCCGGTGCAGGAGCTGCTTCCGGGCACGACTCCCGGCGGAGCCGCCGAGCCGCCGCCGAAGCTGCGCCTCGACCTGGAACGCCTGGCGGGCGTGCCCGCGGAGAAGGCCGGCCCGCTCCAGCGTTACGCCGCCACCATCCAGAGCCAGCGCGGTGACTACAACGGCAAGGTGCTGTCGATCCGCCAGGACGACCTGCGCACCCTGGCCGTCATCTACGACCAGTCGCCGTCGGTCCTGACCGAGCAGCTGATCAGCTGGGGCGTGCTGGACGCCGACGCGCGGCGCGCGGTGGCTCACGAGGACATCTAGTCCCTCGGGGCCGTCCCGGCCCAGCAGAAACGTTTACCGGTGGGTGCCGGGTCCCGTTCGGGGGCCGGCACCCACCGGTTTTTTGACGTCACCGTCCGGGCCGGGCAGCGGCGCCGACCCCACGGCGGACGGAAGGGCCCGCAGCGCGTTCGCTGCGGGCCCTTCCGTGAGCGCGGTACCGCGCCTCAGCTCTCGCTGCGGCGCAGGTTCGGCTTGAGGTCCTTGAAGCGGCCGAGGAGCCCGTTCACGAACGACGGCGAGTCGTCCGTGGAGAACTCCTTGGCGAGCTGGACGGCCTCGTCGATGGCCACGGCGTCCGGGGTCTCGTCGACCCAGATCAGCTCGTAGGCGCCCAGCCGGAGGATGTTCCGGTCGGCGACCGGCATGCGGTCGAGCTCCCAGTCCACGGCGTAGGTGATGATCAGATCGTCGATCCGGTTCACCTTGTCGGCGTAACCCTCGACGAGATCCATCGTGTAGGCGGCGACCGACGGCTGCCGGTCGTCCGACCGCGAGTGGCGGATCCAGTCCGCGAGGACCTCGCGCACGGGAACACCGCGCTGGTCGGCCTCGAAGAGGATCTGGAAAGCGCGCTTGCGCGCGTTGCTCCGGGCAGCCACGGTTAGCTGTTCACCCGGCCGAGGTAGGAGCTCGTGCGGGTGTCGACCTTGATCTTCTCGCCGGTGGTGACGAAGAGCGGGACCTGGATCTCGTGACCGGTCTCCAGCTTGGCGGGCTTGGTGCCGCCGGTGGAGCGGTCGCCCTGGACGCCCGGGTCGGTGTGCTCGATGACGAGCTCGACGGCGGCCGGCAGCTCGACGTAGAGCACCTCGCCCTCGTGCTGGGCCACCGAGGCGGTGAAGCCCTCGATCAGGAAGTTGGCGGCGTCGCCGACGGCCTTCTTGTCGACCATCAGCTGGTCGAAGGTGCTCATGTCCATGAAGACGAAGTACTCGCCGTCCATGTACGAGAACTGCATGTCACGGCGGTCGATGGTGGCCGTCTCGACCTTCGTGCCGGCGTTGAAGGTCTTGTCGACGACCTTGCCGGAGAGCACGTGCTTGAGCTTGGTGCGCACGAAGGCCGGGCCCTTGCCGGGCTTGACGTGCTGGAACTCGACGACGGACCAGAGCTGGTCACCGTCGAGCTTGAGCACCATGCCGTTCTTGAGGTCGTTCGTGGAAGCCACGGTTGCGGAATCTCCTGCACTGGAAGACCAAGGGTGCGCACTCCCGGCCCGGCAACGCGGGCTAGAGCGCGAGCAGCTCCTTGGTCGTAATGGTGAGTAGCTCGGGACCGCCGTCCGCCTCGGGGCGCACGACGAGCGTGTCATCGATCCGGACACCTCCCCGGCCCGGGAGGTGAACCCCCGGTTCGACGGTGACCGGCACGCAAGCGTCCAGTTTACCCATTGCCGTAGGTGCAAGCTGCGGGTCCTCGTCGATTTCGAGACCGACCCCGTGTCCCATCGACCCGGCGAGGGCCTCGCCGTGCCCCGCGGAGTCCAGTACGGAGCGCGCCGCGCGGTCCACGTCGCGGTACGCGGCTCCCGGCAGCAGGGACTCCCGGCCCGCCCGCTGGGCGGCGAAGACGAGGTCGTAGAGCTCGATCTGCCAGTCGGCCGGGGTGGTGCCGATCACGAAGGTACGGCCGATCTCGCAGCGGTATCCGCGGTAGTTCGCGCCCAGGCAGACGGAGAGGAAGTCGCCCTCCTCCACCCGCCGGTCGGACGGCCGGTGCCGGGAGCGCCCGGAGTGCGGGCCGGTGCCGACGGACGTCGGGAAGGCGGGCCCGTCGGCTCCGTGGTCGACGAGGCGGCGTTCCAGCTCCAGCGCGAGGTGGCGTTCCGTACGACCCACGAGGATGGATTCCAGCAGCTCACCGAGGGCCTGGTCGGCGATCTCGGCGGCGATCCGCAGGCAGGCGATCTCGTCCTCGTCCTTGACCAGGCGCTGCTGTTCCACGGCCGCACCGAGGTCGGCCAGACGCAGCCGGGGCGCGACGGAGTGCAGGGCTCGGTGCCTGCCGACGGTCAGGTGGTGCTCCTCGACGGCGAGGGACTCGGCCCGTACGGAGGCCGCCAGGTCGGCGGCGGCCACCGCCGGATCCGCGCCGGGGCTCGGCAGGACGGAGAGCCGCAGGTGTTCGTCCAGGCGCCCCTCGTCGGCCTCGCCGGTGGGGGCGCCCGCGCAGAACATCACGTCCTCGGACGGTCCGACCAGCAGGACCGCGTCGAGCGGGGAGGCCCCGGCGAGGTAGCGGACGTTCGCGGGACGCGTGATCAGGGCGGCGGAGTTGCCCGCCGCTGCGCAGCGGTCGCGGAGCAGGCCCCTGCGGGCCGCGTACACGTCTGACATGTCTTCGAGCCTACGAGCGCACGGACCATCCGGCCCGGCGAGCGCGTCCGCACGGGGCCGGGCGGCGCCGTGCCCCGGCCCCGTCCCCGTGCCCTCACCAGGGCCGGGTCACCAGCTCCCGGGGGTCGCCAGGGCCCGTGCGAGGGCCTCGTCGAGGGCGCGGGCGGTGCCCTCGACGTCGAGGTGGGAGTTGTCGATGATGGGCAGGCCGGACCCGTACCAGCCGGCCATCCGGCCGTGGATGCGGGCGACCTCCTCGTCGGAGAGCCTGCGGTTGCCCGAGCGGGCGGCGTTGCGGTCCAGGACGATCTCCAGGCCCGGCAGCAGCACCACGGGCAGCAGCCCGGGGCCCACGTGCCGTTTCCAGCCGCCCAGGCCGACCACGGGGCGGTCGGGGAAGACGGCGTCGTCGAGGATGCAGGAGATGCCGTTGGCCAGGAAGTTGCGGGCGGCGAACCCGCAGGTGCGGCGGGCCAGGCGGTACTGGGCCTCGGAGTGCTCGTTCCAGCCGGTCTGCGGGTCCGCGAAGCCCGAGCAGACCCATTCGCGGACGTCGTCGAGGCTGATGTGCGCGGTCGGCACCGGGCGGGTGCCCGCCCAGTGCCGGGCCACGGTCGTCTTGCCCGCGCCGGCCGGGCCGATGAGCAGCACCGCGAGGGTGGCGCCGCCCGTGCCGGGCGGGGGCGGCCCGGCCGGCTCCGGCACGGCCGGGGGCAGCGGGACGTGTCCCGTGGCGTCGGGGACCGGGGTGACCGGCCAGCCCTGCGCAGGGGGTATCGGCGGCTGCGGGGGTGCCGCCGGGTGTTGTCCCGGCGGACCCCAGCCCCCCACTCCGTGCTGCATCCGCGCCACTCCGTCTCGTTCAGGCGACTGATGCGAGAACGTTATCTCAGGCCGTGACCTCTTCGGCCAGCGCACGGAGCGCCAGCCGGTAGGAGCCCAGCCCGAAGCCCGCCACGGTACCCGTCGCCACGGCCGCGATGACCGAGGTGTGACGGAACTCCTCCCGGGCGTACGGGTTGGAGATGTGCACCTCGATGAGCGGCGCGGTCCGCTGGGCCGCGGCGTCGCGCATGGCGTACGAGTAGTGCGTGAAGGCGCCCGGATTGATCACCACCGGGATCTTCCCGTCCGCCGCCTCGTGCAGCCAACGGACCAGCTCGCCCTCGTCGTTGGTCTCGCGGACCTCCACGTCGAAGCCGAGCTCCGCGCCCAGGGTGCGGCAGCTCTCGACGAGTCCGGCGTACGAGGTGGCCCCGTACACGTCGGGTTCGCGGGACCCGAGCCGGCCCAGGTTGGGGCCGTTCAGGACGAGTACCCGGCTCACGCCGCGACCTCGCCGAAAGCGGCGAACAGCACGGCCGGGTCGGGGCCCTCCAGGACGGTCGGCTTGCCGAGCCCGTCGAGGACGATGAAGCGCAGCAGGTCGCCGCGGGACTTCTTGTCGAGCTTCATCGTCTCCAGCAGCTTGGGCCACTGGTCGCCCCGGTAGGTCAGCGGCAGGCCGACCGAGGCGAGGACCGCCTTGTGCCGGTCGGCCGTCGCGTCGTCGAGGCGTCCGGCGAGGCGGCCGAGTTCGGCGGCGAAGACCATGCCGACGGAAACGGCGGCGCCGTGGCGCCACTTGTAGCGCTCGTTCTTCTCGATGGCGTGCGCGAGGGTGTGGCCGTAGTTGAGGATCTCCCGCAGCCCGGCTTCCTTGAGGTCGCTGGAGACCACGTCGGCCTTGACCCGGATGGAGCGGACGATCAGCTCGGCGGTGTGCGGGCCGGCGGGCGTACGTGCCGCCTGCGGGTCCTCCTCGATCAGGTCGAGGATCACCGGGTCGGTGATGAAACCGGCCTTGATGATCTCGGCGAGGCCGCTGACGTAGTCGTTGACCGGCAGCGAGTCCAGCGCCGCCAGGTCGCAGAGCACACCGGCCGGCGGGTGGAAGGCGCCGACGAGGTTCTTGCCCTCGGCCGTGTTGATGCCGGTCTTGCCGCCGACGGCCGCGTCGACCATCGCCAGGACGGTGGTCGGAACCGCGATCCAGCGCACCCCGCGCAGCCAGGAGGCCGCGACGAAGCCCGCGAGGTCGGTGGTGGCGCCGCCGCCCACGCCGACGATGACGTCGGTGCGGGTGAAGCCGGACTGGCCGAGCGCCTTCCAGCAGTACGCGGCGACCTCGACCGTCTTGGCCTCCTCGGCGTTCGGCACCTGGATGGCGACGGCCTCGTAGCCCTGGGCCGCCAGGTCGTCCCGCAGCGCCTCACCGGTCGAGGCCAGCGCCTCGGGGTGGATCACCGCGACCCGCTGTGCCTTCGTGCCGATCAGGCTGCCCAGCTCGCCGAGCAACTGCCGGCCGACCAGCACGTCGTACGCGTCGTGCCCGGCGCTCGCGCCGACGTTGATCCGCGTCACCTGGTCTGTCATACGTCCTTCAACTCCAGAGCGTCGAGGACCGCCTGGGCGACCTCTTCGGGGGTGCGGTCGTCGGTGGCCACCACGACGCGCGCGACTTCGGTGTACAGGGGGCGCCGGGCCTCCATCAGCTCGCGCCACTGGCGGCGCGGGTTGACGGCGAGCAGCGGTCGTGCGGCGCCGAGGCCGACGCGGCGCACGGCCTCCTCGACGTCCATCGACAGGTAGACGACGGGCAGCCCGGCGAGCAGGCCGCGCGTGCCCTCGTCGAGGACGGCACCGCCGCCGAGGGCGAGGACTCCGGTGTGCTCGGCGACGGCGGCCGCGACGGCCCGCCGCTCCAGCTCGCGGAAGTACGGCTCGCCCTCGTCGACGAACAGGTCGGAGATCTCCCGGCCCTGGGCCGCGACGATGTCGGCGTCCGTGTCCCGGTAGGGGACGCCCAGCCGTTCGGCGAGCAGGCTCCCCACCGTGGACTTGCCGGACCCCATGGGGCCGACGAGGACGACCAGTGGTCCGGCCGTCACCGGATCTGCAGGTTGTCGAGGTAGGACCGGACGTTGCGGCGGGTCTCGGCGACCGAGTCGCCGCCGAACTTCTCGACGACGGCGTCGGCGAGGACCAGCGCGACCATGGCCTCGGCGACGATGCCGGCGGCCGGGACGGCACAGACGTCGGAGCGCTGGTGGTGTGCCACCGTCGCCTCACCGGTCGCCACGTCCACGGTGGCCAGCGCGCGCGGCACGGTCGCGATGGGCTTCATCGCGGCCCGTACGCGCAGCAGTTCACCGGTGGTCAGACCGCCCTCGGTGCCGCCGGAGCGGCCGGAGGTCCGCTTCAGTCCCTCGGGGGTGGAGACGATCTCGTCGTGGGCCTGCGAGCCGGGCACGCGGGCCAGGTCGAAGCCGTCGCCGACCTCGACGCCCTTGATGGCCTGGATGCCCATGAGGGCGGCGGCGAGACGCGCGTCGAGCCGGCGGTCCCAGTGGACGTGCGAGCCGAGGCCGACGGGCACGCCGTAGGCGAGGACCTCGACGACGCCGCCGAGGGTGTCACCGTCCTTGTGGGCCTGGTCGATCTCGGCGACCATCGCCTTGCTCGCGTCGGCGTCGAGGCAGCGCACCGGGTCGGCGTCGAGCTTGTCGACGTCGGCGGGGGTCGGGAGGACGCCGTACGGGGCCTTGGCCGCGGCCAGTTCCACCACGTGGGAGACGATCTCGATGCCCGCGACCTCCTTGATGAAGGAGCGGGCGACGGCGCCGAGGGCGACGCGGGCGGCGGTCTCACGGGCGCTGGCGCGCTCCAGGATCGGCCGGGCCTCGTCGAAGCCGTACTTCTGCATGCCCGCGAGGTCGGCGTGGCCGGGGCGCGGGCGGGTGAGCGGCGCGTTGCGGCCGGTCTCCTTGAGCAGCGACGGGTCGACCGGGTCGGCCGACATCACGGTCTCCCACTTGGGCCACTCGGTGTTGCCGATCATGACGGCGATCGGGGAGCCCTGGGACAGGCCGTGGCGGACGCCGCCGAGGAAGGTGATCTCGTCCTGCTCGAACTTCATCCGGGCACCGCGGCCATAGCCGAGCCGGCGCCGGGCCAGGTGATCGGCCACCAGCTCGGTGGTGACCGGGACGCCGGCGGGAAGACCCTCCAGCGTCGCGACCAGTGCCGGTCCGTGCGACTCTCCTGCGGTCAGCCAACGCAACCTGCTCAACGATGCTCCTCATGCTCGCGCCTGGCACAGCGATGGCGCGATCGGGTGCGCGGCCCTGACCCGCCGTACCCGATCCTCCCATGTCCGGAGGGATGTCCCGGGCCGCGGTCCAGCTATCGGACGGCTCGTCCGCCAGGTGGGCCGCCGGTCGGGCATGCCGGGGCGTCGGTGCGGGCCGGATCCGTCGGTCGGTCCCTACCGCTCGGCGAGGGCCCGCTCCCCCGCGGCGCGCATGGCGGCGAGCGGTCCGGGACGGCCGGTCATCGCGCCGACCTGGAGCACCGCCTGGTGGACCAGCAGGTCCAGGCCGCCGACGACCTTGCCACCGCGCGCCGACCAGGCCGCGGCCAGGGCCGTCGGCCAGGGGTCGTACAGGACGTCGAAGAGCGTCCCGGCGCCCTCGGGGACGGCCGCGGCCAGGGAGTCCGTCGTACCGGCCGGGGTCGTCGCGATGACCAGCGGCGCCGCGAGCGCCTCGGCCGCGTCCGACCAGTCGGCGGTGCGCACGGCCACGCCCAGCCGGTCGCCCCACCGGTGCATCTCCTCGGCGCGGGGGCGCGAGCGGACGTACGCGGTGACCTCGCCGGTGCAGATCCGGGAGAGGGCGGCCAGCGCCGAGGAGGCGGTGGCGCCCGCTCCGAGGACGGCCGCGGCGGGCACCTTCTCGACGCCCCGCTCGTGCAGGGCCGAGACGATGCCGGGGATGTCCGTGTTGTCGCCGAGGCGGCGGCCGTCCTCGGTCATCACGACCGTGTTGACCGCCTCCACCGAGGCGGCGGTGTCGCTGACGCCGTCGAGGAGCGGGATGACCGCCCGCTTGAGCGGCATCGTCAGCGACAGCCCGGCCCACTCGGGGCCGAGCCCGCCCACGAACGCCGGGAGGGCGGCCTCGTCGATCTCGAACCGGTCGTACGACCAGTCGTCGAGGCCGAGCTCCCGGTAGGCGGCGCGGTGCAGCACCGGTGAGAGGGAGTGCTCGATGGGCGAACCCAGCACCGCGGCCCGTATCCGTGACATGTCGTGCCTATCCGCCGTTCTTCTGGTTCTGCCGCGCGAGGAACTCGTCCACCAGTTTCTGGTGTTCCTCGTAGGTCTTGGTGAAGGTCGTCGTCTTGCTGTCGACCGACACGAAGAACATCCAACCGCCGTGGTCGGGGTTGAGCGTGGCGTTCAGCGCTTCCTCGCCGGGGTTCCCGATCGGACCGGGGGGCAGGCCCTTGACGAAGTGCGTGTTGTAGGGGTTGTCGAGCGCCCTGGCTTCCTTGATGTTGAAGTTCAGGTGGCTGGTGCGCTTGATGTAGTTGTAGGTCGAGTCGAATTCGATCTTCTGGTTGGTGACGTCGTTCGTCTTCTTCAGACGGTTGTAGACGACCTCGGACATCTTCCGGAAGTCCTCGTGGTGCTTGCCCTCGGCGTTGACGAGGCTGGCCACCGTGATCACCTGGAGCGGGTTCTCCAGGCCGAGTTCCTTGGCCTTGCCCTCGACGCCCAGCTCGGTGTACTTGTCGGACGCGTTCTTGACCATCTGCCGGAGGATCGTCTCCGGCGTGCTGTCCTTGCCGATGTCGTAGCGCGCCGGGAAGAGGAAACCCTCCAGCGGGTCGATGAGCTTCGGGTTGTTGCCGGCCCAGGCGGGCAGACCGAGGTTCTTGGCGTCGCGCTTGGCGATCTCCTCGGTGGTGCCGGCCTGCTTGCCGAGGCGCTTGTCGATGAGCTCGTAGACCTCGTAGGTCCGCTTGCCCTCCGGCACGGTGAGCACGTTCAGCTTGCTCGGGTCCAGCATGACGGTGACGGCGGCGGCGGCCGACATCTTCTTCTTCAGCGGGTAGACACCCGGCTGGATCGCCTTGCCCTTGGCGCCGGCCGCCGCCGTGAACGCGTCGACGCTCGCGACGATGCCGTTCTTCTTCAGGATGTTGCCGATCTGCGCGATGGTGGACCCCTGGGGGATCTCCACGTCGATCGCCTCGCCGCTGCCCTCGCCCGCGAAGTCGGCGGCCGTCGCGAACCGCTCCTTGATGTAGGAGTAGCCGTAGTAGCCGCCACCGCCGACCACACCGACGATGACCAGGGCCGCGACCAGGCAGGCCGTGCCGCTGCGCTTCTTCTCCTTGGTCTTCTTGCCGCCGCCCTTGCGGTCGCCGCGACGGCCGCGCGGCTCGTCGTCGTCGCCCCCGCCACCCGTGGCGAGCAGCTCGGACTCGGCCTCCTCCTCCGGCTCGTCGACCGGATCGGGCTCCAGGTGTCGCCGACCCGGCGGCTGCGGCGGCGGGTAGGCGTCCTCGGTGGTGTACAGGTCGGGGGCCTCACCGGGGTAGCCGGTGACGGACTGTTGCGCGTACGGATCGACCACCGCGTAGGGGTCGGCCTGGACGGCGGCGACGTACTGGCCCTGGCCGGTGTCCCAGCCCTGGGCGTCGTACCCCGGCTGCTGGGGCTGCGCCTGCGGCTGGGCGCCGGGGTGCTGCGGGGCGTAGCCCTGCTGCTGGTCGGCGTACTGCGGGTACGGGGCGGCGTACTGCTGCTGGTACTGCGGGTCCGGGTACTGCTGGTCCGGGTACTGCTGCGGACCTCCCTGGTACTGCGGTACCTGCTCCTGGTACTGGTACTGGGGCACCTGCTCCTGGTACTGCGGCGCCTGCTGCTGCGGTGCGCCGCCGTACGGCACCTGGCCCTGCTGGGTCTGGTGCGCGGTCCACCCCTGGTCCCCGTAGAGGGGATCCTCGGGATGCCACGGTTCGGAGCCGCCGCCCCGGCCATACTCAGTCATCGGTCCCCTAGAGCCGCGAGACGAAGGCCACGGCTTTTCGTCGGCCGCGACACCCGGTTCCGCCTCTTTAGTGGTGGCGACGGCTGTTCGAATGCCGTCTCATTTCGCGGAACGTTACCGTATCGCGATCAGACAACCACTTCGACGCACTCGCCGGGCGGATTACCTGATACCCGTTCGGTCTCCAGGGCGTTCTGCAGGATCACCACGGCGGCCGCCTGGTCGATGACCGAACGGCCTTTCTTGGCGTTCTTGCCCGATGCCCGGAGCCCCTGGGCGGCGGTGACCGTGGTCATCCGCTCGTCCACCAGTCGGACCGTCACCGGTTTGATGCCCTTGGCCAGCTCGTTCGCGAAGGCGCGCACCTTGACCGCGGCCGGGCCCTCCCGCCCGCTGAGCGAGCGGGGAAGACCGACGACGACCTCCAGCGGCTCGTATTCCGCGACGAGCTGCCGCAACCGCCGGTGGGCGGCCGGAACGTCCCGGCCCGGGACGGTTTCCACCGGTGTGGCCAGCACCCCGTCGGGGTCGCAGGACGCGACCCCGATACGGGCGTCACCGACGTCTACGGCCAGCCGGCGGCCGCGGCGCAGCGTCATCGTCAGGCCGTCTCGGCGACGAGGCGCTCGACGGCGCCGATGGCCTCCGGGACGGCGGCCGCGTTCTGGCCACCGCCCTGGGCGACGTCCGGCTTGCCGCCACCGCCGCCGCCGAGGGTCTTGGCGGCGGCGCGCACCAGGTCACCGGCCTTGAGGCCGCGCTCGCGGGCCGCCTCGTTGGTGGCGATGACGGTGAGCGGGCGGTCGTTCGCCACGGTGAACAGGGCCACGACGGCCGGACGGTCGCCCTGGATGCGGCCGCGCACGTCGAGGACGAGCTTGCGCAGGTCGTCGGCGCCGGTGCCGTCCGGCACCTGGCCGACGACGAGGGCGACGCCGCGGATGTCCTGGGCGGCGGCGGCCAGACCGGCCGCGGCCTGGAGGACCTTCTCCGCGCGGAACTTCTCGATCTCCTTCTCGGCGTCCTTCAGCTTGCCGAGCATGGAGGCGATCTTCTCCGGGAGCTCCTCGGGGCGGCCCTTGACCAGTTCCTGGAGCTGGGCGACGACCGTGTGCTCCTTGGCGAGGAAGTTGTACGCGTCCACGCCCACCAGCGCCTCGACGCGGCGCACGCCGGAACCGATGGAGGATTCGCCGAGCAGCTTCACCAGGCCCAGCTGGGCGGTGTTGCCGACGTGCGTACCGCCGCACAGCTCCTTGGAGAAGTCACCGATCGTGACGACGCGCACGCGCTCGCCGTACTTCTCGCCGAATTCGGCGATGGCGCCCTGCTTCTTCGCCTCGTCGATGCTCATGATCTCGGCGGTGACGTCGAGCTCGCGCGACAGCACGTCGTTGATCTTCTGCTCGACGTCGGTGAGGACCGACCCGGGGACGGCGTTCGGCGAGCCGAAGTCGAAGCGGAAGCGACCGGGCGAGTTCTCGGAGCCGGCCTGGGCGGCCGTCGGGCCGAGGGCGTCGCGCAGTGCCTGGTGGGTCAGGTGGGTGGCCGAGTGGGCGCGGGCGATGGCCCGGCGGCGGTTGATGTCGATGGCGGCGTACGCGGAGGCACCGACCGTCACCTCGCCGACCTGGACGGAGCCCTTGTGCACGGAGACACCGGGGACCGGCTGCTGGACGTCGCGGATCTCGATCACGGCGCCGGAGTCGAGCCGGATCCGGCCCTGGTCGGCGAGCTGGCCGCCGCCCTCGGCGTAGAAGGGGGTGCGGTCGAGGACGACCTCGACCTCGTCGCCCTCGGTGGCGGCCGGCGAGGAGACGCCGTTGACCAGCAGGCCGACGATGGTGGACTCGCCCTGGGTGGTGGCGTAACCGGTGAACTCGGTGGCGCCGGAGCCGTCGGCGATCTCACGGTAGGCGGACATGTCCGCGTGCCCGGTCTTCTTGGCCCTGGCGTCGGCCTTGGCCCGGTCCCGCTGCTCCTGCATGAGGCGGCGGAACCCGGGCTCGTCCACGGCGAGGCCCTGCTCGGCGGCCATCTCCAGGGTGAGGTCGATCGGGAAGCCCCAGGTGTCGTGGAGCAGGAACGCCTTGTCGCCGGCGAGGACGGTGCCACCGGCGGCCTTGGTCTCCGACACGGCGGTGTCGAGGATGTTCGTGCCGCCCTTGATGGCCTTGAGGAAGGCGGCCTCCTCCGCGAGCGCGACGGTCTCGATGCGCTTGCGGTCGGTGATCAGCTCCGGGTACTGGGCGCCCATCGTGTCGATCACGACGCCGATGAGGTCCTGGACGACCGGGCCGGTGGCGCCCATGAGGCGCATGTTGCGGATGGCGCGGCGCATGATGCGGCGCAGGACGTAGCCGCGGCCCTCGTTGCCGGGGGTGACGCCGTCACCGATGAGCATGGCGGAGGTGCGGATGTGGTCGGCGACCACGCGGAGCGAGACGTCGGTGCCCTGGGCGGCGCCGTAGCGCACGCCGGTCAGCTCGGTGGCCTTGTCCATGACCACGCGCAGGGTGTCGGTCTCGTACATGTTCTGCACGCCCTGCAGGATCATGGCGAGACGTTCCAGGCCGAGGCCGGTGTCGATGTTCTTCGACGGCAGGTCGCCGAGGATCGGGAAGTCCTCCTTCCCGTCTCCGGCGCCGCGCTCGTACTGCATGAAGACCAGGTTCCAGATCTCCACGTAGCGCTCGTCGTTGACGGCGGGGCCGCCCTCGACGCCGAACTCGGGACCGCGGTCGTAGTTGATCTCCGAGCACGGGCCGCAGGGGCCGGGGACGCCCATGGACCAGAAGTTGTCCTTCTTGCCCAGACGCTGGATGCGCTCGGCGGGGACGCCGATGACGTCGCGCCAGATCTGCTCGGCCTCGTCGTCGTCGAGGTAGACGGTGATCCAGAGCTTCTCGGGCTCCAGGCCGTAGCCACCGTCCGCCACGGAGCTGGTCAGCAGCTCCCAGGCGAACTTGATGGCGCCTTCCTTGAAGTAGTCCCCGAAGGAGAAGTTGCCGCACATCTGGAAGAACGTGCCGTGGCGGGTGGTCTTGCCGACCTCTTCGATGTCCGGGGTGCGGACGCACTTCTGCACGCTGGTGAGCGTGGGGGCGGGCGGCTTGACCTCGCCCAGGAAGTACGGCTTGAACGGCACCATGCCCGCGGGCACCAGCAGCAGAGTCGGGTCGTCCGCGATGAGCGACGCCGAAGGGACAACGGCGTGACCGCGCTCCTCGAAGAAGCTCAGCCAGCGGCGGCGGATTTCAGCCGACTCCATCAGTGGTCCTCATTCCGGTTGTACGCAACCGCCGAGCGGTTGGTTCGGTGGGTGTTCTTGTCGTGCTCGATGGCCCGTAGCTGTCGCGGCCCGGGGAGGGCGGTGACGTTGCCGGGCCGATCGGGGTCCTGGGTCAACCCCAGTGCGTCGTTCAGCTCGTCCTCGCGCTGCGTCATTCCCGCCTTGACGTCGAGGGCGAAGTCCTTGAGGCGGTGCCCCGCCTCCACCGCCTTGTCCGCGGCCTGTGCGGCGAGGCTCTCCGGCGTCAGCTTCTTGAGCTGACGATTGACCTTGGTGGTGGCCCACACACCGGCGGCGGCGCCTGCGGTGAACCAGAAGGCTCGGCGGAACATCGGCGGTCTCAGCCCTTCTGCTTCCGGCGGCGGGGCGTCGGCACGGTGCGGCCGACGATCACGGTGCGCCGGGACGTCTTCTGCGGGTCGCGGCCGGTCGCCGCCCCGTCCGCGCGGCCGAGGGCCCGGCGGACGCCGTAGCCGAAGGCAGCGACCTTGACCAGCGGCCCGCCGAAGGTGGAGGCCACGGTGGAGGACAGGGCGGAGGCGTTGGAGGTGACCTCCTGCACGTCGCTGGCGATGGCGTCGACCCGGTCGATCTGGGTGCGCGCGGAGCGGACGGTGGTGGAGGCGTCCGCGAGCAGCGGCACGGCCTGCTCCGTCACGTCGGCCACCAGCTTCGTCGTCGCCTTCAGCACCTGGGCGAGCCTCACCAGTACGACGGCGAGGAAGGAGACCAGGATGGCCCAGAAGACGGCCACGAGGATCCCGGCCACCTCACCACCGGACACGATGCACCGCTCCCTGAATCGGAAAACCTATGGAGAAAGTCTCCTCCGACCTTATCGCGCCGGAGATCCGCCGCCGTACCGGAATTCGAGGGCCGGCGCCATCGCCTTGTACGCAGCGCGCCCGGACCAGTACCCTCCGTGTCCCATGCGACAGAGACCCTTCCGAATCAGGACCCGGGGCAATCTTCCCTCGGAGCTCAGCGGGTTCGTCGGGCGGGGTGGCGAACTGGCCCGACTGGGGCGGCTCCTGGATTCCGCGCGGCTGGTGACGGTCACCGGGGTGGGCGGGGTGGGCAAGTCCCGGCTGGCTCTGGCGGCGGCCCGGGCGGCCGCCGGTGCGCCGCCGGACGGGCTCGGTGAGGGGTCGGGGTCAAGCTCGGGGTGGGGTGCGCAGGAACGCCACTTCGACGGGGTGTGGCTGGTCGAGTTGTCGGGTGTCCGGGATCCGGCGTTGCTGGAGTTCACCCTCGCCGAGGCGCTCGGGCTGACGGACCACACCACCCGGCCGCCCCGGACCGTCCTGGCGGAGCACCTGTCGGGGCGGCGGCTGCTGCTGGTCGTGGACGGCTTCGAGCAGTTGGTCGAGGAGACGGCCGAGCTGCTGGCGGAGCTGCTGCGCCGCTCCCCCGGCCTGCGGGTGCTCGCGGCGGGCCGGCGCACGCTCGGCGTGGAGGGCGAACAGGTCTTCCCGCTGGCGCCGCTGGAGCCCGCCGGGGCCCTGGAGCTGCTGGTCGGGCGGGCGGTCGCCGCCGACCCGTCCTTCACCGTGACGGAGGCGGACCGTCCGCTGCTGATCGAGCTGTGCGCCCGGCTCGACGGGATCCCGCTGGCCCTGGAGCTGGCGGCGGGCCGGCTGCGGGCCCTGTCGCCCGCCCAGGTGCTCGCCCGGCTGGAGGACCGCTTCGCGCTGCTGACCGGTGGCGCGCGCGGGGCGCCGCCCCGGCACCGGGCGCTGAGGACGGCGATCGGGTGGAGCCACGAGCTGTGCGCCCCCGCCGAGCGGCTGTTGTGGGCCCGACTGTCGGTCTTCGCCGGGCAGTTCGACCTGGACGCCGCCGAGTACGTGTGCGCGGGCCCCGACCTGCCGGTGGACTCCGTGCTCGACGTGGTCGGGGAGCTCCTCGCCCAGTCCCTGCTGGTCCGGGAGGAGACCCCGGCCGGGGTCCGCTACCGGATGCTGGAGACCGTACGGCTGTACGGGGCGGGCTGGCTGGAGTCCCAGGGTGACGCCACCCGCCTGCGACGGCGCCACCGGGACTGGTACATGGGCCTGGCCACCTGGTGCGAGCTGGACTGGTTCAGCCCGCGCCAGCAGGAGGTGGCGGCCCTCGTGGAGGCCGAGCTGCCCAACCTGCGCCTCGCCCTGGAGTGCTGCCTGGACGAGCCGGAGGAACTGCACCTGGGCCAGTACCTGGCCGGCACCCTGTGGTTCTACTGGGCGGGGTGCGGCCGGCTGACGGAGGGCCGCCACTGGCTGGACCGGACCCTGGAGCCCCTCCCGGGCGACGGGCAGGACGAGTACGAGGGCTCCCGGCTCAAGGCGCTGTGGGTGCTCGGCTACGTGGCGGCGCTCCAGGGCGACGCGGTGGCGTCGATGAGCGCCCTCCACGAGTGCCGCGACGGCGCGCGGCGGACCGGGAACCGGGTGGCGGCGGCGTACGCGGTGCACCGGATGGGCTGCCTCGCCCTGGTCTCGGACGACATGGTGCGGGCCGGGGAGCTGCTGGGCTCGGCGCTGGACCTGTACCGGGAGGCCGGGGAGCTGAACAGCAACGTGCTGATGTGCCAGGTGGAGCTGGCGATGGCGATGGCCTTCCAGGGCGAGCTCGCGGGCGCGGCCACGCTGTGCGAGGAGGTCCGGGAGATCTGCGAGGACCGCGGGGAACGCTGGACGAAGGCGTACGCCCTGTACGTGTTGGCCTACGCGGCGCTGGACGCCGGGGACACGGTCGGCGCCCGGCGGCTGCTGACCGAGTGCGTGACCGTCAACCACGCGTTCCGGGACCTGGTGGGGCTGGTGCTGGCGGTGGAGCTGCTGGCCCTGGTCACCGTCACCGAGGGCAGGCCGGCCGAGGCGGCGGTGCTCCAGGGCGCGGCGGAGCCGATGTGGGGCGGGGTCGGGCTGCGGTTGTTCGGCTCGGGGTACTTCAACGCGCCCCGGCTGATGTGTCAGGAGCGGGCCGGTGAGGCGCTGGGTCCCGCGCGGTACGCGGCGCACGCCGCCGAGGGGCGGCAGTTGAGCGTGGACGCCCTGGTCCTGCGGGCGCGGTGGGTGCCCGGCCGGGACGGGGGTCCGAGAACGGGAAAACCCGCCGCCCCCCGGAGGGGACGACGGGTTGACACCAGCCTGTGAGGGCTACGCCTGCCGACGGATCAGCGGGCGTAGTACTCGACGACGAGCTGCTCGTCGCAGATGACCGGGATTTCCTTGCGGTTCGGGTCACGGTCCAGGCGGAAGGCCAGGGCCTTCAGGTTGACCTGCAGGTAGCGCGGGGTCTCGCCCTCGCCTGCGTAGCCACCCTCACGGGCAACCTGGAACGGAACCTTCTCGCGGCTGCGCTCGCGCACGGTGATGACGTCGTCCGGGCGGACACGGAACGACGGCTTGTCGACCTTGCCACCGTTGACCTCGATGTGGCCGTGCACGACCATCTGACGGGCCTGGTAGATGGTGCGGGCGATGCCCGAACGCAGGACCAGGGCGTCGAGGCGACGCTCAAGC
Organism: Streptomyces sp. NPDC040432; assembly: GCF_055595445.1. Classification (NCBI taxonomy): domain Bacteria; kingdom Bacillati; phylum Actinomycetota; class Actinomycetes; order Kitasatosporales; family Streptomycetaceae; genus Streptomyces; species Streptomyces sp. NPDC040432. The sequence continues at coordinate 159,470 of NZ_JBVIVP010000015.1, read as the reverse complement.
TCGACGACGAGCGCCTCGCCGGTCTTGCCTTCGGCCTTCTTCGCGCGGTCGTACGCACGGGCCATCTGGCGCTCGGAGATGTCGTACTGCGCGCGCAGACGCTGCTTCTCCAGCAGACGGACCTTGTAGTCCGAGTTCTGCTTGCGGCCACGGCCGTGCTCGCCCGGCGGGTAGGGGCGGGCCTCGAAGTACTTGACGGCCTTCGGGGTCAGCGCGATGCCGAGGGCACGCGACTTCTTGACCTTGGGTCGCTTCTGGTTCACGTGGAACCTACCTCCATGTAAGTTAGGTGAGGCTTACCTTAGCGAGGAGGACGTAATGTCTCGACCACATGGGATCCCCCTGCCCAGTGCGCGGCGAAGTTCGGGTTCCAACGAAACGGAATCCGCTTTCGACGACGATAGGCAAGGTCAGCCGCGTCCCAGGGAAGGCGTTCGGCAGCTCACCGGAGCCGAACGCGTACGAACCCTCGTAGAGTCCAACGCCTCAGTATCCCTCACCCTGCCGGGTGCTCGTGACAGTCACGAGTCCGAAGAGTTCGGGATGGGGATGCCGGCCGCACGGACCGTCACCCCGGACGGGGACGTGATTCTCCTTGTTTCCGGGGAATCCACGGCTGCCAGGGCAGCCGCTCACGCCCAGGACGACGACCTCACGGCCGTGATCGAGATCACGGACGTGGCGCCGGTGTCCGTGCCACATCGTATCCGAGGCCGCGCATGGCTGGCCGGGTGGCTGACGCCGGTGCGCGGGGACGACCGCGCGACCTGCGCCGCGCTCCTCGCGGAGCGGCGCCCGGTGGGCGAACTGCTGGGCATGTCCGAGTCCCTCGACGCGCCCCACACCAGCCGACCCGCCTGGATGATGCTGCGCCTGGAGGTCGGCGAGATCTCGGTGGACGACCTGTGGGGCGCCGAGCACGTGGACCCCGAGGACCTCGCCGGGGCCGAGCCCGACCCGATGGTCGCGCACGAGACGGAGCTCCTCCAGCACCTGCACGCCTCCCACGGCGACCGGATCGCGGACCTGTGCGGACTCCTCGGGCCCCGCGAGGCGCAGGGCATGCGGGCCGTCCCGCTCGCCCTGGACCGCCTCGGCCTGCGCGTGCGCTTCAGCGGGGAGGCGCAGGAATCCTCCTTCGACGCCCGGTTCGACTTTCCCGAGCCGGTCACGGACATCTGCGGCCTGCGCCGCGCCATGCACACCCTCTTCTCGGCCGCGTCCCACTAACCGGGGCAGGTCGCCAGCAGCTCCTCCAGCGCCGCCTTCTCGGGCGGCGTCACGGAGAGCCCGTACTTGGCCTTGATGCCGGTGTACCGGCGTCCGTACTCGCACCAGGACGCGCGCCGCGGCGGTTTCCACTTGTCCGCGGTCCTGCTGCCCTTGTCCTGGTTCGTCTGCTTGTCCACGGCGAGCAGCACGTCGAGGTCGTTGGCGTACTCCAGCCTGCGCCCCGGCGTCCAGGCGTACGCGCCGCCCCGCCAGGCGGCGCCGAGGGCGACCACGTGGTCGGTCTGGATCTGCGAGGCGCGTCGGTAGGAGTAGGGGAGCCGGGTGCCGGTGTACGGGTCGTCCAGTACCCCGGAGATCACCACGCAGGGGTTCCGGTCGCCCTCGCGCAGCTCCTTCAGGTCCCGCCGCAGGACGTCGTCACGGGTGTCGCAGCCGTTGCGGCCGCCGATGGCGTCCGTCTCGTCCGACCAGTACCGGCCGAACTCCTCCCGCCGGTAGGTCTGCCAGTTCTTGCCCCATTCCACCTTCAGCCCCGCCAGCCGCTCCTTCGCGGCGGCCGCGGTGGGCGGGAATCCGGGGCTCGCCGTGGGGACCTTGGCGAGGAACGCCGGCGCGCTGCCCCGCACCGGGTCCGGTTGGTCGTGATGGCAGCCGCCGAGCAACAGCAGCGTCGCCGATGTCGCGGCGATGAGCGGAGCGCGGCGTCCCATGGCCCGGAGGGTACGCCCGACCCCGGCGCGGGATCCGGCGGCGCGCGACGCCCGACGTCAGGACCCGCCGCGCAGCCGCTCCCGCACCTTGTCCACCACGTCCGCGTACCTGGCCTCGGCTCCGTAGCGGGTCGGCTCGTAGTACCGCTTGCCGTGGATCTCGTCCGGGGCGTACTGCTGCGCCGCGATGGCGCCCGGCACGTCGTGCGGATAGACGTACCCCTGGGCGTGGCCCAGTTTGGCCGCCCCCTTGTAGTGCCCGTCGCGCAGGTGCGGCGGCACCGTGCCCGCCAGTCCGGCCCGTACGTCGGCCAGCGCGGCGCCGATGGCGGTGGTGGCGGTGTTCGACTTGGGGGCGAGCGCCAGGGCGATGGTGGCGTGCGACAGGGTGAGCGCCGCCTCCGGGAAGCCGATCATGGCGACGGCCTGGGCCGCCGCGACGGCGAGCGGCAGGGCCGTCGGGTCGGCCAGTCCGATGTCCTCGCTCGCGGAGATCATCAGGCGGCGGGCGATGAACCGGGGGTCCTCCCCCGCGTCGATCATCCGGGCCAGGTAGTGCAACGCCGCGTCCACGTCGGAGCCGCGGATCGATTTGATCAGCGCGCTCGCCACGTCGTAGTGCTGGTCGCCGTCCTTGTCGTACCGGACGGCCGCGCGGTCCACCGCCTCCTCGACGGTCTGCAGGGTGATCTCGCCCTCGCCCTTGGCGATGGCCGAGCCGGCCGCCGCCTCCAGGGCGGTGAGCGCCCGGCGGGCGTCGCCGCCGGCGATGCGCAGCAGGTGCGCCTCCGCGTCCGCCGGCAGGGTCACGGCTCCGTCGAGGCCACGGTCCTCGGTCAGCGCGCGGCGCATCAGCGCGCTCAGGTCCCCGTCCGTCAGGGGTTCGAGGGTGAGCAGCAGGGAGCGGGACAGCAGGGGCGAGATGATCGAGAAGTACGGGTTCTCCGTGGTCGCAGCGATCAGGGTGACCCAGCGGTTCTCCACGGCCGGGAGCAGGGAGTCCTGCTGGGCCTTGCTGAAGCGGTGGATCTCGTCGAGGAAGAGGACGGTGTCCTTGCCGTAGCCGCCGGCGGCCCGTTTGGCCCCCTCGATGACCGCGCGGACCTCCTTGACGCCCGCCGTGATCGCCGAGAGTTCCACGAAGCGCTTCTGCGTCGCCTGGCTGACCACGTAGGCGAGGGTCGTCTTGCCGATGCCGGGCGGCCCCCAGAGGATCACCGACGAGGCGCCGGCCGGGCCGCCGGCGCCCTCCCCCACCAGTCGGCGCAGCGGCGAGCCGGGCTTCAGCAGGTGCTGCTGCCCGACCACCTCGTCCAGGGTGCGGGGGCGCATCCGGACCGCCAGCGGCGAGGCCGAGGGGTCGTTCGCCCGGCGTTCCTCGGCGGCGGCGGTGAAGAGGTCTGGTTCCACACCGAAAGCCTATGCGAGGCCACCGACAGTCCCGGCCGGGTGGCTCAGGAGGTCCAGAAGTCCCACCAGCGGGTCAGGATCAGCATGCCGATGATCCCGACGTGCAGGACGGGCAGCACCCAGGTGAACTCGTCGAGGAAGCCGCGCAGCCAGGCAGGGGCGGGAATCAGGCCCTGGCGCACGTTGTGCGAGGTGACGTACCAGAACATGACGATCGTGGCGACCCAGGCGAGGCAGCACCACAGGCAGAGCGAGTTGATGTTGTACAGCGACTGGTAGGTGAGCCAGGCGCAGAACACGACACCGAAGAGGGTGCCCGCGTTGAGGGTCAGCCAGTACCAGGGGCGGAAGCGCGCCCCCGCGAGCAGGCTCATGCCGACGCAGACGACGATGCCGTAGGCGACCAGTCCGAGCATGGGGTTCGGGAAGCCGAACACGGCCGCCTGGTCGCTCTTCATGATGTTGCCGCAGGAGACGATCGGGTTCAGGCTGCAGCCCGGGGTGAAGTTCGGGTCCTCCAGCAGCTTGAACTTGTCGATCGTGATCACCCAGGCCGCGAGCAGGCCCGCGGCTCCCGTGATCACCAGCAGCAGCGCCAGGGCGCGGCTGCCGCCGAACGTCCGGGGGTCGGTTTCCGTGCCCGCACCTGTTGTCGTCATACCCGCCCGCTCCGCATCCGCAAGGTCATCAAGCACCGGCCATTGTGCCGTACGGGGGTACCTGTCGGCCGTTCGATGGGGATAAGGACGCGGGGGCGGTACGGGGACGGCCGGTCCCCGTACCGCCCCCGTGGGCGGGCTGTCGCCGGTCAGGCCAGGCGGGCCCGGACCTCGGCGACCAGGTCGGTCAGGGCCACCGGGCCCTGTTCGCCGGACTCCATGTCCTTGAGCTGGACGACGCCCTCGGCGATGTCGCGGTCGCCCGCGACGACGGCGAAGCGGGCACCGCTGCGGTTCGCGTCCTTCATGGCGCCCTTGAGGCCCTTGCCGCCGTACGACATGTCGGCGGCGACGCCCTCCTTGCGCAGCTGCGTCACCAGCCCGAACACCGTCGGCTTGGCCTCGCCCAGGGCCACCGCGAACACCGTCGTGGCCGCCGGGATGTCCAGGACGACGCCCTCGGCCTCCAGGGCGAGCACCGTGCGGTCCACGCCGAGCGCCCAGCCCACGGACGGCAGCGCCGGTCCGCCGATCATCTCGGACAGGCCGTCGTAGCGGCCCCCGCCGCCGACCGCGGACTGCGCGCCCAGCCCGTCGTGGACGAACTCGAAGGTGGTGCGCGTGTAGTAGTCGAGCCCGCGCACGAGCTTCTCGTCGTCCTCGAAGGCCACGCCCGCGGCCGTGATCAGCGCCCGGACCTCCTCGTGGTAGGCCTTGCAGGCGTCGCACAGGAAGTCGCGCAGCGCGGGGGCGCCGACCAGCTGCTTCTGGACCTCGGGGCGCTTGTCGTCGAGGACGCGCAGCGGGTTGATCTCCGCGCGGCGGACGGTCTCCTCGTCCAGGTCCAGTCCGCCCAGGAACGACTGGAGGGCCTCCCGGTAGACGGGACGGCACTCCTTGTCGCCGAGCGAGTTCAGCAGGATCCGGAAGTTGCTCAGGCCCAGACCTCGGTAGGCCTGGTCGGCCAGGATGATCAGCTCGGCGTCGAGGGCCGGGTCCTCGGCGCCGATCGCCTCGGCACCGACCTGCGAGAAGTGGCGGTAGCGGCCCTTCTGGGGGCGTTCGTAGCGGTAGTACGAGCCCGAGTACCAGAGCTTCGCCGGCAGGTTGCCCTGCTTGTGCAGGCTGGCCTCCAGGGCCGCGCGGAGCACGGAGGCGGTGCCCTCCGGGCGCAGGGCGAGGTTCGAACCGCCCTTGGTGGTGAGGGTGAACATCTCCTTGGTCACGATGTCGGTGGACTCCCCGACACCGCGCGCGAACAGGTTCACGTCCTCGAAGCCGGGGGTCTCGATGTAGCCGTATCCGGCCGTGCGCAGCGGGGCGGAGATGGCCTCGCGGACCGCCAGGTACTTCGCCGAGTGGGGCGGGATCAGGTCGTACGTGCCCTTGGGGGCCTTGAAGGTGCTCACGGAGCTCTCGTCACATTCCTCGTCGTGGAGCGGCTTTCGGGTCCGCTGCCGGGCCGGCGGCGACCTCCCGCAGGTACGGGTTGGTCGTCCGCTCGCGGCCGATGGTGGTCTGGGGGCCGTGGCCGGACAGCACCACGGTGGAGTCGTCGAGCGGCAGGCACACGCGGGCCAGCGATTCGAGGATCTCGGCGTGGGAGCCGCCGGGCAGGTCGGTACGTCCGATGGAGCCGGCGAAGAGCAGGTCACCCGAGAAGAGGACCGGCGGGACGTCGGCCAGCTCGGGCATCCTGAAGGTCACCGACCCCTTGGTATGCCCGGGCGCGTGCGCCACGGAGAACTCCATCCCGGCGAGCCTCAGGCTGCTGCCGTCGCTGAGCTCGCGGACGTCGTCCGGCTCCCCCACGGTCAGCTCCCCCATGAGCGGCATCCCGATCGAACGGCCGAGGGCCTTCTCCGGGTCGCTCATCATGTAGCGGTCCTCGGGGTGGATCCAGGCCGGTACGTCGTGCGCCCCGCACACCGGGACCACCGAGGCGACGTGGTCGATGTGGCCGTGGGTGAGGACGACCGCGACGGGCTTGAGCCGATGCTTCTTCAGCGTTTCCTCGACGCCCTGGGCCGCTTGGTGGCCCGGGTCGATGATCACGCACTCCTCACCCGCGGCGGGGGCGACCAGGTAGCAATTGGTCCCCCAGGCCCCGGCGGGGAACCCGGCAATCAGCACGTTCGTCCTCAATCGTCGTCCGGCGGGAGGCAGCGGATCGGAATCTGCTGCTCAGAGCCTACCGGCGCCGCTCATTACACAGCGAACCCATATACGGTACGGCCTAACCCAGCCCGGACAGCGGTACCAGAGACGCACAAGGAGACGACCCGGTGGTCACGAGCGATCAGCGTCGGCGACAGCTCGCCAGGGAGAAGTACGAGCGCCAGCAGCAGCGCAGGGCCGCGGCCCGGCGCAAGTCGAGGCAGCGGCTGGCCGTGATCGGCGCGGCCGCCGCGGTGGTGGTGGCCACTCTGGTGGGCCTCATCGCGGGCGGTGTCTTCGACAGCGAGGACAAGACGGTCGAGCCGGCCGCGGACGCGTCCCCCTCGGCCGCCCCCACTCCCACGCCCAAGCAGTCGCCGCCGGCCATGGCGATCGACGACAAGGCGAAGTACACGTTCGACCTGAAGACGAGCGCGGGCGCGATCAAGTTCGAGATGGACGCGGCGAAGACCCCGCAGACCGTGAACTCGTTCAAGGCGCTCGCCGACAAGGGCTTCTTCGACAACACGAAGTGCCACCGCCTGGTGACCGGCGGGATCTTCGTCCTTCAGTGCGGTGACCCCGAGGGCACCGGTTCCGGCGGCCCGGGCTACAACATCCCGGACGAGAACCTGGACGCGCTGGGCAAGCCGAACGAGCAGGGCCAGGTCATCTACCCGGCGGGCACCGTCGCGATGGCCAACACCGGTCAGCCCGGGAGCGGCGGCAGCCAGTTCTTCCTGGTCTACAAGGACAGCCCGCTGGCTCCCACGTACACGCCCTTCGGCAGGATCGACCCGGCCGGCGTGAAGGTCCTGGAGGAAGTCGCGAAGGCGGGTACGGCCACCGGGACCCCGGACGGCGCTCCGAAGACCCCCGTGACCATCGAGAAGGGCACGGTCACCAAGAACTGACCGGTCCGGCGACCGTCGGGCCGGGCCGGCCCGCCTCCCGCGGGTCCCCCGTACGTCGATATTCCGTCGTGCGGGATGCGGACAGCCGGCCCGGCGGTCGCCTATGTTGGCGTTGTGCAGGGCGGGCGCTGCCCGCCCCAGGAAACTGTGGACGATGCCCGGGGGGCGAACCCCCTCGACGGCATCAGGTGGAGGAGGCGCTGTGAGCAGCGACCCGTGGGGCCGAGTCGACGAGACCGGCACCGTGTACGTGCGTACTTCCGAGGGCGAGCAGGTCGTCGGCTCGTGGCAGGCGGGGACCCCTGAGGAGGCCCTGGCCTACTTCGAGCGCAAGTACGAGGGCCTGGTGGTCGAGATCGGCCTCCTCGAACGGCGGGTGCGGACCACCGATCTGTCCGCCAAGGACGCCCAGACGGCCATCGAACACCTGCGGACGCAGGTGGACGAGCACCACGCCGTGGGTGACCTGGCGGCGCTGCGCGTGCGGCTCGACAAGCTGGTGTCGACCGTCGACTCGCGGCGCGAGGAGCGCAAGGTCCAGAAGGCCAAGCAGGCGGACGAGGCCCGCGCGGCCAAGGACGCCCTGGTGACCGAGGCCGAGCAGCTGGCGCAGAGCGACCAGTGGCGCTCGGCGGGCGAGCGGCTGCGTGCCCTCGTCGACATCTGGAAGGGTCTGCCGCGGCTGGACCGCAAGTCGGACGACGAGCTGTGGCACCGCTTCTCGCACGCCCGGTCCGCCTTCTCCAAGCGCCGCAAGGCGCACTTCGCCGCTCTGGACGCCCAGCGCGAGGACGCGCGCAAGGCCAAGGAGAAGCTGGTCGCGGAGGCCGAGTCCCTGTCGAAGTCGACGGACTGGGGTCCGACGGCCGCCCGCTACCGCGAGCTGATGGACAGTTGGAAGGCGGCCGGCCGGGCGCAGCGCGAGTCCGAGGACGACCTGTGGAACCGCTTCCGCGGCGCGCAGGACGTGTTCTTCGCGGCGCGCGGCGAGGTCTTCGCCGAGCGGGACGCCGAGCAGGTCGAGAACCTGAAGCTGAAGGAGGAGCTGACCGTCGAGGCGGAGAAGCTCGTCCCGGTGACGGACCTGAAGGCGGCCCGCGCCGCGTTCCGCTCGCTGAACGAGCGTTGGGAGGCCATCGGCCACGTGCCGCGGGACGCCCGTCCCAAGGTCGAGGGTCGGATGCACGCGGTCGAGCGTGCCATCCAGGAGGCCGAGGAAGGCGAGTGGCGGCGGACGAACCCGGAGGCGCGGGCGCGTGCCGCCGGTCTGACGGGTCAGCTCCAGGCGGCCGTCGACAAGCTGCGCGGGCAGGTCGACGCCGCGCGCGCGGCCGGCAACAACGCGAAGGCCGACAAGCTGGCCCGTGAGCTGGAGGGCCGGCAGGCCCTGCTGGACCAGGCGCTGAAGGGCCTGGAGGAGTTCGGCGGCTGAGTCCGCGGTCTCCGTCGCGTACGGAAGTGATGGGCATCACCGGAATCGTCCGGTGATGCCCATCCGCTTGACGGTCCTCACGTCCCGGTTCACCGATTTGTCATGTGGTTTCCCCACAGGGTGCGCACTGGCAGCACCTGACCCCTGTGTACCGTTGTGCGGTGCCGCAGCCGGCGGCATTCATCGGGCGACGACCAGGATCGAATGTGACGCATACCCAGATACGCGCCGAAGTCCCGGACTCGGTACCCGTCTCCCCGCCGCTCGGCGGTCCGGGGGATTCCGGGCTCCGAGGTGTCGGACGGCGCGTACTCGCCGGCCTCGTGCGGGCCCGCAAGGCGTTGCTGATCCACATCGCACTCCGGGCGGTCGGACTGGCCGTCATGGCCGTCTGGGCCGAGCGCAAGGGCGTGCAGCCCCTGGAGATCCTGGGCGGCCGCTGGGACGCGCCCTATTACCTGCACATCGCCGAGAACGGTCTGACGACGCCGCTCGCCGATCCCTCCACGTGCCAGTTCGCGGGCGGGCCGAGCTGCCAGATGGCGTTCTTCCCCGTCTTCCCGATGTTGATCCGGTACTCGTCGTACCTCACCGGGCTGCCCATGAACTGGATGGCGATGGGCCTGGCGCTCCTCGCCTCGGTCATCGCCGCGTGGGGCGTCTTCGCCGTCACCGACAAGATCTACGGCCGCCGCGTCGCCCTGTTCACCTGCGCCCTGTTCGCCATCGTGCCGGCCGCCCTGGTCCAGTCGATGGCGTACACCGAGTCGCTGTTCCTCGCCCTGGCGGTGTGGGCGATGTACGCGGTGATGACGAGGTCCTGGCTGACGGCGGGCGTACTCGCCTTCACGGCGGGAGCGACCCGCCCCTCCGGTTCCGCGATCGTCGCCGCGGTGGTGTTGGCCGGGGTCTGGGAGTTCGTGCAGTGGCGGCGCGGCCGGCGCTCGCAACGGCCGCCGGTCGGGCGGATGGTCGTGGCCTCGCTGATCGCCCCGCTGGGCTGGTTCGGCTACGTCGGCTACGTGGGTCTGCACTTCGGACGTTGGGACGGGTACTTCGAGCTCCAGCGCCGGTGGGGCTCCGCCTACGACGGGGGCCTCGACACCCTGTCGGAGCTGAAGAAGACGTTCACCCGGCTGGACCTCTCCCTGAACCACATGGTCGTCTCGCTGACCCTGGTCACGGCCGTGGTGCTCTTCGTCGTGATGACCATGAGGCGCCGGCCCCCGATGGTCGTGTGGATCTTCACCGCCATGATCATGCTGACGGCGCTGGGCGGCGCGGGCTTCTACTTCTCGAAGATGCGCTTCCTCATGCCCGCCTTCCCACTGCTGTTCCCGTTCGCCCTGGCCCTCGCGAGGGCCCGCCGGAGCACGGTGCTGTGGATCGTCGGATCGGCGACGGCCGTGTCCGCGCTCTTCGGGGGCAACCTCAACTTCGTCTGGCCCGGCTCCCCCTGATCGGCGGCTTGACGCCACCTGCCCGGACATGACGGTGGGCGCCACCCCGAGGGGGGCGCCCACCGTCATGTCCGCGCGCTACGGCCTGCGGGCCGAGGTCACCCGGTAGACGTCGTACACGCCCTCGACCCCGCGGACCGCCTTCAGGACGTGGCCCAGGTGTTTCGGGTCGCCCATCTCGAAGGTGAACCGGGAGGTCGCCACCCGGTCGCGCGAGGTCTGCACGGCCGCGGAGAGGATGTTCACGTGCTGGTCCGACAGGACGCGGGTGACGTCGGACAGCAGCCGGGACCGGTCCAGCGCCTCGACCTGGATGGCGACCAGGAAGACGGAGGACTGGGTGGGCGCCCATTCCACTTCCAGCATCCGCTCGGGCTGCTGGGAGAGGGAGTCGACGTTGACGCAGTCCGCGCGGTGAACCGATACGCCACTGCCCCGGGTGACGAAGCCGATGATCGGGTCGCCCGGCACCGGGGTGCAGCAGCGGGCCAGCTTGACCCACACGTCGTCGACGCCCTTGACCACCACGCCGGGGTCGGCGTTGCCCCGCCGCTTGCTGCGGCCGCGGGCCGGCGGGATGCTCTCCTCGATGTCCTCGTTGGCCGCGTCCTCGCCGCCGAGAGCCTGCACCAGCTTCTGCACGACGCCCTGCGCGGCCACGTGGCCCTCGCCGATCGCCGCGTACAGGGAGGAGATGTCGGGGTAGCGCATCTCGTGGGCGAGCGTGACGAGGGAGTCGCCGGTGAGGATGCGTTGGATCGGCAGGTTCTGCTTGCGCATGGCCCGCGCGATGGCGTCCTTGCCGTGCTCGATGGCCTCGTCGCGGCGCTCCTTGGAGAACCAGCCGCGGATCTTGTTCCGGGCCCGGGGCGACTTGACGAAACCGAGCCAGTCCCGGGACGGGCCGGCGCCCTCGGCCTTGGAGGTGAAGACCTCGACCAGGTCTCCGTTGTCGAGGGTCGATTCGAGCGGTACCAGCCGCCCGTTGACCCGCGCCCCTATCGTCCGGTGACCGACCTCGGTGTGGACGGCGTACGCGAAGTCCACGGAGGTCGCGCCGGCGGGCAGCGCGATGACGTCGCCCTTGGGCGTGAAGACGAAGACCTCGTTGCGGGAGAGGTCGAAGCGCAGCGAGTCGAGGAACTCGCCCGGGTCCTCGGTCTCCTTCTGCCAGTCGAGCAACTGCCGCAGCCAGGCCATGTCGTTGACGGTGTCCTGGCCCGCGCTGCCCTTGGCCGCCTGCGGGACGTCGGTGCGGACCTTGGAGGTGCCGGCGACGGTCTGCTGCTTGTACTTCCAGTGCGCGGCGATGCCGTACTCGGCTCGACGGTGCATGTCGAAGGTGCGGATCTGCAGTTCGACCGGCTTGCCGCTGGGCCCGATGACCGTCGTGTGGAGCGACTGGTACATGTTGAACTTGGGCATCGCGATGTAGTCCTTGAACCGGCCGGGGACCGGGTTCCAGCGCGCGTGCACCGTGCCGAGGGCCGCGTAGCAGTCCCGGACGGTGTCCACGAGGACGCGGATGCCCACCAGGTCGTAGATCTCCGCGAAGTCACGGCCGCGGACGATCATCTTCTGGTAGACGCTGTAGTAGTGCTTGGGGCGTCCCGTGACCGTGGCCTTGATGCGGGCGGCCCGCAGGTCCGTCATCACCTCGTCGGTGACGACGGCGAGGTACTCGTCGCGCTTGGGGGCGCGCTCGGCGACCAGCCGCACGATCTCGTCGTACATCTTGGGGTAGAGGATCGCGAAGGCGAGGTCCTCCAGTTCCCACTTGATGGTGTTCATGCCGAGGCGGTGGGCCAGCGGCGCGTAGATCTCAAGGGTCTCGCGGGCCTTCTTCTCCTGCTTCTCCCGCTTGAGGTACCGCATGGTGCGCATGTTGTGCAGGCGGTCGGCGAGCTTGATGACCAGGACCCGGGGGTCCTTGGCCATGGCGACGACCATCTTGCGGACGGTCTCGGCCTGGGCGGCCTCGCCGAACTTGACCCGGTCCAGCTTGGTGACGCCGTCGACGAGCAGGGCGACGGCGTCGCCGAAGTCGCGGCGCAGCTGCTCCAGTCCGTACTCGGTGTCCTCGACGGTGTCGTGCAGCAGGCCCGCCATGAGGGTGGCGGGGTCCATGCCGAGCTCGGCGAGGATGGTGGTCACCGCGAGCGGGTGGGTGATGTACGGGTCGCCGCTCTTGCGCTTCTGGCCCCGGTGCCAGCGTTCGGCGACCTGGTAGGCCTGCTCGATCTGGCGCAGGGTCTCCGTGGAGATCTTCGGGTCGTTGCTGCGGACTATGCGGAGCAGCGGTTCCAGTACCGGGTTGTACGGGTTGGAACGCTGCACCCCGAGGCGGGCGAGCCGGGCGCGCACCCGGTTGGAGGACCCGGCCTGCTTCGCCGGAGCGGGCTTGACCGGCGGGGCCGGCGGCGCAGGCGGGGGCGTGGCGGCAGCCGCCGCGGCCGGCTCGGCCTGCGGGTCGGGCTGCGCGGCGGAGAGTGGCTGGACCTCGTCTGGCAAGAGTGCTCCTCATGCGGATCCGGGGCCCCGGTCAGGTCCGGATAACCCATGGTAGCGAGGGTTCCGCCGGCCCGTTCCCCGGCGCCCGTCCCTCGGGACGCCGCCCTCGCGGCCGCCGCCGGGCGGTGAACGGAAGCGGGGGGGCTCCGGGAGGTTTCCGGGGGCCCGCCGCTCCGGCAGGTGTTGCGGGGCGCTGCCGTGGGGCAGCTCGTGGCTCAGACCACGATCAGGGCGTCCAGCGGGGCGCCCGCGAGGGCGTCCGTCACCCGGGCCCGGCCCGGGAGGAACGACAGCTCCATCAGGACGGCGACGCCCGCGACCTCCGCGCCGGCCCGCCGGATCAGCTCCAGCGAGGCTCCGGCGGTGCCGCCGGTGGCGAGGACGTCGTCGATGACCATGACCTTGTCACCGGCGGTGAGGTCCTCCGCGTGGACCTCGATCTCCGCGGTGCCGTACTCCAGCTCGTAGGACTGCGCGAGCGTCGCGCCCGGCAGCTTGCCAGCCTTGCGGACCGGCACGAAGCCGATGCCCGCCTGTACGGCGACCGGGGCGGCCAGGATGAACCCGCGCGCCTCCAGGCCGACGATCTTCGTCGCGCCGTACCGGACGGCCAGCTCCGCCAGGGCGTCCGTCAGGGCCGCGAAGGCCTTCGGGTCGGCCAGCAGGGGGGTGATGTCCTTGAACATCACGCCCGGCTTCGGGTAGTCCGGTACGTCCTTGATCCGACTGAGCAGCAGCTCGCGGACCTCGGGGGAACAGGAGGTCACCGGCGCCGCCTCCCGTTGCCGCCGGAGACGGCCTCGGAGGAGTCGCCGGACTCCGCGTCCTCGCCCCCGTCGACCGGCTCGCCCTTGGCCGCGGCGGCGGCGCGCTTGGCGAGGACCCGCTTCTTGAGGGCCTTCATCGCCGGCTCGCGCTCCTTCAGGTCCACGACCAGCGGGGTCGCGATGAAGATCGAGGAGTACGCACCGGCCGCGAGGCCGACGAACAGCGACAACGAGATGTCGTTGAGCATGCCCGCGCCCAGGAACCCGCCACCGATGAACAGCAGGGCGGCGACGGGGAGCAGGGCCACGACCGTGGTGTTGATCGAGCGGACCAGCGTGCCGTTGATGCTGCGGTTGGCGATCTCGCTGAAGGTGAAGCGGGTCTGCTTCGTGATGTCCTTCGAGCCCTCCTTCAGACCGTCGAAGACGACGACGGTGTCGTAGAGGGAGTAACCGAGGATGGTCAGCAGACCGATGACCGTGCCCGGGGTGACCTCGAACCCGACCAGCGCGTACACGCCGACCGTGATCGTGAGGTCGTGGATCAGGGCGATCAGCGCGGCGACGGCCATGCGCCACTCGAAGGCGATCGCGAGGTAGATCACCACGAGGATCATGAAGATGCCGAGGCCGGTCCAGGCCTTGTTGGCGATCTGCTCGCCCCAGCTCGGGCCCACGAGGTCGGCGTTGATGTCGGCCGCGTTGACCTTGAGGTCGGTGGCGAGCTTGCCCTTGACGTCGGCGGCGGCGGCGGTGTCCAGACCGGAGATCTGGACGCGCATGCCGCCGGAGCCGAGCTCCTGGACGATCGCGTCGTGGCCGGAGATCTTCTCCGCGGCCTCGGTCACGTGGGCGACGGAGGCGGTGGTCTTCGGGGTGGTGAAGACCGCGCCGCCCTTGAACTCGATGCCCATGTTGAGGCCCTGGACGGCCAGGGCGACGATCGCCGTGATGGTGATCAGGATGGAAACGCCGTACCAGAGAAAGCGCTTGCCGACGAAGTCGTAGCCGACCTCACCGCGGTACAGCCTGGCGCCGAGATCTCCCAGCTTCGACATCTCTCACGCCTCCTTTGCGTCGACGGGGGCGGGTACGGGACCGGTGCGGCGGGATCCGCGCAGCGGGGGCTTGGCACCGAGCCGCTTGGGGTCGAGCCCGGACCACGGGTGACCGCTGGAGAAGAACTTCGTACGGGCCAGCAGCGTCATGATCGGCTTGGTGAAGAGGAACACCACGACCACGTCGAGCAGGGTCGTCAGACCCAGTGTGAAGGCGAAGCCCTGGACCTTGCCCACCGTGACGATGAACAGCACCGCGGCGGCGAGGAAGGACACGAAGTCCGACACCAGGATGGTGCGCCGGGCGCGCGGCCACGCGCGCTCGACGGCCGGACGCAGGGTGCGGCCCTCGCGGATCTCGTCCCGGATGCGTTCGAAGTACACGATGAACGAGTCCGCCGTGATGCCGATGGCCACGATGGCGCCGCAGACCGCCGGCAGGTTGAGGGCGAAGCCGATGCCCTTGCCGAGGAGCGACATGATCGTGTAGGTCAGCACCGCGGACACCAGGAGGCTGACGATCGCGATGAAGGCCAGGCCGCGGTAGTAGACCAGCAGGTAGATCACCACGAGGGCGAGGCCGATGGCGCCGGCGATGAGACCGGCCCGCAGCTGCTCGCCGCCGAGCGCGGGGGTGACGGTCGTGACGCTGTCCTCCTGGAAGGACAGGGGCAGGGCGCCGTAGGACAGCATGTTGCCCAGGTCCTGGGCGCTCTCCTGGGTGAAGCCGCCGGAGATCTCGGCGTTGCCGCCGGTCAGTGCCTGGCTGACGGAGGGGTCGGAGATGACCTTGCCGTCGAGGACGATCGCGAACTGGTTCTGCGGGGACTGCTTGGTGGCCAGCTCGCCGGTGATCTTGGCGAACTTGTCGGCGCCCTTGTCGGTGAACTGCATCTGGACGATCCAGCCGCCACCGCGCTGCGTGTCGACGACGCCCTTGGCGTCCTTGACGTCCTGACCGTCGACCTGGGCCGGACCGAGGACCCACTTGAACCACTGGGTGTCACGCTGACCGCAGGCGATCATCGAGTCCTCGGGCTTGGCGCCCTGACCGGCGGCGGTGCGCTGGGCCGGGTCGGTGCAGTCCAGTGCCGCGAACTTCTTCTGCAGGTCGGCGACCGCGGGGTCCACCGGCGGCGCGCTCGCGTCGGGGGACGCGGACGGCGACCCGGAGGGGGCACCGGAAGCCGAGGCGGAGGGGGTCGCCTTGTTGTCGTCTGCCTTCTTCGACCCGCTCGCGGACGGCGAGGGGGTGGGGGCGTCGGGGGCCTTGAGGGCCTCGCTGAGCGCACGGCCCTGGGAAGTGGCGCTGGACGACGGGGTGGCCTGGGCGGACGGCTTGCCGCTGCCTTCGGCCTTCGGCGGCGCGGAACCGCTCGCGGAGGGGCTCGGAGAGCCGCTCGGGGTGGCCTCCGGGGCGATCGGGGCGCCGTCGGCGACGGCGAGCACCGGACGGAAGTAGAGCTGCGCGGTGGTACCGACCTGCTCGCGCGCCTGCTGCTCGTTCACACCCTTGGGGATGTTCACGATGATGTGGTCGGTGCCCTGCGTCTGGACCTCGGCCTCCGAGACGCCGAGACCGTTGACACGGCGGTCGATGATGCCGACCGCGGTGTTCATGTTGGTCTCGTTGATGGCGTTCGGCTTGCCGGGCTCGCTCTTCGCCTTGAGCGTGATGCTCGTACCGCCCGCGAGGTCGATGCCCAGGCGGGGAGTCGTCTGCTTCGAGAGGAACATCCCCGCGGTGAGCGCCACCATCGCGATCAGGATGATGGCCAGGGCGCGCCCCGGCCTCCCCTGAGCCCCCGTGGGCCGCCGGCCCTTCTTCGGTGCTGCCACCTTGTCGTTTCTCCCTGTCCAACCGTCCCGCGCCGGGTCAGCGCGCGGACGGCCACGAAATGTGTGGTGGGGACCCCTGCCCCCCGCAGAAGTTCACTGCGGGTACCGCGGCGGTCGCCGGTCGGGCGCCACCGCGGTTCCCGGCCCGGTGCTACTTGGCGCCGGGCTCGCCGTCCTTCGGCTCGTCGCCCTTGGGCTCGTCGCTCTTGCCCAGGTCGAGCTTCGGGGCGTCGGTGGACGCGTCCTTCGACAGATCGGCCTTGGGCTGGTCCGTCTTCGGGGCGTCGGCCTCGGTCAGCGAGGAGGCGTCGTCCGGGACGACCGGCGTGTCGTTCGTCGGATCATCGTTGATTCCGTGGACGATGCGGTTGTACTCCTCGTCCTCCAGGACGGCGCCGATGGAGTTCTTCGCGTAGATCGCGTGGACACCGGGAGCCACCTCAAGGGTGACCGTGTCCTCACCGATCTCCTTCACCGTGGCGTACATGCCACCGATGGTGCGGACGCCGGTGCCGGGCGTCATTTCGTTGCGCATCTGCGCGGCCGCCTGCTGCTTCTTCTTGGCGGAGCGGGTCATCAGGAACATGGCCCCGATGAGCACGATGAACGGGAGGAGTGTCACGAGATTCACGGGACGAAGATCCTTCGCACGACCGTACGGACGACGGCCTTTTTCTACGGGGGTGGGCACGCCGACCCGAAGGGTCGGCATCGGCGGAGTCTAGGCGAGTCCGCACCGATGGAACAACGCCCAGCATGGCACCGCAGTTCCTGACCGGGCGAACCTCCGCGCCGTCAGGCCCCGAACAAGCCCTGTTGTCCGCTTGATCCACTCACCCCGTGCTGCGGGGGTACGAGCCCCAGGTGGGCCCATGCGGCGGGGGTCGCGACCCGACCGCGCGGGGTACGGGCCAGCAGGCCCTCCCGGACCAGGAACGGCTCGGCGACCTCCTCGACCGTCTCCCGCTCCTCCCCCACGGCCACCGCCAGGGTCGACAGCCCGACGGGACCGCCGCCGAACAGCTTGAGCAGGGCCTCCAGCACGGCCCGGTCCAGCCGGTCGAGGCCCCGCGCGTCGACCTCGTAGACCTGGAGGGCGGTTTCGGCCACGTCCCGGGTGATCACTCCGTCGGCCCTGACCTGTGCGTAGTCCCGGACCCGGCGCAGGAGCCGGTTGGCGATGCGGGGCGTGCCGCGGGAGCGCCCGGCGATCTCGGCGGCGCCCGCGGTGTCGATCTCGACGTCGAGGAGGCGGGCGGAGCGGTGGATGACGCGTTCCAGCTCCTCGGGGACGTAGAACTCCATGTGCCCGGTGAAGCCGAAGCGGTCGCGCAGCGGCGGGGGCAGCAGCCCGGCGCGGGTGGTGGCGCCCACGAGGGTGAACGGCGGCAGTTCGAGGGGGATGGCGGTGGCTCCGGGGCCCTTGCCGACGATCACATCGACGCGGAAGTCCTCCATGGCCATGTACAGCATCTCCTCGGCGGGCCGGGACATGCGGTGGATCTCGTCGAGGAAGAGGACCTCGCCCTCCTGGAGGGAGGAGAGGATCGCGGCGAGGTCGCCCGCGTGCTGGATGGCGGGCCCGGAGGTGATCCGGATCGGGGCGCCCATCTCGGCGGCGATGATCATGGAGAGGGTGGTCTTGCCGAGACCGGGCGCGCCGGAGAGCAGGACGTGGTCGGCGGTGGCGCCGCGCTGCTTGGCCGCCTTGAGGACGAGGTCCAGTTGCTGGCGGACCTTCTCCTGACCGACGAACTCGCCGAGGTCCTTGGGGCGCAGGGCGGCCTCGACCGCCGTGTCCTCCCCGTCGGCGGCGGAGGCGACGATGCGGGCCTCGTCCTCGGCGGTGGTCTCGTCGTCCCAGTTCACGGTGTCGCTCTGCCTTCTCGGTATGCGCTGTGGCTTCTCTGTGCGCGGTGGTCGGTCGTACGCGGCGTCGGTCAGCGGGCGCGGTTGAGGGACTGGAGGGCCGCGCGCAGCAGCTGCGGGACCGGGGCGGATCCGCCGGCGGCGATGGCGGCCTCGGCCTGCGGGGTCACGGCGCCGACCGCCTCGTCCGCGTCTCGGGGGGCGTAGCCGAGGCCGATCAGGGCGGCCTGGAGCTGTTCGCTCCAGGGGGCGGGGCCGGTGGCCGCGGCCCGCTGGGCTCCGACGAGGCCGCCGGTGCCCAGGGGGGAGCCCAGTTTGTCCTTGAGTTCGAGGAGGAGTTTCTGGGCGCCCTTCTTGCCGATGCCGGGCACGGCCGTCAGGGACTTCTCGTCGCCCGTCGAGACGGCCAGGCGCAGCGCGTCGGGGCTGTGCACGCCGAGCATCGCCTGCGCGAGCCTGGGGCCGACCCCGCTGGCGGTCTGGAGGAGCTCGAAGACCTGGCGTTCGTCGTCATCGGCGAATCCGTACAGGGTGAGGGAGTCCTCCCGGACGACCAGGGAGGTGGCCAGCCGGGCCGGCTCGCCGACGCGCAGGGCGGCGATGGTGTTCGGCGTGCAGTGGACGGCCATGCCCACTCCCCCGACCTCGACGACGGCCAGGGTGGGGGCGAGGGCGGCGACGGGGCCGCTGACGAAGGCGATCATCGGGTACGGCCTTTCGAGGCGTGCAGGGCGACCGCCTGCTGGAGGCGGTTCTGGGCGGGGGCCCGCCAGATGTGACAGATGGCGAGGGCGAGGGCGTCGGCGGCGTCGGCGGGCTTCGGCGGCTCGGCCAGCCGGAGCAGGCGGGTCACCATGGCGCCGACCTGTGCCTTGTCGGCCCGGCCGGTGCCGGTGACGGCGGCCTTGACCTCGCTGGGGGTGTGCAGGGCGACGGGGATGCCGCGCCGGGAGGCGCACAGCATGGCGACGGCGCTGGCCTGGGCGGTGCCCATGACGGTGCTGACGTTGTGCTGGCTGAAGACCCGCTCCACGGCGACGACCTCGGGCCGGTGCGCGTCGAGCCATTCCTCGATGCCCTGTTCGATGGCGACGAGCCGGTTCCCCAGCTCGGCGTCCGCCGGCGTCCGTACGACACCGACGCCGATCATGGTCAGGGGGCGACCGGCGACGCCCTCGACCACGCCGACGCCGCACCGCGTCAGTCCCGGGTCCACACCGAGCACTCGCACCGCGTCCCCCTCCCTCGCTCACCCGTCCGCGTCCGTGCAGGTTAGCGGGCGCCACTGACAAAGCGACGGGCCGACGGGGTGTGTCCCCGTCGGCCCGTCGCTGGTGCCCGGTCAGGCGTCGACCTGCTCCATGACCTCGTCCGAGACGTCGAAGTTGGCGAAGACGTTCTGCACGTCGTCGCTGTCCTCCAGCGCGTCGATCAGCTTGAAGATCTTGCGCGCGCCCTCTTCGTCCAGCTCGACCTGCATGGTCGGCAGGAAGTTGGAGTCGGCCGAGTCGTAGTCGATGCCCGCCTCCTGCAGCGCGGTGCGGACCGCGACCATGTCGGTGGCCTCGCTGATGATCTCGAAGCTCTCGCCGAGGTCGTTGACCTCCTCGGCGCCCGCCTCCAGCACCGTCTCCAGGACGTCGTCCTCGGAGAGCTCGCCCTTGGGCAGGAGCACGACGCCCTTGCGGTTGAACAGGTACGAGACCGAGCCCGGGTCGGCCATCGAGCCGCCGTTGCGGGTCATGGCGACGCGGACGTCGGAGGCGGCACGGTTGCGGTTGTCGGTGAGGCACTCGATGAGCACCGCGACGCCGTTGGGGCCGTAGCCCTCGTACATGATCGTCTCGTAGTCGGCGCCGCCGGCCTCCAGGCCGCCGCCGCGCTTGACCGCGGAGTCGATGTTCTTGTTCGGGACCGAGCTCTTCTTGGCCTTCTGGATGGCGTCGAAGAGGGTCGGGTTGCCATCGATGTCGGCGCCGCCCATACGGGCCGCGACCTCGATGTTCTTGATCAGCTTCGCGAAGAGCTTGCCGCGCTTGGCGTCAACCACGGCCTTCTTGTGCTTCGTCGTAGCCCATTTAGAGTGGCCGGACATCTGCCTGTCTCCTTCGCGTCACCAACAGTGTTCGCCTCAGATCCTACCGGGACGCCGTTACGAGCCCGCGCGCACCATGTCGACGAAGTACGCGTGGACGCGGTCGTCGCCGGTCAGTTCGGGGTGGAACGAGGTGGCCAGCACGTTGCCCTGCCGCACGGCCACGGTGTGGCCCTCGTACGTGGCCAGCACCTCGACGGCGCCGCCGACGGACTCGACCCACGGGGCGCGGATGAAGACGCCCTCGACGGGGCCGCCCGCTATGCCCGCGAAGTCGATCGTCGCCTCGAAGGACTCGTTCTGCCGGCCGAAGGCGTTGCGGCGCACGATCATGTCGATGCCGCCGAGCGTCTCCTGGTCGTCACGGCCGTCCAGGAGCTTGTCCGCGAGCATGATCATGCCGGCGCAGGTGCCGTACACGGGCATACCGGCCCGCACGCGCTCGCGCAGCGGCTCCAGCATGCCGAACAGCACGGCGAGCTTCGACATGGTCGTGGACTCGCCGCCGGGGATCACCAGGGCGTCGACCTCGGCGAGCTCCTCGGGACGCCGGACCGGCCTGGCCACGGCGTCCGCCGCGGCCAGGGCGATCAGGTGCTCCCGTACGTCGCCCTGGAGAGCCAGGACACCAATCACGGGGTTGGTCATGGCAGTGACTACCAGCCGCGGTTGGCGTAGCGCTCGGCCTCGGGCAGGGTGTCGCAGTTGATGCCGACCATGGCCTCGCCCAGGTTGCGGGAGGCGTCCGCGATGATCTTCGGGTCGTCGTAGAAGGTGGTGGCCTTCACGATGGCGGCGGCGCGCTTGGCCGGGTCGCCCGACTTGAAGATGCCGGAGCCGACGAAGACGCCCTCGGCACCGAGCTGGCGCATCAGCGCGGCGTCGGCGGGGGTGGCGACGCCACCGGCGGAGAACAGCACGACCGGGAGCTTGCCGAGCTCGGCGACCTCCTTGACCAGCTCGTACGGGGCGCGCAGCTCCTTGGCGGCGGCGAACAGCTCGTTGTTGTCGTAGCCGCGCAGGCGGGCGATCTCGTTCTTGATCTGGCGCAGGTGACGGACGGCCTCGACGACGTTGCCGGTACCGGCCTCGCCCTTGGAACGGATCATGGCCGCGCCCTCGGCGATGCGGCGCAGGGCCTCGCCCAGGTTGGTGGCGCCACACACGAAGGGGGTCGTGAACGCCCACTTGTCGGAGTGGTTGACCTCGTCGGCCGGGGTCAGGACCTCGGACTCGTCGATGTAGTCGACGCCGAGGGACTGCAGGACCTGCGCCTCGACGAAGTGGCCGATGCGGGACTTGGCCATGACGGGGATCGAGACGGCCTCGATGATCTCTTCGATCATGTTCGGGTCGGACATGCGGGCCACGCCGCCGTCCTTGCGGATGTCCGCGGGGACCCGCTCCAGGGCCATGACGGCGACGGCGCCGGCGTCCTCGGCGATCTTCGCCTGCTCGGCGTTGACCACGTCCATGATCACACCGCCCTTGAGCTGCTCGGCCATGCCGCGCTTGACGCGGGAGGTGCCGATGGCCGACTCAGCGGACTGGGGGGAGGTGGGAAGCGTGCTCACGGGTTGACCTCACTCGAAAGGAAGACGGGTGCTACTCCACCGAGAAAACCCCACCGACCAGGCCACGGCAAGGGCCAATGTGGAGCCGGTGGCCTCTCCATTTGTCCCTCGCGGCTCTAGGACGGCCGGTCCGCGAGGTCCGCCGGGGGTTCGTCGTCCATTTCGAAGGCCAGCGGGAACGGGGCGTGTCCCGCCAGTCGGAACCAGCGCACCTTGCGGTGCCGGCGCAGCGCGCGGGCCGCGCGGACCGCGTCGTTGAGGAACCGCCGCGCCATCGGCACCCGGCGCACCGCCGCCGCCAGTTCCTCGGCGGCGGCCTCGCCGCCCGGCGCGGCCTTCAGCGCCTCGACCTGATCGATGTCGGCGAACACCGCGCGCAGGGCCTGGCTGAGTTCGCTCTCGGCGACCTCGCGGTGTTCCTCCTCGGCCTGCCGGGCGGCGTGGGCGGCCTCGTACAGGACGAGGGAGGACGCGGGGTCGAGCGCCCCGGAGGTCGCCACCTCCACGACCACCGAGGCCCGCCGCACGAGCTGTGCGTCGAGTGCGGCCCGAGCGGCGTCCATCCGCGTGTGCAGCCGGTCGAGACGGCCGGCGGTCCAGCTGAGGTAGACACCGACGACGCCCAGCGCCACGGCGATCCAGACAAGGTTTTCGATCACGGGCCGCGACATTACCCTTCCGGGCGCGGCGCCCGCTCACCGCTGCCCACGGGGCACGTGGGACGCCCCGGGCGCGACCGGGGCGTCCGGCCGCGCGGGCGGACCTCAGGAGCCCGCGGAGTCCCGCGAGAAGCCCAGTCGGGTGCGCAGGGGCACCCGCTCGTCGGCGGCGACCGCCGCCGCGCCGTCGGTGACGGTCTCGTAGACGGCGAGGATGTCCGCGCCGACCGTCGACCAGTCGAAGCGCCGTACGTGGGCGGAGCCGCGGGCGCTCAGTTCGGCCCGTCGGGCCGGGTCACGGAGCAGGGCGACGGCCGCGGCGGCCAGGGAGGCGGAGTCCTCGTTCGCGAAGAGTTCGCCCGCCGCGCCCTGGTCCAGGACCTGGGCGAAGGCGTCGAGGTCGGAGGCCAGCACGGCGGCTCCGGCGGACAGCGCCTCCACGAGGATGATCCCGAAGCTCTCGCCGCCGGTGTTGGGGGCGACGTAGACGTCGACGCTGCGCAGCAGGCGGGCCTTGTCCTCGTCGGAGACCATGCCGAGGAACTCCACGCGGGAGCGCAGCTCCGCGGGCAGGGAGGCGACCGCCTCCTCCTCGTCACCGCGGCCGGCGACCAGCAGGCGCACGTCCGGGCAGGCCTCGACGATCCGCGGGAAGGCGTCCATGAGGACGGGCAGGCCCTTGCGGGGTTCGTCGATGCGGCCGATGAAACCGAGCGTCTGCCCGCCCCACTCCGCCTTGGGATCGGCGTCGGCGAAGAAGTCGACGTCCACCCCGTTCGGGATGACGACGGCGTCCCCGCCCAGGTGCTCCACGAGGGTGCGCCGGGCGTACTCGCTGACCGCGATCCGCGCGCTGATCTTCTCCAGGGCCGGCTGGAGGATCGGGTACGCGGCGATCATGGCGCGGGAGCGCGGGTTGGAGGTGTGGAAGGTGGCCACGATCGGCCCCTGGGCGGCCCAGCAGGACAGCAGCCCCAGCGAGGGGGAGGCCGGCTCGTGGATGTGGATGACGTCGAACACCCCGTCGTGCAGCCAACGTCGGACGCGGGCCGCGGAGAGGAAGCCGAAGTTCAGTCGGGCGACGGACCCGTTGTAGGGCACCGGCACCGCCCGTCCCGCCGAGACCACGTAGGGCGGCAGGGGGGTCTCGTCGTCGGCCGGGGCCAGCACCGACACCTCGTGGCCGAGGCGGATCAGGTGTTCCGCCAGGTCACGAATGTGGAACTGGACGCCGCCCGGGACGTCCCACGAGTACGGGCACACGATGCCGATCTTCACTACGGGCGCTCCTCCAGGTCGTCCAGCCACAGCCGTTGCAGCATGTGCCAGTCCTGCGGGTGTTCGGCGATGCCCTCGGCGAAGGCGTCGGCGACGGCCTGCGTCATCGTGGCGGTCTTCTCGATCCGCGTCCCGGTCCCCGGCACCGGGACCTCGGGGTGGATCCGGCCGTACATCGTCGGCGTGTCCCCGTAGTGCAGGGTCGCCGGGAGCAGCACCGCCCCCGTCTGCTGGGCCAGCAGGGCGGGCCCGGCGGGCATGCGGGCGGTGGCGCCGAAGAAGTCCACCTCGACGCCGGAGGACGACAGGTCCCGGTCCGCGACGAGGCATACGAGGCCGCCGGAGCGCAGCCGGCGGGCCAGGGTGCCGAAGGCGGCGCCGCCGCTGTGCGGCAGGACCTCCATGCCGAGGCTCTCGCGGTACGCCACGAAGCGGTCGTAGAGGGACTCGGGCTTGAGGCGTTCGGCGACGGTGGTGAACGGGACGCCGATGTGGCCGATGGCCCAGGCCCCGGCGAGGTCCCAGTTGGCCAGGTGGGGCAGGGCGACGACGACCCCGCGCCCACTGGCGAGGGCTTCGCGCAGCAGGTGCTCGTCCTGGAACAGGACTTCCTTGCCGAAGCGTTCCGGGTTCATCGTCGGCAGCCGGAACGATTCCATCCAGTAGCGCATGTACGAGCGCATGCCCGCCTTGGAGAGTTCCCGCAGCCGCTCGGGTGAGGCGTCCGGGACCACCCTGGCCAGGTTGGACTCCAGGCGGAGCACGCTCTTGCCCCGGCGCTTCCAGACCACGTCCGCGATCCTGCGGCCGAGGGCGACCGCGGCCGGCTCGGGGAGCTTCTTCACCCCCGCCCAGCCGAGCCCGTAGAGACCGTCGACCAGCTTGTCCTGCGCCGTGCCCATCAGGTGGTACCGCTCTCGGTGGAGGACTGGGGTCCGGCAGCCGCCTCGGCGGCGTCCGCCTCGGCCGCCTCACGGCGTACGGTGACCACCCGCTGGATCAGGGTGACGAGCGATCCGACGGCGACGACCCACAGCGCGATCGGCAGCAGGACGCCGATCCACGAGGGCACCCCGAAGGTCTGGAGGCCGGACAGGCCCGCCGCGACGAGGGAGATCACCAGCCGCTCGGCCCGCTCGATGAGCCCGTTCACGGCGACCGGGAGCCCGATCGACTCGCCGCGGGCCTTGGTGTAGGAGACCACCTGGCCACTGGCCAGGCAGAAGATCGCCACCGCGCAGAGGACGTTGTCGTGCCCGGAGCCCGCGTACCAGAGCGCGAGCCCGCCGAAGATCGCCGCGTCCGCCACCCGGTCGAGGGTGGAGTCGAGGAACGCGCCCCACCGGCTGGAGACGCCGGCCTGGCGGGCCATGTTCCCGTCCACCAGGTCGGAGAACACGAAGAGGGTGATGGTGATCGTGCCCCAGAAGAACTCGCCCCTGGGGAAGAAGACCAGCGCTCCGGCCACCACGCCGGCGGTGCCGATCAGGGTGACCGCGTCGGGGCTCACCCCCCGACGGAGGAGAAACGCGGCGAACGGCGTGAGAACACGCGTGAAGAATGCACGCGCGTACTTGTTCAGCATGGCCTTCCCGGAGGGTCGCTGGGCCGCACGGCCACCACGGCCACCGGCTGGCCCATCGTAGCCGGCGCCCGGGGCC
The DNA here is from genome assembly GCF_055595445.1 of Streptomyces sp. NPDC040432. Taxonomy (NCBI): domain Bacteria; kingdom Bacillati; phylum Actinomycetota; class Actinomycetes; order Kitasatosporales; family Streptomycetaceae; genus Streptomyces; species Streptomyces sp. NPDC040432. Next base: position 134,184 of record NZ_JBVIVP010000015.1, on the reverse strand, counting down.
CGCACGGCCGCGCACCCACCGGTTCGCTCCCGCCAATCCGCCCGGAGGGTCCGGTTCCCGCCCGGGGCCGGCCGGGGTACGACGTATGGACGCAGTGTGACGGCGGTGCAAAGCTCGTAGGACCCCGATCACCCCTCCTCACCGCGACACCGGGAGGCACGAGCACCATGGGAGCCACATCACACCAAGCCGGGGCCGCCGGCAGGGCACTGACGGCCGACCGCCCCGCTTCCGTACGGAACGTCGTGCTGGTCGGCCACAGCGGTGCCGGAAAGACCACTCTGGTCGAGGCGCTGGCCCTGACCTCCGGGGCCGTGAACAGGGCCGGTCGGGTCGAGGACGGCACGTCCGTCTCCGACTACGACGAGATCGAGCAGCGCCGGCACCGGTCCGTCCAGCTCGCGCTGGTCCCCGTCGAATGGGCCGGCATCAAGATCAACATCTTGGACACTCCCGGATACGCCGACTTCGTCGGGGAACTCAGGGCCGGTCTGCGCGCCGCGGACGCGGCCCTCTTCGTCGTCTCGGCCTCGGACGGCATCGACGGGGCCACCCGGATGGTCTGGGACGAATGCGAGGCCGTCGGCATGCCGCGCGCCATCGTCGTCACCCATTTGGAGGCAGCCCGCGCCGACTACGCGCAGATGACCGACATCTGCGGGGAGATCTTCGGCGGGGACGACCCGGACGCCGTCATCCCCCTGTACCTGCCGCTGCACGGACCGGCCGGCGCCGACGGCCACGCCCCGGTCACGGGCCTGCTGGGCCTCCTCTCCCGGCGCGTGCACGACTACACCTCGGGCGAGCGCGCGGAGCGCGATCCGGACCCCGCCGAACTCGCCCTCATCGACTCCGCCCGCTCGCGCCTCATCGAGGGGATCATCGCGGAGAGCGAGGACGAGGGCCTGATGGACCGCTACCTCGGCGGCGAGGACATCGACCTGAAGACCCTGGTCGACGACCTGGAGCGGGCCGTCGCCCGCGGCACCTTCCACCCCGTGCTGATGGCCGCTCCCGCCGTCGACGGCGCCCGCCAGGGCCTCGGCACGGTGGAACTCCTCGAACTGATCACGGGCGGCTTCCCCACCCCCCTGGAACGCGCCCCGCTCACCGTCACCTCGCCCGACGGCGCCCCGCGCCCCGAGGCCACCTGCGATCCGGCCGGACCGCTGCTCGCCGAGGTCGTCAAGACGTCCTCCGACCCCTACGTCGGCCGCGTCTCCCTCGTCCGCGTCTTCTCCGGCACGCTGCGCCCCGAGCAGGCCGTCCACGTCAGCGGCCACGGCCTCGCGGACCGCGGCCACGAGGACCACGACGTCGACGAGCGGACCGGCGCCCTCACCTCGCCCTTCGGCAAGCAGCAGCGCATCCTCGGCCAGTGCATCGCGGGCGACCTCGCCTGCGTGGCCAAACTCACCCGCGCCGAGACCGGGGACACGCTGTCCGCCAAGGAGTCCCCGCTCCTGATGGAGCCGTGGCGCATGCCGGAGCCGCTGCTCCCCCTCGCCATCGAGGCCCACAGCAAGGCCGACGAGGACAAGCTGTCCCAAGGACTGGCCCGCCTCGTCGCCGAGGACCCCACCATGCGGCTGGAGCAGAACCCGCACACGCACCAGCTCGTCCTGTGGTGCCTCGGCGAGGCCCACCAGGACGTCGCGCTGGAGCGGCTGCGGAGCCGGTACGGAGTCCAGGTCGACCCCGTGGCCCACAAGGTGAGCCTGCGCGAGACCTTCGGCGCCAAGGCCGCCGGCCGCGGCCGGCACGTCAAGCAGTCCGGCGGCCACGGCCAGTTCGCCATCTGCGAGATCGAGGTGGAGCCGCTGCCGCCCGGCAGCGGCATCGAGTTCGTCGACAAGGTCGTCGGCGGCTCGGTCCCCCGCCAGTTCATCCCGTCCGTGGAGAAGGGCGTCCGCGCCCAGGCCGCCCGGGGGCTGGCGACGGGCCATCCGCTGGTCGACGTACGGATCATCCTGCGCGACGGCAAGGCCCACTCCGTGGACTCCTCCGACGCCGCGTTCCAGACCGCGGGCGCCCTGGCCCTGCGCGAGGCCGCCGCGGGCGTCGCGATCCACCTCCTGGAGCCCGTCGCGGAACTCGACGTCCTCGTGCCCGACGAGTACGTCGGTCCGGTCATGAGCGACCTCGCCGGTCGGCGCGGCCGCGTCGTCGGCACCGAGCAGTCGGGCGCCGGACGGACCCGGGTGCGCGCCGAGGTCCCGGAGATCGAGATCGACCGGTACGCCGTGGACCTGCGCTCCGTCTCGCACGGCACCGGCCGGTTCACGCGGGCGTACGCGCGGCACGAGCCGATGCCCGCGCCGATCGCGGACAAGGTGCGCGAACAGGCGGAGAAGGGAAGTCATCTGACATAGCGCCAGGGCTACCGCCCGTCCAACCGGCTTGCGGTGGGCGGTATTTCCCTGTCCCATGACCATGCGGCGACGTCCGCCGATAAGCTCTTCGGCGCGGCGGGGAGCAGATCGGGCGGCACGGCGGCACGGCGGCGGGCCGCACGCCGCGGGGCGGCACGAGAACAGCACGACAAAGAGCACAGTGGCACGGCGATGGGGGCAGCGGTGGCGGACGACGGATTCGACTTCAGGCCCGGGGCACAGATTCCTCTCCAGGGGAGCGGCGGCCAGACCGCGGCGACGAACGCGCTGGCCTCCGCCGCGTACCGCGACGGCGGCAAGGACACCAAGCTGTCCTCCATACTCGGGGCCAACAGCGAGCTGCACCCGGCCTCGATCAAGGAGCCCAAGCTCTCCCTCTTCGAACCGAACCTCGGGGAGGCCTTCTGCCGCGCGGTGGAGGCCCGCACCCTGGGCGCCGGCCGCAAACCCCTCATCCAGTCCTTCGGCGCCGACCCGCAGACCGTCGTGGAGCACTGCCTGGCCGCCTCCCGCATCCGCAAGGACCGCGACCGCCGCCTCCGCATGATCACGCTGGTCTGCGGGGTGCTGTTCCTCCCGGGGACGCTGCTGTGGCTGGGCCTCTTCCAGCTGCGCAAGACCCTGTCGAAGGGCGAGGGCCGCAAGACCGGCTGGATCGGGACGGCGCTGCTCGTCGCCATCGCCCTCTTCGCCGCGATCCTCCTGTACCGGGTGATCAAGCGCGAGCCCGGCAGCGGCTTCCTGGAGCTCTACCTGCTCGCCTCGCTCGCCGCCCCGGTCATCGGCTGGTACCTGGCCCGCCGGATCTGCGAGAACACCGCCGCGGACCTGCGGTCGCGCTGGGACGGGCTGCTCGGCGGCGGCGGGGTCGCCGCCAAGATCCCCGACGCGGTGCCCGGCAATCCCGACGAGAAGGCCCGCGAGGACCTGCGCCACCAGCTGGCGAAGCTCACCGCCGAGGACCGCAGCAACTCCGTGTTCTACGCCGGCCCCAAGGGCATCCTCGGCATGGGCACGCGCTGGGGCAGCTGGCAGATGGCCGAGGAACTGACCCCCGCGACCGAGGGCCACGAGATCCACCCCTTCCGCAGCTGGGACGTCATACGCGCGATCGACACCCAGTTGCGCAAGCTGGAGCGCGGGCCCCTGCACACCGGTGGCTTCCCGGCGGCCTCCGTCCAGCACTGGATCGTCACGCCCGTCGGCGAGGGCGCGGGCGAGGTGGCCCGGCCGGGCGGCGAGAACGTGGACACCTTCCTGGTGAAGCCGCACGAGATCACCCGCATCTGCAACGAGCAGCAGTTCAGCGCGGGCAACCGGCACTACCTGGGCATCCAGTACCCGCTCTGGGACGGCCAGCTGGTCATCACCATGCTGGTCACCGTGACCGTGCTCTACAAGACGCTGCGCGTGGACGTCACCGCCCACGCCCTCGGCCCCGTCCACGGCCTGTTCACCACCAAGTCGAAGGCCCCGGTGGTCGAGGTCCCGAAGTCGGTGCGCTTCTGGGAGACCGTGGAGCGTCCGCTGCGGCTCGTCGACGCGTCCGAGGTCGTGCGGCTGGCCGTGCGCGCGCCGCTGACCTGGTACCCGCCGCTGCTGGAGCACTTCGGCGGCAAGCTGGTCCTGCCCGAGCCCTTCGGTCTGCGGCACGTCTGGGCCGGCTCGATGTGGCGCCACCGCTTCATGGCGGACGACGCGCTGCGCACGGTCGCCCCGGTGCTGCGGTCCGTGCACGCGGCGACGTTCAAGGTGCTGGAGGAGAACGGCGTCGACACCGAACGCTTCACCACCCGTTCGTCGATCATGAGCGGCATGGTCCAGGAGCCTTCCCCCCGCAAGGCGGACGTGTACGAGTAAGTACGCTGGAGGAGTCCCGCCCCGGGCGGGGGAACCCGAGGAGGTGCCGTGACCGAGCGCAAACCGCCCGGCGTCAGCTTCGAGTCCTTCGTGGACCGGCAGATCCGCGAGGCCGAGGCCCGGGGCGAGTTCGAGAAGCTGCCGGGCTGGGGCAAGCCGATGGCCTCGCTGGACGCGCCGTACGACGAGCTGTGGTGGATCAAGGGGAAGATGCACCGCGAGGGCTTCTCCTCCCTGCCGCCGGCGCTCGCGCTGCGCAAGGAGGCCGAGGACGCCCTGGAGGCGGCCCGCGCGGCCCGTTCCGAGCGGGAGGCGAGGGCGGTCCTCACCGAGGTGAACGTGAAGATCGCGGCGGCCCTGCGCATGCCCCCGCCGGGTCCGCCCCTGAACCTGACCGAGTTCGACATCGAGGCCGTCCTGGCCGAATGGCGCGCCGCGCGCCCGTCCTGAGCACGGGGACGGGGCGGCCCCGTGGGCCCGCCCCGCTCGTGGAAGTCAGTCGACCGGCCAGGCGTCCGAGAGCATCTGGCGGGTCTCCGCGAGGAGTTGCGGCAGCACCCTGGTGTGCCCGACGACCGGCATGAAGTTCGCGTCACCGCCCCAGCGCGGCACGATGTGCTGGTGCAGGTGGGCCGCGATGCCGGCGCCGGCGGCCGCCCCCTGGTTCAGGCCGATGTTGAAGCCGTGCGCCCCGGAGGCCTTGCGCAGCGCCGTCATGGCCCGCTTCGTCAGGTCCGCCAGCTCGGCCGTCTCGGGGCCGTCGAGCTCCGTGTAGTCGGCGACGTGCCGGTACGGGACGACCAGCAGGTGGCCACCGTTGTAGGGGTAGAGGTTGAGCACCGCGTACACGTGCTCGCCCCGTGCCACGATCAGCCCGTCCTCGTCGGACATCTCCCGAAGCCCGCAGAAGGGACAGCCGTCCCCGGCCTCCGGGCCGGTCGGCTTGTTCTCCCCCTGGATGTAGGCCATCCGGTGGGGCGTCCACAGACGCTGGAACGCGTCCTGCGTGCCCACTCCGCCCTGCTGCTCCGGCTCAATCGTCATGGGATGCAGCATATGACCTCGCCCGCACGTACGAGGAAGGCCCCCGGAAAGTGATCACTTCCCGGGGGCCCGCCGTGCCGTCGTGCCCCGGATCAGACCTGGACGCGGTCGGCGACGACCTTGGCCAGCTTGGCCAGCGCCTCGTCCTTGGCGATGCCGTTCTCCTGCGAACCGTCGCGGTAGCGGAAGGAGACGGTGCCCGCGGCCATGTCCTCGTCACCGACGATGATCATGAACGGGACCTTGAGCTTCTGGTGGTTGCGGATCTTCTTCTGCATGCGGTCGGAGGAGGCGTCCACCTCGACCCGCAGGCCCTGCCCCTTCGCCTCGGCGGCGAACTCCTGGAGGTACTCCACGTGCCCGTCGCCGATCGGGATGCCGACGGCCTGGACCGGGGCGAGCCACGGCGGCATGGCGCCCGCGTAGTGCTCCAGCAGGACCGCGAAGAACCGCTCGATCGAACCGAACAGGGCGCGGTGGATCATGACCGGGCGCTGGCGCGACCCGTCCGGGCCGGTGTACTCCAGGTCGAAGCGCTCCGGCAGGTTGAAGTCCAGCTGGACGGTCGACATCTGCCAGGTGCGGCCGATGGCGTCCCGCGCCTGTACGGAGATCTTCGGGCCGTAGAAGGCCGCGCCGCCCGGGTCGGGGGTCAGCGGGAGGCCCTGCTTCTCGGCGACCTGCTGGAGGACGGCGGTGGCCTCCTCCCAGGCCTCGTCCGAGCCGACGAACTTCTCCGGGTCCTTGGTGGACAGTTCCAGGTAGAAGTCGGTCAGACCGTAGTCGCGCAGCAGGTTCAGCACGAAGGTGAGCGTGCGGTCGAGCTCCTCCGCCATCTGCTCACGGGTGCAGTAGATGTGCGCGTCGTCCTGGGTGAAGCCCCGGGCGCGGGTCAGGCCGTGCACCACGCCGGACTTCTCGTACCGGTACACGGTTCCGAACTCGAAGAGGCGCAGCGGCAGTTCGCGGTAGGAGCGGCCGCGCGCGTCGAAGATCAGGTTGTGCATCGGGCAGTTCATGGGCTTGAGGTAGTAGTCGGTACCACCGTCGAGCTGCATGGGGGGGTACATGCCCTCCGCGTACCAGTCCAGGTGACCGCTCTTCTCGAAGAGGGCGCCCTTGGTGGCGTGCGGGGTGTAGACGAACTCGTACCCCTCCTCCTCGTGGCGGCGGCGCGAGTAGTCCTCCATGGTCCGGCGGATGATGCCGCCGCGCGGGTGGAAGACGGCGAGGCCGGAGCCGATCTCGTCCGGGACGGAGAAGAGGTCGAGCTCGTTGCCGAGCTTGCGGTGGTCGCGCTTCTCGGCCTCGGCGAGGAAGTCGAGGTGGGCCTTCAGCTCGTCCTTCGACGGCCACGCGGTGCCGTAGATGCGCTGGAGCATCGGGTTCTTCTCGCTGCCGCGCCAGTAGGCGGCCGCGTTGCGCATCAGCTTGAACGCCGGGATGTTGCGGGTGGTGGGCAGGTGGGGACCGCGACAGAGGTCCTTCCAGCACAGCTCGCCCGTCTTGGCGTCGAGGTTGTCGTAGATGGTCAGCTCGCCGCCGCCCACCTCGACGTTCGCGCCGTCGTCGGTGGAGGCCGAACCCTTGATGCCGATGAGCTCCAGCTTGTACGGCTCGTCTGCGAGCTCCTCGCGGGCCGCCTCGTCGGAGACCACGCGGCGGGCGAACTTCTGCCCGCGCTTCTGGATCTCCTGCATCTTCTTCTCGATGACCTTGAGGTCCTCGGGGGTGAAGGGCTTCGCGACGTCGAAGTCGTAGTAGAACCCGTCCCGGACCGGCGGGCCGATGCCCAGCTTGGCCTCGGGGAAGAGCTCCTGCACGGCCTGCGCCATGACGTGCGCGGTCGAGTGCCGCAGGATGTTGAGGCCGTCCTCGGAGGAGATCTCCACCGGCTCGACGGTCTCGCCGTCCTTCACCTCGTACGCGAGGTCCTTCAGCTCGCCCGCGACGCGCGCGGCGACGATGGTGCGCTCGCCGGCGAAGAGCTCGGCCGCCGTAGTGCCCGTGGCCACCACGCGCTCGTCCCGCTCGGAATCGCGTTGGATGATCACACGGACGTCTGACACCGGTCTCTCCTGACTCAGGGGGTGCGCGAGCGAACACTGCGCGCCTGAATCGTACCGAGCCGAGTGCCCGGGCAGCGAAACGGATAACGGTCGTACGCGTCCGGCGGCCCCGGCCGGGGCCGGCGGGGGCCGCGCCCGGCGGCCCCGTGGATAGCGTGGGGACCGCCCGCGCCCCGTCCCGCCCGCCCGAAGGGAACCCCGCATGCCGAACCTGCTCCTGCGTCCGCTCGACCTGACCGACGAGGTCACCGCCGTCGCGGTGCACCGGATCGGCCGCGCCTCCTACGCGGTGGAGGCGGCCCTGATCGGCTTCGACGGCATACCCGCGCTGCGCGAGAGCCTCCGGGAGATGCGGGAGCGTCCGCTGCACTGGTCGGGGGCCGTCTCCGACGACGGCTCGATCGCGGGCTTCCTCGCCTGGGCCCAGGAGCCCGACGGGGCCATCGGGATCGACCGGCTGTGCGTGGACCCGGCGTGGTTCCGCCGGGGAATCGCCTCCAGGCTGATGCGCCACCTCCTCGCCGAGACCTTCCCGGACCGTGCCGTCGAGGTCACCACGGGCGCGGCGAACGCCCCCGCCGTGGCCCTGTACGAGGGCCTCGGCCTGGTCCGGGGCGCGGACTTCTCGCCGGTCCCGGACCTGCTCATGGCCCGCTTCACGCGCCCCGCGCCCTGACCGCCGGGGCCGCGCGCCTGGGCTATTCGTCCGAGGGGAGCACGTCCTGCGGGTCGAAGGCCGCGTCCAGGGTCTTCATCAGGCGGTCCCGCTCGACCTCGTCCAGCGGCACCGGCGTCACGTCGGTCGCCCCGGTGAGCCGGCGGAAGCCGCCGCGCCGCTGGAGCCGGCCGCTGACCCGGACGGGCAGTCCGACGAGGTGCGCGTGGCCCGCGATGCGGTAGGCCTCCTCGTCGAGCGCGGCCCTTACGTACGGCACCTCGGCGCCCGCCAGCACCCGCAGCCGCACGGTGCCCCCTCCCCCGGCGGCCGAGCGGCGCATCCGCACCACCGCGCCGGCGACGCGGACGGCGACGGCCGGCTCGTCCCGGGTGTACCGGTCGGCGGCCTCGCGCAGCACGGGCAGGTCTCCCGGCGAGAACTCCACCGGCTCGGGCCGGGCGGCGCACCCTGCGGGGACCCCGGCGGCGGGCGCCCAGGCCAGCGCGACGCGGACCCCCTCCGAGCCGCGCACCAGGGCGATGAGCGCGTCGGCGAGTTCCCGGCTGACGCCGGCGGCGACGGCCGCGTCGAAGGCCTCCATGCCTCCGGTGGCCCGTCGGTAGTCCACGGCCTCGCGGGCCGCGTGCAGCGCGTGGTGCAGCCGGGTCACGGGGCCCCGGCCGCCGCCGACGGGGACGTAGGCGGTGAGCCTGCGACCGCCCGGGGAGGGGCCCACCAGGACCCCGTCCAGGGTGCGTTCGGCCTGGGCGCGGTGGCGGGCTCCGTAGTAGCCGGCCCGCGCCCGGTCGGCGAGCGCCCCGGCCAGCAGCATCCGACGGGCCGCCGAGCGCAGTTGCTCCTGCACCGTCCAGACCGCGTCGCCCTGGCGGCCGTACGGGCCCTCGGGGATGATCTCGCGTTCCCAGCGGACCTCGTCGCTGGGAACGCTCAGGCCGAAGAGGACCTCGCGGGCCGACGGGAGCCCGCTGCGGGAGAGGGCCGTCAGCGCTTCCTCCAGCAGGTCGGAGCAGTCGGGGAAGGCGCGGCTCTCGGGGACGAGCAGGCTGGCGGCGCCGCCGCCCGGCCGGCCCGGCGGCGGCGTCCAACGGCCGTAGCGGCCCGCCGCGCCGCCGCGCCGGAGCCAGCCGTGGCGGCGCAGGAGGGCGCCGAGCACCTGTGGGTCGACCTGGGCGGGATCGGGCGCACCCGGCTCCGGTTCCGGGGACGACAGCGGTTCGAGGTGCGGTGGCTGCCGGTTCATCAAGGTGTCCCTCCCGACCCGACCCGGGTCATGATCTCGCACAGCGCCCGGTCGTCGAAGATCCGCGCGGTCGGGATCCGTACGGTGGTCCGGCGCCGGCCGGTGACGGGGTGTCCGGCGAGGTTGGTCCAGTAACAGCAGTGCCGCAGGTCGAGCCGGTCGTGTCCGGCGCTCAGCCACTGGTCACGCTCCCGCGGTACGAGCATGACGACGAGGATCTTGTGGACGGCGACCGGCGTCCGGGCCAGTTTCACCAGGTGTTCGTTGTCGAGGGTGAAGCCGAAGGTGTCACCCGCCGGCCTCGGCGGCACCTGGTAGGTGGCCTTCAGTTGCACCTTGACGGTCACCTCGTCGTCGACGACGTGTTCGGGCGCGCCGTGGCTGACGTGCCAGTCGATGCCGTTGTCCGGAAAGGGCTGGGACAGCGAGCAGCCGGCCGCGGCGGCGACGGCGTGGAGGTAGCCCACCTGGAGCGTCTCCATGCAGGCGGTGGTGGCGAGCGTGCCCCGCAGCGGTCCGGTCGCGGGACCGGTCCGTGTCTGCAGCACCCCGCCCGGTTCGGGCTGTGCGAGCGCCATGGCCGGCTCCCCATGCCTTCCGGGCCCTGCCGTGAGTGGTGTCGGGGTGATGGCCGGTCATGTGTGCGGCCCCCTTGTTGAGTTGTCTCCGCAGCCGGGGGGCGGCAAACGGCGTACGGGGCAAACAGCCCGGGTATCACCGAAGCGGGCGGGGGCGGCACGTTCCGGGACGACGGCGTCCGGGTGCTCCCCATCTGCCGACCGGGGACGAGGAGTTCGCCATGACGCGCTGGTACGAAGGCCCGTTGGCCTCATTCGACACGGAGACGACCGGAGTGGACGTCGAGCAGGACCGGATCGTGTCCGCCGCGCTCGTCGTGCAGGAATGTGCGGGCGGCCGGGTCCGCACCACCCGCTGGCTGGTCAATCCCGGCATCCCGGTACCGCCGGGAGCCACGGAAGTGCACGGCCTGACCGATGAGCACCTCCAGCGCCACGGCCGTTGGCCGGCGCCGGTGGTGGAGGAGATAGCCCGCGCGCTGGGGGAACAGCAGGTGGCGGGGCGGCCGGTGGTGGTGATGAACGCCCCGTTCGACCTGACGCTGCTGGACCGGGAGTTGCGCCGACACCGGGCCTCCTCGCTGTCGCGGTACCTGGACAACAGGCCGTTGACGGTGCTGGATCCGCGGGTGTTGGACAAGCACCTGGACCGCTACCGCAAGGGTCGTCGCACGCTGACGGACCTGTGCGCGCACTACGGGATAGAGCTGGAGGGCGCGCACGACGCGTCGGCGGACGCGTTGGCGTCCCTGGAGGTCGTACGGGCCGTGGGTCGCAGGTTCGCGGGGAGGCTGGAGCGGCTGACCCCGGCCGAGCTGCACACCTTGCAGGCGGTGTGGCACGCGGCGCAGGCGCGCGGCCTGCAGGCGTGGTTCGCGCGGCAGGGGACGCCCGAATCGGTGGATCCGCACTGGCCGCTGCGGCCGGAACTGAACCAGGCCGCCTAGGACCTGTCGTGCGCGCCGCTCGGCGGGGCCCTGCATGCGGAAGGCCGGTCCGTCATCAGACGGACCGGCCTGTCCCGGTGGGCGATACTGGGATCGAACCAGTGACCCCTTCGGTGTGAACGAAGTGCTCTCCCGCTGAGCTAATCGCCCGGGAACGGACTGAACAATACAAGAGGCGTGGGGTCTGTTCAAACCGCTTCCGGGCCGGCCGTCAGCCGGGCCGCGAGACCGCGCCGGCCGGCCCGCATCATCAGGGCGTGGTTGAGCCTGAACAGCGGCCGGGCGGGCACCGAGAGTCGGCGCAGCAGGGGCGCCCTGACCTCGACCTCCTGCTCGTACAGGGCCCGGGTGCGGGTGGCTCCGGGGCCGCCGCGCCGACGTACGGTCCACCGCGCCCAGCCCTCGATGTCACCGCGCAGGGCGACCTCCAGCACGCCCCGGGCGGGGTCGCGGAGCAGGCCGGTGATGTCGACGTGGATGCCGTACGGGAGGGCCGAGCGGATCAGGGCGTTGCCGGTGCCCTCCCCCGCCGGTTCGACCCGGCGCACCTGGGGCCACCACGAGGGGTACTGCCCGGGGTCCTCCAGCAGGGAGAAGACGAGGGCGGGCGGGGCCTGCAGGTCCCACACGCTGCGGAAGCGGTAGTGCGTCCAGCGGTGCATGACTCCAGTCTGACCCGCCGGGCGGTTTCGCGTGGGCGGTTCCGCGGACCCGACCTCAGCGCGTACTCAGGGTCGATCTGAGTACGCACGCCCATGTCCTGATGCCGTGACGGGCGACACACTCCGCGTATGAACACCCCCTTCCCGCCAGGATCGTCCCCGGCCCTGCCCCCGGCCGAGGAGTTGGCGCTCATCGACCGCGAGCTGACCCAACTGGACGCCCGGCGGCACTACTTGCTGTCCCGACGGAACTGGCTGATCGGCTTCCTCGCGCAGGGCGCGCCGACCCCGGCAGGTCCTGCGCGGCCGACGGGTCCCGCGATGCCGGCGGTGCCCGGGGCGGCTCCGGCGCGCGGCGCGCAGAACGTGCTGTTGACGTTGGGCGCGGTGCTGTTGGCGGTGGCCGCGCTGGCCTTCACCCTGGTGAGCTGGGGTTCGCTCGGCATCGCCGGGCGTTCGGTGGTGCTGGCCCTGGTGACGGGGGCCGCGCTGGCCGCGCCCGTGGCGCTGCTGCGGCGGGGGCTGCGTTCCACCGCGGAGTCGGTGGCGGCCGTGGGTCTGCTGCTGACGGTGTTGGACGCGTACGCGCTGCACGCGACCGGGCTGTCGGGGGTCGGGGGGACCGCGTACGCGGCGGGGGCCTCGGCGGTGCTCGCGGCGCTCTGGGCGGGCTACGGGTCGGCGCTCCCCCGGCTGCGGCTGCCGCTGCTCGCGGCGGTGCTGGTGGCTCAGCTGCCGCTGCCGCTGGCCGCGGCCGCCTCGGGTGCGCGGCCGTTGGGCACCGGCTGGTCGGTGCTGGTGACGGCAGCATTGGACGCCGCCCTCGCGGTGGTGGTGACGCGGCGGTCGGTGCGGGTGACCGCCTGGGTGGTGGCTTCGGTGACGGGCGCGGTCGCGCTGCTGACGGGTGCGGTGCTGTCCCTGACCGGTCCGGGGTCGGTCGGTCCGGCGTTGCTGCTGATGGCGGGGGCCGGCCTGGGCGTGGCGGTCGCCTGGCGCGAGGCACGGGCGTGGCCGGCGGCGCTGGTGGGCGGGTTGGCCGCGGTGATGGCGGTCGGGGCGCTGGTCCCGGCCGGGCACGCGGCCCGGGGGGACATGTGGCCGGTGGTGGTGCACCTGGTGGCGGCGCTGCCGTTGGCGGCGGCCGTACGGGCGTCCGCCCTGCCGGGGCAGGTCCGGCGCGGCCTGCTGTGGGCGGGCGCGGGGGTGGCCGCGGTCGCGGCGCTGAGCACGGTGCCGACGGTCGGCCTCGTGCTCGCGGCCCGGGTCGGCGTGCTGGGCGAGGTCTGGGCGTCGACCAGCCCGTCCGGGGGCGGGTCCGGGGCGGGCGGCGCGGTACCGGTGGCGCTGCTGCTGGTGGCGGGGGTCGGCTGGTGGGCGTCCCGGGAGCTGCCGCGCCGGGAGCCCGTGGTGGTGGCCGTGGTGGCCGGCTGGGCGGGGTTGTTCACGGCTCCGGTGCTGCTGGGGCTGCCCGTGGCGGCGGTCCTGGGGGCGCAGACGCTGGTGGTGGCGGCGGCCGGCGCGCTCGCGGTGCGGGCGTCGGAACGGTCCGTCGTCCCGGCCGCCGCGGTGTGCGCCGTGGTGGGGGCGCTGAACGTGTCCCTGGGGGCGCTGGACGGCCGTGTGGCGACGTTCGCGGTGTTCGGGCTGCTGGGGGCCGGTGCCGCGCTCGGAGCGGCGTACGGGCCCGCCCGGCCGGCCGTGCGGGCCGGTGGGGCGGTGGCGGCCGTCGGGTACGCGGTTGCGGTCTCCGTGGCGGTCGCGGCGGTGGGCGGGCTCGCCCAGGCCTGGCTCGGGGTGGCGGCCCTCGCGGCTCCCGCGGTGGTGGCGGCCCTGGCGCCGCGGCTGGGGCAGGTGCGGATCCCGGCGGAGTGCGCGGCGGCCGCGGCGGGCACGGTGGCGGTGGTGCTCGCGGCCGGTGATCCGCCGGTGCTGGCCCTGACGCTCGCCCTGGGCGGGGTGCTGTGCGCCGGCGCGGCGTTGCGGGCGGACCGGCGGCGCCTCGGCTGGGCGGCCACGGCACTGTTCGTGTCGGCGACCTGGGTCCGCCTCGCCGCGTCGGGGGTGACGGTGCCGGAGGCGTACGCGCTGCCGGTGTCGGTGCCGGCCCTCCTGGTGGGCTTCCTGTCCCGCCGCAAGGACCCGGCGGTCTCCTCCTGGACGGCGTACGGGCCGGGGCTCGGGGCGACCCTGCTGCCGAGCCTGGTCGCGGCCTGGGGGGACGCGCACTGGCTGCGCCCGCTGCTGCTGGGGTCGGCGGCGCTGGCCCTGACCCTGGCGGGCGCGCACCGGCGGCTCGGTGCCCCGCTGCTGCTGGGCGGCGTCACGCTGGCGGTGGTGGCCCTGCACGAGCTGGCCCCGTACGTGGTGCAGGTGGCGGGGGCCCTGCCGCGGTGGCTGCCGCCGGCGCTGGCGGGCCTGCTGCTGCTGATGGTGGGCGCGACGTACGAGAAGCGGCTGCGCGAGGCCCGGCGGCTGCGGGAGGCGCTGGGACGGCTCCGCTGAGGCGGGCGGGAGGCGGAAACGCCGAGGGCCCGGAGACTCTCACGGAGTCTCCGGGCCCTCGGTCCGGGTGGGCGATACTGGGTTCGAACCAGTGACCCCTTCGGTGTGAACGAAGTGCTCTCCCACTGAGCTAATCGCCCGGACGCACCGCAAACATTACCGCATGTCAGCGGCGCTCCGTGACCACCTCCGGCGGCCTACTGGTCCTTGATGTCCCAGGGCAGGACCAGCCCGTACTTCCACAGGTAGAAGCCGATCAGCGCGCCCGCGATGACGAGGCCCGCGCTGGTCAGAATGATGTTGCGGCGCCGGACCTTCGGGTCGAGCGCCTTCTGCGCGGCCTCGCTGACCTTGCGCTTGGTCCAGCGCAGGACGAGGTGGGCCCAGGCGAACTCGGTGGCCCAGATCGCCAGGCCGGCGAAGATCGCCACCCAGCCCGGTCCGGGCAGGACGAGCATGGCGATGCCGGCCCCGATGACGGCCAGGCCGACGATGAAGACGCCGACCTGCCAGCTCAGGTGGAGGCTGCGGTTCGCCTTGATGAAGGCGGGCGCCTTCGACACGTGCGGCGTCTCCTCGGCGGGCGCCCCACCGGTGGTGGACTCGTTGGTCTCGCGGTCACTCCCCGTATTCATGCCGCCGAATCTACCGGAGGTCGAAGCACACGTGAACGCCCCTTTGGATCCGCCGTCCGAGGGACCCAGAGGTCCGCAAAACGGTCAGAGGGGTTTACAACGCCACCGTAGGTGGCATGTCGATTTCGCCGACGTGCGAATCCCCGAGCGCACACTGAGCGAAAGGCCCTGGCGCTTATGAACACCACGGTCAGCTGCGAGCTGCACCTGCGCCTCGTTGTGTCGAGCGAGTCCTCACTGCCTGTTCCCGCGGGCCTGCGGTATGACACGGCCGACCCCTACGCCGTGCACGCCACCTTCCACACCGGCGCCGAGGAGACGGTCGAATGGGTATTCGCCCGCGACCTCCTCGCGGAGGGCCTGCACCGGCCCACCGGTACCGGCGACGTCCGCGTCTGGCCGTCCCGCAGCCACGGTCAGGGCGTCGTCTGCATCGCCCTGAGCTCTCCGGAGGGAGAAGCACTGCTCGAAGCACCCGCCCGAGCACTCGAATCGTTCCTCAAGCGGACGGACGCCGCGGTTCCACCCGGGACCGAACACCGGCACTTCGACCTCGACAAGGAGCTCTCCCACATCCTGGCCGAAAGCTGAGCCAGGCCTACCGCCGCTCGACACCGTCCGACTCGGGGCGACGGTGCGGGTCGGACAACCACATACGCACGCGCCGGCGCTGTTCTCGCGGAAGCCAACCGCGAGGGCGGCGCCGCGGCGCTCGGGGCTCCGGCGCCACCCGCTCCTCCGGGTAACCCCTTGCGGGAAGGCGCTAGAGTCGGCCACCAGCGGCGGCAGCCGACCGTCGCCGCAGGCCCGGCCTTCAGGGAGCGACCCCGTGCAGATCCCCCACGACACCCGTCGCGCGCTCGACGTCGTCGTCGCGCTGGTGAACACCGCGGCCGAACCGGACCAGCCCGACGGGCTCGCCGACATCGGCGCGCTGCGCGGCTTCGTCCAGGAGTACGCGATCAGCGACGTCGGCGAGCTCAGCGCCCGCGACCTCGCCGGGGTGCGCACGGTGCGCGGCAAGTTCGCCCAGGTCTTCGCGGCCCCGAACTCCCGTGCGGCGTCCGTACTGATCAACGAGCTGGTCGCCACGGCCGGCACCACGCCCCAGCTGACGGACCACGACGGCTACGACTGGCACGTGCACTACTTCGCGCCGGGCGCCTCGGTGGGCGACCACCTCGCGGCCGACGGCGGGATGGCACTGGCCTTCATCGTGGTCTCGGGCGAGCAGGAACGGCTGCGGCGCTGCGAGGCGCCGGACTGCCGGCGGGCCTTCGTCGACCTGTCACGAAACCGCTCCCGGCGCTACTGCGACAGCCGGACCTGCGGGAACCGCCTCCACGTGGCCGCGTACCGGGCGCGGCGCAAGGAGGCGGACGCCCATCCCGAGGCGGCGTCAGAGCATGAAGAGGTCGTGCACGGCGGCGAGTAGCAGCAGGGTCCCGATCACCCCCAGGAAGATCATCAATGGGGGTTGGGAGAGGGCGAACAGGCACCCTCTTCCTTCCTCGGCGAGTGGGGCCTCGGCGACGGGGGCGGGGGCCGGCGGATCGCCCGGCGATGTTTCGAGCATGTCGGGGCGATGATCGCGCAGCGCCCGGCCGATCCGCCCCCAACACGCCAGTACCGACGCGGTAGTTCGCCCGCACTCGTCACTTCAGGTGGTTCCCCGGGGCTTGCCCACCGCCGGGGGCCCCGCATGCGGTAGGGCGTCGGCCGGACCCTGCGGAGCCGCGGTCAGATGCCGTGCTTCTTGAGGATGGCCTCGATGTCGGAGAAGTCGTCCGCCGGAGCCGCCGGAGCCTGTCGGGCCGTGGGCGCCGGCCGGGATCCCGTGCCGAGCGAGGGCGCGGACGCGGTCGGGGCGACGGCATCGCGGGCCCGGTCTCCCCTGCCGACCTTCGCGGGCCCCGCCGCCGGACCCTTCGCGACGCGGCGGCGTTCGACCGTCCGCGTGATCACGAAGAGCAGCCAGGCCAGGCCCAACAGTCCGAAGCCGACCCACACCGACGGCTTGAAGACCATGCCCGACACCCACGCCACGACGCCCGTCAGCACCAGGCCGACCGGCACCAGCGAGTACGCCGCGATGCGCGTGGCGGCCAGGAACCGCTTGCGGTAGGCGGTCACCGCGGCGAGGCCCAGGCCGGCCGCGGACACCGCGGAACATATGGTCTCGGCAATCATGCGGTCCTCCGGCGGTGGTGGGGCGGGCGGGCGATCCGTCCCATACATCCTGCACCGGTCGGGGCCGTCCCGGCCATGCCCCGGGCCCGGGGCGGCCCGATCTCCGGGACATCTCCGGGTACCGCCTCCTCCCCAGGTCCCGGTCGGTGCGCGGGTACGGGGCTGGGAGACTGTTCCCATGACCGATTCCGTGATCCTCGACGTCTGGTGCGAACTCCAGTGCCCGGACTGCCACAGCGCCCTGGACGACGTACGCGCCCTGCGGGCCCGCTACGGCGACCGGCTGGACATCCGGCTGCGCCACTTCCCCCTGGAGAAGCACAAGCACGGCTTCGCCGCGGCACAGGCCGCCGAGGAGGCCGTGGAGCAGGGGCAGGGTTGGCCGTACGCGGAGGCCGTGCTGGCGCGGACCGCCGAGCTGGGCTCCCGCGGCGAGGCGCTGCTCCTCGATGTCGCGCGTGAACTCGGCCTGGACGTCGAGGAGTTCGACACCGCGCTGATCGACGGCCGACACATCCTGATCGTCGACGCCGACCAGGCCGAGGGCAAGGCCATCGGCGTGACCGGCACCCCGACCTACGTGATCGACGGCGTCCGTCTCGACGGCGGCAAGAGCCAGGAGGGCCTGCGCGCCCGCATCGAGGAGATCGCCGACCGGCTCCTCGCGGGCTGACGCCGGCCGGCCGCGGGGACCGGCGGGGTGCGGTGGAAGTCCCGCCCGGCCCGCGGGCCGCAGCCTTCGCGCGTCCGACGCCACTGTCACCACACCCCCTAGATCAGCTCCTTCGCGAGGTTGAGGGACGTCGTCCGGTAGCCGAGCGACGCGTACAGCCGCACGGCCGGGGTGTTGGCGCTGAAGACGTGCAGCGCCAGGATCCGGTGGCCCGCGTCGAGGGCGGTCCGCTCCGCCAGGAGCATCAGGTCGCGCCCGTGCCCGCGGCCCCGGTGTTCCTCGGCGACCTCGACGTCGAAGACGTACCCGTTCCCGTCGAGCGGGGCGACCCACACCTGCCCGACGGGCGTTCCCCCGGCCTCCAGGACGCGCAGGGCGACCCCGGGGGTGTCCAGCCCCCGGGACAGTTGCCGGTCGTGGTCGGCGGCCGACTTGGCGGCCGCGGCCTCGGGGGACAGGCCCCGTTCCACCCAGTTCGCGGCGTACGACTCCCGAGCCCGGGCGTTCCACACCTCGTACTCGGCCTCCGTCATGGGGCGGCCGAGCACCCCGGCCGGGAGCGCGGGCGGTTCGGCGGGGAGCTCCTTGGCCATGTTGCGGCTGTACTCGACGTATCCGAGGGCCCCGGCGAGCCGGATCCCTCCCGCGGACCCGGCCGGGACGGCGATCCGCACCCGTCGACAGCCCCAGCCCCGCAGGACCTCCTCGGCGGCGAGCGCGGCGACGGTCGCCCTGCCCCGTCGGCGGTCCGGCTCGTCGACGGCCAGCTCACGGATCTCACCGACCGTCGGCCCGAAGGGCGTGTCGGCGGCGATCAGGAGCGTCCCGACGCGCCTGCTGTTGACCCGGACCTCGTAGGGGCGCGAACGCGCGCCGCCCTCGCTCTGCTGAAGCGGCCCGCTCGGCCGCAGGGTGGTGGTCATCGTCGATTTGTACCCGCCCCGCGGCCCCGTGACTACGGGTCCAGGTCCGAGCCCGCGCGCTCGTCGAAGACCCGCATGGCCTTCGCGGTGACCGGACCGGGGGCACCCAGGCTCCGGCCGTCGACGCGGTGGACGCCCTGGACGTCGCGCAGGGTGGAGGTGAGGAAGACCTCGTCGGCGCGCTCCAGCACCGCGAAGGGGAGGTCGGTCTCCTTGGCGCCGGTCCACTCCACGGCGAGAGCCCGGGTGATTCCCGCGAGGCAGCCGGAGGCCACGGGCGGGGTGTGCAGTTCACCGTCCAGGACGACGAACACGTTGGAGCCGGTGCCCTCGCAGAGCTGCCCGACGGTGTTGGCGAAGAGGGCTTCGGACGCCTCCTCCCGGTGTGCGCGGGCCAGGGCGACCACGTTCTCCGCGTACGAGGTGGTCTTCAAGCCGGTCAGCGGGGACCGTTCGTTGCGGACCCAGGGGACGGTGATCACCGCGGTGGTGTCGGGGCGTCGGGTGGTGGCGCCGAGGGCGACGACCAGGGTGGGTCCGCTCCCGCCGCGGTCGGAGCCCAGCGGGGAGGGGCCGCCCGTGTAGGTGATCCGCAGCCGGCCGAGCTCGACCGGGTTGGCCTCCAGTACGGCGGCGCAGGCCCGGCGCACCTCGTCGAGGTCGGGGTCGGGCAGGCCGAGGCCGCGGGCCGAGCGGGTCAGTCGGTCGAGGTGGCGGGTGAGGGCGAAGACGCGGCCGCGCTGCGCCTTGAGCGTTTCGAAGACGCCGTCGCCCACGGTCATGCCGTGGTCCAGTACGGACACCTTCGCGTCCTCGGCGTCCCGCAGTGCCCCGTCGAGCCAGATCCTCACCGTACGGTCCCTCCACTCAGGTCGTGCGTCTCGTGTGTGCCCGACGCTACAGCCAGCAACCGGGCGGCCTTCAGCTCCGTCTCGGCCCATTCGCGGTCGGGGTCGGACCCCCAGGTGATGCCGGCGCCGGTGCCGAAGCACAGGCGGGGCCCGCCGGGCGCCTCACGGTCGATCCAGAACGTCCGGATGCCGACGGCGAGCCCCGCCGTGCGCCGGTCGGCGTCGACCCAGCCGATGCCACCGCAGTACGGGCCCCGCGGGACGGTCTCCAGCGCTTCGATGATCCGCAGCGCGGAGGACTTGGGGGCTCCCGTGACCGAGCCGGGCGGGAAGGTCGCGGCCAGCAGCTCGGGCCAGCCGGCGCCGTCGGCCAGTTCGCCGCCGACCGTGGAGACGAGGTGGACCAGGCCCGGGTGCTCCTCCACCGCGCAGAGCGCGGGGACGGTGACGGACCCGGTGGCGCAGACCCGGCCCAGGTCGTTGCGGACGAGGTCCACGATCATCACGTTTTCGGCGTGGTCCTTGGGGAGGAGGTCGCCCACGGTGCGGCCGGTGCCCTTGATCGGGCCGGACTCGACGTACCGTCCGGAGCGGCTCAGGAAGAGCTCCGGGGAGGCGGTGGCGATCTCCACGCCGTGCGCGGGGAGCCGAATCGTTCCTGCATAGGGCGCGGGGTTGCCGCGCGCGAGCAGGCTCGTCAGGGCGTCCACGTCGGCGGAGTCCGGGTCGGGCAGCGGGGCGGACATCACCCGGCAGAGGTTGGCCTGGTAGACCTCCCCCGCCGCGATGTGCTCCCGGATCCTGCGGACACCGGTGACGTACGCGGCCCGGTCCAGGGAGGAGGACCACTGGTCCGGATCGGGCCCGGACCAGGCGCCCGGCACGGGCGGGGGCACGGGATCGGGGCGCACGTCCCCGAAGCGCGCGCAGACCAGCCGGCCCTCGAAGTCGGCGGCCACCGCCCAGAACCCGGTCGAGTCCAGGGCGGAGGCGTCACTGGTGACGTCTCGGAGGTCGGTCGCGAGGAGGCCGCCGAAGCGGGCCAGGGGAGGCAGGTCGTGAGGCAGGTCGTGCACGGCTGCGAGTCTATGACCGGTGACGTGATGGCGCCGGAGAGGTGACGGTCGGGTGACCGGCGGTGATCGTGCGGCAGCACGCTGCGGAAACGCGTTTTTGAGCTGGCCCTGGAATCCGCTAGAGTTCAACACGTCGCCAGGGAGCGAAGGGGGAAAACCCCGGAGCGAACACGGTGACCTGCGGACGTAGCTCAGTTGGTAGAGCACCACCTTGCCAAGGTGGATGTCGCGAGTTCGAGTCTCGTCGTCCGCTCGAAGTGGGGGATTTCTTCCCGATGACCCCCGCAGCTCCATGGTGGAGTGGCCGAGAGGCGAGGCAACGGCCTGCAAAGCCGTCTACACGGGTTCAAATCCCGTCTCCACCTCCAAGGACGATTAGCTCAGCGGGAGAGCGCTTCCCTGACACGGAAGAGGTCACTGGTTCAATCCCAGTATCGTCCACTGATCCGCAAGGATCCCCGCGCGATTAGCTCAGCGGGAGAGCGCTTCCCTGACACGGAAGAGGTCACTGGTTCAATCCCAGTATCGCGCACGCAGTACACGGCACCAGATGTAGTACCGTTCCACCTGCGGCTTTCGAGCCGTGCATCCCGCGCGATTAGCTCAGCGGGAGAGCGCTTCCCTGACACGGAAGAGGTCACTGGTTCAATCCCAGTATCGCGCACCACCCGGAAGCCCCGGCCGTCGAAAGACGGCCGGGGCTTCCGCTTTGCCCGTACGGGCCGGCGGTCGGGATCGCACCGGCCCGTACGGTCCGGGTCGCGCGGGCCCGGTCGCGCGGGGCCGGTCGCGCGGGGCCGGTCGCGCGGGGCCGGTCGCGCGGGGCCGGTCGCGCGGGGCCGGTCAGGAGGAGAACAGCATCCGGCCGAAGCCGCCCTTGTGGTGGCCGTGGTGCCCGTGGTGGCCGTGTCCCCCGTGCTGCGGGGCGCCCCAGGCGGGGGCCGGGGCGGCGTGCGGGGCCGGGTACGGGGCCGGCGGTGCGGCGGGCGGCGGAACCTGGGGGTACTGCTGGGCCGTGTACTGCGACTCCAGCCGGGTCAACGCCTCCAGCTCGCCGTAGTCGAGGAAGATGCCGCGGCAGCCGCTGCACTGCTCTATCTGGACACCGTTGCGGTTGTACGTGTGCATCATCGCGTGACACTTCGGACACTGCATGACCCGATCAACTCCTCGCCGTCTGCTTCGACACCGGATGCATGCCCGGTGACGCGGCCCTCACCCTACGACGGGGCCTGCGGCTCCAACTCCGGCGGGAACGTGGCGATTCGGGCACAGGAATCCACCATCAGGCGTTCCGCCCCGTCGAGGGGGCGCCGTTCGGCCGCCGCCTTGGCCAGGGCCAGCGCCGCGCCCTGCACGGTCAGCGCCCTGGCCGCCAGGTCGAGTTCGGGCCAGGGGTCGCTGCCGGGCGGGCCGGCCGCCGGGCCGCCCGCGGCCCGATAGGTGTCCAAGAAGCGCAGCCACACCTCCGGGGCGAGCAGCCCGGCCGCGAACCAGGCCGCCGGTCGGGCCAGGTCCCAGGCGGGGGTGCCGAGTCCGAGGTCGTCCACGTCGATGAGCCGCCAGGGGCCACCGGGGGCGGGGTGCCGGACGAGCTGCCCGAGGTGGAGGTCTCCGTGGCACAGCACGCCGCCGGGCGGAGCCTGCCGCTCTCCCCGGACCCAGTCGGGCAGCGTCGCGGCCGCCGCCCGCACGGCACGGGCGGCGGGGGCGGGGCCAGGGAGGTGCGGGGGAAGACGCCGGGACGCGGGGGCGACCTGCTCCGTCGGGGACGGCTCCGGGTGCCGGGGCGCGGGAGGCGGCTCCGCGGCCCGGGCGGCCGTGGTGTGCGGGACGGCCTGTGCGAGGCGGCTCAGGGCGCGGGCCAGTTTGGCGGGGCCGCGCATCGGGGGAACCGGGCCGGGCAGGGAGTCCGGCGGGGTGCGGTGCAGGGCGGCCAGCAGTCGGGCGGCGGCCTCCCAGGGGGCGTCCTCGGGGCGCTCCGGGTCCACGGGGGTCCCGTACGGCCAGAGGGAGACGGGACGGCCGTGGAGGGTCCCGGTGCGCAGCGGGGGCAGCAGCACCCCGGCCAGGGGGCCGGCTCCGGCGATCCGCAACCGCAGGGCGAGTGCCTCCGGATCGGTGTCGGGGGCGTGCGCCTTGGCGACGGCGTCCCCGCAGCGCACCACGGTGCCGTCGTGCCGGTCCGCGAGGAGGGCGTACGGGCGGCCGCTGCCGCCCGACCCCCAGGCGGCGAGCGCGGCGGGCAGCACGGCGCTCACCGGGCGGCCCACCCGTGGGCAGGGGCATCGGCGGGCGTGACCGGTGACGCGACGGGCATGCACGGGCGTGTGGCGGACGTCGTGAGCGACGCGACGGGCGGGTACCGCCGCGCGGAGGGTGTGATCGGTGACGCGGCGGACGGGTACCGCCGCGCGGAGGGTGTGATCGGTGACGCGGCGGACGCTTTCGCGTCTGCGGCGCGCCGGCCTGTGGTGGCTTCGGCGCGTGTGGTCGTGCCCGGTGCGGTGTCCCGGATCATCCGGCCCCCTTCTCCCATCAGGAGGGTACGACCGATCGCGCCCCGGGGACGGAGGTGGCGCGGGGAGCCCTCGTGATGTCGCCGCGACGCCCGCCGGGGGGCGGGTGGGGAGCTCGGGGCGTGCCCGCGCCTTCGCGGCGGTGCCGGGGGCGGGGCGTTCCACGGTGACGCGGTCGCGCCCGCGACGATCCACCGGTCGGAGCTGCCCGAGCCCCCCGGCCCCTCGACCGCGCTCGGCATGGCGGACGAGGTCGTGCCGTGCCGCCGGGGCCGATGCCGAGGAGGGCGCTCCAGGTGTCCTTCGGGATGATCCTGAAAGCCCCACCTGCTCGGTTCCGAGCCGCAGTTGACCGGAGCGGGGGGGCGTTCCGACGCCTCCTCGTGGCCGCGGCCCGAGGTGTCGGCTCCGGGCAGGGCGATCCCGGTGACCGGGTCGGGGGTCGCCCCGCCCGGTGTGGGCGTTGAAAGTTGAAAAGGGTGCTGCCCGTCCGGCTCCCCAGCCGTACGGGCAGCACCCTTCACCTGCCGTCCGTCGCGCCCCCGTCCCCACGGGGTTCGACAGGCCGATGTCCCGGTCCGGGCCGCTCTCCCGGACCTGGTGCGCCGCTCAGCGCCCCAGCATCACGCCCACGGACGACGCCTGCGCCACCACCTGGTCGAAGCCTCCGAAGAGGAAGAGCAGGATGGCGGCCAGGGGGAGCACCATGGCCGCGGCCACCAGCGGGTGACGCGTACCGGACTCATGGCCGTTGAACGCGAATGCCTTGCGTCCCTGCCGTGCGATGTCCGCCATGGTCCTCTCCCTGTCGTTTGGCAGCGGCGGGCTTGACCTCGGGGGACGAGTGCGTCACCCGCCGCTTGTTCTCAACACTAGGCGGGCGCAAGGCCGCCGGCCTCATGCCCTCGTACCCATTGGCGGGCCTCCAGGAGGATGACGTACCCGCCCCCGACTACTCCCCTGGGTGGAGACCGCTCCCCCGTTGTGAGGGTCTTCCCGGAGGGGATGACCGGAGGGTAGTGACTTCGCTCACTTCCGTCACTCCCCGCGCACGCGTGTCCTCGTACGGGACGTTGACGCGCCCCTGCGGCCGTTCGGCCCGCCGGGGGCCGCGTCCACCGGTCCGGGCGGGCCGGTGGACTTCCAACCACCTTGGGGCGAGGGGCCCTTGGGGAATGTCACGGGTTCGGGGCAAAGAGTGCCCGATCGGGCGGCGCAACCCCCAAGTGGCCTGCCCCGTACTGACGATCGAATCCTCCGGCGAGGGCGCGGCCTCTGAGCGCGCATGGCGGATGGTCCGTAAGCTGTGCCAGGTCAACAGGACGACCGGTCAGCGGGGTGGACATGGCGATGATGCGGCTCCGGCGCGAGGACCCGCGTGTCGTCGGCTCGTTCAGACTGCACCGACGGCTCGGTGCGGGCGGCATGGGCGTGGTCTACCTGGGGTCCGACCGGCGCGGGCAGCGCGTCGCCCTCAAGGTGATCCGGCCCGATCTCGCCGAGGACCAGGAGTTCCGGTCGCGCTTCGCGCGCGAGGTGTCCGCCGCCCGGCGGATCCGCGGCGGGTGCACGGCGCGGCTGGTGGCCGCCGACCTGGACGCGGAGCGCCCCTGGTTCGCGACGCAGTACGTGCCCGGCCCCTCGTTGCACGACAAGGTCGCCGAGGAGGGCCCGCTGACGGCGGCGCAGATCGCCGCGATCGGCGCGGCGCTGTCCGAGGGCCTGGTCGCCGTGCACGAGGCGGGGGTGGTCCACCGGGACCTCAAGCCCTCGAACATCCTGCTGTCCCCCAAGGGACCCCGGATCATCGACTTCGGCATCGCCTGGGCTACCGGTGCGAGCACCCTCACCCATGTGGGTACGGCCGTCGGCTCCCCCGGCTTCCTCGCTCCCGAACAGGTACGCGGCGCAGCGGTCACCCCGGCCACGGACGTGTTCGCGCTCGGTGCCACCCTGGCCTACGCGGCGACCGCCGACTCGCCCTTCGGGCACGGCAGTTCCGAGGTCATGCTGTACCGGGTCGTGCACGAGGAGGCCCACCTCCAGGGAGTGCCGGACGCCCTCGCACCGCTGGTCTCGGCCTGCCTGGCCAAGGACCCGGAGGACAGGCCGACCACGCTCCAACTGTCGATGCGGCTGAAGGAGATCGCCGCCCGCGAGGCTCAGGGGCTCGGCGACGGCAGGCCGCCCGCGCAGCGCGCCCGGGCCGAGCGGCCGACGGGACGGATCGCCGACGAGTACGCCGAGCAGCGCACGGAGCGTCGTACGGGTGGCGGTACGCCCACGCCCCGGGCGCAGGCGCCGAACGGTGGGCCGCCGTCGCGTCCGTCGTCGCCGCGCAACCAGCCGGGCTCCACCGCGGGGCGTACGGCCGGGCGTACCGGCGGTGGGCGGCAGGCGCCGCGGACGACCGGGGCGGGACGGCGGCCGTCCCGGCCCGATCCGAAGCTGATGCGGCAGCGGCTGATCGTGTTCGTCGTGGTGACGTTGGTCGTCGCCCTGGGCATCGCCTTCGCGCAGCGGCTCTGAGGACGCCCGGGCGGACCGGCCGGAGCCGGTCCGCGGGCGCGTGCGGCGGGGGTTACGCCCCGGAGGCGCCGGCCACCGCGTAGAAGGCGACGGCCGCGGCCGCGCCCACGTTGAGCGAGTCGACGCCGTGCGCCATCGGGATGCGCACCCATTCGTCGGCGGCGACCAGGGCCTGCGTGGACAGGCCGTCGCCCTCCGCGCCGAGCATCAGCGCGACCCGGTCCAGGGTGCGGGGAGCCGCCCGGTCGATCGGGGAGGCCTTCTCGTGCGGGGTGAGGGCGAGCAACTTGAAGCCCGCCTCCCGTACCGAGTCCAGGCTCTTGGGCCAGGCGTCGAGGCGGGCGTAGGGGACGGAGAACACGGCGCCCATGGAGACCTTCACCGAGCGGCGGTAGAGCGGGTCCGCGCAGTCGGGGGACAGCAGGACGGCGTCCATGCCGAGGGCGGCGGCGCTGCGGAAGATGGCGCCGATGTTGGTGTGGTCGTTGACGGCTTCCATGACGGCGACCCGGCGGGCCGTGGACAGCAGTTCCTCGGCCGTGGGCAGCGGCTTGCGCTGCATGGAGGCGAGGGCGCCGCGGTGCACGTGATAGCCGGTGACGCGTTCGGCGAGCTCCGGGCTGACGGCGTAGACCGGGGCGGGGAGCTCGTCGATGACGTCGCGCATGACGTCGACCCACTTGGCGGAGAGCAGCATGGAGCGCATCTCGTAACCGGCGTCCTTGGCCCGTCTGATGACCTTCTCGCCCTCGGCGATGAACAGGCCTTCGGCGGGCTCGCGCCGGCGCCGGAGTTCGACGTCGGTCAGGCCCGTGTAGTCGCGCAGGCGCGGGTCGTCGGGGTCTTCGACGGTGATGAGATCAGCCACAGGGTGATACTGCCTTGTCCTGGGTGTGGTGCCAACGGCCTGTCAGGCGCCGGCGGTGGGGAGTTCGGGGGTCGATCCGGAGACGGGGGCCGCGGGGTGCGCGGGGGTTCCGGGGGTCGCGGGGGTTCCGACACGGACGACCTCGCCGATGACGATGACGGCGGGCGGCCGGACCTCCTGGGCGCGGACGGTCTCGCCGACGGTGGCCAGGGTGGCGTCCACCCGGCGCTGGGTGGCGGTGGTCCCCTCCTGGATCACGGCGACGGGGGTGCCGGCGGAACGGCCGTGGCGGACCAGGGCCTCGGCGATCAGACCGATCTTGTCGACGCCCATCAGGATGACCAGGGTGCCGGTGAGCTTGGCGAGGGAGGCCCAGTCCACCAGGGAACGCTCGTCGTCGGGCCCGACGTGGCCGCTGACCACGGTGAACTCGTGCGCGACGCCGCGGTGGGTGACCGGAATGCCCGCCGCGCCGGGTACCGAGATGGAGCTGGAGATGCCGGGCACGACGGTGCAGGCGATGCCCGCCTCCGCCAGGGCCTGGAGTTCCTCCATGCCGCGACCGAAGACGTACGGGTCGCCGCCCTTGAGCCGGACCACGGCCTTGCCGGCCTTCGCGTGCTCGATCAGGGCGTTGTTGATGGCCTCCTGGGCCATGAACCGCCCGTACGGGATCTTCGCCGCGTCGATGACCTCGACGTGCGGCGGGAGTTCGTCGAGGAGGTCGCGGGGGCCGAGCCGGTCCGCGATGACGACGTCGGCCTCGGCCAGCAGACGACGGCCACGGACGGTGATCAGGTCCGGGTCGCCCGGGCCGCCACCGACGAGGGCGACGCCGGGGGTGTTCTTGTGACGGTGGCCGGGGGCCACGAGGGAACCGTCGCGCAGGCCCTCGACGACGGCGTCCCGGACGGCGGCGGAACGGCGCGGGTCGTTCCCGGTCAGCACGGCGACGGTGACGCCCTCGACGCGGCCGGTGGCCGGGGTCCAGGCGGTCGCGGCGGAGGCGTCGTCGGCGCGGACGCACCAGACCCGCTCGCGTTCGGCCTCCGCGGAGGCGCGCTCGTTGTCGTCCCGGTTCTGCGTCGCGATCAGGGCGTACCAGGCCCCGGCGAGGTCGCCGTCCTGGTACCGGCGGCGCTCCCACCGGATCTCGCCGGTCTCGGCCATCGCGTCCACGGAGGGGGTCGCGGAGGGCGAGATGAGCAGGACGTCGGCACCGGCCGCGATCAGCGCGGGCAGACGGCGCTGGGCCACCTGGCCGCCACCGATGACGACGACGCGGCGCCCGGCGAGGCGGAGGCCGACGGGGTAGGCGGGGTATGCCGGGTTTGCCATGGCGGTTGCGGCTCCTGATGCGGCGGGGGTTGCGTGCCGCTGCGGCGCTGGAGCGGCGGGGGGACTGACGTGCGGTTTGTGGTCCGGGTCCACCTTACGGCGCGGGTGCCCCGGCCGGGCGTGGCGGGGTAGGACGGGTGCCCTGGCCGGGCGGGCCGGGGTAGGGCGGGTGCCCTGGCCGAGCGGGCCGGGGTAGGGCGTCGGTGAGCCGGCCGGGCAGGGCGGGGAGGGACGGGTGCCGTGACCGGGCCGGGCGGGGTAGGGCCGGTGCCTTGGCCGGGCCGGGCGGGAGGGGCGTCGGCAAGCCTGTGGAGATCGCCCGTGGGCGTGACGGAGAGCCTCGCGGGACCCCGCGGACGGGTTCCCCGGGGGCGGCCGGCGGGCCGGGTGCTGGTGGCGGCCGGCCCGGGGTACCTCGCGGGGGTGCCGGGGCACCTCGCCGGACGTCCGGGCCGCGCCGGCCGGGCGGAGCCGACACCGGCGGGCGGAGCCGGGAGGCGGCCGGGCCGGGGTTCCACACGGGCGTACCCGGCTGTCCATCGCGGTATGCCTCACGAGGTGCCCGGGGTACCTCGCAGAGCGGACGCCGGCGGGCGGAGCCGGGACGTGGCCGCGCCTGGTGGCCGGGCCGCGCCAGCCGGGCGGAGCCGACGCCGGCGGGCGGAGCCGGGTTCCCCGGGGGGCGGCCCGCCCGGAGTGCCTCGCGGCGTGCCCGGGGAACCGCGCCGACTGTCTGGGCCGCTCCTGCCCGGCGGAGCCGACACCGGCGGGCGGAGCCGGGTTCCCCGGGGGGCGGCCCGCCCGGAGTGCCTCGCGGCGGCCGGGCCACGCCAGCCGGGCAGAACGAACGCCGGCCGGCGATGCCGGGACGTAGCCGGTCCGGGGTTCCTCACCATGTGCCCCGGGTGTCCATCGCGGCATGCCTCACAGGGTGCCCGGGGCACCACGCAGGGCGGACGGGCCGCCCCTGCCAGGCAGAACGAACGCCGGCCGGCGATGCCGGGACGTAGCCGGTCCGGGGTTCCTCACGAGGTGCCCCGGGTGTCCACCGCAGCATGCCGCGCCAGTTGGCCGGGGAACCGCGCCAGGTGCCCGAGCCACTCCTGCCGGGCGGAGCCGACACCGGCGGGCGGAGCCTGGAGGCACCCCCGCCCGGAGTGCCTCGCGGGGGTGCCCGAGGAACCACGCAGGGCGGCCGGGCCGCGCCAGCCGGGCAGAACGGACGTCGGCCGGCGGAGCCGGGACGTGGCGGGCCGGGGTTCCTCGCGGCGTGCGCCGGTGTCCCTCGCCGGGCGAAGCCGGCGCCCGCGACGGACGGGGCCCGGAGGGCGACCCGCCCGAGATACCTCACGGGGTGCGCGGGGCACCTCGCGGGCCGGGGCCCGGAGGTGGACCGCCCGGGGGGCATCGCGAGGGCCGGGGCGTGTGCTCGCCGGGGTATCCGGCGGTCCCGTGGGTCCGACCGGGGAGGGGCGGTGTGGCGGACGGGGGGTTCGCGCGTTGTGGGGGGCGCGGGGCCGGGACGTGTTGAGCCCGGTTCCCTTGGGGGGAACCGGGCTCGGGGCTCCGGGTGGAGGGGCCCGGTGGCCTACTTCTCGGTGACGCCCGCCGAGTCGAAGGTGGCCACCTCGTGCATCGCGCGGGCCGCGCTCTGGACCAGCGGGAGGGCCAGCAGGGCACCCGTACCCTCGCCGAGGCGCAGGTCCAGGTCGACCAGCGGGCGCAGGCCGAGCTTGTTCAGGGCCGCCACGTGACCGGGCTCCGCGCTGCGGTGGCCGGCGATGCAGGCCGACAGCGACTCGGGGGCGATGGCGCGGGCCACCAGGGCGGCCGCGCCGGCGCTGACGCCGTCCAGGATCACCGGGGTGCGCAGGGAGGCACCGCCGAGGAGCAGGCCGACGATCGCCGCGTGCTCCAGGCCGCCGACGGCCGCGAGGACGCCGATCGGGTCGGCCGGGTCGGGCTGGTGGAGTTCCAGGGCCCGACGTACGACCTCGATCTTGCGGGTGTGGGTCTCGTCGTTGATGCCGGTGCCACGACCGGTGACCTCCGCCGGGTCGACGCCGGTGAACACCGAGATCAGGGCCGCGGACACGGTGGTGTTCGCGATGCCCATCTCGCCGGTCAGCAGCGCCTTGTTGCCGGCCGCGACGAGGTCCCGGGCCGTCTCGATGCCGACCTCGATGGCCGCGATCGCTTCCTCGCGGGTCATCGCGGGGCCGACGGAGAGGTCGGCCGTGCCCGGGCGGACCTTGCGAGGGAGCAGTCCGGGCGTGGCGGGCAGGTCGCCGGCCACGCCGACGTCGATGACGCAGACCTCGGCGCCGACCTGGTTGGCGAAGGCGTTGCAGACGGCTCCGCCGCCCAGGAAGTTCGCGACCATCTGGGTCGTGACCTCCTGCGGCCACGGGGTGACGCCCTGGGCGTGGACCCCGTGGTCGCCGGCGAAGATCGCGACGGCCGCGGGCTCGGGGATCGGCGGCGGGCAGACCCGGGAGAGGCCGGACAGCTGGGCGGAGATGATCTCCAGCATGCCCAGCGCCCCGGCGGGCTTGGTCATGCGCTTCTGCCGCTCCCAGGCCTCGCCGAGGGCCTTCGCGTCGAGCGGGCGGATGCCGGCGACGGTCTCGGAGAGGAGGTCGTGGGGTTCCTCGCCGGGCAGCGCGCGGCGCCCGTACGTCTCCTCGTGGACGACCCAGGCCAGCGGGCGGCGCTGGGACCAACCGGCCTGCGCCAGCTCGGGCTCCTCGGGGAACTCGTCGACGTACCCGACGCACAGGTAGGCGACGACCTCCAGGTGCTCCGGCAGGCCGAGCGCACGGACCATCTCGCGCTCGTCGAAGAAGCTGACCCAGCCGACGCCGAGGCCTTCGGCACGGGCGGCGAGCCAGAGGTTCTCGACGGCGAGCGCCGAGGAGTACGGGGCCATCTGCGGCTGCGTGTGCCGGCCGAGGGTGTGGCGGCCGCCGCGGGTGGGGTCGGCGGTGACGACGATGTTCACCGGCGTGTCGAGGATGGCCTCGATCTTGAGTTCCTTGAACTGCTTCGCCCGGCCCTTGGGCAGCGACTTGGCGTACGCCTCGCGCTGGCGCTGGGCGAGCTCGTGCATGGTCCGGCGGGTCTCGGCCGACCGGATGACGACGAAGTCCCAGGGCTGCGAGTGGCCGACGCTGGGGGCCGTGTGGGCCGCCTCCAGGACGCGCAGGAGCACCTCGTGCGGGATGGGGTCGGTACGGAAGCCCTTGCGGATGTCGCGGCGCTCACGCATGACGCGCAGGACGGCCTCGCGCTCGGCGTCGGCGTACCCGGGGGCCGCCTCTCCCACGGACGCGGCGACGGCCTCGGGGAGACCGGGTGCCTCGGGCTGCTCCACGGCCCCGGGGGCCTCGACGGCGGGCGCCGCCTCGGGGGCGGCGGCCTCGGCCGGGACGTCGGCCGGTGCGGGCACCGCCTCGGCGGGGGGCTCGACGGCGTCGGGGGCCGTCTGCTCCACGGCCTCGGCGGGCGCGGGGTGGGCGGGCGCCTCGACTGCTTCGGGGGCGGCTTCGATCGCCGCGTCGGCCGGGGCGGCAACCGCGAGGTCGGCCGGGGCGTCGGGCACCTCGGCCGGGACGGGCTCGGGCTGCGGCTCGACGGGGGCCTGAACCACCGTTTCTGCGGGGGCCGGCTCGACCTGCGCGACGGGCTCCGCGGGAACCGGCGGGGCGGCGGGGCCGTCGGGTGCGGCAGGCACCTCGGCGGGCACGGGTTCGGCGGGGACCTCGACGGCGGCCGGCGCCTCGGGGGCCGGGGCCGCATCGGGCCGGTCGACGGCCTCCGGGAGCTCCGGCGCGACCGGCTCGGACTCCGGCACGGTGACGGAAGCGGCCTCGGGTACGCCGGGGGCCTCAGGAGCGACGGCCTCGGAGGCCGCGAGGGGCTCGGGCACGGCGACGGGCTCAGCGGGCGCGACGGGCTCAGTGGCCGCGACGACCTCGGGAGCCTCCACGACCGGCTCCGGAGCGGATCCCGGCTCGGGCACCGGCACGGCGACGGGCTCGCCCTGCTCGGCCGTGGGCTCCACCGGCTGCTCCACCGGCTGCTCGGGCCGGTATTCGGCCTGCGGCTCGGGGACCACCTCGGCGGCCGGCTCGGGCGACGGGACGGCCTCGGGCGCGGGCACGACGACCGACTCCGGCGCGGCCGGTTCGGGCGCGGGCTCCTGCGTCGGCTCCCCCGCGGCGCCGGTGACGGCCGGGTCGACGCCGTCCGCGGTCGGAAGGGCGTCGGACGCGGCGGGCGCCGGATCGGCGGCGTGAGTGGGCCCGGCGGCGGGCGTGGGCTCGGCGGCGCTCTCGGCGGGTGCGAGGTCGGCGGCGGGCTCCGGCGCCCATGCGTTCCCGGCCTGCGCCGGGATCTCGCCGGACTGCTGCGGGGCGGGTCGGGCGGCGGCCTCGACGTGGGAGAAGTCCAGGTACTCGGGGCCGGTGGTCGGCGGCCCGGCGTGACGCACGGGAACGGGCTGCGGCATGCCGGCCAGGCCGGGCACGCCGGCCGCCGGCGCCGCGGCCGGGCCGCGGTCGGCGAGGGAACGGACGACTCCGCCGGTGGCCTCGGGCACCGGCGGGCCCATGTGCAGCGGGCGACGGGGCGGGGTGACCGGGGCCACGGGAGCCGCCGGCGAGGCGGGCGGGGGCGTGAGGAGGCCGCCGAGGTCGAGGGCGCCGGAGTCGCGGCCGCCGGTCTCGTGAGCGCCGGCGCTGTAGGCGGCGGGCTCGGCGTACGCGTCGGGGAACCCGGCCGGCGGGAGGGTGCCGTCGGGGAACGCGCCCTCGGCGTAGGAGCCCTCGGGGAAGCCGGTTCCCGGCTGCGCGGGGAGCGGGTATCCGGCGTCCGGGAAGCCCGCCTCGGGGAATCCGGGGTGGGTGGGCTGCTGGTAGCCGGGCGCGGGGTGCTGCGGGTACTCGGTGTACACGGGCTCGGCGGGGAGGTCGGTGGGGAAGGCAGGCACCGGCGGGACCACCTGCGGGTCGCTCCAGGCGCCCTGGCCGCTCGGCATCAGGAGCAGTTCCTCGTCCTCCGCCTCGGCCGGGTCGTCGACGAGGTCCTGGAAGGCGTAGCCCGCCGGCACCTGGGGCGGTACGGGGGGCAGCGGCGGAAGCGGCGGGACCTGAGCGGGGATGCCCTGCTGATCCACCATGCCCGCGTCGTCCGGGTGGCCCTCGCCCGGAATCCGGCCGGTGTCAGTCATGCGTACCCCTCGCCCATCGATGTTGCCTCTTCGATCGCCCGGTGGCCCACGAGGCCGCCGAGCGGAGTCGCCGTGCGGGGTTGCCGTGCGACATGCCGCCGCACCTGCGCCTTCACAACAACTCCTGAGCATTGTCGCGCTCGTCGGCCACCCTGTCGGCCATAAACCGGCGCGGTCGGCTGTGGACTGCGCCACGTCATGCGTGCCGCAGGGCGGTACGACGATCGGCCAGCCTACCCCGGGCTCCGCTCTAGCGGCTCACGGGGCGTTCGGCTGCCAGGAGGAACACGACGGAACGGTCCTGTTCCGCCCAGGTGCGGGTGTCGAGGCCGACGGACTGCAGGAGGGCGCACTCGACGACGTACCCGTGTTCGGTGAGGGTGCGGCCGATGGCCTCGGCATCGTCGCGCGTGGAGGCGTGGCTGACGATCCGTTCGGGGCGCCGGTCGGCGACCGCGGCGACGACCTCCGCTCCCCCGCCGCCGACGCGGACGACGTCGGGTTCGGGCAGGTACTCCAGTACGACGGGTGCACGGCCGGCGAGGACCTGGAGTTGGACACCGCGCTTGCGGGCGGCGGCGGTTGCCCGGTCGCAGGCGCGCGGGTCGGCGTCGACGGCGATGACGGCGGCTCCGAGGACCGCCGCGTCCACCGCGAAGGCTCCGGAGCCGGTGCCGATGTCCCAGACGAGGTCGCCGGTTCGGGGGCCGAGGCGGGCGAGTTGCGCGGCGCGCAGCTGTGTCGACTCCCCTTCGCCGAGGGTCCCGGGGCCTTCGGGGCCCTCGGGAAGGTCCTGGGGGCGTGCCCAGCCGCGGCCCGCGGCGGGGGTGCGGCCGAGGAGCCAGCCGGCTTCGGCGGGTGCGGCGGAGTGCCCGGCTCCGCCGATGACGATGACGACGTTCGGGTCGCGCCAGGTGTGATCGGCGACCTTGTCGGAGGTGAGGACGGTGACGCGCTCGCGTTCGGTGCCCAGTTCCTCGCAGATGACGAAGGTGCGGTGGACCCCGTCGAGCAGCAGGGCGAGTTCCACCGGTCCGGCGCCGGGCGAGGTGAGGACGGCCACCTTGCCGTGGGCCCGGCAGACGTTGACGGCCCGGCGCAGGGTTCGGGGGTGGGCGACGACGACCTGGGCGTCGTCCCAGGGCATGCCGGCGCGGGCGAAGGCGGCCGCGACGGCGGACACCGCGGGGACGACCTCGACCTCCAGGCCGTGCTCCGGGGCGCGCAGGGTGCGTACGACGCCGAAGAAGCCGGGGTCACCGTCGGCGAAGACCACGGCGGTGCCGCGGTGGCCGGCGATGCGGCGCGCGGCGAGGCCGAGGCTGCCGAGGCGGACGCGCTCCGCGGTGGGCGGGACCTCGGGGAGCGCGAGGTGGTGGGCGGCGCCGGCCACGAGGGTGGCGGCCGAGAGCGCGGACCTGGCGGCGGCGGTGAGCGCCGAACCGTCCCAGCCGATCACAGTGACCCGATCGGCCATCGTCGTCAGTCTCCTGTGGTGGGGGGCAGGCGAAGCTGTGTCGCGGGGTCGGGCACGGTGAGACTACCTGGTCACGGGGTGGTGCCGGTCGGCACCGGTCAGTGCCAGTCGGCGCCGACGGCGTACCCGCCGACGTCGGCCCGGCGGCCGTAGGCGTACTGGTCCTCGTCGCCGGAACGGCCGGACCGGCCGGGGTGGTCCGCGCCGCTCCCCCGGACGTCGTATCCGTCGTACCCGTCGGCGTCGTCGAAGTCGTCGAGGTCCTCGGGGACGAGGCTCCAGACGATGAGGTCGGTACGGGTCTCGACCCAACTGCCGTCGGCCGCCTGGGTGCGCACTATCCAGGCGTTGCGCAGGACGCCCTCGCTGATGCAGCCGATCTTCTGCGCTACCTGTTGGGAGGCGGTGTTGTCGGCGGCGGTGCGCAGTTCGAGGCGCTCGAACCGCCGGTCGCGGAAGAGCCATTGGGCGACGGCGAGCACGGACTCGCTGGCGTATCCCTCGCCGCGGGCCCAGGGGGCGGTGACGTAGCCGACCTCGGTGGTGCGGGTGTGCCAGTTGGTGTTCTGGAGGTGGACGATGCCGACGAGTCGCTGGGTGAGGAACTCGGTGACGGCGAAGACGATTCCCCGGCCCTCGGTGCGTTCCGCGTGGGCCTGGCGGGTGGCCCAGGCTTCGGCATCGGCGTGGGTGTAGGGGTGCGGCACCGAGGTCCAGGCGGTGATGTGTTCGTCGTTCATCATTTCGGCGAGCGCGGTGACGTCCTCTTCCTCGAAGGCCCGCAGCACCAGCCGGTCCGTGCTGATGGTGACGTCCGGGAAGGTGGTAGTCATGCGCAGCTCCATGCCTGAGAACGTGGGGCGACCGTGGTGCGGGACCGTTCATGCGGGTCGTAGGCCACAGCATGCAGCATCGACCGGGGGATGTGCAGGGTCGGGCTGCCCGGAAGCGGGCAGCCGCGGGCCCCGCGCCCATGCGTCCGGCCCCGCGCGCCCTGGTGGGTGCGCGGGGCCGGAATTCCGCCGTCGGCGGGGCGGTCCGCCCTCGGCGGGGTGGTGCGTCAGGAGGCGGCGGGTGCGCCGAAGGCCGGGGTGACCGAGCCCTGGTACTTCTCCTCGATGAACTTCTTGACCTCGTCGGAGTTCAGGAGCTTGGCGAGCTTCTGGACGCGCGGGTCGTTCTGGTTGCCGTCCTTGACCGCCAGGAAGTTGGCGTACGGGTTGCCCTCGGCCTTCTCCAGGACCAGGGCGTCCTTGGCCGGCGACAGGTTGGCCTCAAGGGCGTAGTTGCCGTTGATGATCGCGGCGTCTACGTCGTTCAGGGCGCGCGGGACCGTGGCGGCCTCCAGCTCCTTGAACTCCAGGCCCTTCTTGTCGGTGATGTCGGACAGCTTGGCGCCGGTGCCGACGCCTTCCTTGAGGGTGATCAGGTTGTTCGCGGCGAGCAGCTGGAGCGCGCGACCCTCGTTGGTGGTGTCGTTCGGGACGGCGATGGTCTGGCCGGCCTTGATGTCGGCGAGCGACTTGACCTTCTTGGAGTAGAGGCCGAGGGGCTCCAGGTGCACGTTCACGACGGGCACGATGTGCGTGCCGTTCTTCTTGTTGAAGTCGTCGAGGTACGGCTTGTGCTGGAAGTAGTTGCCGTCGACCTGGCCCTGCTCGGTGGCGGTGTTGGGCAGGACGTAGTCCGTGAACTCCTTCACCTCCAGCTTGAGGCCGTCCTTCGCCGCGAGCTTGTCCTTGACGAAGTTCAGGATGTCGGCGTGCGGGCTCGGGGAGGCCGCGATGACCAGGGCCTTGCTCTCGTCGACCTTGGCGCCGTCGGCCTTGGTGGAGGAGGACGGGTCCGAGGAGCTGCCGCAGGCGGTGAGGCCGAGGGCGAGCGCGGCGGAGGCGGCGGCGAATGCGGTGAGCTTGATGTTCTTGCGCACGAAGAGTGCCTTTCTTGCTGCGGGTACCGGGGTGCCCGCTGGGTGGTGGCCCAAGCACGACAAGTGCGGGCTCTCTGGGGAGGGGGAAATCGTTCGTGCCGCGTCGGGCGGTCAGGCCGTCCGGCCCCTGCGGGACAGGATGCGGACCACTCCGTCGCCGATCAGCTGGATCACCGTGACGAGGGCGATCAGGATGACGACGGTGGCGACCATGAAACCGGTCTCGAAGCGCTGGAAGCCGTAGGTGATGGCCTTGGATCCGAGCCCTTCGCCGCCGACGGCACCAGCCATGGCCGAGTAGCCGATCAGGGTGATCAGGGTGGTGGTGACGCCGGCGATCAGCGAGGGCAGGGCCTGCGGCAGCAGCACCTTGCCGACGAGGGTCGGGATGCCGCCGCCCATGGACTCGACGGCCTCGATCAGGCCGTGGTCCACCTCGCGGACGGCGGTCTCGACGAGCCGGGCGAAGAAGGGGATGGCTCCGATGGACAGCGGGACGATCATGGCCGTGGGGCCGATGAAGGTGCCGACGACCGCGGTGGTGAAGGGGATCACGGCGATGAGCAGGATGATGAACGGCAGCGAGCGGCCGATGTTCACGATCACGCCGAGGACCTTGTTGAGCGGCTGGTTCTGCAGGAGGCCGCCCTTGTCGGTGAGGACGAGCAGGACGCCGATGGGCAGTCCGCCGAGGACGGTCACCAGGGTGGACCACAGCACCATGTAGAGGGTGTCGTAGGTGCCCTGGGTGAGCAGGGGCTGCATCTCGGACCAGGTCACTTGGCACCATCCTCGACCAGTGCGGCCAGCTCGGAGTCGACGTCCTGCGTCGTGGGTTCGTCGTCGACGACGTCGACCTGGAGGCCCTGCTCGCGCAGGAAGCCGACGGGGACCACGTTGTCCTCGTAGCGGCCCGGGAGCTCGATGCGCATGCGGCCCACCTGCCGGCCGCCGACGGTGTCCATCGCCGCGCCGAGGATCGAGATGTCGATGTTGTAGGTCCGCGACAGCTGGGAGATGACCGGCTGGGTGGCGGCGTCGCCGTGGAAGGTGACGTCGACGACGGTGCGGTCCGGGCCGGTGGCGTTGCCGCTGACCGGGAAGAGCTCCCCGGCCAGTTCGGAGCCGGGGGTGGCCAGCAGTTCGGCGACGGTGCCGGACTCGATGATCCGGCCCCGCTTCATCAGCGCGGCGGAGTCGCAGACGGACTTGACGACGTCCATCTCGTGCGTGATGAGCAGGACGGTCAGGCCGAGCTGCTGGTTGAGGTCGCGCAGCAGCTGGAGGATCGAGCGGGTGGTCTCGGGGTCCAGGGCGCTGGTGGCCTCGTCGGAGAGCAGCACCTTGGGGTCGCCGGCCAGGGCGCGGGCGATGCCGACGCGCTGCTTCTGGCCGCCTGAGAGCTGGGCGGGGTAGGCCTTGGCCTTGTCGGCGAGGCCCACGAGGTCGAGGAGTTCGGTGGCCTTGCGGGAGCGCTCGCGGCCGGAGACCCCGAGGATCTCCAGGGGCAGCTCGACGTTGGCCTGCACGGTCCGCGACGACAGCAGGTTGAAGTGCTGGAACACCATGCCGATGCGGCTGCGGGCCTCGCGGAGGTCCTTGCCGGCGCGCCGGCCTCGACCGGCCAGCGCGGTGAGGTCGACGCCGTCGACGGTCACCGTGCCGGTGGTGGGACGCTCCAGCAGGTTCACGCAGCGGATGAGGGAGGACTTGCCGGCTCCGCTCTGGCCGATGACTCCGTACACCTCGCCCTCGCGGACGTGGAGGTCGACGCCGTCCAGGGCGGTGACCTCGCGGCCACGGGACTGGTAGACCTTCGTGAGGCCCGATGTGGTGATCACAGGAATTCCGTCGCTGTCGAGTGCGCGGCGCAGCGGGGTGCCGGGCACGGGGCAAACATCTGGGGACGCAATACGGGTCCGACCGTCACAAATGGATGACGTCGACACGTGCGCGGGGCAGGAGCGGTCCGTACGGGTCGGTCAGGTGCCGACGTGGTGGCGGAGCGGCTCGGCCGGTCTCGCTTCGGGGCGCGGGACTGCAGGAAAAGGGGCCCTCAGAAGGCGCACATTCGACACATACAACGAGCACCGGGCGTCGTGGTCGCCTCGGTCGCAAGGGTGCGGCTGCTCGTCGTGGTCATGGACCCAAGTAAAGCAGACATGACGACTCACCGATCAACACTGTCCGTATAGCGGACGGATTCTGGCCGCATTACGGACAAGCCCGGTCACCTTCCGTCGGTCGTCCCAAGCGTGACGCCGGCGTCCGTGACCAGTGCCGACACGGCCGAGAGGTCCCGCACGACCATGTCCGCGTCGAGCTCCGCGGCGGGGTGCGTTGTGGTCAAGGCCACGGTCCGCATGCCGGCCGCGCGACCGGCGGCCAGACCTGCGGGGGCGTCCTCGAAGACCACGCAGCGGGCCGGATCGACGCCCAGACGACGGGCGGCGAGCAGGAACGGCTCGGGGTCGGGCTTGCCGCGCGTGATGTCGTCGGCGGCCACCAGCTCGGGGAAGTCGATGCCCACCTCGCGGAGCCGGGCCTCGGCCAGCGGGCGGGTCGCGGAGGTGACCACGGCCCAGCGGCCCGCGGGCAGCGCGGACAGCAGTTCCTTCGTGCCCGGGAGGAGGACGACTCCGCCGGGGACGTCCGCCACCTCCAGGGCCTCGATGCGGGCGAGGGCCTCGGCCCGCACCTCCTCGGGCAGCAGCTCGGCGATGATCTCCGTCGCGGGGCGGCCGTGCAGCACGACCCGGGCGAAGGCCTCCTCGGTGATCCCGTACTCCCGGGCCCAGCGGTCCCAGCAGCGGTGGACGGAGTCCATGGACGACACGAGGGTGCCGTCGTTGTCGAACAGCAGGGCTTCGGCATGCATCTTCATGCCTTCCAGCAAAGCCCGCGCCCAGGGGTGAGCGCATCGGGTCTTTCGGCCCGTAATACCCTCGCTGCATGCTCGACGCCCTGACGGTCGCCATCGGCGCGGCCGCCCTCGCCCTCGCCGCCTGGTGCGGCCACGCCGCCTGGCGGGACCAGCCGACCAAGGACTGGCACTTCATCGGCATGGCCGTGGTGACCGTCCTGGTCCTGGCCCAGCTGGTGATCGGCCTGGTCCAGCTGGGTCGGGGCGAGAAGCCCGGCCAGGGCACGGTGATCTTCGTGGCCTACCTGTTGGGCGCCTTCGCGGCGGTCCCGGCCGCCGGAATGCTCTCGCTGACCGAGCGGACGAAGTGGGGTTCGGTGACGGTGGCCGCGGGCGCGGTCGTCCTCGCCGTCCTCGAAGTACGGCTCTACGACATCTGGGGAAGCGCCGGTGCCTGACACCAACACGACCGCGACCGAGCCCGCCGGACGGCGCCGCCTCGTCTCCGGACCGGGACTGCTGCTGGTCTGGCTGTACGGGGTGATGGTGGTCGGCGCCGTCTCGCGCTCGGCGTACCAGATGTCCACCGAGTTCGACCGGGCGCCGCTGGCGTACTCGCTGTCCGGGGCGGCCGCGCTGGCCTACGCCTTCATCACGTACTCACTGGTGCGGGGCGGGGAGAGGGCCCGCAGGGCGGCCCTGGTGTGCTGCGCCGTCGAACTCGCCGGCGTGCTGGCCGTCGGCACCTGGACCCTGGTCCGCCCGGAGGCGTTCCCCGACGCGACCGTCTGGTCGGACTTCGGCATGGGGTACCTGTTCATCCCGGTGATCCTGCCGATCACCGGAATGCTCTGGCTGCGCGCCCGGCGCGACACCGCGTAGGACGGGACCCGGGGTGGGCCGAACCCGGCGGCGTAAGGCGGAGGACGCGGCACCACGGTCCCGGCCGGCGTCCGCGGCCCGTGCCGGTACGCCGGCCCCGCCGGAAACGACGGCCAACGACACGAACGGCCCCGCGGTGCGGGGCCGTTCGCGCGAGCGGTCGGGCCCTACGCGCTGACCGCGAAGTCCGTGGCGTCCTTGGCTTCCTTCTCCAGGATCACCAGCACCACGCCGTCGGAGGCGGTGCGGTTGCCCACGGCCAGGTAGCCGGCCTTGCGGTAGAGCCGCAGGTTCGACTCGCTCTTGTGGCCCGTGTGCAGGCGGAAACGGGTCGGGGAGGTCAGGTCCGCGAGGGCCTCCTCGACGCCGCGCAGCAGACGGGCGCCGAGGCCGTGGCCCTGGAGCCGGGGGTGCACGCACAGCTTGGCGATGCTCGCCGTGCCGTCCTCGCCGACGCGACCGCGGACCGTGCCGACCACCTCGTCGCCGAGCCGGGCCACCAGGACGGTGTCCGAGGCCAGCTCCGCCTTGAGGGAGTCCAGGGACTGGGTGAGCGGCTGGATGAGGTAGTTGCCGTAGAGCTCGGCCTCCCGCTGGAACGCCAGATACTGCAGCTTGAAGATCTGCTCGGCGTCCTCGGCGGTCGCCGCCGAAATCGTCACGCTCATGCCCATGTGCGCATGCCTCCCGCTCACCTGGTGGCCCCTTGGTCTACCGCTCCTTTCCCCGCAGGCCAGGAGCCGCAACCTCTGCAGCGAGCATTCTGCGCAGACATCCCAGGCAACGGGAACGGACGGGCCCCAAACTTCCTTGTGAGATACCCAACTCTCCTGCGATTTCACGGTAGGTGAGGTCTCTTGGCGAAAGAAGTGCTCCCATGAGTTCCGGACAGCGTCCGGGCAACCGGGCGACCGCCGAGCGGAGGGCCCGGTTGTCCTCGCCGTGCAGCAGGGCGCCCTCGGGTTCCCCGCCGGCGTCGGCCGGCGATCCGCCGTACGGGACCTCGCGCCGGGCCCGGCGCCGGGCGAGCCGGGCCTCGGCCCGCACCGCCCGCCGCAACCAGCGGGCCCGGCCGGTGGGCCCGGCGGGTTCGGTCCCGCGCGGGCCGTGCTCCAGCAGCCTTACCCAGACGGCCTGTTCCAGATCGGCGGCGTCGACCCCGGCGGCCGGGGCTTCCGCGGCGGCCTCGGCGGAGAGCAGCGGGCCGAGTTCGGTCAGCAGGTCGGAGTCCTTCAGGAGGTCCATGCCGGGCGGGACGCGGGGGCCGGCCCGGACGGTTTCCCCGCCGGACCCGGCCCACCCGTACGGGGACGGGAGCTTGCCGGTTGACGCCCGCGGTGTCGGTTCCGCCCGGGCGCTCGCCGCCGCCCGGGCCCGACGGTCGGTGCCGTCCGGGCCCGGCAGTCGGTGCCGTCCGGCCTAGCGGTCGGTGCCGCGGCCGGGGCGGAAGGCCTCCGCGGCGAGCAGGCCGGTGTCGGGGTTGTCGGTGAAGATCCCGTCGATGCCCTGTTCGAAGTACTTCGCGTACGCGCCGAAGGCGTCCCCGTATTCGGCCGGATCGGTGCCCTTGCGGTACTCGGCCGGCAGGAAGCTGTTCTCGTTGCGCGCGGTGTAGGGGTGCAGCAGCAGCCCCCGTGCGTGGGCGTCCCTGACGAGGGTGGTGGGCGCGGCGAGCCTTCCGGCCGCGTCGCGCGGGATGACCAGGTCCAGGGTGGGGCCGA
The DNA here is from genome assembly GCF_055595445.1 of Streptomyces sp. NPDC040432. NCBI lineage: Bacteria > Bacillati > Actinomycetota > Actinomycetes > Kitasatosporales > Streptomycetaceae > Streptomyces > Streptomyces sp. NPDC040432. Next base: position 92,502 of record NZ_JBVIVP010000015.1, on the reverse strand, counting down.
TGCCCTGGGCGAAGCCGGAGATCCACTTGAGGCCCTCGGGCTTGACGAGGTCGGCGACGGTTCGGGGGTCCTTGGCCACCTCGAAGTCCCAGGGCCGGGTGTTCGCGGCGGAGAGCAGCACGACGCGCGGGGCGGAGACCAGCCGGGAGAGCCGCTGGATGCTGGAGGGTTCGAAGGACTGGAGGAACACGGCGGCGTCCCGGCCGTCGCGTCCGTAGCGGCGCAGGAGCCGGGCGAGGGGCTCCTCCAGGCCGAGGCCCAGGCCCCGGAAGTAGCTGGGGTGCTTGGTCTCGACGTGCAGCCAGACCTGCTTGTCGCGCCGTCGGCCCTCCCGGTTCGCCCAGCGCAGCACCTCTTCGAAGGTGGGGACGGCCCACCGGCCGTCGTAGAGGGTGTTGCGCCGGCGGACCGCGGGGATCCGTTCCTTCGCGCGGAGGGTCTTCAGCTCGGCGAGGGTGAAGTCCTCGGTGAACCAGCCGGTGACGGGGACCCCGTCGATGGACTTGGTGGTGCGCCGGGCGGCGAAGGCGGGATGGTCGGCGACGTCGGTGGTGCCGCCGATCTCGTTCTCGTGGCGGCAGACCAGGTGGCCGTCCTTGGTGGGGACGAGGTCCTGTTCGATCACGTCGGCGCCCAGGTCGAGGGCCAGCTGGTAGGAGCCCAGGGTGTGCTCGGGCCGGTAGCCGCTCGCGCCCCGGTGCCCGATCACCGTCGGGACCGGCAGATCCCGGTAGCCGCCGCCCCTGCCCTGCGCGTCGGCGGCCCGTTCGCCGCCGGCCGCGGAGGCCGTGCCCGCCCCGAGGGCGGTCATCGAGGTTCCGGCCGCCAGGACCGCCGCCCCCAGGACCGTGCGCCGCGCTGCCCCACCCTGTGTCATCCGTGCACTCCTCGGTCTGAAAGGGGCTCGCTCTCCCGGGGTTCCGGGTGTCCCGCGGCCCGAATCGGCGTGCCGATGGTAGGCAAGGGAGGGTGACGGGAACGCGGTCCACCGCGGAACATGGCGGAAACGTGCGTCAACATCACGTATCCGCCTCGTGAACCCGATGTGCGATCAGGGCTGACCCGCGAGTATCGTCCTCACCTGCACTACCGCCGTGTGGTGCGAAACCGCTTTTCGATGCCGGAGGGCTCACGTTGTTCCGTACCGCGCTCATCAAAGCCACTGTCGGACCGGTCATGCGCCTGATGTTCCGCACCCGCGTGGAGGGCATCGAGAACATTCCCGGCACCGGTGCGGTGATCCTGGCGGGCAACCACCTCACCTTCATCGACTCGATGATCCTCCCGCTGGTCTGCGACCGTACGGTCCACTTCATCGGCAAGGACGAGTACGTGACGGGCAAGGGCCTCAAGGGCCGGCTGATGGCGTGGTTCTTCACCGGCGCCGGCATGATCCCCGTCGACCGTGACGGTGCGAACGGCGGGGTCGCGGCCCTGATGACCGGTCGACGCATCCTCGACGAGGGCAAGATCTTCGGCATCTACCCCGAGGGCACCCGCTCCCCCGACGGCCGCCTGTACCGGGGCCGCACCGGCATCGCCCGCCTGACCCTGATGACCGGCGCGCCCGTCGTCCCCTTCGCGATGATCGGCACCGACAAGCTCCAGCCCGGCGGCGCGGGCATGCCCCGCCCGGGCCGGGTCACCGTCCGCTTCGGCGAGCCGATGGAGTTCTCCCGCTACGAGGGCATGGACCGCGACCGCTACGTGCTGCGCGCCGTCACGGACTCGGTGATGGCCGAGGTCATGCGCCTGTCGGGTCAGGAGTACGTGGACATGTACGCCACCAAGGCGAAGGCCGCCTGACGCCCGTTCACTGGCGTTGGAGGGACCGGCTGACGCCCGCCGCCGTCGTGGTGGCGAGGATCCAGCCGGTCACGATGAGCAGGTACGACAGCCACTGGTACCAGCCGCCCGGCGCGTACGCCGACTCCTGGCCGAAGCCGACGATCGGCACCATCAGGTCGATCGTGTAGAAGACCGCGTTGAAGTCGGGGGCCTCCCCCGGTTTCAGTGCCCTCGGCGGGCGCAGTCCGTAGGCGATCGCCCCGGTCATCAGCAGCGCCGCGAGCCATCCGGCCGCGCGCAGCGGCCGGAAACCGTAGCCGACGGTGACGTCCTGGAGCAGCCCCCACAGTCGCGCGGGCCGGGGCAGGGTGCGGCGGTGCCGGCGGAGCTTGGCGAGCTGCACGGTCCGGGCCGCCGTCTCGTCGCCGACCGTACGGTAGGCCGCCGCCAGTTGTTCGTAGGCGTACGGGAGGTAGCCGGACTCCTCCCGTTCCAGGGCGGGCAGCCGGTCCGTGGCGGGCAGGTGGGGGGCGAGGGTGCGGTAGGTGAGGCCGTCGATGCGGATCCGCGACGGCCAGGTTCCCGGCGGCACGTGCAGGAGGTCGATCTGGGAGCGGCGCAGGTTCACGTCGCCCTCGACCGTGGGGCAGGCACGCAGCCATACCTCCCCGATGGCGCAGCTGGAGGCGCGCAGCGCCACCGCGCCGGGGTTGCGCAGGCGGGCGTGGGCGAGGTTGAGCTGGCCCGGTATGCGGGAGCCGGTGAGGTTGATCCGGCCCCGGAACTCAGCCCGCATCGCCCGCAGGTCGCTGCCGACGGTGAGGTTCTCCGCGTGCAGGGCGGTGTCCCCGGGCGCCAGCAGCCGGGCGTCGTCGAGGTTGAGCAGGCCGGCGACGGTGGAGCCGTTGGCGCGGGTCTCGCCGTGCACGGTGACCCCGACGGCGATGACGTCAGCGCCTATCTCCGCATGGTTGACCTGGAGCGGAGGCTCCGCCGCCTCCTCCGGGTCGCCCTCGCCCGGGAGGACTCCGATGACCGACCTGGACAGGAAGAGGCCGCCGGCGATCCGGGCCCCGGAGAGCCGGACCGGTCCGGTGAGGCGGCAGCAGGACAGTTTGAGCGCGACGTCGAAGCGGGCCATGCCGGCGGTCAGGCCGGGGAGGGTGGAGTCGTTGACGACGAGGGACCTGAGCTGGGCCCCGTAGAGCACGGGTCGGCGTTCGAACCAGCAGGCCCGCAGCCGGACGGCGTGCTCGACGACGGCGTACTTGAGGTTCAGCGGGCCGGTGATCCGGGCGCCCCTGAGGTTGAGTCCGGGGACCCGCCCCTCGACGCGGGGGCCGTCCAGCAACAGGGCGGTGAGCACGTCGCCGCGCACGGTCCGCTCGGGGCCCCAGGTCGCCCCGCCGGCCCCGGTCTCGTCGGGATCCGTCCGGAAATCGACGCGAACGCCGCGCGGGAAGGCTTCCCATACGCGGCGTTCGGCCGGGGTCAGGTCGTTGATCTCCATCGCCGGGATGGTGTCCCGGCGTTCCGTGCGGTGTCAACCACGTTCGGGGCGGCTCCCCTTGACGTGCGGACGGCGGGTCAGTGCTCCAGTCCGTCCTGGAGCCGCTGGCCCCTGAGGAGGAACCAGGCGGCCGCGGCGGTGGCCAGGAGGACGGCCGCGCCGACGCCTGAGGCGAGCCGCAGGCCGTCGACGAAGGCCTCCTGGGCGGAACCGACCATCTGCGAGGCGGTCAGCGGGTCCAGGGACTTCGCGGCCTCCACCGCACCGCCCAGTGACTCGTGCGCGGCGTCGGCGACGGGGGCGGGGACGCCGGCGGGGGCGGTGAAGCTCTGGTAGACGCCGGTCACGATGGAGCCGAGCAGGGCGATGCCGAGCGCGGCGCCGAGTTCGTAGGCGGTCTCGGAGACGGCCGAGGCGGATCCGGCCTGTTCCTTGGGGACGCTGGAGAGGATCACGTCGGCGGTGACGGTGAAGGAGAAGCCCGCGCCGAGGCCGACGACGAGCAGGGCGGCGCCGAGCAGCGGGTAGCCGGTCTCCTTGTGGATCACGGTGAGCGCGGCCAGGGCCAGGCCGATGGCGGCGAGGCCGCCCGCGACGATGCCCCGTACCGAGTACTTGCGGGCGTAGCTGCCGGCGACGAGACCGGTGACGACCGCGCCGATCGCGGCGGGCAGTTCGGCCAGTCCCGCTTCCAGGGGGTCCCGGCCCTGCACGAGCTGGAGGAACTGGGAGAGGAAGAAGACCAGGCCGGAGAGGCCGAACACGGTGAGGAGGTCGGCGAGGACCGCGCCGGAGAAGCCGCGGTGCTTGAAGAGCCGCATGTCGAGGAGCGGGGACGGCAGGGTGAACTGGCGCCGGACGAAGGCGTACAGGCAGCCGGCTCCGATGACGGCGGCGGCCCACACGCCCCAGGTGAGGCCGTGGGTGGCGACTTCCTTGACGGCGTAGACGACGCCGATGATGCCGACGAGCGACAGGGCGACGCTGACCAGGTCCCAGGGGCCGGCCACCGGGTTCTTGGATTCGGGCAGGAGCTTGATGCCGACGAGCACCAGTGCGATCATGACCGGCAGGTTGATCAGGAAGACCGAGCCCCACCAGAAGTGCTGGAGGAGGGCTCCGCCGACGACCGGTCCGACGGCCGCGCCCGCCGAGGCGGTGGCGCCCCAGATGCCGATGGCGAGGCTGCGTTCCTTCGGGTCGTGGAAGATGTTGCGGATCAGCGCGAGGGTGGACGGCATCAGGGTGGCGCCGGCGACGCCGAGCAGGGCCCGGGCGACGATCATCATCTCGGGGCTCGTCGCGTAGGCGTTGAGGACCGAGACGGCGCCGAAGGCGGTGGCGCCGACGAGCAGCAGCTTCTTGCGTCCGATGCGGTCGCCGAGGGAGCCCATGGAGACGAGCAGTCCGGCGATCACGAACGAGTAGATGTCGCCGATCCAGAGCAGTTGCGTGCCGGACGGCTTGAGGTCCTCGCTCAGGGCAGGGGTGGCGAGACCGAGTACGGTGGCGTCCACCGCGACCAGCAGCACGGCCAGGACGAGCACGGACAGGGCGAGCCAACGTCCGCGACCCGCGCCCTCCGCTCCGGTCCGCCGGTTCAGCTGTTCGGTACGGCTCATCACTCCACACTCCGTCGTGCGCCACCGAGCAGCAACTCGATGATCATGTACTGGAAGTCCTTGGCGGCGACCCGGCCGTCCATCACGGCCCAGGCGCAGGCGCCGATGAGGCCGTAGAGGGCCTCCGTCAGCCAGGCGGTGCTCAGGTCGATCCTGATGTCGCCCTCCTGTTGGCCGCGCCGGAAGAGCGCGCTGACGCGGGCGTCGAGGCGGGCCCATCCCTCGTTGACCTGGTCGCCCTCGAAGAGCTGGTTCTCGGTGACGAGGAAGGCCAGCAGTTGGGCGTTCGGTTCGGCCTCGGCGACCAGGCGCCGCAGCGCGTCCACCGCCGTGTCCTCTTCGAGGCGGGCGTTGTCGAAGGCGACCTCGAACTCGCGGATGCCGAGTTCCTCCAGGGCCCGTACGAGGGCGTCCCGGCCGGCGAAGTGCCGGTGGAGGGTCGCGCGGCCGATTCCGGCGGCGCGGGCGACCTCGTCCATCGTCGCGGTCGATTTGCGGGAAAGCAGGGCGGCCGCAGAGCGGAGCACCTGGTCACGATCCATGGCCATGAGACGAGCATAACCCGAATGAGACGTTCTCGTCTCATTCGATCGATGGGTCAACCCGAAAATGAGCTGCCGGCCCCGGCGGCCGAAAGGAATTCTTGCGCGATGAGATCAAGGAAGCCACTGCTGCTGATCGACGTCGACGGCCCGCTGAACCCGTACGCGGCCAAGCCCCAACGCCGCCCCGAGGGCTACAGCACGCACCGGATGCGCCCCACGGGCTGGCGGGAGTCCGAGAGCGCGAAGCCGCTGCGGGTCTGGCTGAACCACGACCACGGAGCCGAGCTGCTGGCGCTGGCGGAGTCGTACGAACTGGTCTGGGCGACGACCTGGAAGGACGAGGCGAACGACTGGATAGGCCCGCACCTGGGACTGCCCCGGCTGCCGTTCATCGACTGGCCGCAGATGCACGGCCGGGCGCCGCGCGGCACGTTCTGGAAGACGCAGTACGTCCTGGAGTACGCGGGCGGGCGGGAGTTCGCCTGGATCGACGACGACATCGGCGACGCCGACCGGGAGTACGTCGAGGCGCGGCACCCGGCGCACGCGCTGCTGATGCGGATCGACGAGCGGTACGGCCTGCTACGGGAGGACTTCGACGCCCTGGCCTCCTGGGCCGAGGACGGGCACTGATCCCGGTCCCCACGCGGAGGGGGTGGGGAGCCCCGCCGACCGCCGACGCGGAAGGGGCGGGCGGGAGCACGGTCGGCTCCCGCCCGCCCCTTCGGGCACGGCCCCCAGGGGGGACTACTGCTTGTGGATCGCCCAGGCGTGCTGGATGACCAGGTCCGCCTTCAGCTCCGTGAGCTGGATCGCGACGGCCGAGGGGGCGGTGCCGCCCCGGCCGTTGCGGGAGGCGAGCGCGCCCTTCACGTTCAGGACGGTCCGGACCTCGGGGGTGAGGTGCTCCGAGATCTTGGCGAACTGGTCGTCGGTGAGCTGGTCGAGCTCGATGCCCTCGCCCTCGCACACCTTGACGCACTCGCCGGCCACCTCGTGCGCCACCCGGAACGGGACGCCCTGCTTGACCAGCCATTCCGCGATGTCGGTCGCGAGGGAGAAACCGGCCGGAGCCAGCTCCTCCATCCGCTCCCGGTTGACCGTGAGGGTCGCCATCATGCCGGTGAAGGCGGGGAGGAGGACTTCCAGGGTGTCGCAGGAGTCGAAGACCGGCTCCTTGTCCTCCTGGAGGTCACGGTTGTAGGCCAGCGGCAGCGCCTTGAGCGTGGCGAGCAGACCGGTCAGGTTGCCGATGAGCCGGCCCGACTTGCCGCGCGCCAGCTCCGCGATGTCGGGGTTCTTCTTCTGCGGCATGATCGACGAGCCGGTGGAGAAGGCGTCGTGGAGGGTGACGAAGGAGAACTCCTTCGTGTTCCAGAGGATGATCTCCTCGGCGATCCGGGAGAGGTTGATCCCGATCATCGCGGTCACGAAGGCGAACTCGGCGACGAAGTCGCGGGAGGCCGTGCCGTCGATCGAGTTGCCGACCGAACCCCGTTCGAAGCCCAGGTCGGCGGCCACCTGCTCCGGGTCCAGGCCCAGCGAGGAGCCGGCCAGCGCGCCCGAGCCGTACGGGGAGACGGCGGTGCGGGTGTCCCACTGCCGCAACCGCTCGGCGTCCCGGGACAGGGGCTGCACGTGGGCCAGTACGTGGTGGGCGAAGAGGACCGGCTGCGCGTGCTGGAGGTGCGTGCGGCCCGGCATCGCCACGTCCGGGTGCGCCTCGGCGAGGCCGATCAGGGCGTCCTGGAGGTCGGCGATCAGCCCGCCGATGATCCGCGCGTGGTCGCGCAGGTACATCCGGAAGAGGGTGGCCACCTGGTCGTTGCGCGAACGGCCGGCCCGCAGCTTGCCGCCGAGGTCGGCGCCGAGCCGCTCCAGCAGTCCCCGCTCCAGGGCGGTGTGGACGTCCTCGTCCGCGACGGTGCCCACGAAGGAGCCGTCGGCGACGTCGGCTTCGAGCCGGTCCAGCCCGGCCGTCATGCGGTCGAGTTCCTCGGAGGTGAGCAGACCCGCCTTGTGCAGGACGCGGGCGTGGGCGCGCGAGCCGGCGATGTCGTACGGGGCGAGCCGCCAGTCGAAGTGGACCGACGCGGAAAGCTTCGCGAGGGCCTCGGAAGGGCCATCGGCGAACCGGCCGCCCCAGAGCCGGACGTCACCGTTGTTGCTGCTCACAGCTACTGCTCCTCATGAGGGTGGTGGTGCGACGGCCTCCCCGTCGCGGAGGTTGCGGGGAGACCGTCCCGTACTGCGTGGTGAGAACGACCGGGATCGGGCGAGGTCGCGGCGTGCGGCGATCCTCGGAGCGGGACCGAAGATCTCGATGAACCCCTGGGCCGCACTGGGTCCGGCATGGTTCACCCAACGACAGGCATAACTATGCACTGCTCTGCATGTTTCGTCAATCGAGGGAATATCGGGAGGTCAGCCCCCACCCGACGGACCTAGGCTGCGCCCATGCAGCCACCCCCGCCCCTCGACCCCACCCGGTTCCGCTCCCCCGCACAGCGTCCGCTCCACGAGCCGGACTCCTCGCGGCGCCTCGACGGTGACGGCCCGCAGGCGTGGCGGCGGCTGGAGCGCGCGGTGCGGCGCGTCACGGGCCGCGCGCACGACGGCGGCACGGTCGAGGTGGGCGGGCACGAGGGCGCTCCCCTCGACACGGCGATCGACACCGGGAACCCCGACGCCTGGACGATGCTCGACCTCGGGGTCCGCCGACTACTGCCCCACCACCGCCTCGGGCGCGAGCCGGCCGGGATCGCGCTGTGCCACCCCGATGGCCGGGTCAGGGAGGCCGCGGTCCGCGCGGCGCCCGGGCATCCCGAACTGCTGCCGCTCGTCGTCCTGCGCTGCGCCGACTGGGTCCCCCAGGTGCGCGACGCCGCCCGGTCGGTCCTGCTCGCGGCGCTGGGCGAGTCGGGTCCGGGGACCCTGCGGGCGGCGATGCCCATGGCGACGCACGTGCGGGCACGGCGCGAGGGCCGCTGGGCCGTCGAGACGCTCCAGGCGGCACTGCGCGATCCCGCCCACGCGGAGGTCCTGACGGGGCTGTACCGCCACCACCACCTGCCGACCCGGCGGACGGCCGTCCGGATCACCCTCGAAACCACCCCGCCCACTGCCGCCGAGGCGGCCCGGCGGGCCGTCCGGGAACCCGATGCGGTGCTGCGCCGCCTGTGGACGGACGCCGCCCTGGCCGCCCTGGCCGCGCACGGCCCGGACCCGGAGGCCCTCGACGCCCTGTTGGGGGCCCGCTCCGGTTTCGTCCGGGCCTCCGGCGTCACGGCGCTGCGGGCGGCCGGGCGGGCCGGGGAGACCGAGCGTCACCTCGCCGACCCGTCCGCGCTGGTCCGGGCGTGCGCCCGGTGGCTGCTCCGGCAGCGGGACGGGCAGGGCGCCGACGCCCGGGAGCACTACCTGCGGCGGTGCGCCCGGGACCCGTCGCCCGGCGCCGTGCTCGGCCTGGCCGAATGCGCCCGGCGCGAGGATTCCACCGTGCTGGTCGGCCTGTTGGACCACCGCGACGGACCGGTCCGGGCGGCCGCCGTCGCCGCGCTCCGGCAGCTCGGCGGCCCCGGCTCCCGCCCGGAGGTGCTGCGTCCGCTGCTGGACGATCCGGCTCCGGCCGTGGCCCGCGAGGTGACGCTGTCGCTCCTGCCGGTGGCACGGCTGCTGCCGACCCACTGGCTGGCCTCCCGTGCCGGCCGGGACCGGGCCGCACACACCCGTAGGGCCGCCGTGCGCCTGCTGGCCGCGCAGGGGGCGGACGAGGGGCTGCGGGCGGCCGTGGCCCTGCTGGACGATCCCGACCCGGTGCTGCGGCACGTGGCCCTGCCGCTGCTGCGGCGCTGGGACTGGGCGACGACGGCCGCGCGGGGCGGATTCGATCCCCGGGAGCTTGCGGGGTTGTCGCGGCGGTACGTCCTGGAGAACGGCCGGTCGGCCGGCCCGAGCCGGCGTCCCGGGCGGTGAGGCCCGGCCCGACCGGTCGGCGGGCCCGCGCCCGTGTCGTCGCGGGGGTCGGGAGGTGCCGGGGCCCTGCCGGGCCCGGCAGGGGCGTACGGGTGCACCACGGCGGGGGGCGCGGCCTGTCTGCGGGGTGGTCGCCGCTCGGGCCCGTACCGTCCGACGGGTGCTGCGTACCGCCCTCGTCACCGGCTCGCTGATCGCCGCCGCCCTGCTCCCGCAGGGCCCGCCGGCCCCCCACGGACCCCCGCCGTTGCCCGCCCGTCTCGCCGACACCGGCGGCGGGAGCCAACTGATCACCGCCGTCGCGCCCGACGCCGGATCCACCACGGGGCTGCTGACCTGGTGGGACCGGCGCGCCGGCCGCTGGTACGAGGCCGGCAGCGCGCCCGCCCGGTTCGGTGCGAAGGGCCTGACCGACGGCGCGACCCGGACCCAGGGCACGAACACCACTCCGACGGGCCTGTACGACCTCCCGTACGCCTTCGGCATCGCGCACGCCCCGGCCGGAACCTCGTACGCCTACCGGCGGGTGACGGACCGTTCGTGGTGGTGCCAGGACAACGCCTCGGGCAGCTACAACCGTTGGGTCGAGCCGCTGCCCGCCGACTGCGCGGCCACCGAGGCGGAGCACCTCGTGACGTACGCGCGGCAGTACGCCCACGCCCTGGTCGTCGGCTTCAACTACGAGCGGCCGGTACGGGGTCGGGGCGCGGGCATCTTCCTGCACGTGAACGGCAAGGGCGCCACCGCCGGCTGCGTCTCGGTCCCGGAGGGCGCCATGCGCGAGATCCTCCGCTGGGCCGACCCCCGCCGCGCCCCGCACCTGGCGATCGGCACGGGGTCGGGCCCGCTGGACGTGACGCGGTACTGAGACGCCCGCCGGGGCGCCACACGGCGACCCGGCGCCCGCCGCGGGCCTCAGCTCTCCTTCTGGGCCAGCCGCAGGAGGTGGTCGGCGAGGGCCTGGCCGCCGGCCGGGTCGCGGCTGATCAGCATCAGCGTGTCATCGCCCGCGATGGTGCCGAGGATCGCCTGGAGTTCGGCCTGGTCGATCGCCGAGGCGAGGAACTGGGCCGCTCCGGGCGGGGTGCGCAGGACCACGAGGTTCGCGGAGGCCTCCGCCGAGATCAGCAGCTCCCCGGAGAGGCGCCGCATCCTTTCCTCCTTCGCCGACTCCCCGAGGGGGGCCTGCGGAGTGCGGAAGCCGCCCTCGCTGGGCACCGCGTAGATCAGCTCGCCGCCGGTGTTGCGGATCTTGACCGCGCCGAGTTCGTCGAGGTCCCGTGAGAGCGTCGCCTGGGTGACGCTCAGGCCGTCGTCGGCGAGCAGCTTCGCGAGCTGGCTCTGGGACCGGACCGGCTGCCGGTTGAGGATGTCCACGATCCGGCGGTGGCGGGCGGTGCGGGTCTGCGGGACGGACTGGCCGTTCTGCTCGTGTTCCTGCGCGTGACTCATCGTCGTCTCATTCTCCGGATCGTCCCGCTGCGTCGAGGATGCCGGGCAGGGCCTCGACGAACGCGTCCACCTCGGCCTCGGTGATGACGAACGGCGGCATCAGCCGTACGACGTCGGGGGCGGGCGCGTTGACCAGGAACCCGGCCTCCTGAGCCGCCTGCTGCACCTTCGCGGCGAGCGGCCCGGTCAGCACGATACCCAGCAGCAGGCCGGCGCCGCGGACGTGGGATACCAGTGGGTGGCCCCGGCCGTCGAGCAGGCCCTCGATTCCGGAGCGCAGCCGCTCGCCGCGCGCCTTCACCCGGTCGAGCAGTCCGTCGGCGGCGATGGTGTCGATCACGGCGAGGCCGGCGGCGCAGGCGACGGGGTTGCCACCGAAGGTGGTGCCGTGCTGGCCGGGCCGGAGGAGGTCGGCGCTCTCGCCGAAGGCGACGACGGCGCCGATCGGCAGGCCGCCGCCCAGGCCCTTCGCGAGGGTGACGAGGTCGGGCTCGACTCCCTCGTGGGCCTGGTGCTCGAACCACTGTCCGCAGCGGCCGATGCCGGTCTGGACCTCGTCGAGCGCGAGGAGCGTCCCGGTGGCCCGGGTGATCTCCCGGGCGGCCGTCAGGTACCCGGCGGGCGGGACGACCACGCCGTTCTCGCCCTGGATCGGTTCGATGAGGACGAGCGCCGTCTCCTCGGTGACGGCGGCACGCAGGGCCTCCACGTCGCCGTAGGGGACGTGCGTGACGTCACCGGGCAGCGGGAGGAAGGGGGTCTGCTTCGCGGGCTGACCGGTGAGGGCGAGCGCGCCCATGGTCCGGCCGTGGAAGCCGCCCGTGGTGGCGACCATGTGGGTGCGCCCGGTGAGCCGGCCGATCTTGAAGACGGCCTCGACGGCCTCGGCGCCGGAGTTGCAGAAGAAGACCCGCCCGTCGCGGCCGAAGAGCTGGAGCAGCCGCTCGCCGAGCGCGAGGACCGGCTCGGAGGCGTACAGGTTGGAGACGTGGCCGAGGGTGGAGATCTGTGCGGTGACGGCCGCGACGATCGCCGGGTGGGCGTGCCCGAGGGCGTTCACCGCGATGCCGCCGACGTAGTCGGTGTACCGCTTGCCGTCGGCGTCCCGGACCTGGGCGCCCTCGCCGTGCACGAGCGCGAGCGCGGGGGTGCCGTAGTTGTCGGTCAGCGCCCGCTGCCAGCGGGCGCCGTAACCCTCGTTGCCCGTTGCCGTCGTCATGCCGTTCCCCCTTGCTGTTCGTGGTGCCGTGCGGGCCGCGCGTCCTGCTGTCCGTCGGGCACGACCATCGTGCCGATTCCCTCGTCGGTGAAGATCTCCAGCAGGATCGAGTGCTGGACGCGCCCGTCGATCACGCGGGCGGTGCCGACGCCGCCGCGGACGGCGTGCAGGCAGCCCTCCATCTTGGGCACCATGCCGCTCGACAGCTCGGGCAGCAGCTTCTCCAGCTCGCTGACGGTGAGCCGGCTGATGACCTCGTCGCTGTTCGGCCAGTCCGCGTAGAGGCCCTCGACGTCGGTGAGGACCATCAGGGTCTCGGCTCCGAGCGCCGCGGCGAGGGCCGCGGCGGCGGTGTCGGCGTTCACGTTGTACACGTGGTGGTCGTCCGCGCTGCGCGCGATGGAGGAGATGACGGGGATCCTGCCGTCCGCGAGGAGGGCCTCGATCGCGCCGGTGTCGATCGCGGTGATCTCCCCGACCCGGCCGATGTCGACGAGCTCGCCGTCGATCTCCGGGCTGTGCCGGGTGGCGGTGATGGTGTGGGCGTCCTCGCCGGTCAGGCCGACGGCGAGCGGCCCGTGCTGGTTGAGCAGCCCGACCAGCTCGCGCTGGACCTGGCCGGCCAGAACCATCCGTACGACGTCCATGGCTTCCGGCGTCGTGACGCGCAGGCCCGCCTTGAACTCGCTGACCAGGCCCTGCTTGTCGAGCTGGGCGTTGATCTGGGGTCCGCCGCCGTGCACGACGACGGGCCGCAGGCCGGCTTGGCGCAGGAAGACGACGTCGGTGGCGAAGGCGGCCTTCAGCTCCTCGTCGATCATGGCGTTGCCGCCGAATTTGATCACGACGATCTTGCCGTTGTGCCGGGTGAGCCAGGGCAGGGCCTCGATGAGGATCTCCGCCTTGGGCAGGGCCGTGTGCTTGCGGGCACTTCCGGTGGCGGCGCTCATGAGGAGTACGCGCTGTTCTCGTGGACGTACTCGGCCGTCAGGTCGTTGGCCCAGATGACAGCGGACTCGGCGCCGGTGGACAGGTCCGCGGTGATGCGGACCTCGCGGCCCTTCATCGAGACCAGGTCCCGGTCCTCGCCGACGGAGCCGTTCCGGCAGACCCAGACGTCGTTGATGGCCACGTTCAGCCGGTCCGGGTCGAAGGCGGCCTTGGTGGTGCCGATGGCGGAGAGCACCCGGCCCCAGTTGGGGTCCTCGCCGTGGATGGCGCACTTGAGCAGGTTGTTGCGGGCGATGGACCGGCCGACCTCGACCGCGTCGTCCTCGGTGGCCGCCCCGATCACCTCGATGCGGATGTCCTTGCTCGCCCCCTCCGCGTCCCCGATCAGCTGACGGGCGAGGTCGTCGCAGACGGTCCGCACGGCCTGCGCGAAGTCCGCGTACGCCGGGACCAGGCCGGAGGCGCCGGAGGCCAGCAGCAGCACTGTGTCGTTGGTCGACATGCAGCCGTCGGAGTCGATCCGGTCGAAGGTGGTGCGCGTCGCGTCGCGCAGCGCCTTGTCCAGGGTGGCGCTGTCGAGGTCCGCGTCGGTGGTGAGCACCACGAGCATGGTGGCCAGGCCCGGGGCGAGCATGCCCGCGCCCTTGGCCATGCCGCCGACGGTCCAGCCGTCCTGGCCGGCGGTGGCCGTCTTGTGGACGGTGTCGGTGGTCTTGATGGCGACGGCCGCGGCCTCGCCGCCGTCGGTGTCGAGGACCGACGCGGCCGTGTCGATGCCCGGCAGCAGCTTGTCCATGGGGAGCAGTACGCCGATCAGGCCGGTCGAGGCGACCGCGATCTCACCGGCGTTGAACTCGATGCCGAGACCCCGGGCGTTCAGGGCTTCGGCGGTCCGCTCGGCGGTGGCGTGGGTGTCCTGGAAGCCCTTGGGGCCGGTGCAGGCGTTGGCGCCGCCGGAGTTGAGGATGACGGCGCCGACGGCGCCGCCGCGCAGGACCTGCTCGGACCAGTGCACGGGCGCGGCCTTGACGCGGTTGGAGGTGAAGACGCCCGCGGCTGCCAGTCGCGGCCCGTGGTTGACCACGAGGGCCAGGTCGGGGTTGCCGTTCGCCTTGATCCCGGCGGCGATGCCCGCCGCCGTGAATCCCTGTGCTGCCGTGACGCTCACTGCATCTCCTTGTTCGTTCCGCCGCTGCGGCGGGTGTCGCCGTCGCCCGTCCGGCGCTGCCGGACGGGGCTCACGGGGCGACTCCGATGGCGGAAAGTCCCAGCGCCTCGGGCAGGCCGAGGGCGATGTTCATGCTCTGCACCGCGCCGCCGGCGGTGCCCTTCGTCAGGTTGTCGATCGCGCTGATGGCGATGATCCGTCCGGCGGCCGTATCCAGGGCGACCTGGATCTGGACGGCGTTGGAACCGGTGACGGCCTTGGTGGTCGGCCAGCTGCCCTCGGGGAGCAGCCGGACGAACGGTTCGTCGGCGAACGCCTTCTCGTAGGCGGCGCGCAGGGATTCCGCGGTGGTGCCGGGGAGGGCCTTGGCCGAGCAGGTGGCGAGGATGCCGCGCGGCATGGGCACGAGGTTCGGGGTGAAGGAGACGCTGACGCGCTGCCCGGCCAGCGGCGAGAGGTTCTGCACCATCTCGGGGGTGTGCCGGTGCACGCCGCCCACCCCGTAGGGGGTCGCCGTGCCCATCACCTCGGAGCCGAGCAGGTTGGCCTTGAGCGCCTTGCCCGCGCCGGAGGTGCCGGTGGCGGCGACGATCACGGCCTCCGGTTCGGCGAGTCCGGCCTGGTAGGCGGGGTACAGGGCGAGGGAGACGGCCGTGGGGAAGCAGCCGGGTACCGCGATGCGCCGGGATCCTTCCAGGGCGGCCCGGCCGCCGGGGAGTTCGGGCAGGCCGTAGGGCCAGGTGCCGGCGTGCGGGGCCCCGTAGAAGGCGTCCCAGTCGGCGGAGTCCTTCAGTCGGTGGTCGGCCCCCATGTCGATGACGAGGACGTCCTCACCCAGTCGGGCGGCGACGGCGGCGGACTGGCCGTGCGGCAGGGCGAGGAACACGACGTCATGGTCGGCGAGGACCTCGGGGGTGGTCGGCTCCAGGATCCGGTCGGCGAGCGGCGCGAGGTGCGGCTGGAGCAGGCCGAGGGGCTGGCCGGCGTTGGAGTTGCCCGTCAGCGCGCCGATCTGCACCTCGGGGTGCGACAGGAGCAGGCGCAGGACCTCACCGCCCGCGTATCCGCTCGCACCGGCCACCGCTACACGTACCACCATCGGATCCTCCTCATCGATGGCATGACTATACGTAGCCCCGCACTTTTATGCAAAGCCCGTATGTCGCCCGCGCCGGCCGGGTGCGACGACATCGGAGGCGATGCCCATGCGCCCGTCGGAGGAGTGGCCGTCGGGGCGCGGACCTCCATTCTCCCGCTCCGTCGGACGCCGGGCAGTCCGGCTCCGGCAGCCCCGCTCCGGCAGCTCGCGACGACCCCCGGGGCGGCGGACCCGGCCGGCGGGGATCCCTACCCTTCCGGACGCCCGATCCACGCCCCACCGGGCGCCCGACGCGGCCCTTCCGCCGTCCGACGCGGACCTTCCCGCCGCCGGACGCGGGCCCCCGCCGTCCGGTGTGCGCCTGGCGCCGCCCGGGCCTACGGGGTCCCCGGCGCGGGTTCGGCGACGCCGGGCGCGGACTCCGTGACGGCGGGTGCGGGGGCCGCCGCGCCCGGAAGCACGGGCAGCAGGTCCGGACGCTTCGCGGTGCGCCCGTCGCCGGAGGAGCGGCCGCGCAGCCGGCGTCCGAGCCAGGGCCCGAGGAAACCGGCGGCCCAGGCCACCTCGGTGGAGACGGTCCGCAGGGCGGAGGGGGCGGGGCGCGGCGGCAGCGGGTGGGACCAGCTGTCGTCGCTGCCCGGCACACCGAGGGCCTCCGCCAGGGCGGCGGCGATCCGCGCGTGGCCCAGGGGCCCGGCGTGGAGCCGGTCGACGGCCCACAGGCGCGGGTCGGCCCCGACGTCGGACAGACCGGTCTCGGCGACCACGACCCCGTGCCGGGCGGCCGCCTCGCGGATGTGGGCGTTGAACGCGAGCAGGCGGGGGCGCAGCGGTCGGGCCGCGGGGGCTATCCGGCCGATGTCGGGGACGGTCGCCGTGGCGACCTGCGCCCCGGCGGCGACGAAGGCCGCGAAGGCCTCCTCCAACCGGCCCGCCACCCGGGCCGCGTCGAATCCGGGCCGGAGCAGGTCGTTGACCCCGGCGATGACGGTGACCAGATCCGGGCGCAGCGCCAGCGCCGGCTCCACCTGTTCGGCGACGACCTGTCCGGCGAGCCGGCCCCGGACGGCGAGGTTGGCGTACAGCAGGCCGGGGTTGGCCGCCGCGAGGTGCTCGGCGAGCCGGTCGGCGAAGCCCCGCAGGCCGGTGGTGTCGTCACCGTCGCCGACCCCCTCGGTCTGGCTGTCGCCGATGGCGACGTAGCGCGCGTACTCAGTCCTCGACATGGGCGGTTCCCCCTTCGCGCAGGCGCAGCACGGCGGCGGCCCGCAGGCACCAGTCGCGGTGGCCCTGCTCGAAGGCCAGACCGCGCAGGCAGGTCAGATAGGCGCCGGCCCGGGGGCCCGTACGCAGGTACTCCTCCTCGGCCGCGTCGCCGCGCAGGTTGCGCAGCAGCTTGCCGAGGAACTCGATCTTGCGGTCGGCGGCGACCGCCCGCTCCTCCAGCTGCGCGATCACCGCGGTGCCGCCGATGCTGTCGGACGCCTGGACCTTGACGAGGAGGTCGTCGCGGATGACGGAGGTCCTCACGTCCGCCACGGCGAACGCCTCCAGTTCGGCCCGACCGGCTTCGGTGACCTTGAACAGTCGTTTGTTGGGACGGGATTCCTGGATCACCTCCCGACCCGCGACGAGCCCGGCCTTCTCCAGCTTGGCGAGTTCCGCGTACACCTGCTGGGGCAGGGCGTGCCAGAAGTTCGCCACGCCGACGCCGAACTCCTTCGCCAGTTCGTACCCGCTGTACTCGTCGTCCAGCAGCGCCGCGAGTACGGCATGCCGCAAGGCCATCGAGGCTCAGCCCCTTCCCTTTTCCGGTCCGTCAGCCGCATGATACTCAAGAAAGTGATTAGTCATATTGATGAGTAGGAGGAGGGGTCATGGAGACTGCCGAACGCTTCCGCGCCGCCGTCGAGAAGGGGGACCTGGGAGCCCTGGACGACCTGTTCACGGACGACATCCGGCTCTACAGCCCGGTCAAGTTCAAGCCGTTCGAGGGCAAGGCCATGGTCATGGGCCTCTTCGGGGTCCTGCTGCGCACCTTCGAGGACCTCCGCTACCTCGGACGCCTGGACGGCGCCGCCGAGACGAGCGCGGACGGGCACGAGGCACCGTCGGTGATCCTGCCCTTCCGGGCCCTGGTGGACGGCAAGCAGATCCACGGCATCGACCTCCTCCAGTTCGACGAGGAGGGCCGGATCAAGGAGTTCACCGTCATGGTCCGCCCGCAGTCCGCCGTACGGACGCTGGGGCAGGCCGTCCTGACCGGCCTGGTGGCGGACGGCCTCGCACCGGCCCCCGACACGGACGCCTGAGCCCGCGCGGCCGGGGCGGACCCGCCCGGCCGCGCGGCGGTCACCGCTCAGCCCCCCGGCCACCAGAAGCCGGGGACGGCCACCATGACCGCGACCAGCAGCGCTCCGGCTCCGGCCGCCACGGCCCCCGCGGGCCCGCGCCGGGGGTCGGCGGCCGCCGCGAGCCACAGCAGCGCCGCCGACGGGAGGAAGACCACCATCCCGCCGAGGGCGCCGAGCACCGACCAGACCAGGATGACGACCCCGACGATGACGGCGGCCCGCACGAACGAGGCCCGGCGCCCGCCGAGGAAGAGCGGCAGCGCGACGAGCCCGGCCGTCGCGGCGCAGACCACGAGGTAGCACGGCCCGTCCACGAAGGAGTCGAAGCCCAGCACCGACGGCACGGGGAACAGCAGCGCGCACAGGGCGAGCGCGTACTGCCACGGATGGGCCCAGTCCCGCGCCCCGTCGCCGATCCCGGCGTGCACTCCCCCGCCCGTCACCTCTCCGACCCCCACGGTCGCCCCCTCGCCCCGGACCACGCGTCCGGATCCGATGAACACGTTCAACTGAACGCGTTCAAGCTACCGGACGTTCGCGCGCGAGCCGGCCGGGGACACCGTTGTGCCACCGGGAGGCCGTGCATATAGTCACTACGCATCCATCCAGTTACTCATGGTTACAGGGGGAATGGTGTTACGCACCCATCGGGGAATGGCCGCAGCCGCCGCCGGAGCACTGCTCGCACTGGGACTCGCCGCCACGCCGGCCGCAGGGGCGGCCCCCGTCGACAGGTGCGGGGCGGACGGTCGACTGCCGAGGCCCCAGGACCACCGCTTCTACGTGCAGTGCGCCGCCGGCGTCGCCACCGTGCACGCCTGCCCCACCGGTCAGGTCTTCGCCCCCGGCCCACAGGTCTGCGACACACCCGACCGCGTCCGCCCCGCCGTGGCCACGGTGGCGGGCGCCGGGCCGGCGAAGCTCAACGGGCTGCTGTTCGGCGTGAAGAACCTGAACGCCACCGTACGGATCGTCGACGCCCCCGCCGGGATCGACGGCGTGCCCGTCACCTTCACCACCCTCGGCGGGCGTCGGCTGTGCACCGCCGTCACCGACCAGTTCGGGGAGGCGCGCTGCGACAGCCCGCCCCGACTGACGATCCCGCTCGACGAGCTCCTGCGCGGCTACCGGGCCACCTACGCCGGCATCGACGGGATCTACCTCACCTCCTCGGCGACCGCCCCGGTCTCGCTGTTCTGAGTCGAGGCGTCCTCCCCGGTGGCGCCGAGCCCGTGCCGGACCCACACGTTCGGTTCCACGTAGACCGCGTGGCCGCGCTCCGGTTCGCAGTGGACGGGCGCCAACGCCCCGGGCACGTGGACGGGGCCGGGCTCGTCGAAGGGCAGCCCGGTCCACCCGCGCCACTCGTCGAGGGAGCCGTTGATCGTCATCGACAGCGGGGCCACCGAGTCGATCACCCCTCCCGCGCGCACGTGCACCCGCAGCCACGGGTCGTGGGGCAGGCCGTCCTCGCGGGTCCGGTACGCGTACTCCGCCATCGGCGCGTCCGGCTCGGCCTGCTTGCGGTTCGGCCGGACCGGGGCGACCAGTTCGGCGAAACCGGCGGCGCGGGCCCCCTCGCGCATCGCGGCCAGCATCCGGCCCGAGAGGCCCTCGCCCTGTCGACCGGTGGCGACGCTGACCTCGATCGCGCTGAGCGTGTCGGGGCGGACGCCGCGCCGGTGGTCGGAGAAGGCCCACATCAGGACGCGGTCCCAGCCCTGGCCGGGCAGCACCCCGTCCCGGCCGGCCGCGTGCAGGGCGAAGGGCACGGCGTAGGCACGGGCCACCACCTCGTCGCCCTCGGTCGCGACCCAGACGAACTCCGGGAAATCGGTGACGATGCGCGGATAGAGCAGCCACGCCAGCGGGTCGTGCGTGGAGAACTCCGGCCAGGAGTCCTCCATCTCGTGCAGGCGGGAGGCCAGTTCCGGGCAACGGGCCAGCGAGTCGATCTTCATACCGGTCATCCCCGCAGGTTAGGAGCGGGTCCGGGGGCTCTCAACCGATTTGATCCCCGCGGCCCGCCTCCCGGTCCAGGGCCGTCCGCAACCGCCGCACCGCCTCGACGAGTTCACCGGATCCCGGGACGCCGGAGAAGCTGAGTCGGACGTACGGGGCCGGCGGCTCGGCGCAGAAGTAGGGGCGCCCCGGGGCGACCGCGACCCCAGCGCGCAGGGCCGTCGCCTGGAAGTCGGAGTCGTCGCCCGGCCCGCCGGGGCGGACCCACAACTGGTAGCCCCCGGAGGGCAGATGGGGCAGCTCGACCGAGGGCAGATCACGCCTCAGGGCCCCGGCGAGCACGTCCCTCCGGTGGCGGAGTTCGGTGGCGACCGCCCGCAGGTGGCGGGGCCAGGCGGGCGAGCCGACCAGTTCGAGAGCGGCTTCCTGGAGGGGACGGGACACGAAGAAGCTGTCCACGATCTGGATGGCCCGCAGCCTGTCCAGCACGGGTCCGCGGGCGGCGATGGCCCCGACCCGCAGGCTGGGCGAGGTGGGTTTCGTGAGGGACCGGACGTGCACCACCACGGCGTCCGGATCCTCCGAGGCGAGGGTGGCGGGCAGCGGGCCGCTGTCGTCGTGGGCCATGTGGCGGGCGTAGTCGTCCTCCACCACGAAGGCGCCGGCGGCACGCGCGATCCGCAGCACCTCGGGCCGCCTCGCGGCGGAGAGCACCGCGCCGGTCGGGTTCTGGAACACCGGCTGACACACGAAGACCCGCGCGCCGGTGGCTTCGAAGGCGGCGGCCAGCAGCTCCGGTCGAACCCCGTCGGCGTCGACCGGCACCGGTACGGGCCGACAGCCCGAGGAGCGGGCGATGGCCAACAACCCGGGGTAGGTGGGCGACTCGACCAGCACCGGACTGCCGGGCGGGGCCAACGCCCGCAGGGCGGTGGTGAGGGCGCTCTGCCCGCCCGCCGAGATCAGCACGTCGGCGGCGCGTACGGACCCGGCGGCGCCGCCGATCTCCCGGGCGAACCAGTCGCGGAGCTCGGGCAGCCCCTCCACGGGCGGGCGGCCCCACGCCCCCGGCCGGCGCCCCGCGCGGGCCAGGGCGGCCGCCATCGCCCGCTCGGGCTGCATCGAGGGGTGCAGGTAGCCGCTGTTGAGCTCGATGACCCCGGGCTGTGGAGCGGCGAGCGAGATCAGCACCCCGGAGGCGTCCACGGAACGCGGCACGACGTCCCCGGCCCCCTCGGCACTGAGGGCGACCTCCTGCCAGGACGTGTCGGCCGGCGCGAGCGCCGTCGTACGCGGCCGGGCCCGGAACGCCCCGGCTCCGGGTCGAGTGACGACCAGCCCCTCGGCGGCGAGCTGGGCGAGGGCCCGGGTGACGGTGACGGGGCTGACCCGGTAGCGCTCCACCAGCGCCCGACTCGACGGCAGCTTTCCACCGATCGGATAGCGGTCGAGCTCGGACCGCAGGGAATCCGCGAGTTCCGCGACACTGCTACGCTCATACATGACAGCAAAGAATAGCGCTACTCGCTCCACCTCGATAGCGGTCCGGCCCACCGCCGCTCCGGCGACCGGCGCGGGACGCGGTGCGGGCGCAGGCGCGGGACGCGGTGCGGGCACGGCCATTGACTCCGCTCCCGGCACCGGCGCCTCCGACGGCAACGGCACCGCCGGTGACGCGGGTGGTCGCCGTTCGGGCACGCTGCTCGCCCTGCTCGGAGTCGTCGCGTTCTCGCTGACCTTCCCCGCCACCGCATGGGGCCTGGAGAGCTTCGGCCCCTGGTCCCTCGTCGCGCTGCGCAGTCTCCTCGCCGCGGCCATCGCCGGCGTCTTCCTGCTGGCGGGCCGGGTCCGACCGCCCGCCCGTGAGCACTGGGCCGGACTCGCCGTCGTGGCGGGCGGTGTGGTCGTGGGCTTCCCCCTGCTGACCACCCTGGCCCTGCAGACCTCGACCACCTCGCACGCGGCCGTCGTCGTCGGGCTGCTGCCGCTCACCACCGCCGCGCTGTCCGCCCTGCGCACCGGCGCGCGCCCCTCTCGACGGTTCTGGGCGGCGGCCGTCGCCGGCGCCGCGATCGTGCTCGGCTTCACCCTCGCCCAGAGCGGCGGCAGCGTCTCGACCGGGGACGCCTACCTGTTCGGGGCGCTGCTGGTGTGCGCCGCCGGGTACACCGAGGGCGCCCGGGTCGCGCGGACACTGCCGGGCTGGCAGGTGATCGGCTGGGCCCTGGTGCTGTGCCTGCCGCTCAGCGCGGCCGGTTCCGTCCTCGGTCTCGCGTACGAGCCGGTGCACCTCACCGGCCACGGCCTGGTCGGGCTCGTCTGGGCGGCGGCCGGATCGACCTTCCTCGGGCTGTACGTCTGGTACCGCGGCATGGCCGCGATCGGCGCCCCCCGCGCCAGCCAGCTCCAGCTCGCCCAGCCCCTGCTGACCCTGTTCTGGTCGGTGGTCCTGCTGGGCGAGGAACTGTCCCCCGCCACCCCGCTGGCCGCGTGCGCCGTACTGGTCTGCATCACCGCGACTCAGCGGGTCAAATAGCGGCGAACCGACCTAAACTGCTATCACCGGATCGGATCGGACCACCGTCGAGGAGGTTCACCATGCACGCCACCGAGGGCGACCAGATCGTGCAGCACGGCAGGGTGGTCGGGCAGAACGACAAGGTCGGCGAGATCACCCAGATCCTGGGGGAGAACGGAACCCCGCCCTACCGGGTCCGCTTCCAGGACGGGCACGAAGCACTCATGGCTCCCGGACCCGACTGCGTGGTCCGGCACCCCGCCGACCCCGCCCACTGACGGGCGGCCCGGGTTCAGCGCGGCGGCACGGCCGTGGGGTAGTGGTCGGCGACGACCCTGGACATCGCCCCGTTCGGGTCCGCGGCCACCTGCTTCGCCGAGAAGTAGACGTGACCGCGGACCTCCGCGTGGTCCCGGGCCAACCGGACGTGCCGTGACAGCTCCGCGGGGTCCCGCCAGGCGGGCGTGCTGCTGCGGGCGTCGCAGCGGTACAGCGCCTCCCCCACGTACAGGTCGACCCCGGTGCCCCGCACGGTGTCCGCCCACCAGGGCACGAGGGCGGCGTAGTCGGCGCTCGGGTGGCCGATGTGCCAGTACGCCTGCGGCGCGATGTAGTGGACCCAGCCCTCGGTGACCCACTTGCGGGTGTCCGCGTACAGGTCGTCGTACGTCGCCACGCCCGCCCGCGTCGCCGAGCCCAGGGGATCGCGATCGGAGTTGCGCCAGACCGCGAAGGGGCTGACCCCGAACCGCGCGGCGGGACGCACCGCGGGCAGCCTCCGCGACATCTCCCCCACGAGGGTGTCGATGTTGTTCCGGCGCCAGTCGGCGCGCGAGGCGAAGGCGGAGCCGTACTCCTCGAAGGTCGCGTCGTCGTCGAAGTACTGCCCCGTGACGGGATACGGGTAGAAGTAGTCGTCCCAGTGCACCCCGTCCACCGGGTAGCGCTCGACGGCGTCGAGCATCGCCCGCTGCACGAACTCGCGCACCTCCGGCAGTCCGGGGTCGTAGTAGAGCTTGCCGCCGTACGGAACGGTCCAGCCGGGGTTTCGGCGCGCGGGGTGCGTGGCGACCAGCCGGCCGCGGTCGGTGTGGTTGGCGACCCGGAACGGATTGAACCAGGCGTGCAGCTCCAGGCCGCGCGCGTGCGCCTCGGTGACCGCCGTGCCCAGCGGGTCCCAGCCCGGGTCGCGCCCCTGCTGCCCGGTCAGCCACTGCGACCAGGGCTCCCGGGTCGAGGGCCACAGGGCGTCGGCCGCGGGCCTGACCTGGAGGATGACGGCGTTCAGTCGGCGTTCGACGGCGGTGTCCAGCAGCGAGAGCAGTTCGGCGCGCTGCGTCGCGGCCGGCAGACCGCTCCTGGAGGGCCAGTCCACGTTCTCCACGGACGCGATCCACATGCCGCGGAACTCCCGGGCGGGCCCCCGGGTCGCCGCCCGATCCCCCGCCGGCCGCGCCCCCGGCGCCGCGCCCCCGCCCAGCGCGGCCGCGGGGCCGGCCGCCGCCGTGAAGGCCAGCGCACCCGCCGCTCCGGCCAGCAGCTGCCGCCGTCCGATGTACGTCATGTGACGACTCCGTTCCGTTCCGTGACAATGCGTTGCGTGCGCCCAGCATGCCCGCCCCGGCCCGCCACGGAGCTCAACGTCGGGGGTAACGTCGGGGGGCGTGGCGGGCGTCGGAACGCAGTTACCACTGTCGAGTACGGGGGACCCGCGATGGATGAGCAGCGAAAGGCACGACGTGACGGACCTCTCTACCCTCCCGACCGACATCACCCGGGTCGGCGTGGTGGGCTGTGGCCAGATGGGCGCGGGCATCGCCGAGGTGTGCGCCCGCAGCGGTCTTGAGGTGATGGTCGCCGAGACCACCGGCGAGGCGCTGGAGATCGGGCGGACCAGGCTGCACAACTCCCTGACCAAGGCCGCCGAACGCGGCAAGATCAGCGAGGAGGAGCGGGACGCCACCCTGGCCCGCCTCAGCTTCACCACGGACCTCGGCGAGTTCGCCGACCGGGACCTCGTCATCGAGGCGGTCGTCGAGAACGAACAGGTCAAGACGGAGATCTTCCAGGTCCTCGACCAGGTGATCACCCGGCCGGACGCGATCCTCGCCTCCAACACCTCCTCCATCCCGCTGGTGAAGCTGGCCGTCGCGACCTCGCGTCCGGACCAGGTCATCGGCATCCACTTCTTCAACCCGGCCCCGGTGCAGAAGCTCGTCGAGCTGATCCCGGCCCTGACCACCTCCGAGGAGACGGTCAAGCGGGCCGAGACCCTGGTGCGGGACGTGCTCGGCAAGCACGCGGTCCGCGCCCAGGACCGTTCCGGTTTCGTCGTCAACGCGCTGCTCGTGCCGTACCTGCTGTCCGCGATCCGGATGTTCGAGTCCGGCATCGCGAGCCGTGAGGACATCGACAACGGCATGGAGCTGGGCTGCGCCCACCCGATGGGCCCGCTCAAGCTGTCCGACCTGATCGGCCTGGACACCATCGCCTCGATCGCCGACTCCATGTACGCCGAGTACAAGGAGCCGCTGTACGCCGCTCCCCCGCTGCTCCAGCGGATGGTCGACGCCGGCCGTCTCGGCCGCAAGACCGGCTCGGGCTTCTACCCGTACGGCTGAGCCGCGCGGGGCCGCGGCCGGTGCCGGCCGCCGTGCACGGATGCCCCCGGCGGCCGGTGGCTACGGGCGACCGAGCCGCAGGTGGTGCAGCAGGAGCAGCCCGGCCGCCATGTTGGCGGCCGGGATCTCCCCGCGCGCGATCATGTCCGGCACCAGCTTGAGCGGGACCCACTCGCGGCGCGAGGACTCGAACGCGTCCTGCGGGTGCCCGGTCCAGGTCGCGCCGTCGGCCCAGTAGAGGTGGTGTCGGGCGTCCGTCAGGCCGTTGGACGGCTCGACGGTCATCAGGTGGTGCAGCGGGCCCGGTCGCCAGCCCGACTCCTCCTCCATCTCCCGGGCCGCAGCCGACGCGATGTCCTCCCCGTCCTCGACGACCCCGGCGGGGAGTTCCCAGCCCCAGCTGTCGGTGATGAACCGGTGCCGCCACAGCAGCAGCACCTCGTTGGCCTCGTTGACGGCGGTGGCGACGGCGACCGGCCGCAGCCTGATGACGAAGTGGTCCAGGTGCCGGCCGTCGGGGAGTTCCACGTCGGCGAGGTTCACGTCGAACCAGCGGTTCTTGTACACGGTCTGCTCACTCAAGTTCCTCCACTGCACGGTATTGCCACCTTCCGGTTCCGTTGGTGACAACATCGCAGCAGCTCACGCACTCACAGGGGAACGCGCAGCGCGTCGTCGATCAGCTGCGCGGTCTCCTCCACACCCGCCGAGCCGCAGGTCAACAGCTGTTCCCGGACCGTCCGCAGCCGATCGCGAAGGCGCAGCGACTCCATCCCCCTGGCCCGTTCGGCCATTTCGGCCGCCGTCGCCACCGCCCCGTCCGCCTCCCCCTGCCGCAGCTGGATCTCGCAGAGCATCGCCAGCCGGTGCACACGACCCCGGTCGTGCGCCGGGGTGCCCACGGCCTCGACGGCCTGGGCGTGCGCCGCCCGCAGATCGCCGAGGCCCAGCAGTGCCTCGGCGACCTGTACGTTCACCAGTCCGGGCTGCACGTACCCGGTCTCGTCGGGCTCGGCACCGGCCCGGATCCGCCCCGCCGCGGACTCGGCGCGCCGGATGCAGGACAACGCCGCCGCCGTCTCGCCGAGTTGGGCGTACGCCTTGGCCTGCATCGCGTGCAGGTCGGCGGCCAGGGCCGGGGTGGTGTGCCGGCCGGCGGCCCGCAGCGCGGCCTCGGCGAAGGCGACGGCCTGCCGGTGGTCCCGCAGGTGCAGGGACTGGTTGACCAGCAGGGCGATCACGTACGCGCCGAGCCCGCGGTCCCCGCTGGCCTTGGCGAGTCGCAGCGCCTGGTGGAAGTAGCGCTGGGCGAGCCCGTGGGCGTCGGAGTCGTACGCGCAGATCCCCGCCACCGCCACCAGGGAGCCGGCGGCCCGGTACAGCGGGCGTCCGACCGGGTCGGGATAACTGCCGCGCAGCATCGGGGCCGTCTCATTGCCGAGGAAGCGCACGATCCGGTCCCGGGTGGCGACACCGCCGGCCCGCCGGTACATCAACTCGTAGTGCGCGCGGGCGGCCCGCAGGATCTCGATGTGCTCGGGCCCGATCCGGTGCGGCCCCTCACGGGAGACGTCCGCGTCCTCCGGCGGGTTCTCCCACTCCCACACCGGGATCACGGCGTGGGTCCCGGTGACCGCCTCCGCGGTGAGCTGCCCGGGCCGGGCCGCCTCGTCGGAGCGCCACAGCGCGGTGGCCCGGTCGACGAACCCGCTGAGCCGGGTCGTGTGCGGGGCGGGCAGGCCGGGCACGCCGAGCCCGATGTCGTCCAGGGCCACGGGGCGGTGCAGGCGCCCCCCGAGGACCTCGCAGATCAGGTCGGGCACCTGGCCGCGCGGCCGCTGGCCCTTCAACCACCGCGACACCGCGGTGTGTTCGTACCGCAGCGCGAGACCTCGGGTCCGGCCCGCCTGGTTGACGTGCGCGGCGAGTCCGGCGTGGGACATGCCCGCCTCGGCGAGGAGGGCGTCGAGCAGGGCGTTGGGCTGCATGGGCCCTCCAGGGGCTCGTCGGAATTCAGGCTAGCGGGTGGGCACTTCACCGGAGGGGCAGTACGCCCGATTCACACGGGGTGCGAATCGAGTACGCGCATAAATGCGATCCGCACCCTGCCGCGGAGGGGGCCCGACGCGCTTCACTGAAGAGCCTCGCCAATGAGGCCGCTCGGGTCGTCGGCTCCCCCTCGTACAGTGCGACGACCCGGCACCGCGCCGCCCGCCTTGCTGTCTGCCCGACACTCCATGGCAGGCGGGCGGCGCGCCACGGCTGTCGAGGGCCCGGTTGGTCGCCGGGCCCCGCCGGCCGGGCCGTATCCGCACCGGGCCCGTCCACCGGCCCGGTGCGGAGCGGCACCACGGACGCGAAGGCGGCACCACCGGCCCGGATCGGAGCGGACCGGGGCCACGGCCCGGGACCGCCGGTGCGATGGGGTACGACCGGGTCGGTCGGACGAGGTCGTCGGCCATCGGGCGGACAACCCGCCGCCGACGTCGCCCCGGCGGCGCCCCGCCCGGGCCGCGACTCCCGCCCCGCCCGGGCCGCGACTCCCGCCCGGCCCGCCGGGGGCGTCCGCCCGCGCGTGATCATCCGTTGGTCGCTCCCCTCCGGCTCGCCGGCCGCAACGATTGTTTCGACCTCCGGACGTACCGGACTCGGGCCCCCGGGCTTCTCACCCGAACGAGTGAGATGGGGCTTCGCACCCTCGAAATGGCGGGAGGGGCGCATCCGGTGCTCCGGACACGCCCCTCCCGACCTGCTCTTTCCTACGGCGGCGCGATCACGCGCCGCGCAGCACCGCTCCGGTCCGTTCCGTCGCCAGCGCCACCGCCGCGTCGCGGGCGGCCGTGGACTCCTCGGCCGTCAGCGTGCGGTCGGTCGCGCGGAAGCGCAGCGCGTAGGCCAGGGACTTCTTGCCCTCACCCACCTGCTCACCGGTGAAGACGTCGAACAGCCGCAGGGACTCCAGGAGTTCACCCGCGCCCTTGCGCAGCGCCGCCTCCACGGAGGCGGCGGGCACGGAGGCGTCGACGATCAGCGCGACGTCCTGGGTCGCCACCGGGAAGGTGGAGATCCGCGGCGCCCGCAGGGCCTCGCCGCCGGCCGCCGCGAGACGGTCGAGGTCGAGCTCCATCGCGCTGGTGCGGGCCGGCAGGCCCATCGCCTTGACCACGCGGGGGTGCAGCTCACCGGCGTGGCCGATGACCGTCTCCACCCCGTCGAGGGTGACGACGAGCTCGGCGCACCGGCCGGGGTGCCACGGACCGTACTGCCCCTGACGGACGACCAGTTCGGTGCCCGCCTCGACGGCCAGCACGCGGGCGGCCTGGACCGCGTCCGCCCAGTCGGCCGGACGGCCCTTGCCCCACCAGCCGGCCTGTTCACGGCCACCGGCCAGCACGACCGCGGCGTACCGCGGCTGCGCGGGCAGGGCCGCGTTCAGGGTCTCGATCTCCTCGTCGGTGGGACGCCGGTCGACGGGCAGCCGTACGGCGACACCCGGCTGCGCGGCGGCCCGGAAGACCGAGCCGGTCTCGAAGAGCGCGAGGTCGTGGCTGCCGCGGCTGTCGTTGCGGCGCAGCGCTCCGAGCAGACCCGGCAGCAGCGTGGTGCGCAGCGCCGGCTCCTCATCGGAGATCGGGTTGACGAGCTTGACGACCTGACGGGAGGCGTCGTGGGCCGGGAGCTGGAGCTGGTCGAAGACCTGCTCGCCGATGAACGGGTAGCTCAGCGCCTCGACGTAGCCGGAGCCGGCCAGCGCGCGGCCGACCCGGCGGTGCAGCTGCTGCCGTGCGGTCAGACCGCGACCGGAGGGCACCTGCGGGAGGGTGGACGGGAGGTTCCCGTAGCCCTCCAGGCGGATGACCTCCTCGGCGAGGTCGTTGGGCTCGGCGAGGTCGGGCCGCCACGAGGGGACGGTCACGACGAGCTCGTCCTGGCCGTAGACGTCGCAGCCGATCTCCTGGAGGCGGCGGACGACGGTCTCGCGGCCGTAGTCCATGCCCGCCACGCGGTCGGGGTGGTCGGCGCGCATCGCGACGGTGCGCGGGGCGCCCGGGGCGGTGAGCTCGGTGACCCCGGCCTCGGCGGTGCCGCCCGCGAGCAGCACGAGCAGGTCGACGGTGCGCTGGGCGGCCGCGGCGGCGGCCTGCGGGTCGACGCCCCGCTCGAACCGCTTGGAGGCCTCCGAGGAGAGCTTCATGCGGCGGGCGGTGCGCGAGATCGCGATGGAGTCGAAGTGCGCGGCCTCGATGACGACGTCCGTGGTGCCCGTGACCTGCCCGGTCCCGGGGTCGGTGACGGAGTCGGCGATCTCGGTGTTGGCGCCGCCCATGACACCGGCGAGCCCGATCGGGCCGCTGTTGTCGGTGATCACCAGGTCCTCGGCGTCGAGGGTGCGCTTGACGCCGTCGAGGGTGGTGAACTTCTCGCCCTGCTCCGCGCGGCGGACGCCGATGGCGCCGTCGAGACGGGAGCGGTCGTAGGCGTGGAGCGGCTGGCCGAGCTCCAGCATCACGTAGTTGGTGACGTCGACGGCCAGCGAGATCGGCCGCATGCCCGCCTTCTGGAGGCGGCGCGTGAGCCAGATCGGGGACCGGGCCTCGGGGTCGAGGCCGGTCACCGTGCGGGCGGTGAAGCGGTCGCAGCCGGCCGGGTCGTCGATCTTGACCAGGTAGCCGTAGGAGTTGGGCGCCGGGACGTCGATCAGCGCCGGGTCGCGCAGCGGCAGGCCGTAGGCGGTGGCGGCCTCGCGGGCCACACCGCGCATCGACATGCAGTAGCCGCGGTCCGGGGTGATGTCGATGTCGAGGACCTCGTCGACGAGCTGGAGCAGCTCGATCGCGTCGGTGCCGACCTCGTACTCGGGCGGCAGCACGATGATGCCGTGCGTGCCGTCGTCGCCCATGCCGAGCTCTTCGCCGGAGCAGATCATGCCGTGCGAGGTCTTGCCGTAGGTCTTGCGCGAGGCGATCGCGAAGTCCCCGGGCAGGACGGCGCCGGGCAGGACCACGACGACCTTGTCGCCGACGGCGAAGTTCCGGGCACCGCAGACGATCTCCTGCGGTTCACCGGTGCCGTTGGCCGAGCCGACGTCGACGGTGCAGAACCGGATCGGCTTGCGGAAGCCTTCGAGCTCCTCGATGGTCAGCACCTTGCCGACGACGAGGGGGCCCTTGAGGCCGCCGCCGAGCTGCTCGACGGTCTCGACCTCAAGGCCGGCGTCGACGAGCTTGGCGGCCACGTCGCGGCCGGTTTCACCCGCGGGGAGGTCGACGTACTCCCGCAGCCAGGAAAGCGGGACGCGCATCAGATCTCACTCCCGAACGGCCGGGTGAAGCGAACGTCACCCTCGACCATGTCTCGCATGTCTTCAACGTTGTGACGGAACATCAGCATCCGCTCGATGCCGAACCCGAAGGCGAACCCGCTGTACTTCTCGGGATCCACGCCGCAGGCGGTCAGCACCTTGGGGTTGACCATGCCGCAGCCGCCGAGCTCGATCCAGCCCTCGCTGGAGCAGGTGCGGCAGGGGCGGTCGGGGTTGCCCACCGATTCGCCGCGGCACACGTAGCACTGCATGTCCATCTCGGCGGACGGCTCGGTGAAGGGGAAGAAGTGCGGGCGCAGGCGCGTGGTGGTGCCCTCGCCGAACAGCTCCTGGACCATGTGGTCCATGGTGCCCTTGAGGTCCGCCATGGTCAGGCCCTCGTCGACGGCGAGCAGCTCGACCTGGTGGAAGACCGGGGTGTGCGTCGCGTCGAGCTCGTCCGTCCGGTACACCCGGCCGGGGCAGACGATGTAGACGGGGGGCTTGCGCTCCAGCAGCGAGCGCGCCTGCACCGGGGAGGTGTGGGTGCGCAGCACGACGCCCGACTCGTCGCCCTCGGTGCCTTCCGGCCCCCGGACGAAGAAGGTGTCCTGCATCTGGCGCGCCGGGTGGTCGGGCGTGAAGTTGAGGGCGTCGAAGTTGAACCACTCCGCCTCGACCTCGGGACCTTCGGCGACCTCGTAGCCCATGGCCACGAAGATGTCCGCGATGCGGTCCATCAGCGTGGTCAGGGGGTGACGGGCGCCGGCGGGGACCCGGTCGTGGGGCAGCGTGACGTCCACCGCCTCCTCGACCAGTACCCGCTCGTCGCGCTCGGCCTCCAGCTCCACCGTGCGGGCCCCGAAGGCCTTGTTCACGGCGCCGCGGGCCTGACCGACGCGCTTGCCCGCCTCGGCCTTGGCCTGGGGCGGCAGGGCGCCGATCTCGCGGTTGGCGAGCGCCAGGGGCGAGCGGTCGCCCATGTGCGCGGTCTTCGCCTCGCGGAGCTCGTCGAGGTCGCCGGCGGACGCGAAGGCGGCGAGCGCCTCGTCCCGCATGCGCTCGATCTCTTCCGGTTTCAGTGCCTCGACCTCGACAGGGTCGTACGACTTGTTCGGTGCCGACATCTCTTCCCGTACTTCCGATGGCTGGCTGGTGGTCCCCGCACGACTCGATCGAAACGTCTCGCCGCGATCGGCACGTGGACACAAAGGTGCCAAAGGACGAGTCTAAAGGTCGTCGGGGGTGTGGGGCGCCCGTGGGCCGCCTGGCGAGATCCCGCGCGGTGTTACTGCGTGAGGTAGGCCGGTGCGGCGACGGGCAGGATAAATCGGAACCGGGCGCCGCCACCGGGTCCCCGGCCGACGGTGATGGTGCCGCCGTGGGCCTCCACGATGCCCTTGACGATGTACAGGCCCAGGCCGGTGCCGCCGCGCTTGCTCCCCCGCCAGAAACGGGTGAACACGCGGCCCATCGACTCCTCGGGGATCCCGGGGCCTTCGTCGGTCACGGTGACGGCGGTTCCCTTCTCGTGGGGCGACACGTCGATGGTGACCGTTCCGTCACCGTGGCGCACCGCATTTTCGAGCAGGTTGCCGAGGATCTGGTCGATCTTGTCGGGATCGGCCCACAGGTCGGGCAGGGGCCGGCAGACCCGGACGAGGAACCGCTCGGGGGCCTGACCGTTCGCGGTGAGGGCCTGGACGTGCCGACCCACGGCGGCGGCGATGTCCACCGGCTGCCGGCGGACCTCCAGCCGGCCGGAGTCGATGCGGGAGATGTCCAGGAGTTCGGCGATCAGCCGGGTAACGCGGTTGGCGTCGGCGTCGACGGTCTCCAGCATGAGCCGCTTCTGGTCGTCGGTGAACCGCTCCCACTTGGCGAGCAGGGTCGCGGTGAACCCCTTCACGGAGGTCAGCGGCGAGCGCAGCTCGTGGGCGACGGTCGCGATCAGCTCGGCGTGACTGCGTTCGGTGCGGCGGCGGGCCTCGGTGCCCCTCAGCGTGACCACGAGGCGGCAGAGCGGGCCGGTGGGGTGGGTGCGCACGTACCGGGCGGACACCAGCACCTCGCGGCCGCCGGGCAGCAGGAGGTTGCGCTCGGGCTGTCCGCGCCGGGTGGCGAGGCCTCCGTAGGGATCGGTCAGGGCCCACCAGCGGCGGCCTTCGAGGTCCTCCAGGGGCAGCGCGCGGTCGATGCGGCTGCCCAGGGCCTGACGGGGGTCGGTGGCGGTCATCCGGCCGGCGGCCCGGTTGAAGCAGATGACCCGGCCCGCGTGGTCGGCGACGACGAGCCCGTCGGGCAGGTCGTCGGGGTCGAGGCCGAAACCCGTGCCGGCACCGGCGCCGGGGGCGCCCGACTGGTGCGGTACGCCGGGCAGGCCGGCGGGGACGGCGGCTGCCGGGCCGGGCACCCCGGGGGCGTCCCCGGGCCGCTGCCCGGCCCCGGCCGCGGCTCCCGGCAGGCTGTTCGTACCGACGGTCATGTCCCCGTACCCCACATTTCCGAGTACCGCAGTGGGCCCCCGGGCCGTCACATTACTAGCTGGGGGTCACGGAGCGGCACCCTCCGGGCGCCCGCTGTGCTCGCGCGGACGCGTAGAGACACACGGCGGCGGCAGTCGCGAGGTTCAGGCTCTCCGCCTTGCCGTGGATCGGTACCCGCACGACGGCGTCCGCAAGCGCGCGGGTCTCCTCGGGCAGACCCCAGGCCTCGTTGCCGAACACCCAGGCCGAGGGGCCGCCCATGGTGCCGGCGTCCAGTTCGGCGTCGAGGTCGTCCTCGCCGGCCCCGTCGGCCGCGAGGATGCGTACGCCGGTCGCCCGCAACCCGTCCACGGCCTGGTCGACGGGTACGCCGACCGCGACCGGGAGGTGGAAGAGGGAGCCGACGGAGGCCCGCACGGACTTGGGGTTGTACAGGTCCACGGAGGCGTCGGTGAGGACCACCGCGTCGGCTCCGGCGGCGTCGGCGCAGCGCAGGACGGTACCGGCGTTGCCGGGATCACGGACGTGCGCGAGGACGGCGACCAGCTTGGGCCCGGCCTTGAGGATCTCCTCGAACGGCGAGTCGAGGAAGTGGCAGACGCCGACGAGCCCCTGCGGGGTGACGGTCTGGGACACCTCAGCGAGGACCTCGTCGGAGGCGTGGTGCACGCGGGCCCCGGAGAGCAGCGCGGCCTCGACGATGTCGGCGTAGCGCTCGGCGGCCTCGACGGTGACGAACAGCTCGATCAGGGTCGGCCCCTGGGCGCCGCGGTGCTCGACGGCCTCGCGTACGGCCTGCGGGCCCTCGGCGATGAACCGGCGCTCCTTGGTGCGGAAGTTGCGCCGCGCCAGGCGCCTGGCTGCGGCCACCCGCGGGGATCGGGGGGAGATCAGCTCGTCGGGGTAGCCCATGGGTCTCAGCGGTTCTCTCTACGGGGTCCGGGCGGGGAAAGCACGCGGACCCGCAGGCGTGAAGCCTGCGGGTCCGCGGTTGCCGGCCGCGTGACGCGGCCGGCGGGGCTTTAGGCAGCGGCCTTCGGCGCGTTGACGTCGGCCGGGAGGGCCTTCTGCGCGACCTCGACGAGGGCGGCGAACGCGTTGGCGTCGTTGACGGCCAGCTCCGCGAGGATCTTGCGGTCCACCTCGATGTTGGCGGCCTTCAGACCCTGGATGAGGCGGTTGTACGTCATGCCGTTCTGGCGGGCAGCGGCGTTGATGCGCTGGATCCACAGCTGACGGAAGTCGCCCTTGCGCTTCTTGCGGTCGTTGAAGTTGTAGACCAGCGAGTGGGTGACCTGCTCCTTGGCCTTGCGGTACAGGCGCGAACGCTGACCGCGGTAGCCGGAGGCCGCTTCGAGGATCGCCCGGCGCTTCTTGTGGGCGTTTACTGCCCGCTTGACGCGTGCCACTTTTTAACTCCTTGTAGCGGGGCCGTGGTTGTCTTCACACGACCCGAATTCGATGGGGTCCCGGTCTTGACGTCCCGCTCCCGGAAGGGAGCGGCGGACGTCACTTGCCGAGAAGCTTCTTGATCTTCGCGGCGTCGCCGGGGGCCATCTCCGCGGTGCCGGTCAGGCGGCGGGTGACACGGGACGACTTGTGTTCGAGCAGGTGGCGCTTGCCGGCGCGCTCACGGAGCACCTTGCCGGAGCCGGTGATCTTGAAGCGCTTCTTGGAACCGCTGTGCGTCTTGTTCTTCGGCATAGCGCCGTTATCTCCTCGTCGGTAACGCCCCCACCGGTCCTCGCGGACCGGCTTGCGGGAGCGTCATGTTGTGTCGGTGATCCGGGACGGGCTGCCCCGGAATCAGGCCTCGGCGTTCGCGTCGGCGTTCGCGTCGGCAGAGGGAGCCTCGTCGGAGGCGACCTCGGTGGTCTCCGCCTCGACGGGGGCGGTCTCCTCGGAAGGAGCTCCCTCGTCGCCTGCGACGACACCCTGGCGCTCGGCCTTGCGGGCAGCCTGCGCCTCGCGGGCTTCGGCCATCGCCTCGGTCTTCTTCTTGTGCGGACCGAGGACCATGATCATGTTTCGGCCGTCCTGCTTCGGGTTCGACTCGATGAACCCGAGGTCCTCGACGTCCGAAGCGAGGCGCTGCAGCAGTCGGTAGCCGAGTTCCGGCCGGGACTGCTCGCGACCACGGAACATGATCGTGATCTTGACCTTGTCGCCCTGCTTGAGGAACCGAACGACGTGACCCTTCTTGGTGTCATAGTCGTGCGGGTCGATCTTCGGCCGGAGCTTCATTTCCTTGATGACCGTGTGCGCCTGGTTCTTGCGCGCCTCACGGGCCTTCATGGCCGACTCGTACTTGAACTTGCCGTAGTCCATGAGCTTGCAGACCGGCGGGCGTGCGGACGCCGCGACCTCGACCAGGTCGAGGTCGTACTCCTGCGCCAGTTCAAGCGCCTTGGCAAGCGGCACGATGCCGACCTGCTCGCCGCTGGGACCGACGAGTCGAACCTCGGGAACGCGAATCCGGTCGTTGATGCGGGGCTCGGTGCTGATGGATCCTCCTCGGTAGCACCACACGGCTGCCTGGCAGACAGCCGCTGACGTCATGTGTCGTCCGACCTACCGCGGCGGGGAATGAAAAAAGCCCCGCCGGGCACAGGCAGGGGCTCCATAACAACCGGAGCACCGCCACGTGCGAACCGCGGGGCGCAAAATCGGGCAGCTTTCCATCGTCCGTACGGAACGATGGATACCGCCTGACCGGAAGACCTGCCTCCCCGGAGGGTGGTCAGGTGGGAGGGAGCCTCCACTTGTGGGCCGGGCACACAGGTGTCCGGCCGGTCGAAGTACATACTAGCACCCGCGTTGCAAGCCTGCCGCACGGCATATCGTGGGGCGCATGACTGACGCGACGCCCTCCGATTCCACCTTCCCCTCCGACGCCCCGGCCGCCCCGGATTACGACGAGATGACCCGCGACATCGCGGACGTCCCCGCCGTCGAGGTCATCACGACGGTGGCCGTCCACCTGCTGAGCGCCGCAGCGGTCAACCTGGGCCTGGACAAGCCGGACTCGGAGTACAAGGACCTCGACGAGGCCCGCAAGCTGATCACCGCCCTCGCCGGCCTGGTCACGGCGAGCGCCACCGAGATCAGCTCCTTCCACGCGGCTCCGCTGCGCGACGGTCTGAAGTCGCTGCAGCTGGCCTTCCGCGAGGCCTCGATCGTTCCGGACGAGCCGGGGCAGGGTCCGGGCGAGAAGTTCACCGGTCCCGTCTACGCCTGATCGGCCGTTCCGTACCGCGCGCGAGGGCCCGGCCCCCGGAGTTCCGGGGGCCGGGCCCTCGTTCGTGTGCGTGCCGGCCGCCGGTCGGCGCGAGCCGCCCGTCAGCGGGCGAAGAGCGGCTCCCCCGGCGGGACGGGTCCCTGCGGCGGGAGCAGCGCGAGGTCCAGGCCCCGTACGAGCCTGCCCCGCAGGGTCTCGTCGGCGGCGAGCGCGCCGGCCACCCGGCGGGCGGCGGCCTCGGGCCGGTGGCCGGCCTCCTCGGAGAGCATCACGGCGAGCGTGCCGCCGGAGCCGGCGCCGGAGCGGAGCAGGTGGGCGCGGACCACGGCGGGATCCGCCGCCACGACGGTCCGTACGGCCTCGCGCACGGCGGGGTCGGCCAGCGGGTCGGCGTCGGTGCGGCCCTCGGCCAGGGCGAGCAGGGCGGAACCGGTGAGTTGGTAGGGGACGGGGCCGGCGAGGTCCACGACGATCGTGTCCGCCTTCTCGTGCGCGGCGGCGGCGAGGGCCTGGTGCAGCGGAACGGCCACGGGCCGGGCCGCCGGGTCCCACAGGGCCAGCGAGGCGATCGAGGTGAAGGCCGGCAGGGCCCGACGGTCCCCGGCGGTCAGGGTGGGGACGGCCATGTCGCTGGTCTTCTCGCGCTTGAGACCGGTTTCGGGGTCGGTCTCGACCTCGCCGAGCATCGCCACGACGGGCACCAGCAGGCGGGCCTCCTTCAGGGCCGCGAGCACCT
Organism: Streptomyces sp. NPDC040432; assembly: GCF_055595445.1. NCBI lineage: Bacteria > Bacillati > Actinomycetota > Actinomycetes > Kitasatosporales > Streptomycetaceae > Streptomyces > Streptomyces sp. NPDC040432. The sequence continues at coordinate 55,956 of NZ_JBVIVP010000015.1, read as the reverse complement.
GCGGTTCGGCCGTGCGGTCCGCCGCCCAGGCGGCCAGGGCCGCGCTCAGCCGGGGATCGGCGGTGCCGTCGTCGTCGGAGAAACCGGGATCGGGAATGTTCTTGGTCGCCACAATCAACCGAGCTTATCCCGCCGTGCGGTGCGTGGTCGCCGGGCCAGTACGCCCGCCACCGCGAGCAGCGCGAGCCCGGCGACTGCCGCGGCCGGGGCGCCCGGGCGGGCGGGCCGCTCGACGGGGCGGACCGGGTCGGGCCCGGGGCCGAAGTGGCTGCCGGCGGCCGGGACGGGGGACGGTACGGGCGCCTCGGGGCGCAGCGCGCCCGCCGCCTGCAGGGCGGCGACGGGGTCGACGGTGCCGTGGCCGAGGGCGTCGTCGCGGCCGCCGGCCGGGCCGTCGGCGGCGGTGTCCTCCAGCAGCTTCTTGACCTGGGCCGGGGACAGGTCGGGGTGGGCGGCCCGGACGAGCGCCACCGCCCCGGAGACGAAGGCGGCGGCGGCGCTGGTGCCCCAGCCCTCGTAGTAGGAGCGGTCGGGGTCGGCGATGACCACGTCGACGCCGGGGGCGCTGACGGTGGCGTACCAGTGACGGGTGGAGAAGGGGGCCTTGCGGCCCTGTCGGTCGACGGCCGCGACGGTGATCACCCCGGGGTAGGCGGCGGGGTAGGAGGTGTGGTCGCCGCGTTCGCCGCCGTTGCCCGCGGAGGCGACGACGACCACGCCCTTGCCGAGGGCGTACTGGACGGCTTCGTCCTCGGCGGCCTCGTGGTGCGCGGAGTCGCTGTCGTCGCCGAGCGACAGGTTGATCACGTCGGCGCCGTGGTCGGCGGCCCAGCGGATGCCTTCGGCGAGGGCGCCGGCCTTGGCGTCGCGGGCCTCCTCGCGGCCGGGGTCGCCCTCCTCCAGGATCACCCGGACCGGGAGGATCTTCGCCTGGGGGGCGACGCCGAGGACGCCCTGTCCGCGGTGGGGGCCGTGGCCGCGGCCCGCGATGATGCTCGCCATCGCCGTGCCGTGCCGGGCCCAGGAACGGTCGCCTCGGCCGGCGCCCATGCCGACGAGGTCGGTGCCGTCGAGGACCTGTCCGGCGAGGTCGGGGTGACCGGCGTCGACGCCGGTGTCGAGGACGGCGACGGTGACCCCGTCGCCCTGGGTGGTGCCCCAGGCCTCCTCGGCGCGCAGGGCCAGCAGGCCCCACTGGCGGTCGCGGATGGTGTCGGCGCCGGCCGGGTGCGCGGCCGTGAGGGAGAGCAGGGCGGCCAGGGCGAGGGCGCCGACGGTGCGCGCGGGCCCCCTGCGGGGACCCCCGGCGCGGGGGGTTGCGGGAGCGCGGGCGGCTCCGGTACGAACGCCCGCGTCGCCGGGGCCGGACGCGCCACGTGCCGACGCGGAGCGGATACGGGTGGCGGCGAGGACCGCCACGCCGGGCGCGGGACGGGAGGTCCCGCCGGCGTCGGCCCCGGCGGGTACGGCCCGGCTGCGGGCGGATCCGTCGTGGGCGCGGCCGGACGGGCGGGCGGCGTCGGGGGCGGGCTTCGGGCGGGCGGTTCCGGGGCGGGGTGCGGTCATCGGGCGTCCTCCGCCGTCGGTGGCGCCGAGGACGCGGGTGGAGCGGCGAGGGCGGACAGCGCGCGTTCGAAGCGGGTGGCGAGGGCCTTGGCGTCGTGGCCGAGGCCCGCCTCGGTGACGACGCCGCGGGCGCTCGGCCGGGCGGCCTCCTCGGCGGGCACGGGGGTGTCCATGGCGCGCCCGTCGGCGAAGGCGGAGACGGTGTAGACGACGGCCGGTACCCCGGGGACGACGCTCGTGCTCCAGGCGGCGCGGCGGGTGTCGGCGTAGGCGTAGGCGGGCGGGGCGGGCAGTCGCCCGCGGAGCCCGTCCATGGTGACGGAGTCGGCGGGGGTGAAGACCATGCCGACGGTGACCAGCGAACTGCGGGTGGCGTCGGTGTAGGTGGCGCGGAGCACGCGCGTGCAGCCGGTGGCGGCGAGCGCGGCCCGCCAGTCGGTGGTGAGGCCGGTCGCGCAGTCGGCGTCGGGCGCGAGGGCGGTCCTGGTCCAGCTGCGGTCGGCTCCGCCCGGGCCGCTGTCGGCGGCGTCCACCCGTGGCGGGAACAGGCTGTCCACGGGGGCGGACCGCCAGAGCGATGCGGCCTGTCGGTAGGCGGCGTCCGGTGGCAGGGGCCGCCGGGCGTCGCGGTGTTCGCTCCAGGCGGTGGCCGCGGCCCCGGCGAGCAGGCCGACGCCGAGGAGGGCGCTCAGGACGGCGGCGGCGGTGCGGCCGGCGCGGCGGTGCGGACGGACCTCGGGTGCGGGCCGTTCGGCGGGCGGAGGCGGATCGGGTTCGCCGAGGAACGCGGTCCGTGGTGTCGACATGGTCATCCGGCGGCTCCGCCCCCCGTTCCGTACGGCTGCCTGCCCCGTACTCTACGGGGCCCGCGCCCCGGCGGGGGCGGGGGCAGTGGGGCCTTCGTGGCCCCCGACCGGCGTCGGGCCGCCCCTTCCGCTTCCTGCCGGGCGGGCGCGCGTGGTCCGGGGCCGGACGTCCGGGGACGGAGGGGCGCCCGGGTGCCGGGCGGCTCGGAGCGGCCCGCTCCGGGGCCTACCCCCTGGTAGGGCCATCTGGCAAGCTGCCGGCATGACTTCCGACCGGGCCCGGTACGACCGGGCGACCGCGCACCTCGAAGCGCCGCTGGCCATCGTGGACCTCGACGCGTTCGACGCCAACGCCGACGATCTCGTGCGCCGGGCCGGCGGCAAGCCGGTGCGGGTCGCCAGCAAGTCGGTGCGGTGTCGGGCCCTGCTCGAACGGGTCCTGGCCCGGCCCGGGTTCGCCGGGATCATGTCGTACACGCTCGCCGAGTCGCTGTGGTTGGCCCGCTCCGGCTTCGAGGACGTCCTGCTCGCCTACCCCTCCGCGGATCGGGCCGCCTTCGCGGAGCTCTCCGGGGATCCGAAGCTCGCCGCCGCGGTGACGGTGATGGTCGACGATCCGGTGCAGCTGGAGCTGATCGACCGGGCGCGCGACGGCGGGACGCAGGAGGTCCGCGTCTGCCTGGAACTGGACACGGCGCTGCACCTGCTGGGCGGCCGGGTACGGGTCGGCGCGCGGCGCTCACCGCTGCGGGAGCCGGAGCAACTGGCCGACCTGGCACGGGCGGTGGCGGCGCGGCCCGGGTTCCGGTTGGTGGGCCTGATGGGCTACGAGGGCCACGTCGCCGGAGTGGGGGACGCACTGGCGGGGCGTCCGGTGCGCTCGCGGATGATCCGGCTGATGCAGGGCGCCGCCCGCAAGGAGCTGGCGGCCCGGCGGGCCGAGACGGTGCGGGCGGTCCGTGCGGTGGTGCCGGACCTGGAGTTCGTCAACGGCGGGGGCACCGGCAGTGTGCAGCAGACGGCCGCCGAGGAGGCGGTGACGGAGATCGCCGCCGGTTCGGGGCTCTACGTACCGCGGCTCTTCGACAACTACACGTCGTTCCGGGGGCGGCCCGCGGCCCTGTTCGCGCAGCCGGTGGTGCGCAGGCCCGGCGTGGGCGTGGTCACGGTGCTCGGCGGTGGCTACCCGGCCTCGGGCGCGCCCGGTGCGGACCGGCTGCCCGTGCCGTACCTGCCGGAGGGGCTGCGCTACGACCCTCAGGAGGGGGCGGGGGAGGTGCAGACTCCGCTGTTGGGGAGTGCGGCCGACGATCTGTTGATCGGGGACCGGGTGTGGTTCCGCCATGCCAAGGCGGGTGAGCTGTGCGAGCGGTTCGACGCCCTGCACCTGATCGAGGGCGACCGGGTGACGGCCACCGCCCCGACGTACCGGGGCGAGGGCCGCACCTTCCTGTAGACCTTCGGGCGACCGGCGACGACAGGCGACGACCGGTCAGGTCCGGTCAGGGCCGGAAGACCGTGTCCGCCTGGTCGGGGATGACGCTCGCGTCCGCCCGGCGGACGGGGCCGGGGGTTCCGTCGCGGTCGGTCCAGCCCGTCGTGGAGCAGGGGTAGGGGCTGCTCCTGCGGGGCTTCGGCTCGATGAACATCGGGTTGACGATCCACTTGCCGTCGCTGTTGTCGTAGGCCCGGCACATGATCTCGTTCCTGTTCCGGTTGACGACCAGGCGCAGGGCGGTCGCGTCGCGCAGGAAGGAGATGTCGGTGTCGGAGTCGCCGGCGGCGAAGACCTGGCGGCGGGACGCGGGTTGGACCTGTTCGGCGGCGGGGCCCCGGATCCCGAGGACCTCCTGGTTGATCCAGCAGCGTTTGCCGTCGATGTAGGTGATCATCGTGTCGGCTCCGTCGCGTACGGAGCCGCAGCCCTGGAGGTGCCCGGTGAGCCGGCCGTCGCGGGTGGTCGTGTTGCGGATGCCGATGACGCGGTCGGCGGGTATGCCGACGCCCCGTGCCCAGACCTCGACGACGGGTTGGGGGGAGGCCGAGCTGATCCAGACGTCGAAGCCGGCCCGGCGGAGCGTGGCGATGAGGTCCTTCTGCTGGTCGTAGTAGCGGACCCAGCCGGTGGCCGTGCCGGTGCCGACCCGCTGCTCGGCGCCGACGGGCGCGGCGAGGTTTTCGGTGCGGGCGGAGGCCGCGAAGCCGCGTACCTGTCGGGCGGTCCAGCCCTGGGTGAGTTGGGGCAGCCAGGCGTAGGCGGGTTCGGTGGTGCGGCGGTCCCAGCCGGCGAAGGCGGCCGCGCCCGTGCGGGTCGCGGCGGTGCCGTAGACGGCCTTGATCTCGTCGGCGCAGGCCGCGCCGCGGGCGGTACCGGTGGGGAGGGGGCGGCCGGGGCGGGCGAGGGCGCCGCAGGCGTCGGCGAGGGCGCGGGCGGCGGCCGGGGTGAGGTGGCGGCTGGTGGTGGACCAGTCGCCACGGGCGGGCTGGCGGATCTTCCCGTTGCGCAGCAACCAGAACATGGTGGCGTCGCCGACGTCGTTCTTGACGACGGTGTTGTCCCAGTCGAAGACGGCGACGGGCTTGGTGCGGCCGGGCCGGTGGGGAGCGCAGGAGCCGTGGCGGTCGATGAGTTCCTGGAGTCGGGCGCGGTTGTCGCCGTACCACGCGGCGGTGAGTTCCGGGGTGTCGCAGTGCGCGGCGGGGCGGGCATGGGCGGCGGGTCCGGCAGCAAGGAGGCCGCAGACGGCGGTGGCGGCGGCGAGGAGGGCTCGGAGGCGCCGGGTGGTACCGGTTCGGGTCACTGGGTGGACGCTCCTGATTCCGGTGAAGGTCGTCTGAAGGTCGCCCGGGGGCGGTCCGGGCCCGGGAACACGACAGCCGGGCGTCGTGCGACGCCCGGCTGTCGGGATGGTGCGGTGCGGGTGGACGCGCGGGGCGTCCGGGCCGGCTACAGGGGGGTGACGTACGCGCCGGAGATGCCGCCGTCGACGAGGAAGTCGGTGGCGTTGACGAAGGAGGAGTCGTCGCTGGCGAGGAAGGCCACGGCGGCGGCGATCTCGGTGGGTTCGGCGAACCGGCCGAGCGGGATGTGCACGAGGCGGCGGGCGGCACGCTCGGGGTCCTTGGCGAACAGTTCCTGGAGGAGCGGGGTGTTGACCGGCCCCGGGCAGAGGGCGTTGACGCGGATGCCCTCGCGGGCGAACTGCACGCCGAGTTCGCGGGTCATGGCGAGGACGCCGCCCTTGGAGGCGGTGTAGGAGATCTGGGAGGTGGCCGCGCCCATGATCGCCACGAAGGAGGCGGTGTTGATGATGGAGCCGCGGCCCTGGCGCTGCATGTAGGGCAGGGCGGCCTTGCAGCAGAGGTAGACGGAGGTGAGGTTGACGTCCTGGACGCGGCGCCAGGCGTCGAGTTCGGTGGTGAGGATGGAGTCGTCGTCCGGGGGCGAGATGCCCGCGTTGTTGAAGGCGATGTCGACGGAGCCGTAGGTGTCGTGGGCCGTCCGGAAGAGGGCGTCGACCTGCTCCTTGTCGGTGACGTCCACCTGGACGAAGGTGCCGCCGACCTCCTCGGCGGCGGCCTTGCCGGCGACGGGGTCGATGTCGGCGCAGACGACGTTGGCGCCTTCGGAGGCGAGGCGGCGGGCGGTGGCCAGGCCGATGCCGCTGCCGGCCCCGGTGATGACGGCGGTCCGGCCGACCAGGCGGCGGCAGACGATCTCTTCGTTGGTCTGGCTGGTCATGTTTCTCAGGCCTCCGTGCTGATGAAGACGTTCTTGGTCTCGGTGAAAGCGGTGAGGGCGTCCGGGCCGAGTTCGCGGCCGAGTCCGGACTGCTTGTATCCGCCGAAGGGGGTCCAGTAGCGGACACTGCTGTGGGAGTTGACGGAGAGGTTGCCCGCGGCGACGGCTCGCGAGACGCGCAGGGCGCGGCCGACGTCGCGGGTCCACAGGGAGCCGGAGAGGCCGTACTCGGTGGCGTTGGCCAGGCGCACGGCGTCCTCCTCGTCCTCGAAGGGCAGGACGACGGCGACCGGGCCGAAGACCTCTTCCACGGCGACGGGCGCGGTGGGGGCGGCGTCGGTGACGAGGGTGGGCGGGTACCAGAAGCCGGGGCCTTCGGGGGCGGTGCCGCGGACGGCGGTGAGGTCGGCGGTGACGTACGAGCGGACGCGGTCGAGCTGGGCGCGCGAGATGAGCGGGCCCATCTGCGTCTTCTCGTCGAGGGGGTCACCGACGACCACCGATGCGATGCCGGGGGTGACGAGCGAGAGGAACCGGTCGTACACGGAGCGTTGGACGAGGATCCGGGTGCGGGCGCAGCAGTCCTGGCCGGTGTTGTCGAGGAAGGCCATGGGTGCGGCGGCCGCCGCGGCTTCGAGGTCGGAGTCGGCGAAGACGATGTTGGGGCTCTTGCCGCCGAGTTCGAGGGTCACCCGCTTCACCCGGTCGGCGCACTTGGACATGATCCGCTTGCCGACGCCGGTGGAGCCGGTGAAGACGATCTTCGCGACGCCGGGATGTTCGACGAGGGCGTCGCCGGCGACGGCCCCGTGGCCGGGGAGCACCTGGAAGAGGTGCTCGGGGATCCCGGCGTCGAGGGCGAGTTCGGCGAGGCGCAGGGCGGTGAGGGGGGTGGTCTCGGCGGGCTTGAGGATGACGGCGTTGCCCGCGGCCAGGGCGGGGGCCAGGCCCCAGGCGGCGATCGGCATGGGGAAGTTCCACGGGGCGATCACGCCGATGACGCCGAGGGGTTCGAGGAAGGTGACGTCGATGCCGCCGGCGACCGGGATCTGTCGGCCGGAGAGGCGCTCCACTCCCCCGGCGGCGAAGTCGAGGAGGTCGCGTACGTTGCCGGCCTCCCAGCGGGCGTTGCCGATGGTGTGGCCGGCCTCGCGGACCTCCAGGAGGGCGAGTTCCTCGACGTGCGCGTCGACGACCGCGGCGAAGCGGCGCAGGAGTCGGGCCCGGTCCGCGGGGGCGGCGGCGGCCCAGCCGCGTTGGGCGGCGGCGGCCCGTGCGACGGCGGCGTCGACGTCGTCCCGTGTGGCGGCCGGGACGGTGGCGACGACTTCCTCGGTGGCCGGGTTCAGCACGGTCAACCGGTCAGGGGCCAGCACTTCGGACACGTGGTGCCTCTCTGGTTCTTCGGAGCGGGCGGTGCGGGGTGCGGACGTGCGCGGGATGTGGGGCGCAGTGGTGTGGTGGCGTGTTGGTGTGGCCCGCTGCGGGTTACAGGCGTTCGAAGGAGCGGCGCAGCTCCCAGTCGGTGACGGCGGAGTCGTAGGCGTCGAGTTCGACCCGGGCCATGTTCCGGTAGTGGGCCACGACTTCGGGGCCGAAGGCGGCCTTGGCGATCTCGCTGTTCTCCCAGAGCTCCGCAGCCTCCCGCAGGGTCGCGGGGACGTGCGCGTAGTCGGCGGTGTAGGCGTTGCCCGGACAGGACTCGGGGAGTTCCAGGCGGTTCTCGATGCCGTAAAGGCCGGCCGCGACGAGGCCGGCGACGGCGAGGTAGGGGTTGACGTCGCCGCCGGGGAGGCGGTTCTCGAAGCGCATGGAGCGGCCGTGGCCGACCACGCGCAGGGCGCAGGTCCGGTTGTCCACGCCCCAGGCGACCGCGGTCGGGGCGAAGGATCCCGGGCGGAAACGCTTGTACGAGTTGATGTTCGGGGCGTAGAGAAGGGAGAAGTCGCGCAGCGCGGCCAGCTGGCCGGCCAGGAAGTGCCGCATCACGGGTGACATCCCGCGTTCGGCACCCTCTCCGTCTCCGTCCCCGGCCATCGCGTTGTGCCCGTCGGCGTCGGCCAGGGAGAGGTGGATGTGGCAGGAGTTGCCCTCGCGCTCGTCGTACTTGGCCATGAAGGTGAGCGAGACGCCCTCCTGGGCGGCGATCTCCTTGGCGCCGGTCTTGTAGACGGCGTGCTGGTCGCAGGTGGTGAGCGCCTCGTCGTAGCGGAAGGCGATCTCGTGCTGGCCGAGGTTGCACTCGCCCTTGGCGGACTCGACGACGAGCCCCGCGGCCTGCATCTCGTTGCGGATGCGGCGCAGGAGGGGTTCGACGCGACCGGTGCCGAGGACGGAGTAGTCGATGTTGTACTGGTTGGCGGGGGTCAGGGCGCGGTAGTTGGCGTTCCAGGCCTGTTCGTAGGTGTCCTGGAAGACCATGAACTCCAGCTCGGTGCCGACCATCGCGGTGTAGCCCAGCTCGGCGAGGCGCTCCAACTGGTGGCGCAGGATCTGCCGGGGCGCCGCGACGACGGGTGTGCCGTCGCTCCAGGCCAGGTCGGCGAGGATGAAGGCGCTGCCGGGGTTCCAGGGGATGCGGCGCAGGGTGCCGAGGTCGGGGTGCATGGCGAAGTCGCCGTAGCCCCGGTCCCAGGAGGACATCTCGTAGCCGTCGACGGTGTTCATGTCGGTGTCGACGGCGAGGAGGTAGTTGCAGCCCTCCGTGCCGTGGGCGAGGACCTCGTCGAGGAAGAACTGGGCGGCGAACCGCTTGCCCTGGAGCCGTCCCTGCATGTCGGGGAAGGCCAGGACGACGGTGTCGATCTCACCGCTGGCGACGAGGGCGCGGAGCTCCTCGGGCGCGAGCGGCGGCTTGCGGTCTACCACTGGAATCTCTCCTTCGGTGAGCCGAGGAGGCCTAAGGTATTGAATAGAACCATTGCTTGGGAAGGGGAGGAGCCGAGATGACCGACACGGCGAGCGAGGGTGGCTCGATCGCGCGGCTGAATCCGGTGCTGCGGCAGGTCCGGGCGGGCAACGGTTTCGAGGAGGCCCTCGAACAGATCCTCCAGGTCGTCCGACTGGGACTGGTGCCGGGCGGCGAACGGCTCCCGCCGGAGCGGGAACTGGCCGAACGGATGGGGATCAGCCGGGTCACCCTGCGCGAGGTCCTGAAGGTGCTCCAGGACCAGGGCCTGGTCGAGGCGCGGCGCGGCCGGTACGGCGGAACCTTCGTCCTGGCGCGCCCCGACACCCCGGCGGGCGGCGCCGAGGAGGAGCTGCGCAGACGGGTCGCGGGGGTGGACATCGAGGACGTCCTGCGGTTCCGCGAGGTGTTGGAGGTCGGCGCGGCGGGACTGTGCGCCTCGCAGGGGCTGACCGAGGAGGGCTCCGAGCGGCTGCTGAGCGCCCTGGCCGCCACCCACGACGCCCCGCTGCCCGACTACCGCCGCCAGGACACCCTCTTCCACCTGACCCTGTGCGAGCTCGCCGGCTCCGCCACCCTGACGGCCCAGTACGCGGCCGTCCGCGCGAGCGTGAACGACCTGCTGGACTGCATACCGCTGCTGGTGCGCAACCTCGAACACTCGCAGCAGCAGCACTCGGCCCTGGTCGAGGCGGTACTGGAGGGCGATGCCGACGGGGCCCGCGGGGCGATGCGCGAGCACTGCTGCGGCACGGCGGCCCTGTTGCGCGGGTTCCTCGCGTGACGGGCGGGGCCGCGCGCACGCGCCGTGACCGGGAGTGACCGGGAGGTTTTCGTAACCCCTGTTTAACGCAGGGGTCTTGCGCGCTCCACCCCCCTGACGCAAAGGTACGCCTCACAACCATTGCCCTAGGCAGGAGCGCACATGGCCGACGACATCGCACCCGTGCCCGTCAGGACACCAGCCGGGTCCGGCTCCCCCGGCCCGGACTCCCCCGGCGGCGCGGACGCCGAGTACATGCGACGACGCACCTTGCGCCGGGGCAGCGCCGGTTGGTTGCTGCTGACCGGACTCGGCGTCGCGTACGTGGTCTCCGGGGACTTCTCCGGCTGGAACGTCGGTCTCGACAAGGGCGGCTTCGGCGGCCTCGCCATCGCCACCGTGCTGATGGGCGTCATGTACGCGTGCCTGGTGTTCTCCCTGGCCGAGCTGTCCACGATCCTGCCGACGGCGGGCGGCGGCTACGGCTTCGCCCGGCGAGCTCTGGGACCCTGGGGCGGGTTCCTGACCGGCACGGCCATCCTGATCGAGTACATCCTGGCCCCGGCCGCGATCGTCATCTTCATCGGCGACTACGTCGAATCGCTGGGCCTGTTCGGCCTGACCTCCGGTTGGCCGGTCTACCTCGGCTGCTTCGTCGTCTTCATCGGTGTCCACCTGTGGGGCGTGGGCGAGGCCCTGCGCTTCAGCCTCGTCGTCACCGCCATCGCCGTCGCCGCGCTGCTGATCTTCGCGGTCGGCGCCCTCACCGAGTTCGACGCGTCCTCGCTGGACGACATCGCGGTGGACACCAGCGCGTTCGGCGCGAGCTCCTGGCTGCCGTTCGGCCTCCTCGGCATCTGGGCGGCCTTCCCGTTCGGCATGTGGTTCTTCCTCGGCGTCGAGGGCGTGCCGCTGGCCGCCGAGGAGGCCAAGGACCCGGTCCGCTCGATGCCGAAAGCCCTCGCGATCTCCATGGGCGTCCTCGCCCTGCTCGCCCTGATCACCTTCTTCGCGGCCACCGGCGCACAGGGCTCCGACGCCGTACGGACGGCGGGCAACCCGTTGGTCGTGGCGCTGGAGGGCGACGGCGGACCGACGGCACTGAGCCGGTTCGTGAACTACGCGGGGCTGGCGGGCCTGGTGGCTTCCTTCTTCTCCCTCATCTACGCCGGTTCCCGCCAATTGTTCGCCCTCTCCCGGGCCGGGTACCTGCCGCGCTTCCTCTCCCTCACCTCGAAGCGCAAGGCTCCGTACCTCGGTCTGGTGATTCCCGGGGCGATCGGGTTCGCCCTCGCGGCGGCCACCGGCAACGGCGCCCGCATGCTGAACATCGCGGTGTTCGGCGCGACGATCTCGTACGCCCTGATGGCCCTGTCGCACATCGTGCTGCGCCGCCGGGAACCGGGCCTGGAGCGCCCGTACCGGACCCCGGGCGGCGTGCTGACCTCTTCCGTCGCCTTCGTGCTGGCCCTGTCGGCCCTGGTCGCCACCTTCCTGGTGGACAAGGACGCGGCGTTCATCGCGCTCGGCGTCTACGCCGTCGCCCTCGCCTACTTCGCCTTCTACAGCCGCCGCCATCTGGTCGCGTCGGCACCGGAGGAGGAGTTCGCCGCGCTGGCGGAAGCCGAGGCGGAGTTGACCCGCGACTGAAATCCTGGGCCCCGGCGGCTCCCGAGCCCGCCCCGTCCCCCACCGAAGCCCCACCGTTCGGCACCACCACCGGAGGTAAGCCCGTGCCCAGGCCGCTCATCGGCATCACCACGTACGTGGAGGAGTCCACCCGCTACGGCGTGTGGGACCTGCCCGCGTCCCTCGTCCCGGCCGACTACCACGCGCTCGTCCAGGCGGCGGGCGGCGCGGCCGTCCTGCTGCCGCCGGACGAACCGGGGCGGGCGGCGGAGGTCCTGGAGCGGGTGGACGGCCTGGTCGTCGCGGGCGGCCCCGATGTGGACCCCGTGCACTACGGGGCCCCGCGCGACCCGCGCACCGGCGCCCCCGCGACGGTGCGCGACGAGTGGGAGCTGGCCCTCCTCGCGGCGGCCCTGGACTCCGGCACCCCGGTGCTGGGCATCTGCCGGGGCATGCAGGCGCTGAACGTCGTCCTGGGCGGGACCCTGGTCCAGCACATCGACGGACACGTCCACACCCCCGGCGTCACCGGATGGCACCCGGTCCGGCCGGTCGCCGGCACCCGCTACGCGGCGCTCGTCCCGGAGGAGGCCGAGGTGCCCACCTACCACCACCAGGCGGTGGACCGGTTGGGCCGGGACCTGGTCGTCTCGGCGTACGCCCTGGACGGCACGGTGGAGGCGATCGAACTTCCCGACCCCGCCCCGTGGGTGGTCGGCGTCCAGTGGCATCCGGAGCGCGACAAGGACACCCGGGTGATGGCTGCCCTGATCGAAGCGGCCGCCGCCCGCACGCCGTACGCCCTCACGGGCGCCACGGCCCGGTAGGACCCCGCCACCGGACCCCCGTCCGCCCCGTGGCGGCGGGGACCCTTACCGGACCCGCTCGCGCTCCGCCGGCGGGGCGTGGCCGGCGCCGCCCGTCGCGGGCCGGGTCGGGCCGGGTCACGTCAGGCAGGGTGGGGTCGCGGCAGACCGTGCCGGGTGCGGCCGGGCCGCGTCAGGTCATGCCGGGCCGCGTCGGGCCGAACCGCGTCAGGCCGGGCCGGCCCTGTTCGAGGCGGGTCGCATCAGGCCGGGGCGGACCGATGCGCAGGCGTCCTACGGTCGGGCCCGGGTCAGGGACAGCAGGTCCCTGGCCGGGCCGGCCGGGCGGTTGCCGGTGGGCCACACCGCGCGCAGGGCACGGCCCAGGTCGGCGCCGGCCACGGGCACGGCCACCAGCCGCCGCCCGGCCAGCTCGTCCCCCAGGGCGAGCTCCGACAGCACGCACGGCCCGGCGCCGCTCACGGCCGCCGCCTTCACGGCCGTGGTCGACGCCAGCTCCAGCAGGGGCTCCGCCAGCCCCCCGCAGCCCGCCAGCGCCGCGTCGAGCACCTGCCGGGTGCCCGAGCCCCGCTCCCGCAGGATCAGCGGGGTCTGCGCCAGTTCCGCCGCCGCCACCGCCCGGGTCCGCCGCGCCCAGGGGTGCGAGGGTGCCACCGCGACGACGAGCCGGTCCTGCGCGATGACCGCCGAGTCCAGTCCCTCCGCCACGAACAGCCCCTCCACGAAACCGAGGTCCGCATCGTGCGCGAGGACCCGCTGCGCGACGTCCGCCGAGTTCCCGGCGTGCAGCGACACCGCCGTTCCGGGCCGCTCCCCGCGCAGGGCGATCAGCCACCCGGGCAGCAGGTACTCCGCGATGGTCATGCTGGCCGCCACCCGCAGCCGCGAGTCGCGGCGGCCCCGAAGCGCCTGCGCGCCCGCGTCGAAGGCCTCGGCCGCCTCCACCACGCGCCGGGCCCAGTCCGTCACGAGCGCGCCCTCGGCCGTGAGGGTCGAGCCGCGCGGGGACCGGTCGACGAGCGCCACGCCCAGCCTGGTCTCCATCGCCCGGATCCGGCTGCTCGCGGCGGGCTGGGTGATGCCCAGCCGGCGCGCCGCGCCGCTCAGGCTGCCGACGCGTGCGACCGCGAGCAGCAGTTCCAGAGCGCCGAGGTCCGGCACTCGGTGCGCCAGCGGAACCCACTCGTCGTTACCCATAACGTCAGTTTATGGCCTCATAGGAATGCGACCTCTGCCCGCCCCCGGCCACCGGGACGAGGCTGGACCCATGGCCACCACCCTCGCGCCGACCCGCGCCACCAGCACCACCAGCACCACCGGCAGCAGCCGCACCACCGGCACCACCCACGCGACGACCGCGCCCCGGACCCACAAGGCCCCGGCCCTGCGTCACCTCGGCCCCAACTGGTACGCCTCCGTCATGGGTACGGCCATCATCGCCAACGCCGGCGCGTCCCTGCCGTACCAGCTGCCCGGCCAGCGCACGGTCTGCCAGCTCATGTGGGCGCTGTCGGCCGCCGCCCTGGTCGTCCTGCTCGCCGCCCGCGCCGGACACTGGCTGCACCACCGCGACCAGGCCCGGGCCCATCTGCTCGATCCGGCGGTCGCCCCCTTCTACGGCTGCCTCTCGATGGCCCTGCTGGCCGTCGGCGCGGGCACCGTGACCGTCGGGAAGGACCTGATCGGGGAACGCGCCGCGCTGGCCACCGACATCGTGCTGTTCTCCGCCGGGACCGTGATCGCCCTGGTCATGGCCGTCGTCGTGCCCTACCTGATGGTCGTCCGCCACGAGGTACGGGCATCGCAGGCCACTCCCGTGTGGCTGCTGCCCGTGGTCGCCCCGATGGTCTCCGCCGCCGTGGGTCCGCTGCTGATACCCCACCTGCCCGCGGGCCAGCCCCGCGAGGCGATGCTGCTGGCCTGCTACGCCATGTTCGGCGTCAGCCTGCTGGCGACCCTGATGCTGCTCCCCCTGATCCTCGGCCGGCTGATCGTCGGCGGCCCGCTGCCGCTGGCCCTGACCCCCGCCCTGTTCCTGGTCCTGGGCCCCCTCGGCCAGTCCGTCACCGCCGTCAACCAGCTCGCCGACGTGGCTCCGGGGGCCGTCCAGGGCCCGTACGCCGGGGCGTTCGGCGCCTTCGCGGTCGTCTACGGGGTCCCGGTCATGGGCTTCGCCCTGCTGTGGCTGGCCCTCGCGTCGGCGATGCTGGTCCGCGCCGCCCGCGCCGGAATGCCCTTCGCGATGACCTGGTGGGCGCTGACCTTCCCCGTCGGCACCTGCGTCACCGGCGCCGCCGGGCTGGCCCGACACACCGGGCTGACCGCCTTCTCCTGGCTGGCCGCGGCCCTCTTCGTCGGTCTCCTCGTCGCCTGGCTGCTCGCCGCCGGACACACCCTGCGCGGCCTGTTCACCGGTCGACTGCTCGCCGCGCCCCGCTGAACCCGCACCCCGCGCGCTCCCCGCGCGACGCGGCGGGCGCTCAGCGCAGCGCCGTCCTCAGGGCCGCCGCCAGCACCGCGGGCGCCTCGACGAGCGAGGGTCCGTACCAGGTCAGGTGGCGGCCGCCGACCAGCGCGGCGGGCAGGCCCGGGAACGCCTCCGGTCCGTCCGCGGCGGTGAACCGGTAGGGCTCGTCGGGCAGGACCACCAGGTCGCAGCCGCCCGCGACCGCCTCCGCCACCGACATCCGCGGATACCGCTCGGCGTGCCCGGCGTGGACGTTGCGCACGCCGAGGCGGGCCAGCAGGTCCCCGGCGAAGGTGTCCCGGCCCAGCACCATCCAGGGCCTGCGCCAGATCGGCACGACCGCGGTGAGCCCGCCCAGCGGCTCCGCCCGCGTCCAGGCCCCGGCGGCGTCCGTCAGCCACCCGGGCCGCTCCAGCCCCAGCGCCCCCACGAGGACCCGGTCCAGTTCCGCCAGTGCCTGCGGGAGGTCCCGCACCTCGGTGACCAGCACCTCCACCCCGGCCTCGCGCAGCGCCGCCAGGTCGGGGGCCCGGTTCTCCTCCTCGTTGGCGATGACCAGGTCGGGGCGCAGGCCCAGGATCGCCCGTACGTCAGGGTTCTTCGTCCCCCCGATCCGTACGGCGCCCCCGAGGTCCGCCGGGTGCGTGCACCAGTCGGTCACGCCGACCAACAGGCCGGGCGCGCTGACCGCGACCGCCTCGGTCAGCGAGGGCACGAGCGAGACGACGCGCACGGGATCAGTGCCCCGGTGACGGCGGCTCGGAGGTGGCGTGGATGTGGTCGCCGACCGCGACGACCAGGATCCGGGTGTCCTCCCCGGTGGCCCGCCAGCGGTGGCGCACGCCGCCCGACAGGAAGAGGGCGTCACCGCTCTCCAGCCGGTACGCCCGCCCCTCGGCCTCCACCTGGCAGGCGCCGGAGACCACGTACATCAGCTCGTCGTTGCGGTGCTGGTACTCACGTCCGGCGTCCTGCTCCCCGGTGAACTCCAGCGCGTGCAGCTGGTGGTGTCCGCGAACGAGCGGCCGTACGCCGGGAACCGGGGTGAGGGCCGAGTCGTCGCCGGCGCGCACGAGGTCCACGGTGCGCGCGGTGTCGGAGGCGGCCAGCAGCTCGACCGCGGTGGTCTCCAGGGCGTCGGCGACCCGCTCCAGGGACCGCATGCTGGGGCGGGCGCGCTCGTTCTCTATCTGACTCAGGAAGGGCACCGACAGCCCGCTGCGCGCCGACACGGCCGCGAGGGTCAGGTGCAGGGCACGGCGCCGCTTGCGGACGGCCACTCCCACCCGCAGCGGTTCCTTGGAGTCCTTCTCCTTGTCGCTTCCGGCGGCGGGACCGTTCCCGAAGTTCCCGCCGCCCGTGCCGTCCGCGATGTTTCCGTCTTCCTTGTCGTTCATTTCGGGGCTGCCCTCCCCTGTCCTCATCGCACATCGGTGTGCTGTAAGCACCTTACGCAGCAACCGACCCCGGATTCGCGTGCAAGGACGTACGGGACCCGCCCCCGGGCCGCTTCCCGTATCCTCCCGGTCACCCCGCGTGGCCGCCGGGGGCCCGCCACAGCTCCCGGTCGCCGTCGACGATCACGATGTCGCCCTCCGGGCAGACCAGCAGCCGGGCCCCGGGGTGGCCGGCGGTGCCGCTGCTCCATACCGTGCGGGCGGCGTCGTCGCGCACGGTCAGTTCCCCGTCGCGGGAGAAGTGCGCGTCGTGCCCGGTGCCCGCGGTACCCGCGCTCCAGGGGCGGGCGCCTTCGGGGTCCAGCAGGACGAGGTCCCCGTCGGCGCCGAACGCGAGGCGGGCGTCGCCCGCGTCGAGGACGTCGCCGGCGCGCAGGACGGTGCCGGGGTGGACCTCGATGGAGGCGTCGAGGTTGCCGTCGACGAGGCGGCGCAGGGTGGTGAGGGAGGGGGTGAAGGCGTAGAGGGCGCCCTCGGTGCGGACGAACCGGCCGAAGGTGAGGGTGGTGGCCCGGCCCCCGCTGTCGGAGGGCGTCTCGAAGGCGACCGCCGACTCGGGCCCGAGCACGGGATCCGCGCCGACGCGGGGGTTGCGGCCGGGCGGGAAGTCGACGTCGTTGATCCACCGCTTGGCGATGAACTCGAACTGCTGGACGAGGTCGGCCTGGTAGCCGATGAACAGCAGGCCGCGCGGGGTGTCCGGACCGCCCGGGCTGCCCTGCGGTGCCCCGGGCTCGTAGGCGGGCCCGTAGGGGATGCCGCGGCGGATGACGCGGCGCCCGTCGAGTCCGGCGGCGGCCAGCGGCGGACGGCCGGGGACGGTGACGAGGCCGTCGCGCGGGTTGCCCTTGCGGATGTGTGCGAAGAGCGGGGTCAGCCAGCCCTGCGGGTCGTTCCCGTACGTGAGGTCGGCGTCGGGGTCGCGTCCCGGCGGGCCGGGCTTCTCGGCGGCGGGGCAGCCCGCGATGGGGGTGCCGCCGGGCCAACGGCCCACCATGCGGGCGGCGAGCCAGGTCGAGGTCGCCTCGGGCGGCGCGGCACCGGCCTTCTTCAGTTCCGCGAGCCGTTCTCCTGTCTGGTCCCACCAGCCGGGCACGTCCTGGGCGAGCCGGCGGACCACCTGGAAGGAGCCCCCGGTGGCCCAGGCGGGCAACCCGGCGGGCCGCTGCTCCACCTTCTCCTGTCCGACGAGGAACTCCCCGGCCGGCACCATCCGGGTGCCGGGCTTCCCGAGCATGGTGGCCGCGCCGGCCGGGTCGGGCTCGTCGAAGCCCCGTACGCCGGGCTGGCTGATGCCGTCGGCGAACCCGAAGTGCTCGTGCCCCCGCATGGCCCCGGTCAGGGTCGCCCCGTCCTGCCGGAACACGACCGTTCCCCCGGCCGCCCGGACCGCGTCCCGGTGCCGGGCGACGGCCTCGGCGAGCCGGCCGGGTTCGTCGGCGGCCAGGCCGAGGACGGCGTGGACGGCCCGGCCGGGTTCCTCGGCGCCGAACAGCCAGGTGTCGGGGGCGCTGGTGCCGGTGTCGCCGAGGGCCTCGGCGCGACGGGCGGCTCCCTGGCTGAACGCCTCGGCGGTGCCGCCGGCGGGCAGGGCGGGGAAGGGGTCGCGCCCGGCGAGCAGGCGCAGTCCGGGGTGGGTGAGGGAGAGGCTCGTCCACAGCGCCGACAGGGAGGTGGGGTCGGTGCCGCCGGCCTTCACCCGGGCCGCGCTGAAGGCGGCGTTGAAGCGGGCCATCTCCTCGGTGGTGGAGATGTCGGGCAGGAGCCGGCCGAGCCAGCGGCGGGCCAGGGGGGCACTGCGGAAGTGCAGGAGCAGCAGGCAGGCGTGGTCCTTGCGGGACCCCGCCAGGACGTCGCCCTGGGTGTCGCGGTCGCCGCGCAGCGGCAGCTCGACGGCGGCCCGGGCCGCGGCCCGCCCGGCGGGGACGGCGCCGGCCGGGGCGGTGGGGAGAACGGTGGGGCCGGCCGCGGCCGCGGCCCAGGGGCACGCGGTGAGCGCGGCGGTGGTGGCCCCGGCCACCAGGACGGATCTGCGGGCGGGGCCGTGGGGCGGGGCTGCTTCCATGGGGGCTCCTGGCTGAGTGACGACGGAAGGCGCGACGGCGGCTCGGGGAAAGGGCACCCGGGGCCGCCGGCACGGGCGGGCGGACAGGCGAGCGGCGAACGGGCGGGCGGGGGCGGAGGGCCACGGACCGAAGGGCCGACGGACCGAAGGTCACGAGCGGACGAACCGGCGGGTCGACGGGGCGACGGGGCGACGTACCGGCACCGACGGACCCGACGGAGCGGGCCGGCGAGCTGCCACCGGAACCACCCGCCCGATCCGCCCACCCGGACCACCCGATCCGTCGCCCACCGGAGCGCAGCCGTCAGCGGCCGTACCGGCCCGGCACCCAACTCCCGCTCCCCGCGATCGGGGTGACGGGGCGCCGGCGGGCGGGGGCATCGGGATCGACGACGGCCGGGCGCTCGACCGGGAGAGCGGTGAGGACATGCATGGGCGTCCGAAACTCCTCGTACGGGGGGCCGGGCGGGCAGAACGTCCTGCCAGTGGTCACACCCTCCGGGAAAGATCGCGGACGCGCGCGGCGGGACAACTGTTGGAGTGACGAAACGATCACCCCGGGTGACCCGTGGGCCGTCGGGTCGGGTGCGGCATCATCGTCTGCGTGACGACACGACGCCTGATGCTCCTCGACACCGCTTCCCTCTACTACCGCGCCTACTTCGGCGTTCCGGACTCCGTGAAGGCCCCCGACGGCACCCCGGTCAACGCCGTCCGGGGCCTGCTGGACTTCATCGGCCGGCTGGTCCAGGACCACCACCCCGACGACCTGGTGGCCTGCATGGACGCCGATTGGCGGCCGCACTGGCGGGTGGAGTTGATCCCCTCCTACAAGGCGCACCGGGTCGCGCAGGAAACGGAATCCGGCCCGGACGTGGAGGAGACCCCGGACACCCTCGCCCCCCAGGTACCGATCATCGAGGCGGCGCTGGACGCGTTCGGCATCGCCCGCGTCGGTGTCGCCGGGTACGAGGCGGACGACGTGATCGGCACGCTCACCGCCCGCGCGACCGGCCCGGTGGACATCGTCACCGGCGACCGGGACCTCTACCAGCTGGTCGACGACGCCCGGGGGCGCCGCGTCCTGTACCCGCTCAAGGGCGTGGGGATGCTCCAGGTGACCGACGAGGCGTGGTTGCGCGAGAAGTACGGGGTGGACGGCGCGGGGTACGCGGACCTGGCGCTGCTGCGCGGCGACCCGAGCGACGGCCTGCCGGGCGTGCCCGGTGTGGGCGAGAAGACGGCCGCGAAGCTGTTGGACGCCTACGGGGACCTGGCCGGGATCATCGCGGCGATCGACGACCCGAAGTCGGGGTTGACCCCCACTCAGCGTAAGCGGCTCGATGAATCCCGGCCGTATCTGGCCGTGGCCCCGAAGGTCGTCCAGGTGGCCTCGGACGTCCCGCTTCCCCCCTTCGACCCGGCGCTCCCAAGGGTTCCGGCCCAGCCCGAGGTCGTCGACGCCCTCGCCCATCGGTGGGGTCTGGGCGGAGCGATCTCGCGCCTGAGCAGCGCACTGCTCGCATGAGGTGCTAACTTAGGTAATCCTAAGTTTCAGGGGAGTTCAGGGAGACGCCGTGGCAGAAGGACGCGCCCGCACTGTCGGCACCGCAGTGGTCGTACGGACCGAGCGGCTGACGCCGCACATGGTCCGGATCGTGCTGGGCGGTGACGGACTGTCGGGCTTCGATGCGGGTGCGCACACCGACCACTACGTGAAGCTGCTGTTCGCCCCCGAGGGCGTGCGCTACGCGGAGCCCTGGGACCTGGAACGGATCCGCTCCACGCACCACCGGGAGTTCTGGCCGCGCCAGCGCGCGTACACGGTCCGGCACTGGGACCCGGCGCACCTGGAACTGACCCTGGACTTCGTCGTCCACGGCGACGAGGGCCTGGCCGGTCCGTGGGCGGCGCGCGTCCAGCCCGGCGAGCGGGTCCACTTCCTGGGCCCCGGCGGCGCGTACTCGCCCGACCCGACGGCCGGCTGGCACCTCCTGGCCGGCGACGAGAGCGCCCTGCCGGCGATCGCCGCCGCGATGGAGCGCATGCCGTTCGGCGCGCGCGTCCACGCCTTCGTGGAGATCGACGGACCGGCCGACGAGCAGAAGTTCGCCACGCCGGACGGGGTCGTGCCGGTGTGGCTGCACCGCGGCGACCGCCCCGTGGGCGCGGCCCTCGTGGAGGCGGTCACCTCGCTCGTGTTCCCCTCGGGTGACGTGCAGGCCTTCGTCCACGGCGAGGCCGGTTTCGTGAAGGAACTCCGCCGCCACCTGCGCCTCGACCGGGGCATCCCGCGGGAGCGCCTGTCGATCTCGGGGTACTGGCGCCAGGGCGAGACCGACGAGGGCTGGCGCGCGATCAAGCGGGACTGGAACGCCTCGGTGGAGGCCGAACAGGACCTCCGCCCCCGCGCCGCCGCCTGAGGGAACCTTTCCCCACCCGGGCGGGTCCCGCCCGGGTCCGACGGCCCCGCGCCGAACCGGTCCCGCCCCCGCAGCCGCCGGAGGGCGGGATCGCCCGTTCGGCGGGACAATGTCCGCATGCGTACGCTCCGCGTGGCCTGGCTGGCCGGAGCCGCGTTCGTCCTCGTCGTGACGGGTTCCGCGGCGGCGGCGCCGGCGGCCCCGACGCCACCCCCTCCGCCCAAGCCCCTCCTCACCGACGCCGATGTCGCCGGCGCGCTCGCCCGCCTCGACACGACGGTCAGGGACGGCATGCGCAGCACCGGTGTGCCCGGCGTGTCGGTGGTCGTGGTCCACCGGGACAAGGTCGTCCACCTCCAGGGTTACGGAGTCCGCCGGACCGGCGAGGGCGCGACGGTCGACCCCGACACGGTCTTCCAGCTGGCGTCCCTCTCGAAGCCGATCTCCTCCACCGTCGTGGCCGGCGCCCTGGCCTCCCCCGACGCGTGGGACACGCCCCTCGGCCGGACCCTGCCCGGCTTCGCCCTCAAGGATCCCTGGGTCACCTCCCACGTCACCGCCGCCGACCTGTTCTCGCACCGCAGCGGCCTGCCCGACCACGCCGGGGACCTCCTGGAGGACCTCGGTTACGAGCAGCCGTACATCCTGGACCACCTGCGCTTCG
The DNA here is from genome assembly GCF_055595445.1 of Streptomyces sp. NPDC040432. Lineage (NCBI taxonomy): Bacteria > Bacillati > Actinomycetota > Actinomycetes > Kitasatosporales > Streptomycetaceae > Streptomyces > Streptomyces sp. NPDC040432. The sequence goes on along the minus strand of NZ_JBVIVP010000015.1, from coordinate 34,639 downwards.
AGCCGCTGACCCCGTTCCGCGCGAGCTACGCGTACACCAACTTCGGGCTCACCGCCGCCGCCGAGGCCATCGCCCGCGAGCGCGGCACCAGCTGGCAGAAGCTCAGCGACGACACCCTGTTCAAGCCCGCCGGGATGACCCGTACCAGCACCGAGTTCTCGGCCTACGCGAACGCCCCCGACCGCGCGTACGGCCACGTCAAGAACGCCGACGGCACCTGGAGCCCGCGCTTCGTCCGGGACGCCGACGCCCAGGCCCCGGCCGGCGGGGTCAGTTCCACGGCCCGCGACATGGCCCGCTGGCTGCGCCTCCAGCTCTCCGGCGGCACCCTAGACGGCAAGCGCGTCATCCCCGCCGACGCCCTGGCCCGCACCCACCTCCCCGAGATCGTCGCGCAGGACCGGACCCCGCAGGGCACCCCGCAGTTCTACGGCCTCGGCTGGAACGTCGGCTACGACCAAGCGGGCCGGCTGCGCCTGAGCCACTCCGGGGCCTTCGACCTCGGCGCCAACTCCAACGTCACCCTGCTCCCCCTGGAACAGCTCGGCATCGTCGTCCTGACCAACGGCGCTCCCGTCGGTCTCGCCGACGCCGTCGCCCTGGACTTCTTCGACACCGCCGAGCACGGCAGGCCGAGCGCCGACTGGCTGGCGCTGGCCGCCTCCCTGTACGCGCAGGCGGAGAACGCGAACCGCTCCGAAACCGACTACGCGCGACCGCCGGCGGGCGCCCGCCCGGCCCGCGACGCCGCCGCGTACACCGGCACGTACGAGAATCCGTTCTACGGCCCGCTCACCGTCACCGCCGACGGCGGGGAGCAGGGCAACGGCAAGGGCATCACCCTCGCCCTCGGCCCCGGCCCCGAGCGCTTCCCGCTGACCCACTACGACGGGGACACCTTCAGCTTCGTGACCTCCGGCGAGAACGCCGTCGGCCGCACCGGGGTCACCTTCGCCGACGGGACCGTCCGCGTCGAGTACCTGGACGAGAACCACCTGGGCACCTTCACCCGGAAATAGCCGCCTACCCTGGTCCCTGATGACCCGCAGATCCCACGTGCCGCCCTCGCCCCTGCCCCAGCTCTCCGGCATCGACCCGGTCCGGCTGCGGCTCCCGCCCGACCCGGACGACAGGTGGCCGACGCTCGGCGCGTACCTGACCGAGCGCTACGCCGGCACCCGCGGCGCCGAGTCGATGGCCCGGCTCCTCGCGGCGGGCCGGGTCGTCGGCCCGGGCGGCCGGGCGCTGCGACCGCAGGACCCGTACGAACCGGGCGGCTGGATCTTCTTCCACCGGGACATGCCGGCCGAACCGCCGGTGCCGTTCCCGATCCGGGTCGTGTACCGGGACGCCCATCTGTTGGTGGCGGACAAGCCGCACTTCCTGGCGACGACCCCGCGCGGCAGCCACGTCTTCCAGACGGCCCTGGCCCGACTGCGCCAGGAACTGGACCTACCGACGCTGAGCCCGGCGCACCGGCTGGACCGGATGACCGCGGGGCTGGTGATGTTCAGCATCCGCACCGAGGACCGCGGCGCCTACCAGCTGTTGTTCCAGAACCGACGGGTCCGCAAGGAGTACGAGGCCCTCGCGGTCCACGACCCGGCGGTGGAACTGCCCCGCACGGTGCGCAGCCACATCGAGAAGGTCCGCGGCGTCATGGCGGCGACCGAGGTCCCGGGCGCGGAGCCGAACGCCGAGAGCCTGGTCGAGCTCACCGACGTCCGGAACGGCCTGGGCCGCTACCGGTTGACCCCGCACACCGGGCGCACCCACCAACTGCGGGTGCACATGAACTCCCTCGGCCTGCCCATCCTCGGCGACCCCGTCTACCCGGTGGTCGCGGAGCCCGTCGAGCCGGCCGACTACCGCCGCCCCCTCCAACTGCTGGCGCGGACCCTCGCCTTCACCGACCCGGTCACGGGCCTCGCCCATGCCCTGGAGAGCGGCCTCACCCTCAGGGCGTGGGACGACCGGCCCGGCTGGGAAACGGGCCCGGCGTCCTCCTGACGACGGGTCCCGGGGCCCGTCGCCGAACCCCGTCCGCCCCGCGGCGCCGGGACCTACACCGGTTCGGCCACTCCCGCGATGCGCAGCGCGGCGTCGGCGGCGGCCTCGGCGAACGCGGCGGGCGGGCGGGCCGGGTCGGAGCGGTGGATCAGCATGACGCCCTCGATCAGCCCGAAGACGAGGTCGTTGCGCAGGGTCAGTCCGGCCTTGTCCCCGGCCAGTTCGGCACCGACGGAGGTCCCCTTGAGCAAGGTGCGGTAGGTGTCGCGCAGTTCGGCCCGCATCCTGCGGAACTGCCCGAAGCGCGGCCCGCGCAGCTCGGGAAGCAGGTAGAGGGCGCCCAGGTTGTACGGTCCTCCGCACAGCAGCAGGACGTCCGAACGGCACAGCTCCCACAGCCGCCGGGCGGCCGGCCGGCCGGTCTCGGCGAGGAGTCGCCGGGACAGCACCAACGAGGGTGCGACCGTGGACTCCAGGAGTTCGGCGAGGAGTTCCTCCTTGCCCCTGAAGTAGTGGTACATCGTGGCCTGCCGCATTCCGGCCCGTTCGGCGACCGCCCGCGTGGTGGTGGCCCCGTACCCCCGCACCGTGAACAGCTCGGCCGCCGCGCACAGGAGTTCCTCGCGCGGCGGCCGGCCCGTATCCGGTCTCAACTGGTCGGCGCGTGGCCGGCCGACCCGTCTCGGTCCTTCGTCCGTTCCCGCACTCATGCGCCGATCGTCGCACAGGACACGACGAATCGATCATGGCAAGAGATGAGATCCGGCCATGACGGGTCTAGGAGGAAGCCCCAAAAGCGCCTAGCCGACCGAGCTGTAGGCCACTACGCCCCGAAGCAGTGCGTCCACGGCCTTCCGGGCATTTCGCGCCACCGTGCTCCCACCGGCCGAGGACGGCGGGGCGGAGGACGACGGCGCCGCCGCCGCGATCTGCCCGAGGACGTCGATCACCTGCTTGCACCAGCGGACGAAGTCGCCCGCCGGCATCTCGGCCTCGCGCAGCACCTCGTCCAGGCTCTTGTCGGAGGCCCATTGGTACGCCGCCCAGGCGAAGCCGAGGTCCGGCTCGCGCTGGCCCACGCCCTCCGTCTGGTTGATGCGGTGCTCCTCCTCCAGCGCGTCGAGCCGGCCCCAGATGCGCACCATCTCGCCCAGTGCCGCCTTCGCCGCGCCGCCCGGGACCTTCGGCACCGCCGCGTCGTCGGCCTGCCGCGATTCGAAGACCAGCGCCGAGACGCAGGCGGCCAGTTCGGCCGGGCTCAGGCCTTCCCAAACCCCTTCACGCAGGCACTCCGAGGCCAGGAGGTCGAGCTCGCCGTAGAGCCGGGCGAGCCGCTTGCCGTGCACGGTGACCTCGTCCTCGCGCAGGTAGTCCAGCTCGGTGAGCAGCGCGTGGATCCGGTCGAAGGTGCGGGCGATGGTGTTCGTCCGGCCCTCGATGCGCCGTTCCAACTGCTGGGTGTCGCGCTTGAGCCGGTGGTAGCGCTCCGCCCAGCGAGCGTGGTCCTCGCGCTCGTCGCAGCCGTGGCAGGGGTGGGCCCGCAGCGCCGCCCGCAGCCGGGCGATCTCCCTGTCGTCGGCCGCGGCGGCCCGCCCGCGGGGCGCCCGTCCGGGCCTGAAGTCGCCGGCCTTGGTCCGCAGCTGCGAGGCCAGGTCCCGACGGGACTGCGGGGAGCGGGCGTTGAAGCTCTTGGGGATCCGCATCCGGTCCAGCGGCTCCACCGGCACCGGGAAGTCGATCGCGGCGAGCCGCTTGACCTGCCGCTCGGCGGTGAGCACCAGCGGCCGGGGGCCCTCGGTGTACTCGTGCCCGCGGTGCCCGTTGACCCGCCCGGCCGGCACGCCCGGGTCCAGGACGAGCGCCAGCCCGGCGAACTTGCCGCTCGGCACGTGGATGATGTCGCCCGGCTTGAGCTTCTCCAGCGAACCGGCCGCCTGCGCCCGGCGCTGCGCCGCGCCCTGCTTGGCCAGGTCGGTCTCACGGTCCTTGAGGTCGCGGCGCAGCCCCGCGTACTCCTCGAAGTCACCCAGGTGGCAGGTCATGCCCTCCTGGTAGCCCTCCAGGCCCTCCTCGTTGCGCTGCACCTGCTTGGAGATGCCGACGACGGACCGGTCGGCCTGGAACTGCGCGAAGGAGGTCTCCAGCAGCTCGCGCGAGCGGTGCCGGCCGAACTGGCTGACCAGGTTGACGGCCATGTTGTAGGAGGGCTTGAAGCTGGACCGCAGCGGATACGTACGGGTACCCGCCAGACCGGCCAGTGCCACCGGGTCCATGCCCCGCTGCCACAGCACCACCGCGTGGCCCTCGACGTCGATGCCGCGCCGCCCGGCCCTACCGGTCAGCTGCGTGTACTCGCCGGGGGTGATGTCGGCGTGCTGCTCGCCGTTCCACTTGACGAGCTTCTCCAGGATGACCGTGCGCGCGGGCATGTTGATGCCCAGGGCGAGGGTCTCGGTGGCGAAGACGGCCTTGACGAGGCCGCGCACGAAGAGCTCCTCGACGACCTCCTTGAAGGTGGGCAGCATGCCCGCGTGGTGCGCGGCGATGCCCCGCTCCAGGCCTTCGAGCCACTCGTAGTACCCGAGGACGTGCAGGTCCTCGGTGGGGATGGAGGCGGTCCGCTCCTCGACGATCTCACGGACCTTCAGGCGCGCGGAGTCGTCGTTGAGCCGCAGGCCCGCGTACAGGCACTGCTGGACGGCGGCCTCGCAGCCCGCCCTGCTGAAGATGAAGTTGATGGCCGGCAGCAGGTTGTCGTTCTCCAACCGCCCGATGACCTCGGGGCGGCCCGGGGTCCAGATCCGGCTGCGGGAGCGGCGCTCGCGCTCGCGGTCGGCCTCGCGGACCATCTTGCCGCGCCGGCGGTCCTTCGGGTTGTAGCTGCGGCTGTTCTCCTCGCGGGCCATCCGCAGCAGGTCGGGGTTGACCTCGCGGCGGCCGGAGCCGCGGCCGCCGTGGTCGGACTCCTCCTCGAAGAGGTCGTAGACCCGACGGCCCGCCATGACGTGCTGCCACAGCGGTACGGGCCGCTCCTCGGAGACGATGACCTCGGTGTCGCCGCGCACGGTGTCGAGCCAGTCGCCGAACTCCTCGGCGTTGGAGACGGTCGCGGACAGCGAGACCAGGGTCACCGACTCGGGGAGGTGGATGATCACTTCCTCCCAGACGGCTCCGCGGAACCGGTCGGAGAGGTAGTGCACCTCGTCCATGACGACGTGGCCGAGGCCGCGCAGTGCCTGCGAGCCCGCGTAGAGCATGTTGCGGAGCACCTCGGTGGTCATCACGACCACGGGGGCGTCGGAGTTGACGCTGTTGTCACCCGTCAGCAGACCCACCTTGTCGGCGCCGTAGCGCTTGACGAGGTCGGCGTACTTCTGGTTCGACAGGGCCTTGATGGGCGTCGTGTAGAAGCACTTGCGGCCCTGTTGCAGGGCCAGGTGCACGGCGAACTCGCCGACGATGGTCTTGCCCGAGCCGGTCGGTGCGGCCACCAGGACGCCCTTGCCCGCCTCCAGTGCCTTGCAGGCCTCGACCTGGTACGGATCCAGGTCGAATTCGTACATCTCGCGGAAGGGTGCCAACGCGGTGGCTTCTTCGGCGGCGCGGATCCGGGCAGCGGCGTACCGCTCGGCGGGAGAGAGTTCTTCGGTCATCTTGTCATCGAGCCTACCCGTCGGCTCCGACAACAGTCGCGATCATTTATGCGAGCGGCAGCAGGGCCGCGGGCAGGCGCGCGACGGTCACCGGGCCGCGGGGGGACTCACCCGTCCACGCGCGCGCGGAGCCCGGCCGGCGCGGCCCGCACGCCCGGCCGCGTCCGGCGGTGGGATCGACGCAGGGGGTGGCCCCGGCGGTCACCCGCCGGGATCCGTCCGTCAGGTCGCGTCGTCGTAGCCGTTGATCCGCTGGCGTCCGCCGTCGGCCTGTTCGGGCAGCGCGGACGGGGCGGCGACGGGTTCCATGGCGCCGATGGGCGCGGGGGTGAGGTCCAGCTCGGCGGCCTCGTCGTCGTCGAGGCCCGCGTCGGGATTGTTGCGGGCGCGCCGGCGGTCGTTGATCAGACAGACGGCGAGCGCGACGAAGTAGAGGGTGACGATGGGGGCGGCCAGCGACAGCATGGTGAGCGGGTCGCCGGTCGGGGTCGCGAAGGCGGCGAAGACGGTGATGCCGAGGACCATCGCCCGCCACCAGCTCGCCAGCCGCTTGCCGGTGAGGACCCCGGTGAAGTTCAGCAGGATCAGCAGCAGCGGCAGCTCGAAGGCCAGACCGAAGACGATGACCATGCGCGTGACCAGGTCGAGGTAGTCGTCGACCGGCAGCAGGTTGCGCGCGTGATCGGGGGTGAATTCGAGGAGGATCGTGGCCGTCTGCGGGAGGATCTTGTACGCGAGGACGGCGCCCGCACCGAACAGGGGCGCGCCGATCGCGACGAAGCTCATCGCGTACTTCTTCTCGTGGCTGTGCAGGCCGGGGGCGGTGAACGCCCACAGCTGGTAGAGCCACACCGGCGCGGAGAGCACCACACCGGCCATGAGTGAGACCTTGAGGGCGATCGAGAACGGCGCGATGAGGCCGTTGACGGTCATGTCGGCGCAGGGGCGGCCGTTGCGCTGCGAGACGACGCCGTCGGTACAGCCGACGGAGTCCAGCATCGGCTTCAGCATGAAGTCGATGAGGTCCTTGTAGAAGAAGGCCGCCACGACGGTGATCACGAGGATCGCCAGGACCGACTTCAGCAGACGGTTTCTCAGCTCACGCAGGTGCTCGACAAGAGGCATCCGCCCTTCGGCGTCCTTGTCCGCTTTCTCCTGCTTGCGGGCAGACTTGAGCAACCCACGTCCCTTGTCTCGTTGCAGATGACTGGCGCGGGGCGGTGGTGACCGCCCGTGTCAGCTCTTGGCGGTGTGGTTGGGCTCGCTGACGGGGCGGGCGCTGGTGACGTCACCGGGGGCGGCCTGGATCGTGCGCGGGGCCGTGGTCTGCTGCGGGGTCTGGTCGGCGACCGTGGCGGCGGTGGCCGCGTCCTCGGCCTCGCCGTCCTTCTTCATGGCCTTGGCCTCGCTCTTGAGGATGCGGGCCGACTTGCCCAGCGAGCGGGCCATCTCGGGGAGCTTCTTGGCGCCGAACAGCAGCACGATGACAGCGATGATCAGAAGGATCTCAAGGGGCTTCAGATTGCCGATCATGTGTGTCTTCCTTCTCACCGAAACGGCTGGTTGTGGTGGCCTGGGCGGATTTCGGATCAAGATCCGCTACCGCTCTGACATCGATCGTAACCCCCGAGGGTTAACGCCCGGCAATCCCCAGGGGTATCCACGCTGGTGCGCGGCTTAGACGGTACGGCTCCCGCCCCGCCTTTTCCATGGGTGTGCCGACACCCGAGTACGGCCGGGGGGACGCACGAAGACCACCGGCGGGCCCGTCGGCTAGGGCCGTACCGCCCCGCCCGCCCGGGCCAGGTCGGCGGCGGCCCGCTCCAGGTCGCCCGAGGCCTCGGTGATCCGGCGGCTGGCCTCGTCCACCTGCCCGGCGAGTCGCCGGACCTCGACGAAGACCCGTACGGCCAGTACGGAAAGGACGGCCACCCCGAGGAAGCCCAGGGCAATTGCGAGCATCGGCCACAGCATGGGCAGAGCCTATCCCCTGCCCCGAACGCTGCGCAGGGTGCTCACGCCGCCGCCGGTCAGGAGCTCCACGATGCGCTCACCGGCGGGTTTGCGGACCTGGACCGCGCACTCGGGACAGGTGAAGGAGTAGAAGGTGGTGCGCCTGCTGCCGCCGATGGCCAGCCGCAGCGCGCCGGCCGCGAGCTCGAACCGGGCCCGGCACTCGGGACAGGCGGCCTTGAAGGTGACCGGCCCGGCGCCGCCGGCGACCGGCTCCGGCGCGCCGGAGGTCCGGCCCGACGCGGGCCCGGATGTTGCCGCCATCGCTCCCCCGCTCCCTAGACCTGTTCCCCGTACCCGGCGAGGGCTTCCGTCGCGGCCTTGCGGGCGCTCAGCGCCAGGTCCGGCGGCGACACGATCCGTCCGTCACGGCCCAGGCGCAGCGCGAGACGGCGCAGCGAGGCCGGGTCGGGGCTGCGCAGCGTGATCCGCAGGCCGCCGTCGGGCTGCTCCTCGGCGCTGTCGTGCGGGTAGTACTCGGCGACCCAGCGGCCGCCGGGGGCGACCTCGACCACGACCTCCGGGTCCTCGGCCGCGGGCTGGACCAGCCCGACCGACAGGTCCCGGGGTTCGATCGCGGGCGGCTCGGAGCGTTCGTCGAGGAGCCGGATCTCCGCCACCCGGTCCAGCCGGAAGGTCCGGCGGGCCTCCGAGAGGTGGCACCACCCCTCCAGGTAGGTGTGCCCGACGGCGAAGAGGCGGATCGGGTCGACGACGCGCTCGGTCAGCTCGTCCCGCGCGGGCGAGTAGTAGCGCAGCCAGAGCCGGCGCCGCTCGGCGATGGCCCGGTCGACGTCCGCGAAGACGCCGCCCTCCGACTCGAAGGTCACCGACAGCCGGGAGCTGGCGCCCGCCACCTCGCCGGCCGCGGCCTCCAGCTTGGCGGTGGCCCGCAACAGGGCGTCGCGGTCGCTCTCGCGCAGCCCGGGCAGGGTGGCGACGGCGCGGGCCGCGACCAGCAGCGCCGTCGCCTCGTCGGCGGCCAGCCGCAGGGGCTCGGCGGTGGACTCCCCCGAGGCGTCGGGGTTGCGCCACCAGATGCGCTCGCCGTCGGTGTCGATGTCGAGCAGGTCCCCGCCGCGGAAGCTGGTCCCGCACATGGGCAGCACGTCGAGGTCGGAGATCAGCTCGTCCTCGGTGATCCCGAAGGCGCGGGCGACGTCGGCGACGTGCGCCCCGGGGCGCTCGCGCAGGTAGGTCACCAGGGACAGCATCCGGCGGGTCTGGTCGATGGCGTTGGCAGCCATGCTGGTACGTCTCCCCCTCAGGGCGTTGCTAGCGGTGTTCGGGCCACCGGGGCGCGGTCGGCCCCGGGCGGGTGGTGCTCAGCCCCGGGCGACGGCGCGCAGCCGGTCCACGACGTCGGCGCGCAGGTCGGCGGGCTCCACCACGACGACGTCGGGGCCGAACTCCACGAGCCAGGCGTCCAGCCCGTGCCCGTAGGGGATCTCCAGCTCGTCCCAGCCGTCCCCGCCCTCCCGCACCGCGGTGGCCTTGGCCCGCAGCGGGTACCCGGCGCCGGCCCGCAGCCGGATCAGCGCGGAGCGCTGGGCCCCTTCGCCGGCCCAGCTCGCCACGGTCTCCCGCACGGTCACCACGTCGGGCACCTCGGCGGTGTACTTCCCCACCCGGGAGCGGACCTTGCCGGTGATCCGGGAGAGCCGGAACACCCGCTCCGCGCCGCGGTCCCGGTCGTAGCCGGCCAGGTACCAGTGGCCGCGCCAGCACTCCAGCGCCCAGGGTTCCACCTGACGCGGCTCGGGGCGGGCGGCGTTGGACCTGCGGTACTCGAAGACCACCGGCCGCCGGTCGCGGCAGGCCAGCATCAGCGGCTCGAAGGCCGCCTCGTGGACGGGGATGCGCGGTTCGATGGCGCTGTGCTGGCCCTCGTACGGGTCACCGGCCTCCGGCATCCCGCCCGCGCGCAGCTTCTGCAGGGCCCCGCTGGCGGCTCCCGCGAGCCGGGCCTGCTGCCAGACCTTGGCGGCGAGCCCGAGGGCCGCGGCCTCCTCGGCGTCCAGCGAGACGGGCGGCAGCCGGTTGCTGTCCCGGCGGGCCAGGTAGCCGGTCTCGCCCTCGATGTTCTCCACCGTCTCGATGACGAGGCCGAGTTCGCGCAGATCGTCCTTGTCCCGCTCGAACATGCGGTTGAAGGACTCGTCGTTGCCCGCCTCCAGGTAGGCCTCGATGGAGCCGCGCAACTCGCGCTTGCTGAGCGGACGACGGGTCCCCAGCAGACACAGCGCCAGATTCATCAGCCGCTCGGCCTTGGCAATCGCCATCGACGCCATCCCCCCGTTTCGCGCACACACTCGTGACCGTTGACCGTACCGTCCCGGCGGGCCCGGGCAAAAGCGAGGGCCCCCGCCTGACGACGGGGGCCCCTGCTCGGATCACGGAAGTCCGGATCAGCCGACCTTGACCAGGTCGCAGACGAAGATCAGCGTCTCGCCCGGGGCGATCGCGTCGCCCGCGCCGCGGTCGCCGTAGGCGAGGTGCGCGGGGATCGTCAGCTTGCGACGGCCGCCGACCTTCATGCCCTGGACGCCCTGGTCCCAACCGGAGATGACCTGGCCGACACCGAGCTTGAACTGCAGCGCGGAGCCACGGTTCCAGGAGGCGTCGAACTCCTCGCCGGTGGAGAAGGCCACGCCCACGTAGTGGACGGCGACCGTGTCGCCGGCCTTGGCCTCGACACCGTCGCCCAGCCAGATGTCCTCGGACACGAGGTCCTTGGGGGCCTCGCCCTCGGGGAAGTCGATCTCGGGCTTTTCGAGCCTGTCGCTCACGGAACTGCTCCTCATACGTACGAACCGGTCAACCGGAACAGTGTTACATCACCGAGAGGATGTCGAGGCTGAAGACCAGCGTCGAATTGGCCGGGATGGTGCCCTGCTCCTTGTCGCCGAAGCCGTCGGCCGGCGGGATGACCAGCAGGATCCGGCTACCGGTCTTCTTGCCCACCAGGCCTTCCTTCAGGCCCTTGACCGACAGCTCGGACATCGGCCAGGTCACCGTCGAGTCGGTGGCGTACGTGCTTTCGAAGGACTTGTCGTCCTTCCACGTCTTGCCGTTGAACTTGACGACGACGCTGTCGGTGTCCTTGACGACCGGACCGTCACCCTCGATCACGTAGCTCGACACCAGCTTGGCCGGCGGCTCGACGTCCTTCGGGACCGTCACGGAGACTTCCTTGCCGTCCGTGTTGGTACCGACCTTCGGCAGGTCCTTGTTGTCCTGCGCGACTTCCTTGCCCTTGGCCGAGGCCGGGACGGAGGCGCCCTTGACGATGTCCACGACGAAGACCAGCGTCGCGTTCGGCTTGATCTTCTCGCCGGAGCCCTGCGCCCCGTAGCCCAGCTCCGGGGGGATCACCAGCTCGATGCGGCTGCCGACCTTCTGACCCTCCAGGCCCTGGTCCCAGCCCTTGATGACGGCGCCCGCGCCGATGTTCACGTCGAAGGTCTTGCCCTTGCCGAAGCTGGCGTCGAAGGGCTCCTTGCCGTCCCACACCTGGCCGGAGTAGTTGACCTGGGCGATGTCGCCCTTCTTCAGCACCGGGCCCTTGCCCTCGCTGATGACCTCCACCTTCAGTTCCTTGGGAGGCGTGCCCTTGCCCTGGGCCAGGGTCGGGGTCTCCCCGAACTTGGCGCCCTTCGTGATCGCGGGCACCCCGTTCGTGGTCTCGGCGGAGTCGGAGCCGCTGTCGTCCCCGCAGGCCGCCGTGGTGAGCAGCAGCATCGGTACGACAAGAAGGCCGGCAAGTCGGCGCACGTGTTCCTCAGATCTCAGACGGCTGGCGGTCGCCCGCCACTCTAAGCCGTGACGAGGGCCCCGTACGAGATCCGTACGGGGCCCTGGCCAAGATCAGTGAGATGTCACACTTTACTTTGTCTACATCCCGGCGATCAGTTTCTCCACCCGGTCGTCGACCGAACGGAACGGGTCCTTGCACAGCACCGTCCGCTGCGCCTGGTCATTGAGCTTCAGGTGCACCCAGTCCACCGTGAAGTCACGCCGCTGCTCCTGCGCCCGACGGATGAAGTCACCGCGCAGCCTCGCCCGAGTCGTCTGCGGGGGCACCGATTTGCCCTCGAAGATCTTCAGGTCGTTGCAGATCCGCGCCGCCTGCCCCTTGCGCTCCAGCAGGTAGTACAGACCCCGCCGCCGGTGGATGTCGTGGTAGGCGAGGTCTATCTGGGCGACCCTCGGGTTGGACATGGTCATGTTGTGCTTGGCCCGGTACCGCTCGATCAGCTGGTACTTCATGACCCAGTCGATCTCCGTGCCGATCCGGTCCAGGTCCTCGGCGTCGATCGCGTCGAGCGTGCGACCCCACAGCTCCAGGACCTGCTCCACGATCCCGGTACGGATCCCCCGACGCTCCGCGAAGTCCAGGGCCTTCTCGTAGTACTCCCGCTGGATCTCCAGCGCCGAGGCCTCCCGGCCACTGGCCAGCCGCACCTTGCGCTGACCCGTGATGTCGTGGCTGACCTCACGGATCGCCCGGATCGGGTTCTCCAGGGTCAGGTCACGCATCACCGTGCCCGCCTCGATCATGCGCAGCACCAGATCGGTGGCACCGACCTTGAGGAGCATCGTCGTCTCGGACATGTTCGAGTCCCCGACGATCACGTGCAGCCGCCGGTAACGCTCGGCGTCCGCGTGCGGCTCGTCGCGGGTGTTGATGATCGGCCGGGAACGGGTGGTGGCCGAGCTGACGCCCTCCCAGATGTGCTCCGCCCGCTGACTGACGCAGTACACCGCGCCCCGAGGGGTCTGCAGCACCTTGCCCGCACCACAGATCAGCTGGCGCGTGACGAGGAAGGGAATCAGGATGTCCGCCAGGCGGGAGAATTCTCCGTGCCGGGCCACCAGGTAGTTCTCGTGGCAACCGTACGAATTGCCCGCCGAGTCGGTGTTGTTCTTGAAGAGGTATACGTCGCCCGCGATTCCCTCCTCGTGCAGGCGGCGTTCTGCGTCGACGAGCAGGCCTTCGAGAATGCGCTCGCCTGCCTTGTCGTGGGTGACCAGTTCGATCAGGTTGTCGCATTCCGGCGTTGCATATTCCGGATGCGAACCCACGTCGAGGTACAGGCGGGCGCCGTTCCGCAGGAAGACATTGCTGCTGCGGCCCCATGACACAACACGGCGGAAGAGGTAGCGCGCCACTTCGTCAGGAGACAGTCGGCGCTGTCCCCTGAACGTGCACGTGACGCCGTACTCGTTCTCCAGCCCGAAAATGCGGCGGTCCATGACTGAACATTACGCCTTCTGCCCTCTTCTGAAACCGGGTTCGAGAGCGGCGTTCCGATCAGTTTTTCGCGAACGGCTCCGACGGACCCCCCGCGGACACCCCCGCGACCCCCTCCGGGGCACCCCCGACGACGTCCTCCACCGACCCGGCCACCGCCCGACCGCGCCCCGACGAGGCCAGCACCCGCTGAGTCGCCGTCAGCACCAACAGCGCCGCGACCCCCGCACCACTCGCCACCGCGAAACCGGCCGTGATCCCGCCCAGTTCCACCGCCGGACCCGCGGCCGCCGTACCCATCGCCGCACCCACCCCGAAGAACGTCACCAACCAGGAGAACGCCTCCGTCACCGTCCCCACCGGAGCGTGCCGGTCCACCACGATGAACGCACACGCGATCGCCGGCGCCAGGAACACGCCCGCCAACGCGGACAACGCCACCATCCCCACCGGCCCCACCGTCGACATCAGCGGCAGGTAACACACCGCCAACAACGCCACCAGCAGCTGCAACCGCCGCTCCGGAGCCCCCGCCCACTGACGCGCACCGTAGGTCACACCACCCACCAGCGCACCCAGACCCAACGCGGCCATCATCCAGCCGTACACCGCCGCACCACCGTGCTCGTCCGAATAGGCGACCGCGGCCACCGTGATCGACCCCAGCGCCGTACCCACGAAGAAGAACGCGCCCAACAACGCCAAAAGACCCCGCGAACGCAACGCCCCCAACCAATGCGCCTCCCGCGGCTCGGAACGCCACGCGCGCGACGGCTCCGACACCACCACCGACAGCGCGCCCAACACACCCAGCACGTTCAACGCCACCAGCGCCACCGCCGGCGACCACAACGAGACGAACACCGTCACCAGCAGCGGCCCGACCGTGAACATCACCTCCTGCGCCACCGCGTCCATCGCGTACGCGGCGTGCACCCGCTCCTCCTTGCCACCGAGCACACTCGGCCAAAGAGCCCGCAGACCGCCCTCCAGCGGCGGCGTGAACAGCCCCGCCACCACCACCGCCGTATAGGCGACGGCCGCCGACCCGATCCCCGCGAACGCCAACCACACCATGCCCAGCGCCGACAGCACCGCCGCCGGAAGCTGCACCCGCGGCTGCCCGTACAGGTCCACCGCCCGACCCAGCAACGGCTGACCCACGGCGTTCGCCACCCCGTACGCCGCCGCCAACGCCCCCGCCAGGCTGTAGCTGCCGCCCTCGGCCCGTACGAACATCACCAGGGCGATCGCTGCGATGCCGTTCGGCAACCGCCCCACCAAGGTGCCCACCAGCAACCTCGCGGCATGCCGGGTCCTGAGCAGCTCCATGTACCCCGCGGCCATGTCCGCCCCCTTCCGCCCGGACCCAGCCGGAGTAATACGTATAACGTGACGACGTCATACGTACCATGGCCGCAGTCGCACGGTCCAGCCCACGGACCCCCGCACCACCTCCCACCTCGCACTTCAGGAGCTCCCTGTGACGAGACCCACCAGCCGGGACGTCGCCGCCGCCGCCGGGGTCTCCCAGGCCACCGTCTCCCTCGTCCTCGGCGACAAATGGCGCGGCCGCGTCTCCGAACGCACCGCCGCACTCGTCCGCGAAACCGCCACCGGCCTCGGCTACCGCCCCAACCTCGCCGCCCGCAACCTCCGCCTCGGCAGCACCCGCACCGCCCTCCTCGTCGTCCCCGCCCTCACCAACGAGTTCTTCGCCCGCGTCTACACCGGCGCCGCCCGCATCGCCGCCGAACACGGCTTCGGCGTCGTCCTCTACCCCTCCCCCGACGGCACCGGCCCCGCCCGCGACCCCTTCGCCTCCGCCCGCGCCGCCCTCGACGGAGTCATCGCCTCCTCCATGGCCGCCGCAGCCCTCGACGCCATCGGCGGCGACGACCTCCCCCTCGTCATGCTCGACAGCGACCCCGCCTCCACCGGCGCCGCCGCCCATATCAACCTCGCCATGGCCGACGGCATGAACCAGGTCGCCACCCACCTCCTCCACCACGGCCACCGCCGCTTCCTCCACCTCGCCTCCGCCGTCGACTCCTGGACCTTCCACATCCGCGCCCGCGCCCTCGCCGACCTCCTCACCCCCACCACCGAACTGCGCACCGTCAAGGCCCCCCTCACCGTCGACGGCGGCCGCCGAGCCGTGGAAACCGCCCTCGCCACCCCCGGCCCCCGCCCCACCGCCATCGTCTGCGACGACGACATCCTCGCCGCCGGCGCCTGCAAGGCCGCCCGCCGCCTCGGCCTGCGCGTCCCCGAGGACCTCTCCATCACCGGCTTCGACGACCTCGCCCTCGCCACCGCCGTCGAACCGGAACTCACCACCGTCGCCCTCCCCGCCGAACGCGTCGGAGAACACGGCATGACCGCCCTCCTCGGCGCCCTCGACGGCACCCCCTGGACCGCTCCCGACATCCCCGTCCACCTCGTCGTCCGCGACTCCTCCGGCCCCGCCCCCACCCCCTGACCGAACCCCACCCCGAACACGACGGAGCCCCGGCGCACCCTCACGGGCACACCGGGGCTCCACGCACCACGGATCCGACGCGAACGCTCCTACTCGGCGTCGTCCTCCGGCGCCTCGTCGTTCGACACGGCATCCGCCTGGGCCGCCGCCGGCACGTCCGCCTCCAGCAACCGCGCCAACTGCCGACCCCGGATCCGCTTGAACTTCCGCTGCTGCGCCCGCGTCCGGTCCAGCACCGCGACCTCCAGCCGCTCCGCCGGAATCGTCTTGTCGGCACCGTTCGCCTGGCTCGACAGCGCCTGCACGGCCAGCTTCAACGCCTCGGACAGCGTCATCGCGTCCCGGTGCCGCTGATCCAGGAACGTACTGATCTGCTCGGCATTGCCACCGACCGCGACCGAGCCGTGCTCGTCCACGATCGAACCGTCGTGCGGCAACCGGTAGATCTGGTCGCCCGCGGCCGTCGCACCCACCTCGGCGACGACCAACTCCACCTCGTACGGCTTCTCACCCGCACTGGAGAAGATCGTGCCGAGCGTCTGCGCGTAGACGTTCGCCAACCCACGGGCCGTCACATCGTCACGGTCATAGGTGTACCCGCGCAGATCCGCGTACCGCACACCACCGATCCGCAGGTTCTCGTACTCGTTGTACTTGCCGGCGGCCGCGAAGCCGATCCGGTCGTAGATCTCGCTGAACTTGTGCAGCGCACGGGACGGGTTCTCGCCGACGAACACGATGCCGTCGGCGTACTGCAGCACGACAAGGCTGCGACCGCGGGCGATGCCCTTCCGGGCGTATTCCGCCCGGTCGGCCATGGCCTGCTGGGGTGACACATAGAACGGAGTCGACACCGGCTGTCCGTCCCTTTCTTCTGGGCTCCTACGGGGCGACGGATGGTCAGAGCAGGGCGGCGCGCGGGCCGTCGGGCTGCTCCAGCCGACGGTTGGTGACCGTACGGGCCAGCTCCTGCGACTGGTCGTCGGTCAACCTGCGGAACCCCTCGTCCGTGATGACGGTGACGATCGGGTAGATGTGGCGGTACAGGTCCGGACCACCGGTCGCCGAGTCGTCGTCGGCGGCGTCGTACAGCGCCTGCACGACCAGCGTGGTGGCCTGCTCCTCCGTCAGGTCCGGACGGAAGAGCTTCTTCATGGAACCGCGGGCGAAGATCGAGCCCGAACCGGTGGCGGCGTAACCGTGCTCCTCGGAGCGACCGCCGGTCACGTCGTAGGAGAAGATCCGACCCTTCTCCTTGGCCTCGTCGTACCCCGCGAACAGCGGCACGACGGCCAGACCCTGCATCGCCATGCCCAGATTGCTCCGGATCATGGTGGACAGCCGGTTGGCCTTGCCCTCCAGCGAGAGGGTCGTCCCCTCCACCTTCTCGAAGTGCTCCAGCTCCAGCTGGAACAGCTTGACCATCTCCACGGCCAGGCCGGCCGTACCGGCGATGCCCACCGCGGAGTACTCGTCGGCCGGGAACACCTTCTCGATGTCCCGCTGCGCGATCATGTTCCCCATGGTCGCCCGCCGGTCACCGGCGAGGACGACCCCGCCGGGGAAGGTGGCGGCCACGATGGTCGTCCCGTGCGGCGCCTCGACGACACCCTCGGGGAGCTTGCGGTTCCCCGGCAGCATGTCGGGCGAGTGCGCGCCCAGGAAGTCCATGAAGGACGACGACCCCGGCGTCAGGAAGGCTGCCGGTAGACGCCCTGTGCCACGATTGTTGGCTTCCACTCGTGTCCCTCCAGGTATGAAATGGCCCGACGCAGGGTGTCGGGATCGTCTCCCAACTTGCCGATGGCCGAGTTGCAGTTGAAGCACAGTACGCCTCGGACCCTACCCGTCGAGTGGCAATGATCCACATGTACGGCCGGAGCCTTGAGGCAAATACCGCAAAGACCGTTCTGAGCCGCGACCATCGCATCGCGCTCGGCTTCCGTCATGCCGTAGGCCCGCTTGAGGTGGGCCGCCCGGCTTTCCACCGCGCGGCACGCCTTGCAACGTGTCGACAACCCATCGGAGGCGGTCTTGTTCCGATCCCATTCCGCGTGTGGTTTCACTTCCCCACACCGTCGGCAGTACTTGTGCCCAGAGGGCGTTTCGACTCGGGGACGGACGTTCTTCCCCTTGGCCTTCTGCCTCTGCTGGTGATATTCGGCCGCGCACGGCCTGCAGTAGCACTGCAGGCCGTCACGCATGGCCTTATTGCTGGCGAATGCGCTGAGCGGCTTGAGCTCACCACACCGCGGACACTGCTTCCCCACCCTCGCCACGAATGCCCCTAGGTGATCTCACCTTCGATTCGAAGGTTAGATCACTCTCCACCCTTCTGAACGAAGGAGCGCACGAAGTCCTCGGCGTTCTCCTCGAGCACATCATCGATTTCGTCGAGCACGGAGTCGACGTCGTCGGAGAGCTTTTCCTGGCGCTCCTTGAGGTCGGTCGATTCCTCGACCGCGGCCTCCTCGACCTCCTCGGTCGAGCGCGTCGCCTTCTGCTGTCCGCCGCCGGTGTCCTTGGTCGCCATGTCTACCTCACCCCGCTCGGTTCGCACGCTCACGTGGAGAGACCCCGGGATTCGGGATCTCTCAAGATCAGACCCTACGCCGGACCCTACAAGGAGGGTCCGGCATTCGTCCCCGCACTTTCCCTCAACGTCCGGCTTTCTTCATGATTCCCGGACCGGAGGCCTTTCAGCCTTCCTCACTGCCCCGAAAGCACCCGCACCAGGTCCTCGGCCGTACGACAGCGGTCCAGGAGCTCCTTGACATGATTGCGGGTCCCCCGGAGGGGTTCCAGGGTCGGGACCCGCTGGAGGGAGTCGCGGCCCGGGAGGTCGAAGATCACCGAGTCCCAGGAGGCCGCCGCCACGTCGTCCGCGTACTGCTCCAGGCACCGGCCCCGGAAGTAGGCCCGGGTGTCCTCCGGGGGCTTGCTCTCGGCCCGCTCGACGGCCGGCTCGTCCAGGAGCCGCTTCATCTTCCCGCGGGCGACCAGACGGTTGTACAGGCCCTTCTCGGGCCGTACGTCGGAGTACTGGAGGTCGACCAGGTGCAGTCGTGCCGCGTCCCACTCCAGGCCGTCACGCCTGCGGTAGCCCTCCAGGATCTCTCGCTTCGCGATCCAGTCCAGTTCGCCCGACAGGCTCATGGGGTCGGTCTCCAGCCGGCCCAGGACGTCCTCCCACCGAGCGAGGACGTCCTTGGTCTGGTCGTCCGCGTCGGAGCCGAACCGCTCCTCCACGTACTTCCTGGCCAGCTCGAAGTACTCCATCTGTAGTTGCACGGCGGTCAGCGTGCGGCCGCTGCGCAGCGTGATCAGGTGGTGCAGGTCGGGGTCGTGGGAGACGTGGTGCAGGGTGCGGACGGGCTGGTCCACGGCCAGGTCGACGTTGATGAACCCGTCCTCGATCATGGACAGGACGAGCGCGGTCGTGCCGAGTTTGAGGTAGGTGGAGATCTCGGAGAGGTTGGCGTCCCCGATGATCACGTGGAGGCGGCGGTACTTCTCCGCGTCCGAGTGGGGTTCGTCGCGCGTGTTGATGATGGGGCGCTTGAGGGTGGTCTCCAGTCCGACCTCGACCTCGAAGTAGTCCGCTCGCTGGCTGATCTGGAAGCCGTGCTCGCGTCCGTCCTGGCCGATGCCGACGCGGCCGGCGCCGGTGACGACCTGGCGGGAGACGAAGAAGGGGGTCAGGTGGCGCACGATCTCCGAGAAGGGGGTTTCCCGCTTCATCAGGTAGTTCTCGTGCGTGCCGTAGGACGCGCCCTTGTTGTCGGTGTTGTTCTTGTAGAGGTGGATCGGCTGCGCGCCGGGCAGCTGGGCCGCCCGTTCGGCGGCCTCGGCCATGATCCGTTCGCCGGCCTTGTCCCAGAGCACCGCGTCGAGCGGGTTGGTGATCTCCGGCGAGCTGTATTCGGGGTGCGCGTGGTCGACGTAGAGCCGCGCGCCGTTGGTGAGGATGACGTTGGCGAGGCCGATGTCCTCGTCGGTCAGCTGGCTGTTGTCGGCGGCCTCGCGGGCGAGGTCGAAGCCGCGGGCGTCCCGCAGCGGATTCTCCTCCTCGAAGTCCCAGCGGGCGCGTCGCGCCCGGTGCATCGCCGCCGCGTAGGCGTTGACGATCTGGGACGAGGTGAGCATGGCATTGGCGTTCGGGTGTCCCGGAACGGAGATCCCGTACTCCGTTTCGATCCCCATTACTCGCCGTACGGTCATGCGGCCCTCCTTGCCCGGCGGCGCTCCCGTTCGGGAGCGGCGCTCAAGTACCGCTGGTGCTCCGGTGCGTCGTGTGCGGTGCCCGTCCCCGCACTGCGCGACCGGCGGTACGGAAGAGCCTAGAACCACTGCGCGCTGGTGGGGAGATCATTTCAGTCATTGAGTTCGCCCTGTCACCGGCCGAAAAGGGCGGGCGGTAAAGCAGGCGGCTGCGGGTGCCCGGTGAGGGCATCCGCAGCCGCCCCTTTTTGTCAGAGGTACTGACCGGTATTCGCCACCGTGTCGATGGAGCGTCCCGTGTCCGCGCCTTGCTTTCCGGTGACGAGCGTGCGGATGAATACGATCCGCTCGCCCTTCTTTCCGGAGATTCGGGCCCAGTCGTCGGGGTTGGTGGTGTTGGGCAGGTCCTCGTTCTCCTTGAACTCGTCCACACAAGCCTGGAGGAGGTGGGAGACGCGCAGGCCCCTCTGGTTCTGTTCGAGGAAGGCCTTGATGGCCATCTTCTTCGCGCGGTCGACGATGTTCTGGATCATCGCGCCGGAGTTGAAGTCCTTGAAGTAGAGGACTTCCTTGTCGCCGTTGGCGTACGTGACCTCAAGGAAGCGGTTCTCCTCGGTTTCGGCGTACATCTGCTCGACGACGGTCTGGATCATGCTGTGGACGGTTTCGGCCGTGGAGCCCTGGTGTTCGGACAGGTCGTCCGTGTGCAGGGGCAGCGTGGCCTTGAGGTACTTGGCGAAGATGTCCTTCGCCGCCTCGGCGCCGGGGCGCTCGATCTTGATCTTCACGTCGAGCCGGCCGGGGCGCAGGATGGCCGGGTCGATCATGTCCTCGCGGTTGGAGGCGCCGATGACGATGACGTTCTCCAGGCCTTCCACGCCGTCGATCTCGGCGAGCAGCTGGGGGACGATGGTGTTCTCCACGTCCGAGCTGACGCCGGATCCGCGGGTGCGGAAGAGGGATTCCATCTCGTCGAAGAAGACGATGACGGGGGTGCCCTCGCTGGCCTTTTCCCTGGCGCGCTGGAAGACGAGGCGGATGTGCCGCTCGGTCTCACCGACGTACTTGTTGAGGAGTTCGGGGCCCTTGATGTTCAGGAAGTAGGACTTCCCGGCGGGCTGGCCGGTCACCTCGGCGACCTTCTTGGCAAGGGAGTTGGCCACTGCCTTGGCGATGAGGGTCTTTCCGCAGCCGGGGGGGCCGTAGAGCAGGATGCCCTTGGGGGGCCGGAGTTCGTGCTCCTTGAAGAGGTCGGGGTAGAGGTAGGGGAGCTCGACGGCGTCGCGGATCAGTTCGATCTGGTCGCCCAGGCCGCCGATCTTGTCGTAGTCGATGTCCGGGACCTCTTCGAGCGTGAGGTCCTCGACCTCGCTCTTGGGGACGATCTCGTAGACGTAGCCGGAGCGGGGTTCGAGCAGCAGGGAGTCGCCGGGGCGGATGGTGACGTCCAGGAGCGGCTCGGCGAGCCTCACCACCCTTTCCTCGTCGGTGTGCCCGACCACCAGGGCGCGCTCGCCGTCCTCAAGGATCTCCTTGAGGGTGACGATGTCCCCGGCCCGCTCGTATTCCATGGCCTCGACCACGTTGAGCGCTTCGTTGAGCATGACCTCCTGGCCGCGCCGGAGGTCTTCCGGTTCGACGCTGGGGCTCACGTTCACGCGGAGCTTGCGGCCGCCGGTGAAGATGTCGACGGTGCCGTCCTCGTTCGCCTGGAGGAAGACACCGAAGCCGGCCGGCGGCTGTGCGAGCCGGTCGACTTCCTCCTTGAGGGCCACGATCTGGTCGCGGGCCTCGCGGAGGGTATTCGCGAGTCGTTCGTTCTGCGCGGAGACGCCTGCCAGATTTGTCTGGAGCTCGACGATCCGCTCTTCGAGAATCCTCGCGTGACGCGGAGAGTCGGCGAGCTTGCGTCGCAGGACGGCGATTTCCTGCTCGAGATAGGCAACCTGGCCGGCGGGGTCCTCAGACCCTCGCCCGGGCCGGATGCCGCGGTTGATGTCGTCGTCGTGGGCTGCCACGGTCCTCACCTCCTCCAAGGGGAGCTGGACGCTTCCTGACCCTACCTGGGCTGGTGGTGATTGAAACCCCTAGATCACAAAGACGGTAGAGGTGTGTCCGATCTTCACCCTTGCGTACTCCCTCACGCCAAGGAAATACCCACCCATCAACATCGGAAAGCAGCCGGTTGTAAGGTCGAACTGTTCAACACCCGTCAGGGCTCGTGCGACTTGCTTCGGGTCGTGTCCGGGGTGGATCACTCGGAGCAGGGAACGGCAGGAGATATGAGCGTGCAGCAGGAGGCCCCGGCGGAGGGTGTCGGGGGGGCCGGGCAGCCGCTGGAGGTCTGGATCGATCAGGACCTGTGCACCGGTGACGGGATCTGCGTGCAGTACGCGCCCGAGGTGTTCGAGCTGGACATTGACGGTCTGGCGTACGTGAAGAGCCCTGAGGACGAGCTGCTGCAGGAGGTGGGGGCGACGACTCCGGTTCCGTTGACGTTGCTCCAGGACGTGGTCGATTCGGCGAAGGAATGTCCGGGTGACTGCATCCACGTAAGGCGCGTTTCGGACAGGGTCGAGGTGTTCGGTCCGGACGCGGAGTGACGGTTCAAACACTTCCGGCGGACGAGTCCGTCAGCTCCTGGCGGAATTTCCCGGCGGTCCAGCGCCACTTGGCGAGCCGGCTGACGTCCGGGTCGGAGCGCGGTACGTCGGGTGAGGAGTAGCCGAGGAGACGGGCCGTGACGGAGCCGTCGCGGACGGCGAGGTCGGTGGCGGTGCGCCGGGCCGCGGTGTCGAGCAGGGTGGCGACGACGCGGGGGGTGGAGCCCGGTGCGGGGTCCTGGATGAGGACGTAGAGGGCGTGGGGCGGGGTTCCGGAGCCGGCTTGGCAGCGGACGGCGGCCACGGTTTCGGGGCGTCCGTCGCCGTCGAGGTCGCCGTGGGCGGTGTCGGTGACGGTTTGGGGCAGTCCCTTGCAGTCGAGGGGGTAGGTGACCGTCCGCGCGTCGGGTGCTGCGGCGCGTGGGTCGGGGGCGGTGGCCTGCGGGCCGTTGCGGGTGCCGGGCGGCGGGGTGGCCCCGGTGGCGGGTTCGGGTTGGAGCAGGCCGGCGCCGGCTATGACGGCGGCGATGGCCGTGGCCGTGGCGGCCCAGTGGGCGGGCCTGGCACGGTGGTGCGCCGGGGGTTGTGGGGCGGGCGCCGGCGTGGTGGGGCTGTGCGGCACGCGGGGTGTCTCCTGTGCGAAGGGTGACGGGGAGCCAGCATCGTGCCACATGTCACACGGCGGTGGAACGGCCGGGTCCGGGCGGTTCCGGCCGGGGCCCGGGGTTCGCGCGGGTGGGCAACGAAACGGCGCTGCGGCGCAGTTCCCGGTCGGTCGGGGGAACTGCGCCG
Source organism: Streptomyces sp. NPDC040432 (assembly GCF_055595445.1). NCBI lineage: Bacteria > Bacillati > Actinomycetota > Actinomycetes > Kitasatosporales > Streptomycetaceae > Streptomyces > Streptomyces sp. NPDC040432. The sequence goes on along the minus strand of NZ_JBVIVP010000015.1, from coordinate 11,611 downwards.
CAGCGCCTTCGTGTTGGGCGGGCCCGGTGGGTGGGCCGGTCCGGGTGTGGCGGTCAGGCGGAGCGGTCGCTGCCGGGGCCGTCGTAGTCCTCGCCGTAGGCGCCCTTGGAGGGGCGGCGGCGGCGCAGCGGGGGTTCGACGCCGTCGGCGAGGCGGCGGGCGGTGACCAGGAAGCCGGTGTGGCCGATCATCCGGTGGTCGGGGCGGACCGCGAGGCCTTCGACGTGCCAGTTGCGGATCATCGATTCCCAGGGCTGCGGTTCGGCGTAGCAGCCGAACTCGCGGATGGATTCGACGGTGCGCGAGAGCTGGGTGGTGGTGGCCACGTAGCAGCACAGGATGCCGCCGGGGACGAGGGCCTTGGAGACGGCCTCCAGGCATTCCCAGGGGGCGAGCATGTCGAGGATGACGCGGTCGACGTCGGTGTCGGTCAGATTGTCCTGGAGGTCGCCCACGGTCAGCTGCCACGCGGGGTGGGGGCCGCCGAAGTAGCGCTCCACGTTGGCGGTGGCGATCTCGGCGAAGTCCGCGCGGCGCTCGTAGCTGTGGAGCATGCCCTGGTCGCCGATGGCGCGCAGCAGGAAGCTGCTCAGGGAGCCGGAGCCCACTCCTGCTTCCACGACGCGGGCGCCGGGGAAGATGTCGGCGAAGGCCAGGATCTGGCCCGCGTCCTTGGGGTAGACCACGGCGGCGCCGCGGGGCATGGACAGGACATAGTCGGGGAGCAGGGGACGCAGCGCGAGGTATGCGACGTTGCCCGTGGTACGGACAACGCTGCCCTCGGGGGCGCCGATCAGCTCGTCGTGCGGGAAGGAACCCTTGTGGGTGTGGAAATTCTTCCCGGCTTCGAGCGTGAACGTGTAGTGGCGGCCCTTGGGGTCGGTGAGCTGAACCTGGTCCCCGACCTCGAAGGGCCCGCGTCGGCGGGCGGCACCGGTCGGTTCGGACATGTGACCAGTGTATTGGCTTCAGGACTGGGGCCGCGCCATGGCCTTCACGAAGGCCTTCTCGACGTCGAGGGTGGACAGGACGCCGTAGATGGTGCCGCTGTTTTCGAGGACGAGGTATTCGGTGGCGGGGGTGGCGCGGAGGTGGTCGAGGAGTTCTTCGCCGGTGAGTTCCGCGGAAACCTTCATGCCGTCGGTGAGGTCCTGGGCGAGGGTGCTGACGGCGACCCAGGGGCGTCGGTGTTCGGGGACGGAGGCGATGGCGGTTTCGCGGACGATGGCGATGGGGTCGCCGTGTCCGTCGACGACGACGAGGGCGCGGGCGCCGGCTTCGTTCGCCCGGCGCAGGGCTTCGGAGAGGGGGGTGGCGTTCTCGACGGGGATGGCGCGGCGGGTGAGGGCGCGGGCGCGGAGTTCGGGGAGGTGTTGGCGCAGTCGGGCCATGCGGAGGCTGTTGCCGGCGCCGGTCCAGATGATGGCGGCCAGGATCGCGGCGAGGAGCGCGTCCATGACGGTGTTCATGCCGCCGATCTCGTCGGTGCGGTTGCCGAGGACGCCGGTGTGGGTGAGGAGGGGGAGGCCGAGGAGGACGGCGACGGCGAGGCCGCGTCCGACCCAGGCGGCGGCGATGGTGCCGGCCATGGGTTTGCCGGTGATGCCCCAGATGACGGCGCGGAGCATGCGGCCGCCGTCGAGGGGGAGGCCGGGGAGGAGGTTGAAGGCGGCGACGAGGAGGTTGGAGATCATCAGGCCGGCGAGGAGGACGCCGGGGACGGTGGCGGGGTCGACGGCCTTCATGCCGAGGTAGAAGATCCCGGCGAGGGCGAGGGAGAGGAGAGGGCCGACGAAGGCGAGGACGAATTCGCGGCCGGGTGTCTCGGATTCCTTCTCGATCTCGGAGACGCCGCCGAAGAACTGGAGCTGGATGCGGCGCACGGGGAGTTTGTAGCGGAGCGCGGCGATGGTGTGGGCGAGTTCGTGGACGAGGACGGAGGCGTAGAAGGCGACGGCGAAGAAGAGGGAGACGAGGTAGCGGACGGGTCCGAGGTCGGGGAGGATCTGGTCGAGCTGGTCGCCGAAGACCCAGGTGATGAGGGCGGCGACGAGGAACCAGCTGGGCGAGACGTAGACGGGCACTCCGAAGGGGCGGCCCATGAGGATGCCGCCGCCCGGGTCGGAGCGCTTGGCTGCGCGCTCGCCGGTTTCGTCGGTGTCTGTCACGGCTTTCCTTCGTTCGGTGCTTGGGTTTCCAGTGTGGTTCAGGTGCTGGTGTAGCGGGGTGTGATGCTCCGATCATGCAGTGCGAGGGGGCTTTGCGTCGATGGTATGCGCGTGCTGTCGGCGGCGGACCGTAGGGTTTGGAGCATGACGACGAGTCCCGGTGCCGTGCCAGGTGCTTCCGAGGTCGACGTGGCGCCGGTCGCCGTGCCGCCCAGTTCCCTGTCGCCCTCGCGGGCCGGCGATTTCATGCAGTGTCCTTTGCTGTACCGGTTCCGGGTGATCGACAAGCTGCCGGAGAAGCCGAGTGCGGCGGCGACGCGGGGGACGTTGGTGCACGCGGTGCTGGAGCGGTTGTTCGATCATCCGGCGCAGGAGCGGACGGCGCCGCGGGCGAAGGCGTTGATCCCGGGGCAGTGGGACCGGTTGCTGGAGTCGAGGCCGGAGCTGGCGGAGCTGTTCCCGGAGGGGGACGAGGGGGCCGGGCTGGCGCGTTGGCTGACGGAGGCCGAGGCGTTGGTGGAGCGCTGGTTCACGTTGGAGGACCCGACGCGGCTGGAGCCGGTGGAGCGGGAGTTCTTCGTCGAGACGGAGCTGGAGTCCGGGCTCCGGTTGCGGGGGATCATCGACCGGGTGGACGTGGCGCCGTCGGGTGAGGTGCGGATCGTCGACTACAAGACGGGGAAGGCGCCGCGGCCGGAGTACGCCGAGGGCGCGTTGTTCCAGATGAAGTTCTACGCGCTGGTGGTGTGGCGGCTGAAGCAGGTGGTGCCCCGGCGGTTGCAGCTGGTGTACCTGGGCAGTGGGGACGTGCTGACCTACGATCCGGTGGTCGCGGATCTGGAGCGGGTGGAGCGCAAGCTGCACGCGTTGTGGGAGGCGATCCGGGAGGCCACGGAGACGGGTGAGTGGCGGCCGCGGCCGACGAAGCTGTGCGGCTGGTGTGATCATCGGTCGGTGTGTCCGGAGTTCGGGGGTACTCCCCCGGTGTATCCGTTGGCGGTGGTGCCGAGGCCCGCGGGGCCGCCGGCCGAGGTCGTGGTGGATCGCCCGGCCGCGTCCTGATCTTGGCGTCAGGGCAGAATGGGCGGCGTCCGCCGTAGCCGCCCGACGAAACCGAGGTACCTCCGTGGCCATCCGCGTCCTGCTGGTCGATGACCAGCCACTGCTGCGCACCGGGTTCCGGATGATCCTGGAGGCCGAGCAGGAACTCGTGGTGGTGGGCGAGGCCGGGGACGGCCTGCAGGCGTTGGACCAGGTGCGGGCGCTGCAGCCGGATGTGGTGCTGATGGACATCCGGATGCCGCGCATGGACGGGGTGGAGGCGACGCGGCAGATCACGGGTCCGGAGCGGAACGGGCCGGCGAAGGTTTTGGTGCTGACGACGTTCGACCTGGACGAGTACGTGGTGGAGGCGCTGCGGGCCGGGGCGAGCGGGTTCCTGTTGAAGGACGCGCCGGCGACCGAGTTGGTGCAGGCGATCCGGGTGGTCGCGGCGGGTGAGGCGATGCTGGCCCCGAGCATCACGCGGCGTTTGTTGGACAAGTACGCGGGTCACCTGCCGTCGGGTGAGGACAGTGTGCCGGACACGCTGGGGACGCTGACGGAGCGCGAGGTCGAGGTGCTGAAGTTGGTGGCCCGGGGGTTGTCGAACGCGGAGATCGCGGCGGACCTGTTCGTGAGCGAGACGACGGTGAAGACGCATGTGGGTCACGTGCTGACGAAGCTGGGGTTGCGCGACCGGGTGCAGGCCGCGGTGTACGCGTACGAGTCGGGTCTGGTGCGGCCGGGCGCCACACCGTAGCCGTCCCGCTCCCCGGCGTCCGGCGTCCGGGTCTCTGCCGTTTCCGTCGGGTGGTTCACGGTGTACGGCGACGGGCCGGCAGCCGCGTGGAGCGGCTGCCGGCCCGTCGCCGTGTGCGGGGGCTCAGCCCTTGCTGATCTCCCAGAAGCGGAAGACGGTCGAGGCGTCGAGGGACCACTGGAGGCCGGTGACGTTCTGGCGGGTGACGGCGTACTGCTTGCCCTGCCAGAGCGGGAGGATCGGGACCTCGTCGGCGACGATGTCCTGGAGCCGGTTGTAGTCCATGTTGGCCGCGGTGCGGTCGGACTTCGCGGAGGTCGACGGGATGATCGTCCCGCTGATCTCCTTGTTGTCGTAGTTGTTGTGCAGGACGTTGTCCGGGCCGAAGAACGGCTGGGTGAAGTTGTCGGCGTCCGGGTAGTCCGGCACCCAGCCCTTCACGTAGATGCCGTACTTGCCGTCCTGGATGTCCTTCTCGTACTGCTCGTACTCGACGGACTTCATCTCGGCGTCGAAGAGGCCGCTGTCGTTGAGCTGCTTGGCGATGACCTGGAACTGCTGGTCGGTGGAGGGGCCGTAGCGCGAGGGGGTCGAGTAGAGGGTGACCTTGACCTTGCCGGTGATGTTGGCGGCCTTCAGGACGGCCTTGGCCTTCTCGGGCTGCGGGCTGCCGCCGTAGCGGTCGAAGAACGGGGTCGTGTGTCCGGCGATGCCCGCGGGGACGATCGAGTAGAGCGGGACGGCGGTGCCCGCGTACACGTCCTTGACGAGCGCCTCGCGGTCGACGAGGTAGGCGATGGCCTTGCGGACGGGCAGCTTGCCGACGACGGGGTCGTTGACGTTGAAGACCATGTGCTCGACCTCGGCCCCGGTGCCCTGGACGACGTCGACCTTCTGGTCGCCGGTCTTGGCGGCGGCGAGGCCGGCGATGTCCTTGGCGGCGAGGCCGCGGAAGGCGAAGTCGACGTCGCCGCTCTCCAGGACGGTCTTGAGGGCGGCCTGGTCCCCGTTGAAGAACTTCAGCGTGACGCCGGTGTTCTTGGCCTTGGCCTTGCCCTTGTAGGACTCGTTGACGGAGAAGCTCGCGCTCTTCTCGCTGAAGGAGTCGAGCTTGTAGACGCCGGAGCCGATGGCCTTGTTGTCGCCGCGGAGCTTGTCGGCCGGGTACTCGCGGCTGTCGACGATGGCGCCGGCGCCGGAGGCGATCTTGCTGGGGAAGGTCGCGTCGGAGTTCTTGAGGCGGAAGACGATGGTCTTCTCGTCGGGGGCCTCGATGGAGCCGATCGACGCGAGCATCACGGCGGGGCCGTTGTCGTCGTTGATCTTCAGCGTGCGCTCGAAGGAGAACTTGACGTCCTTCGAGGTGAGGCTGTTGCCGTTGCTGAACTTCAGGCCGCTGCGCAGGGTGCACTTGAACACCTTGCTGTCGCCGCCCTCGAAGTTGCAGGCCTGGGCGGCGTCGGGCTCGGGCGTGGTGCCGCCCTTGGGGAAGCTCAGCAGCGACTGGAAGACGTTGTTGAAGAGCAGCCAGGAGCCCGGGTCGTAGCCGGAGGCGGGGTCGGTGGACTTCACCTTGTCGGATATGCCCATCACGACGCCCTTGCCGCTGCCGGCGTTCGAGCCGTCGGTCGAACCGCAACCGCTGAGCAGCGCGGCGGCGGTGGCTGCGCCGAGCGGGGCCGCCAACCACTGGTTACGTCGGTTCACGCGAAAGTCCTTCACAGTCTGGTCTGAACGTTGCGCCGGCCTGCGACTCCCGCTGCCGGTTGTTGCCGGTCTCAGCCGCTGACACCTCGGCCGAGCTCCCACAGCTGGAGGTCGGAGATGGCGTTGACCGACCACTCCACTCCGGTGATCCCGTCGCGGGCGGCGACGTACTGCTTGCCCTGCCACAGAGGCAGGACGGGTACGTCCTCGGCCACGATGTCCTGCATCTCCGTGATCGCGGGGACGGCGACGTCCCGGTCGATCGCGCGCCGGGCGTCGGGGATGAGCCTGGTGCGCACCGCGGTGTTCGCGTACGGCGTGCCCAGGAAGTTGTCCTGCTCCAGGAACGGGGCGAGGAAGTTGTCGGCGTCCGGGTAGTCGGGGAACCAGCCGAGCCCGTAGGCCGGGTAGTCGCCCTTCTTCTGGGCGGGGCGGAAGTCGGCCCATTCGTTGCCCTGGACGGTGATGTCGAACAGCCCGGTGGAGTTGAGCTGGGCCTTGAGGGCCTCGAACTCGGCGGTGGTGCCGTCGCCGTAGTGGTCGGAGGTGTAGTTCAGGGTCAGCTTGACCGGGGTCTTGATCCCGGCGTCCTTCAGGAGGGCCGCGGCCTTGGGGGTGTTGGCCTCGCCGTACTTGTTGAAGAACGAGTTGACGTGCCCGGTGACGGTGGTGGGGACCAGCGAGTACAGGGGCTGCGCGGACTTGCCGTAGACCTTGGAGATGACGTTGTTGCGGTCGACGGCGGCGGCGAGCGCCTGGCGCACGGCCTTGTCCTTGACGACCGGGGCGTCGGTGTTGAAACCGAGGTAGCGGATTTCCAGGCCGGGCATGGGGACGAGCTTGACGCCCTTGGGGGGCTTGGCGGAGAGCTCGGTGATCTGGGCGGGCGACAGGGTGCGGGAGACGACGTCGATGGATCCGCCGGTGAGGGACTTCCCCATGGCGGCGGAGTCGGCGAAGGTGCGCAGTTCGACCTTGTCGTTCTGGAGCTTGATGTCGCCCTTGTAGTGCGGGTTCTTGGTGAAGACCGCGCGGACGAGGTGGTTGTCCTTGACCTCGGCCTTCATCGTGTAGGGGCCGGAGCCGTCGACGGCGAAGCCGGCGCGGAGCTTCTTGGCCTCGTACCGCTTCTCGCTGACGATGCCCGCGGCGGGCGTGGAGAGCTTGTACGGGAAGGTCGCGTCGGGGGTCTTCAGGTGGAAGACGACGGTGTCGGTGCCCTTGGTCTCGACGCTGTCGAGGGTGGAGAGCAGCGAGGAGGGGCCGTTCTCGTCCTTGATCGCGAGGACGCGATCGATGGAGTACTTGACGTCCTTGGCGGTGAGGGGGTCGCCGCTCGCGAACTTCAGGCCGGGACGCAGCGTGCAGCGGTAGCTCTCGTTGCCGGTGTCGGTGAAGCGGCAGTCGGAGGCCGCTTCGGGGACGGGCTCGCCGCCGCCGCGCGGGGTGTGCATCAGCGTCTGGACGGTCTGGCGCAGGATGTTCCAGGCGCCGGCGTCGTAGGCGTACGCGGGGTCGAAGGGGGCGGGGGCGTAGTCGGCAGCCTCGAACCGGTCGGTGGTGCCGACGACGATCGCTCCGGATCCTGCTCCTCCGGTCGCTGTGCCGCAGGCGGCCAGCGCGGGGGTGAGCAGTCCGGCCGCGGCCGTCAGCACCATGGTCTTGCGGTTCATTCTGGAAGTACTCCCTCACCCGGCACTTGCTCAAAGCGGCGTAGAGGGCACTGCGCGGCGGTCGCCCGTTCAGGGCGGAACGATCGGGCCGGTGTTTGACGATCGGTCCACGCGCATGCCGGTCACAGGGGTGTGTGTTCGGCATGGCTGAGGTGCGGCGTAGTGCCCGCGTCGACATTAGTGGCCCGGGACGGGATGGCTGGAACTGGCAGGAGTTGGGGCGTAATCGCACGGTGATGGGTGCGGACTGACAGCTCATGCGGGAGAGTTCGCAGATGGGGGCAGGAGCTGATCAATCCGGACACATGGGGAGGCGCCGGGGCCTGTTCGTGGGGCCTGCGGGCACCTCCCGGGTGACCAAGCTCACCCTGCGCAACGCTTCCCTGCAGGATGGAATTTCGGCCTCCGGGGCTGGGGGCGGAAGATCCTCCGCCAGGACCGCCGGCCCGCCTCATTCCGTTCGGTACGGAGCGTGCGTACTCAGTTCATCGGAGTGATGAGGGAACGCAGGAAAGTCAGGTCGACGTCCTCCAGCGAGCGGACGACCGTTCGGCCGGGCGCCGGGTCGATCCGGCCGACCGAGGGGATGGCCACGACCCGGCAGCCGGCGGCTTCGGCGGCGGCGACGCCGGTGGCGGTGTCCTCGATGACGGCGCAGCGCGAGGGGTGCGCGCCGAGAGACTTCGCGGCGAGCAGGTACGGGTCGGGGTGCGGCTTGGTGCGGGGTACCTCGTCGCCGGCGACGGTCATGGTGAACCGGTCGCGGCCGAGGGTGAGCAGGACCTGGTCGATGACGCGGCGGTGCGAGGCGGAGACGAGGGCGGTGGGAATGTTGTTGCGGGCGAGCTCGGTCAGGAGCCGTTCGGCGCCGGGCATCAGCGGTACCTGACCGGCGATCCGTGCCTCGAAGCGCTCGTTGAGGAGGACGCTGAGTTCGGCGAGGTCGATGGTGGCGCCGGTGGATTCGATGAGGAAGGCGGCGCTGCGGCTCATGGGGCCGCCGACGACGACGTCGCGCCACGCGTCGTCGAGTCGGTGCCCGAGCTCACCGAAGATCTCCGCCTCGATCTCCCACCAGAAGCCCTCGGTGTCGACGAGGGTGCCGTCCATGTCCAGCAGCACCGCCTGCAGGGCGTGCCCGTCGGCCGTACGGGTGACGGGGGCGGGAACGGTGCTGGTCAATGCGCACACCTCTCTCAGGGGACGATAAGGCCGGTCACCTCGGCCCGCGGGGACATGCCCCGGGGATCAGGTGACCGGCCTGTATGGGACCGTCCAGTGTACGCCGGTCCGTCTCAGCGCGCGTTGAAATACTTCGCTTCGGGGTGGTGGATGACGATGGCGTCGGTGGACTGCTCGGGGTGGAGCTGGAACTCCTCCGAGAGGTGGACGCCGATCCGCTCCGGCTGGAGGAGGTCGGCGATCTTCGCCCGGTCCTCCAGGTCGGGGCAGGCTCCGTAGCCGAGGGAGAAGCGGGCGCCGCGGTACTTGAGGTCGAACATGTCCTCGACCTGGGCCGGGTCCTCGCCACCGAATCCGAGCTCGGAGCGGACGCGGGCGTGCCAGTACTCGGCCATGGCCTCGGCGAGCTGGACGGACAGCCCGTGCAGCTCCATGTACTCGCGGTAGGCGTTGGCCTGGAACAGCTTGGCCGTGGCCTCGCCGATGCGGGAGCCGACGGTGACGACCTGGAGGCCGACGACGTCGGTCTCCCCCGATTCCTCGGGGCGGAAGAAGTCGGCGAGGCACAGGCGGCGGCCGCGGCGCTGCCGCGGGAAGGTGAAGCGGGTCCGCTCGTTGCCCTGCTCGTCGAGGATGATCAGGTCCTCGCCCTTGGAGACGCAGGGGAAGTAGCCGTAGACGACGGCTGCTTCGAGGAGGTTCTCGGTGTGCAGCTTCTCCAGGAGGCCGCGCAGGCGGGGCCGGCCCTCGCTCTCGACGAGCTCCTCGTACGTCGCTCCGCCGGCGCGGGCCTGCTTGAGGCCCCACTGGCCCTTGAACAGGGCGCCCTCGTCGAGCCAGGAGGCGTAGTCCTTGAGCGGGATGCCCTTGACGACGCGGGTACCCCAGAACGGCGGGGTGGGGACGGGGTTGTCGACGGAGACGTCGGACCGGCCTCCCGGTTCCTCCGGCTCGTCCACCTGGAGGACGGGGGTGTCCCGCTTGGCGACGCGGCGTTGCTTGAGTTCGGGGAGGGTGGCGCCGGGGACGCCGCGTTTGACGGCGATGAGGGCGTCCATGAGGCGCAGGCCTTCGAAGGCGTCGCGGGCGTAGCGGACCTCGCCCTCGTAGATTTCGTGGAGGTCCTGCTCCACGTAGGCGCGGGTGAGGGCGGCGCCGCCGAGGATGACCGGGTAGTCGGCGGCCAGCTTGCGCTGGTTGAGCTCCTGAAGGTTCTCCTTCATGATCACGGTGGATTTGACGAGGAGTCCGGACATGCCGATGACGTCGGCGCGGTGTTCCTCGGCGGCTTCGAGGATCGCGGAGACCGGCTGCTTGATGCCGATGTTGACGACGTTGTAGCCGTTGTTGGTCAGGATGATGTCGACCAAGTTCTTACCGATGTCGTGCACGTCACCACGGACCGTGGCCAGCACGATCGTGCCCTTGCCGTCCGCGTCGGTCTTCTCCATGTGCGGTTCCAGATACGCCACCGCCGTCTTCATCACCTCCGCCGACTGGAGCACGAACGGCAGCTGCATCTGACCGGAGCCGAACAGCTCACCGACGACCTTCATGCCCTCCAGGAGCGTGTCGTTGACGATCTCCAGGGCGGGGCGCGTCTCCAGCGCCTCGTCGAGGTCGGCCTCCAGGCCGTTCTTCTCGCCGTCGATGATCCGGCGCTGGAGTCGCTCGTCCAGCGGCAGCGCGAGGAGTTCCTCGGCGCGGCCGGCCTTCAAGGACTTCGTGTTGACGCCCTCGAACAGGGCCATCAGCTTCTGGAGCGGGTCGTAGCCCTCCGTACGCCGGTCGTGGATGAGGTCCAGGGCGGTACCGACCTGTTCCTCGTCGAACCGGGCGATCGGCAGGATCTTCGAGGCGTGGACGATCGCCGAGTCCAGACCCGCCTTCACACACTCGTCCAGGAAGACGGAGTTCAGCAGGACACGGGCGGCCGGGTTCAACCCGAAGGAGATGTTCGACAACCCCAGCGTGGTCTGGACATCGGGGTGGCGGCGCTTGAGTTCGCGGATCGACTCGATCGTGGCGATGCCGTCCTTGCGGGACTCCTCCTGACCCGTGCAGATCGTGAACGTCAACGTGTCGATGAGGATGTCCGACTCGCGGATCCCCCGCCCCGTCAGATCCCCGATCAACCGCTCCGCGATCGCCACCTTGTGCTCGACCGTGCGGGCCTGACCCTCCTCGTCGATCGTGAGCGCGATCAACGCGGCGCCGTGCTCCCGCGCCAACGCCGTCACCTTCGCGAACCGCGACTCCGGACCGTCACCGTCCTCGAAGTTCACCGAGTTGATGACCGCCCGCCCACCCAACTTTTCCAACCCCGCCTGGAGGACCGGGACCTCGGTGGAGTCGAGCACGATCGGCAGCGTCGACGCCGTCGCGAAGCGCCCCGCCAACTCCTGCATGTCGGCGACGCCGTCACGACCCACGTAGTCCACACACAGGTCGAGCATGTGCGCGCCCTCCCGGATCTGGTCCCGGGCCATCTCCACACAGTCGTCCCAACGGGCCTCCAACATGGCCTCGCGGAACTTCTTCGACCCGTTCGCGTTCGTCCGCTCACCGATCGCCATGTACGAGGTGTCCTGCCGGAACGGCACCGTCTGATACAACGACGCCGCTCCGGGCTCGGGCTGCGGGGCCCGCTCGGTCACCGCGGTGCCGCGAACGCGTTCCACGACCTGCCGCAGATGCTCCGGCGTCGTACCGCAGCAGCCGCCGACCAGGGACAGGCCGTACTCGCGGACGAAGGTCTCCTGCGCGTCCGCCAGCTCCGGGGCCGACAGCGGATAGTGCGCACCCTGCTTCGTCAACACCGGCAGACCCGCGTTCGGCATGCACGACAACGGAATGCGGGCGTTGCGCGCCAGGTAGCGCAGGTGCTCGCTCATCTCCGCGGGGCCGGTGGCGCAGTTCAGACCGATCATGTCGATGCCCAGCGGCTCCAACGCCGTCAACGCCGCACCGATCTCCGAGCCGAGGAGCATGGTGCCCGTGGTCTCGACGGTGACGGAGCAGATCAGCGGGACGGAGATACCGAGGGCGTCCATGGCGCGGCGGGCGCCGATGATGGAGGA
>NZ_JBVIVP010000014.1:0-180811 GCF_055595445.1 Streptomyces sp. NPDC040432 | reverse complement strand
TCCCGCTACGGCAGCCCCGTCGGCGCCTGGAACTTCTGGCAGACCCACCACTGGTACTGACCCACCAGCGGAACCCAACAGACACACACGAACGCACGAACGCATGCACGCTCGGCCGGAACCCGGCTGGGCGTTTTTGCGTTGCGGGACATCGCTCCGAACTGTTCGAGCAGCCGCTGCACGACGGCCCTTACACCAAAGCCGCCGCGCTCGCCCACACACCTCGAAGCCGCCGGCATCCACACGAAACCCGACCGGGACGACGCCGTCGCCCTCGGGGACGTGCTCCTCGACCCCGCTTGCACCGCGCAAAGGATCGCCGCACCGCTGCGGAGCCGGCCCACCACCTGACGTCGACGCTGCGGACGCCACAGACCGCGGAACCCGGTCAGGTCAGGTCAGGCGCACGACGACGGTGATGGTCTTGCCGCCGGCCGCCGGGGTGATCTCGACCCGTTCGGCGAGGCGTCGGATCAGCGGCCAGCCGAACCCTCCCGGGTGATCGGGTTCGGCCGTGCGCGCGAACGGGACGTCGGGGTTCGCGTCGCTCACCGAAAGGTGCAGGGCACCGTCCCCGGTGCCGGTACGGAAGCCGGTGAGCCCGCCGCCGTGGCGGATCGCGTTGGTGACGAGTTCCGAGGTGACCAGGAGCGCGTCGGCGGCCGTGACTCCGTCCAGACCGACACCTGCCTGCCGCAGGAGCTCGGCAACGGCGTGCCGGGCACCGGCCGGGGTGACGGAGGCCTGCACGGGCGCATCCCTTCGGGCCGTGGCGTCCGAGAATTCGTCGGCCGTTGTGGGCAGGTTCATACCGACATCGCCTGCCCTTGATCGTGACGAATACGCCGCTTCCGGCTGCTTCGGTGGAGCGGAGGCCTCAGCATGTCATCGCGGTCTCCAGGCTGTCCGTCATACGGAAGGCCCTCCCCGATCCGGTGACGTCGAACAAACGGCGGACGACCGGCTGGAGCGGGCCGGCGATAACGAGTACCCGTCCCGCCGCGGCGTGGGCCTTCTGGGCCTGCAGCAGGGCGTGAAGAATGGCGGAATCCGCGAAACAGGTTCCGGACAGGTCGACCACCGTCCGGTCGGCGCCACTTGTGGCGGCCTCGCCCAGGGCTCGGGATGCCGCGGGGGCGGTGTCGTCGTCGAGGTCGCCGTGGAGGTGGACCACGGTGATGCCATCGCGTGTGGTCACGGTGACCACGGCTTCGTTCTCGTCTCCAGTCATCCCGATATTCTGCTACACCCCCAACGGGGGTCCACACCTACGGTTCGCACCCGCCGTCAACGAACAGATGCGGCACGGCAGTCGAATGTCGGTTTGGTGGCAATCATCACCATGGAACGGTTCAGCTCCCGGAAGCGGCGTGCGTCCGATCACCACGCGCCCGGTACGGGGCCACTGCGAGCGGGGCTCGGTTGCCAAGGGAGTGGTTCATGAAGGATGGTTGCCTGAGGGCAAGAATTTTCTTCTAGGCAATCGAGGTGAGGGGTTCGCGCAGCGGACCTTCAACGTTTGGTGAATCTCGCCCAGACAATTCCCGCGACCGCACCCGACCTCCCGTGGGGTGAGGCCCCCTACCCCGTGCTCGTCGTGGACACCCGGTCAGTCGTGGTGTTCGCCAACGGGGCGGCGGAACAGGTCTTTCCCGCGGCGCGCCCGGGAGCGGCCCTGGCGGCTGCCGTACCGGCTTGGCTGTCCACCGCCCACGCGCGGTACCTGCTTCCCGATGCCGCGCCCCAACCACCGGCCTCCGCCACGGACCGGATCGTCGAGGGCCAGGTCGGGGACCGCGCCTACGAGGCGCATCCCTTGGCGGGCCACGACGGAACCGTCGTGTGGTGGCTGGTCGATGACACCGATCACCGCCTGGCACGCGAGGCGCTGCGGATGGAACGGGAGCGCACCGCCTTTCTCACCAAGGCGTCCAACCTGCTCCTCTCCTCCCTCAATCTGGAGCGGTGCATGGACGTCACGGCGCAGATGGCCGCCGAGCACCTCGCCGACGCGGCGCTCGTGATCGCGCCCGCCAACGGACCCGAATTGCCGGTGGTGACCTGCCTGCGGGGCGGGGCGCCGTCGTCGTCCCGCGTGGCCGGAGCCCCGGAGGAGGTCCCGGGACTGGGTGAGGCCCTCCAGGGGTTCCCGCCCGTGCCCTCCCGCTGGATCGATCCCTCCGTCGCCCCGGCCTGGCTCATCCCGGACGGCTTCGGCGAGGTCGGTTCGATCGTGATCACCCCGCTGCCGGGGCACGGCGTACCCGCGGGCGCGCTGATCCTGTTGCGCGGCACCGACAGTTCCGCGTTCACGGAGGCGGAGGAGGTCTTCGCCCGGCTGTTCGCCGCCCGGGCGGGCGCCGCGATGTCGGCGGCCCGGTTGTACGCGGAGCAGGCGTCGATCACCGAGACGCTGATGCGGGAGCTGCTTCCGCCGTCGTTGCACCAGGTTTCCGGTGTGGAGTACGCGGGCGGCTACCGTCCCGCCCGGGACCACGAGCGCATCGGCGGCGACTTCTACGACGTCCACCCCTCCAGCGTGGAGGGCGAGGCCTCGCTCGTCGTCCTCGGGGACGTGTGCGGCAAGGGACTTGAGGCCGCCGTGATGACGGGGAAGATCCGCAACACCCTGCACGCCCTGTTGCCGATGGCGGATGACCACCAGCGGATTCTGAGCCTGCTCAACACCTCGCTCCTGAACACGCACAACGCCCGCTTCGCGACCATGGTGCTGGCCTCCGCGGCCCGTGAGGGAAACACCGTGAAGTTGCGGCTGACCAGCGCCGGTCATCCCGCACCGCTGATCGTGCGGGCCGACGGCGACGTCGAGGAGGCAGCCACGCAGGGCACCCTGGTCGGCGCGCTGCCCCAGGTGACCACCGAGACGGTGCCGGTGACCTTGGCTCCGGGCGAAACCTGCGTGTTGTACACCGACGGGATCACCGAGGCGCGCGGAGGTCCGCTGGGCGGCTCCATGTTCGGTGAGGTCCGGCTGCGCCGGGCTCTCGCCGAGTGCGCCGGAATGCCCGCGGAGGCCGTCGTCGAGCGGGTCCAGATGCTCGCGTCCCAGTGGGTGGGGACCGGCCGCCACGACGACATGGCCGTCGTGGTCATCTCGGCTCCACGCACCAACCACCTGAGCGCGGTGAACGGGCACACACGGGGCAGGTTCACCGCATGACCATGGACCTCGCGAAGCCCCCGACCCTCGAAGACCTGACGGAACTGCTGTGGCAGGCCGTGTGTCAGGGCGACGAGCAGGTCGCGGCCGCGACGGTCCGTCGGGCGCTCGACAAGGGGGCCGATCCGGAGGACCTCCTTCTCGACGTGATCGCCCCGGTCCAGGGCCGCGTCGGCGCGGAGTGGGCCGCCAACAGGATCAGCGTCGCCCAGGAACACTCGGCCACGGCGATCAACGACCGGGCGGTGGCCCTCGTCGCCCTGCACCCGGCCGCGCGCACCGAGCCGGCCCGCGGCCGCATCACGGTGGCCTGCGTGGACGGCGAATGGCACGGCCTGCCGGCCCGCCTGCTGGCCGAGGTGCTGCGTCTGCGGGGGTGGCGGGTCGACTACCTGGGCGCCCAGGTCCCGACGCACCACCTCGTCGCGCACATCCACCGGACGGGTCCCGACGCCGTCGCCCTCTCCGGTTCGATCGCCACCAGGCTCCCCACGGCCCACGCGACGATCACCGCCTGCCAGGCCACCGGCACACCCGTACTCGTGGGCGGAGCGGCCTTCGGTACGGACGGACGGTTCGCCCGCCTCCTGGGGGCCGACGCCTGGGCGCCCGACGCCCGCACGGCCGCCGACGACCTGGCCCGACGGCCACTGCCGCGCCCGCAGCCGGACCACCAGCCGATAGACGACCTCCCGCACCTGATCGATCAGGAGTACACGCTCGTCACCCGCAGCCGCCCCCAACTCGTCCAAGCCGTCCTCGCCGCACTGGAGGACGCCTACCCGGCGATGCGCGACTACGACGAACTGCAGAGGGAACACACGGCCGAGGACCTCTCCCACATCGTGGAGTTCCTGGCCACCGCCCTGTACACCGACGACGAGGACCTCTTCGGCGGGTTCCTCGTATGGACCGCCGACGTGCTCGCCGCGCGCGGCGTCCCCGCGAACAGCCTCCTGCCCGCACTGGAACTCCTCGGCCGCGAGCTGAAGGACTTCCCCCGCGCCGCCGGCATCCTGCGATCCGGCTCCGACCTCCTGACCCGTACCCTTCTCACCGCCGCCGGGACCCACCGATGACCACCACGCCCTCCGGACTCCACCTGACCTACGTCGACACCCACGACACCGTGCGCATCGAGTTGCGCGGCGACCTCGACCGCCACTGCGGCGACGCCCTCCTGGACGCGGTCGGGGACGTGCTGGCGAAATCCGTCGGCCTACGGGGAGTTCGTCTGGACTGCACGAACCTCGCCGGCGTCGACGCGACCGGACTGTCGACGCTGCTGATGATCCGGCGACGTACCGACGCGGCGGGCGCCCTCCTCCACCTCGATCACCGACCCGCTCAACTGGAGCGCATGCTGAGGGTGACCGGTACCCTGGAACACCTCACCGCACCGGAGGCAGGGGGCCACTCCGGATCCTCCGCGGAGCCGAGACCGTCCGCCGCCTCGGAGGATTCCATACCGGCCCGCCCCACCAGCCCGGACACCAGCAGCTGAACCACTCACGCGCTGACCCACCGCCGGGCGAACCGCTCGTGTGAGGAAACGCAGATGCCCGTACCGGCCCCGACCCCCCGGCCGCACGGCGGCGACCACGACGCGGCCGGGTCCGTCAGCGACATCGTCGAACTCCTCGACGTCATGTGGGAGAGCGCCCGCCAGGGCGCCACCACCGGCCCGGCCTCCACTTCGCAACTGCGCCTCATGTACGTGGTGGGCCGCCAACCCGGCATCCGCATGCGCGCCTTGGCCCACCTGCTCGACGCCGCCGCCTCCTCCGTCACCCGCCTGTGCGACCGCCTGGAGGCCATCGGCTTCCTCGCACGCCACCCCTGCCCCGGCAACGGCCGCGAAGTCACCCTCAGGCTGACGCCCGCCGGGGAGGAGCACCTGGCGCACATAAGGGAGCGTCGTGAGCAGAGGCTCTCCCACGCCCTCGCCTTCATGACCGCCGACCACCGGCAGGCCCTGGTCACCGGCCTCGACGCCCTGCGTCTGAGCATCGACGCGACGACGGCCCTCCCCGGGCCTACGCCCTCCGTCTGATCGGTCGGGTCCCTCCGGGTCCGTCCCGTCCCGCCCGGTCGCCCCGTCGTGTCCGGTCGCCCCGTCGTGTCCGGGACGGCTCCTCGGCGCGGGAATAGCTCCCGGACGTCCTCCGTTACGGCGTATAGTTGAATCGTCAACGACCCTGGAAGGGGAGCCATGCAGTTCGGAATCTTCACCGTCGGTGACGTCACACCCGATCCGACGACCGGACGCACGCCCGGCGAGCACGAGCGCATCAAGGCCATGCTCGCCATCGCGCAGAAGGCCGAGGAGGTCGGCCTCGACGTCTTCGCCACCGGCGAGCACCACAACCCGCCGTTCGTCCCCTCCTCGCCCACGACGATGCTCGGCTACGTCGCCGCCCGGACCGAGAACCTGATCCTCTCGACGTCGACGACGCTGATCACCACGAACGACCCGGTGAAGATCGCCGAGGACTTCGCGATGCTCCAGCACGTCGCGGACGGCCGCGTCGACCTGATGATGGGCCGGGGCAACACCGGCCCGGTCTACCCCTGGTTCGGCAAGGACATCCGCGACGGCATCGACCTCGCCATCGAGAACTACGCGCTGCTGCGCCGGCTCTGGGACGAGGACATCGTCACCTGGAAGGGCAAGTTCCGTACGCCGCTGCAGTCCTTCACCTCGACCCCGCGCCCGCTGGACGGCGTCGCTCCGTTCGTGTGGCACGGCTCGATCCGCTCGCCCGAGATCGCGGAGCAGGCCGCCTACTACGGTGACGGCTTCTTCCACAACAACATCTTCTGGCCGCCTTCCCACACCCGGCAGATGGTGGACCTGTACCGCCGGCGCTACGCCCACTACGGGCACGGCACGCCGGAGCAGGCCATCGTCGGCCTCGGCGGGCAGGTGTTCCTGCGCAAGAACTCGCAGGACGCGGTGCGCGAGTTCCGCCCCTACTTCGACAACGCTCCGGTCTACGGCCACGGACCGTCCCTGGAGGAGTTCACCTCGCAGACGCCCCTGACTGTCGGATCGCCGCAGGAGGTCATCGAGCGGACCCTGTCCTTCCGGGACTACGCCGGCGACTACCAGCGTCAGCTGTTCCTGGTGGACCACGCCGGACTGCCCCTGAAGACGGTGCTGGAGCAGCTCGATCTGCTCGGCGAGGAGGTCGTGCCGGTGCTGCGCAAGGAGTTCGCGAGTCTGCGCCCGGCCGGCGTGCCGGACGCGCCGACCCACTCCGCCCGCGTGGCGGCAGCCCGGCAGACCCCCGAGGTCCCGAAGGACCTGAAGGACCGGAAGAACGCGCACGGCACGAACGGTACGAGCGGCACGAAGGAGGGGACGCGGGCATGAAGCTCATCGTCGTATCGGCGGGGCTGGGTTCGCCCTCCTCGTCACGGCTGCTCGCCGACCGGCTCGCCGCCGAGACGCTCGGCCTCGTGGACGCCGAGTCCGAGGTCATCGAGCTGCGGGAGCTCGCGACGGAGATCGCCCAGCACTTCGTCATGGGGTTCCCGCCGGCCCGGCTGGCGGCCGCGCTCGACGCGGTGGCGGCCGCGGACGGCCTGATCACCGTCACGCCGGTGTTCGCCGGTTCGTACAGCGGCCTGTTCAAGTCGTTCTTCGACCTCCTGGACAAGGACGCCCTGACCGGAAAGCCGGTGCTCATCGGCGCGACCGGTGGAACGGCCCGGCACTCCCTGGTCACCGAGCACGCGCTGCGCCCGTTGTTCACCCACTTCCGGGCGCTCGTCCTGCCGACCGCCGTGTACGCGGCCTCGGAGGACTGGGGCGACGAGGGACTGGCACAGCGGATCGCCCGTGCCGGTGCGGAACTGGGCCGGTTCATGGCGCCCGCCCCGCACCGGGACGCCCCGGACGTCGACACCACCGCCGCGGTCGCCCCCCGCTCGCTGACCGGCGCGATCACGTCGGTGGACCCGACGGGCGGCTTCGAGCCGGTGCCCTTCGAACAACGGCTGGCAGCGCTGGGGGCCGGGTAGTCGCCCCCGACCCGGAAACCGGCGTCGTCCCGCTCCGGCCGCCCTGGTGACGGCGGGGGCGGGCCTGCGTCGGTCGACCCCTCCGGCCAGTACCGTTCAGCCGAGTCGGTTGCTCCGAACTACTGACATTTGTCCGACAATCCGCCCGTCGTGCGCTGCCTGCGACGCACGTGGCCGACGCTCCGCTGGTTGAGCACGACGACCCCAGGAGCTCGGATGAACGCGGTACCCATGATCATGCGACGGTTGCGGCCGGTGGCCCTTCTCGCCGTGCCCTTCGCCCTCGGCCTCGCCACGATCGCCGCTCCCACGGCGGTCGCCGCCCCCGGCACGGACTCGGTGCACGCACCCTCCGACGGTCCGCGCGGCCCCCAGGGCCCCAAGGGACCCAAGGGTGACCGCGGGCCGGCCGGTCCCGCCGGACCCGCCGGACCGTGCGTCGACATCGCCGTCGTGGCCGGCGCCACCGCCGGCAGCGAGTACAGCGCCGCCCTCACCCGCGGCAAGACCTTCGTCGGCTACCGCCCCACCCTCACGGGCGCCTACACCTGGCGCGACCTGACCCTCCCCGTCACCCCCGGCTACCCGCGCAACACGTGCAGCGTCGGCGTGAAGCTGGCGGGCGAGCGCGTCTACGTGAAGGTCCTCACGACCACCGGCGACGTCTACGAAACCTCCTGCACGGCGCCCGCCCTCAGCTGCACCCTCGGCTGGACGGCGGTCATCAAGCCCTGACCCCCGGAGCCCCGGGGCCGGCCCCCGCCATGAGCGCGAACGGCGCGGCGGGGGCGGGCTCCCCGGGTCGCAATCCCGCCTCCACCGGCTACGGGACGGGAACAGGGCGCTGCGCCCTCGGCGTCCTCATCCTCCCGGTGGCGTGGATCCTGCCGAGCGTCCGGGGGTGTGAAAAGGATCGTTCGCCGTCGGGGCCGGAGCCCTCAAATCGCGTGACCGACCTTCCAGCGGGAGATCCGGCCGTGTTCCTCGGCCACGTACAGGGTGCCGTCCGGGCCGAACGCGAGCCCGTGGGGTTCGCAGTCGGGCGCGGTGAGCGGATGTTCGGTGATCTTCCCGTCCGCGGTGACCGAGCCGACGCGGCCCGTGCCCCACTCGGTGAACCAGCAGGACCCGTCCGGGGCGACCGTGACGGCGTGGGGGCGGCAGTCGGCCTCGGGCAGTGCGAACTCGGTGATGTCCACGCCCGTACCGCCGATCGTGAGCCGCCCGATCCGCCCGGCGCCGATCTCGGCGAACCACAGGCTTCCGTCGGCGCCGGCCGCGAGACCGACCGGGGCGGCGGCGGGGGTGGGCAGCTGGTGGAGGCGGACCTCCCCGGAGACGGAGATCCGGCCGATCGCGTTCGCCTGGTTGAGGGTGAACCACAGCGCGCCGTCGGGTCCGGTGGTGAGGAAGGACGGGAATCCCCCCTGGCACGGCAACGGGAACTCACGGATCGCGCCGTCCGTGTCGATCCGCCCGACGCGGTCGGTGTTCGTACAGGTGAACCACAGCGCGCCGTCCGGCCCGGCGGCGATTCCGTAGGGTCCGCCCGCGTCACCGGGCAGCGCGTACGTACGGGAATCGCCCTCCGGCGTGATCCTGCCGATCCGGTGGTCGCGGTAGCGGGTGAACCACATGGCGCCGTCGGGTCCGTGGGTGATCAGAGTGGGGCCGCAGTCCGCGGAGTCCAGGGCGAACTCCTCGACGAGGCCGGTCGAGGGGGTGAGTCGGGCGATGCGACCGACGTGGACGAGGGTGCACCAGAGCCGACCGTCCGGTCCGACGGCGAGGGCGTACGGCCCGGAGCCGGCGGTCGGGAGGACATGGGTGGCGAGCGGGGTGAGGGTGGTGGTCAAAGCGGAATGTCCTTTCGGGGGGCCGCCGCGCCGGAACCGGAGTCCGGAGCATGGGTCTAGGTGATACCGCTCCGGCGGGTGTCAGGAAGTGTGGTCGGGCCAGGGGATGGCGGTGGCGACCTGGGCCGTGTAGTCGACGCCGGGCACGGAGAATCCGTAGAGGCGTCGGACCTCGGCGCGGAACCAGTCCAGGTCGGCCAGCTCCGCGATGGTGTCGGTGGTGGCGCTCTCCCAGCGTTCGGCGACGGCTGCCTGGACCGCGTCGGTCAGTTCGAAGGCGTCCAGCCGGATCCGGCCCTCGTCGTCCAGGGCGAGTGGGGCGACTCCGGTCAGTTGGTCCCACAGGACGGCGAGTTGTCGGATCGGCGGAACGAGGTCCTCGCCGAGGACCCCCCGCAGGAGGCCGGTGTAGAGGGCGATGCCGGGGATCGCCGTGGACGACTGGGTGACGGCCGCGCCGTTGACGGAGGTCACGGCCCGCCCGCCCACCGTCTTTTCGAGCCGCTCGTTCAGCGTTCGGGCGGTGGCCTCCAGGTGCGTCTTGGCCGCGCCGATGGTGCCCTGCCGGTAGAGCGCGGCCGTCAGCGAGGACCCGATGTACGACAGCGCCGCGGTGGCGAACCCGTCGGCCAGCAGGCCCCGGCCGGCCAGGTGGTCGATCCAGCGCTCCCAGTCCGCGCCCCCCATCACCGCCACGGTCTGCCGCACGTCGTCGCCCTCGGCCGGCGCGGTCTCCACCACGCGGACCTCGGGAACACCGTCGTCGTCGAAGGCGAGCGTCTTGGTGAGGTTGGCCCGACCGATCGGCTTGAGCACCGAGGCGTACGTGGCACCGGTATCGGGGTCGGTACGACGGGGCGCGGCGACGGAGTAGATCAGATGGTCCAGGCGACCGCCGAAGCGGCGCTCGATGAGATCGGCGACCTGGTCCTTCATGGAGTCGGAGAACGCGTCACCGTTCAGGAAGACCAGATCCCGACCTGCGGCGCGGGCGATGTCGGCGGTGGCGGCGGTGCGGTACCAGCCGGCCGTCGCGGTTCGCCGCGCGGTGGGGGCCTTCTCGAAGGACACCGCGATGCCGCGGATGCCGGCGCGCTTGAGTCCGGCGAGCGTGGCCGCGAGACCGTATCCGGCGGAGGAGCCGATGACCAGCGCGACCGGCCCGTCCCCCTCCTGAACGTCGGCGGGGGTGGCGGTCGGGGCGGGGCACGCCTGCCACATGTCCGCCACCAACTGCCGGCAGCCGACCGGGTGGGAATCGAGGAAGAGAAAGCCCCGGTTTCGGGGGGTGAGAACGCGATCGGTCACGATGACAGTCCTTGAGTCGGCCGGGGCACGGACGCGGCGACCGACCCGGCCGACCGCGTCCTGCCAGTCTGTGACAGCGGCGCCGCGCGGGGTGGCCCCGCCGACGACAATGATCACGCACCGGATTTGGAGTGTTTCCACCAGTGCTCATGACACCCGCAACGCCCATCGCGGTATTGGGCGTTGGGGCGGCGGTGACCGTCCTTCGGAGCCCTGTCACTCCTCACGTCCGTCCGGGCGGCCGCCATCCGCGGAGGAACCCGGGACGAGGCCGCGGACAGCGCTCGACGACCCGACGCCCGCCGATATTTGACTGATCGTTTCAGTATCACCTAGGGTTTCCGTGTGGCCAGGACCAAGGAATTCGACCCCGACGCCGCGCTGCAGTCAGCCCTGGAGCTGTTCTGGCAGCGCGGCTACGAGGCGACCTCGATGGCGGACCTCGTCGAGCACCTGGGCATCGGGCGCGCCAGCATCTACGCCACCTTCGGCAACAAGCGCGAGCTGTACCTGAAGGCGCTCGACCGGTACAACGAGAACCGCGACTCCGACCTGCTGGGCGAACTGTCGCAGCCGGGTCCCGCGCTGCCCTCCGTCCGTACGGTGGTGCGCCGCTTCGCCACCGAGGCGAACACGGAAGACCGGCGCCGGAAAGGGTGTTTCGTCACCAATACGGCCGCCGAGCTGGGCGCGCACGACGCGGCCGCGGCCCGGCGGGTCGAAGCGAGCTGGGACCACGTCGAGACCCTGCTGCGTTCGACGCTGATGCGGGCGCAGGCACAGGGCGAACTGCCCCCGGACCGCGATCCGCGCGCGCTCGCACGGATGCTGCTGGTGTTGATGCAGGGCCTCCGGGTGGTCGGCAAGGCGTCGGACGACCCGGGCCGGGTGCGTGACGCCGCCGAACAGGCGCTGAGACTGCTGGACTGAGTGACACCCCCTACGAGGGGGTTCCCGCATGGCCGCATTATGGAACGTTCAGTCAAATATCAGGGGGAGACATGTACGGTACCCAGAGCTCGAAAACCGCGACCGGAGCCGACTCACCGGGCCGTGCCCGCAGCATCCCGCCCGCCACCACGCCCAACCCCCGGCCCGGCCCCGCACCCGGGCCGGCCTTCGCACTGCTCGGCGCCGTGCAGATATCGCTGATCTTCACGCTCACCTGCCTCGTCGTACCGCTCCCCCGGATCGGCCGCGAATTCTCCCTCGACCGGGACGACCTGATCCTCCTCAGCGCCGCATACGGGCTGACCTTCTCCGGACTTCTGCTCTTCGGCGGTCGCATGGCCGACCGTTTCGGCGGGCGTCGGGCACTCACCGCCGGGTTGCTCCTGTTCGCCGCGGCGTCGCTCGCCGCGCTGCTCGCCCCGGGGTACCCGGCCCTGCTCACCGCCCGCTTCGCGCAGGGGGCCGGTGCCGCGCTGACCGCACCGGCCGCCATGACCGTGCTGCGCGCGGTCTTCCCCCGCCCCGCCGCTTACGGCAGGGCGATGGCCACCTGGGGAGGGCTCTCGGTCCTCGGCGCGACCGCGGGGAACCTGCTCTCCGGAGTCATCTCGACGCTCGCGTCCTGGCGGACGGCCCTGGCCGTCCCGGTGGTCGTGGCCGCGCTCGCCCTTGTCCTGGCACCGCGTCTGCTGCCCCCGACCCGGGCGGACACGGGCCGATCCCCGGATCTGTCGGGCGCGTTGCTCGCCACGGCCGGGATCACCCTGGCCGGCTACGGCCTCGTCATCACCGACGCCCACCCCTGGGGGTCGTCAGCCGTCCTGACTCCCCTGCTCACCGGGGCCGTCCTCCTCGTCGGATTCCTGATCGTCGAGCGCCGCGCCCACGACCCGTTGCTCCCGCTCGGGTTCCTCCGGGACCGCCGCCGCGCCGTCGCGCTCGCCGCCATCGGCCTGATCGCCGCCGGCACCGCCACCACGTTCGTCCTGCTCTCACTCGACCTCCAGCAGGACCGCGGATGGTCCGCGCTGCGGACCTCCGCCGCCTTCGTCCCCTTCGCGGTGGCACTGCTCGCCTCGGGGCGTACCGCGGGCCCGCTCATCGCCCGGTACGGGGCGCCGGCCGTCACCACCTCCGGGCTCGCTGTCGCCGCGACGGGACTCGCGCTGCTCGCGCTGACCGGCCTGTCACCCCACACCCCTTACGCGTACGGGCTCCTCCCCGGTCTGCTCCTGTTGCCGGTCGGTGTGGCCGCGGGCTTCGCGGGGGCCGCCGTCCTCGCGACGAACGGGGTGGAACCGCAGCAGACCGGACTCGCGGGTGGCGTCATGAACACCGCGATGGAACTCGGCCCGACCGTCGTGTTCGCGGCCCTGCTCACCCTCGGTTCCGACGCCACGTCACTCGCCGCGACGGCCATCGCCTTCGCCGTCGCCGCCGCCCTCAACAGCCGCACGGAATAACCGACCGACCGGTCGACCCGGCGGACAACCCAACAACCGACAGACCGAGTAGCCGCCGAGCGGGCGGATACGACCGACCAAAGGGAGTCATCATCATGACCGCACGCTTCACGGGCAAGACCGTCCTCGTCACCGGAGCGGGTTCCGGCATCGGCCGGGCCGTCGCGCTCGCCTTCGCCGCCGCCGGTGCCTCGGTGGTCGTGGCCGGACGTACCGCCGCACCGCTCGAAGAGACGGTCGCCCTGATCGAGAAGGCGGGTGGCACGGCAGCCGCGGTCACCGCGGACGTGACCCGCTCCGGCGACGTCCGGGCCCTCGTTCGCCGTACCGTCGAGCTGTTCGGCACTCTTGATGTCGCCGTCAACAACGCCGGGGTCTTCCGGGGCGGCGCGCCCGTGGCCGACCTCCCCGAGGAGGACTGGCGCACCCTGCTCGACGTCAACGTCACCGGTGTGCTCCTCAGCCTCCAGGCCGAGGTGGCTCACATGCGCGACCAGCCGACCGGGGGCGCGATCGTCAACATCTCCTCCAACCTCGGCGCGCACACCCGCATCCCGGGCGCGGCCGGCTACATCGCCACCAAGGCGGCGGTTTCCGCCCTGACCCGGGCGGCCGCCCTGGACCACATCTCCGACGGAATCCGCATCAACGCGGTCAGCCCCGGCGCGTCCGACACCACCATGTCGCTGTTCCCCGGCGAGACCGAGGAGGATCGTGCCGCCCGGATGAAGGGCTCCTCCCCGCTGGGGCGGGTCTCCTCCACGGAGGAGGTCGCGGCGGCGGTGCTGTATCTGGCCTCGTCGGATGCCGCTTCCGTGGTCGGGGCCGATCTGGTCATCGACGGCGGCGCCTCCGCCTGACGGGGCTCCCGGTCGTCCGCCGGTCCCGCGCCCGGGGCGGCCCGTCCCATGGATCCGATGGATCCGATCCGGTCGACGGACGGTGCACCTCGCGGGCGGGACCGGGTGATCGGTCGCCTCCCGTCGCCGTGACGCGAACCGCCCTCCGGCGACATGCCGGACATGTTCCCGCGGTGGCCGGCGGCGCGGCCGGCGAGGCGTGGGGATGGATCAGGCGGGGCCGGCGGGTTGGAGGTGCGGGGCGGCCTCGGCCGCGGTGTAGGAGGAGGTGAAGGTGAAGGCGCGCGGGGACGGGCCGTGTGCCCGCAGGTCCGCCAGCCGCTCCAGTGCGTCCTCGACGGTCGGGATGTGGCCGGCGGGGATCCACCAGAGGACCAGGTGCGGCTCGACGTGTCGCGCGAACCACTCGCGGCGACGCCGCATCGCCTCCAGGTGGCCGCTCCGGTAGGTGAAGTCCCACAGGGACTCCTGGGTCTCCCACACGGACATGTTGACGATGACGTCCTCCCCCGCCGGCCGCAGGTCGGTGGCGTCCTTCGCCCCCTCCTCCACGAGCCGCCACACGAACCCGGGCGTGCCGTCGGCAGCCGAGTTGAGCGGTTCGAGCATCTCGACGAACGGCGCCATGCGCGGATCGTCCAACGGGTGGAGGAGCGTGGCGACGTTGAGGAGGGCGAGGTGCGGGGCACGGGCGTGCCGGGATGGGGTCATGACCCCATCCCAACACGCCCCGCATTTCTATGTCAATGAGTATTGTTTTTAGAATCCTCGACCACCACGCAGCACTCACCGGGCCGGGCGTCCATGCGGGCACGGACGGGGCCGTCCGTACCGAGCAGCCCCTCCAACAGGGCGAGGTTCATGCCACAAACGAGCGGCGGAAAGCTCTCGGCCACGGCGTGGAAGGGGCAGTTGCGCATGCGGACGACGGGCGCACCCTCTGCGGCTCCCCCCTCCACCCCGACCTCGCCCCGGGGGCCCTCGGCGGCCTCCAGGTGCGGTTCGTAGCCCCGGGCGGCCAGCAATCCCATGGCCTCTTCGAGGTCTCCACAGGGCGCCGTCGCGCCGCGCAGGGCCTCGCCGCGCCGGCGGGCGGCCACGCGGAGCCCGTCGTCCAGTCCCGCCTTCTCGGCGGCCTCGGCGAGCAACTCGGCCGCGGTGCGGTAGTCGCGGGCGGGCAGCGACACGGACCACTCGACCCGCGCCCGCGTGTACACCTTGGCGGGCCGGCCCGCACCCGGCCCCGACCGACCCGTCAGCCGGCGACTGCCGCTCTCCAGGAGCCCCGCGTCGACCAGCTTGTCGAGGTGGTGCGCGGCGAGCGTGCGCGTCACCCCGGCCGCCTCGGCGGCCTCGTTTCGGCCGACTTCCCGGCCCTGAGCCACCACGTACTCGTAAAGGCGGCGCCGGACCGGGTCCTGCAACACTGCGATCGCATCGATGTCCTCCACCCGACCATTCTAAGAACAACTCAGGTTGGACATAGATCGCCCCGGCTCACGGACCGAGGACCAGGCCACCGATCGCGAGGGCACACAGGGCGAACGACGTGAGCGCCATCCACCGGGCGGTCCTCACATAGCCCACCACCCCCGAGCGGGCGCGGCGCCCCGGAGGGCTGACACCCTGTTCCCCGCCGTGCGCGGGCCGGCATGCTGTGGCCATGGAAGACATGCACAAGGGGCCCGACACCGTGGCGGTCGTCACCGCCACCGGCGAGTACGACGCGGACACCGTGGGACCGATCGCCGAGGAACTGATCGCAGCCGCCGCGACCCACCGCACCGTCGTACTGGACGCCTCGGCCCTGACGTTCGCCGACTCCTCCTTCCTGAACCTCCTGATCAGGGTCCACCGCACCACGGCCCTGCGCATCGCCGCGCCACAGAGCCGGCTCATGCGCCTCCTGGAGATCACCGGCGCGGACCAGGTCCTCGACCTGCGCCCCACCCTGGACGAGGCGGCCCGGCCCTGACGCCCACGGGTGCCACACGTGAATCGTCCGAGCCGGCGGTCACCCTTCCCCATGACCGCTCGAACGACGTGGGCGAGGATCGCGTGGTCGATTCGGCAACGGGCAGACGCGCAGACATGGGACGGTCACGAGGCAGCGACGAGCCGGGCACACGCACGACCGGCCCGGAAACTTCCCCGCCGACCCCACCGGCCCCGCTACCCGAGACCGCGGCCGACGCCCGCACCCAGGTCGCGGCCGTGCTGCGACGAACAGGTCTGCCCTGGGACCCGCGCGCCGTGACGGACGCCCTGATGGTCACCACCGAACTCGTCACGAACGCCATCCGCCACGGCGGCGGTCTGGCCGCCTTCCACGCCGGCGTCCACGAGGGCGCCCTCCGCGTCTCCGTCGCCGACCACGACCCGCGGCCCCCGATCACCCGCACCGACCCGCCGGCCGGAAACCGGATCGGCGGCTACGGCTGGCCGCTCGTGCAGAGCCTCGCCGCTCGCCTGACCGTCACCGGGCACGGCAACGGCAAGGTGATCACCGCGGAGCTGAAGCTCCACTGAGCGACCACCCCGTCCCGCAGGCGCCCGGCGCCCTGTTCCACCCGCCCTCCGGTCGGAACGTGCGCGGTCCGTGGAGGTGGTCCCCGCCGCAGTGCCGCGAGCGGGGTTCGGTGCGCACCCCCGCACGGAACACCGCGCGGACCGGCGCGGCAACCGCGCCGGCGGAGGCACCGCCCCGCCCACCCCGCACCTCGGGCCGACGGTAGGGCGGCGGGTTGCCTCCACGTCGCGTCGAGGCCGCCGCAGTGCGGCAGTTGCCGGGCCGGTCGGGTGGCCCTCCCCGTCACCGGAGCGGCTGTGCGGCCGGTGCCGGGGCGGGGTTCGGGCAGAACTCCGCCTGCAGGACGTCCGTGAACGTGGTGATCGGTGAGTTCCAGTCGCCGTTGACGTTGACCGAGACCATCCGCGTGCCGTTGCGGGTGCCGAAGGTGTAGGTCCAGGAACCGTTGATGGCACCGCCCATGCCCCATACCGTCACGCCGCAGGACAGTTGCTGCGAGGCGACACCGAGCCCGTAGGTGGTGAACGGGATCCAGTTCCTGGTCGGGACCATGGTGAGCATCTCCCGCTGCTGGGCCGGGGGCAGGATCCGTCCGCCCAACAGTGCGCGGAAGAACCGGTCGAGATCGCCGGTCGTCGAGATCATGCCGCCCGCAGCCCACCCCCACGACGGGTTGAGTTCGGTCACGTCGTGGATACCGGCGTCGGGGTCGGTCAGCATCAGCTTCGAGTAGTGCCGGCCGTGGGGTCCGTGGATCAGCGGATCGTCACCGCGCGGGAGATACGTCGAGGTGAGGCCGAGCGGACGGGTGACGCGCTGCTCGATCGCGGTGGCGAGCGGCCGGCCGGTCACCTTCTCGATGATCATCCCGGCGAGGAAGTAGCCGGTGTTGGAGTACGCCCAGCCGCCGCCCGGGGCGAACGTGGGCGGATGGGACACCCCGATCCGCACGATCTCCTCGGGGCGGTAGCTGTCGAAGCGGTGCGTGAGGAAGGGCAGGTCCGCGCCCCGGCCCCTCATGACGTCGTCGTTGACGTAGTCGTAGATCCCGCTGGTGTGGTCGAGCAGTTGCCTGATGGTGATCCGCTCGGGTTCGTAGCCGGGTCCCCGTACGACGCCGGGCAGCCACTTCTCCACCGGGTCGTCGAGGGTGAGCCTGCCCTCGGCGGCGAGTTGCAGCATCACGGTGGCCGTGAACGTCTTCGTGGTGCTGCCGATACGGAAACGGTCCTGGGCCCGGCGCTGGCGGCCGGTCGTGGTGTCGGCTGCTCCGGCCGTGCCGACCCACGTGTCGCGGCCGTCCCGGATCGTGGCGAGGATCCCGGGCACTCCCCCATCGGCCACGGCACGGTCCAGTGCGCGTTGGACACCGGCGCGATCGCCGGGCCGGCCCGCCGCGGATGCGGCCGGGGCCGCGATGGCGATCTGGCCCGCCACCGCCGCGGCGATGACCAGCCGCAGTCCCGCTCGGATCCCGCGGCCGGGAGCACGCAACGGGTGGCCGGTCCGGTCCCGGGTCGGACGGTCGTCGTGCGGGGCGGAGGCGTGGGTGGCGCCGGAGGAGGTCTGTCGAGGCGTTGTCGTCGTGTTCATGGATGAAGCGTCCGACCCTGACGCAGGGTCAGGGTCAAGCCCGTGCGGGACGGCGCCTCGACAAGCGCGCGCACCGACCTCTCCACACCGTGGACACCCTCGCCGACCACCACTTTCGGAGGTTCGAAAGCTACGTTGCGTTTTCCACGTGGGCAAGGCAGGCGTTGCGTGTGAACGACTCGGGTGCAGGTAAAGAGGGCCAGCCCGTTGCACTGGTCCGAGAATTAATGCAACACGTCTCGAAGATCGCGTTGCATTGATCTGGAGGCGAACGTTAGGCTGGGCGCCCTCGACCACGAAGGAGACCGCGATGCCGGGAGGCAGGCTCACCCAGCAGGAACGCCGACAGATCGAGCTGGGAGTGGGAGACGGCCTCGCCTACGCCGAGATCGCCCGGGGGCTCGACCGCCCGACCTCGACGGTCACGCGCGAAGTGATGCGCAACGGTGGCCCCACCGCCTACCGCGCCGACCTGGCGCACCGGGCCACGGAACGCCGCGCGCACCGTCGCAGGCAGCCCGTGTCCAGGGGCGCGGAGGCGCCCGAGCAGGCCCACGGGCGGGACGCCGAGGCGGTGCGCGAGTACGAGGAGGTGTTCGCGACCGTCTTCATGCAGTCGGGCCTGCCCCGGATGACGGCCCGGGTGCTCGCCGGCCTCTACACCACCGACACCGGCAGCCTCACCGCGTCCGAGCTCGCCGGGCGCCTGCAGATCAGCCCGGCCTCCGTGTCCAAGGCGATCACGTTCCTCGAAAGTCAGGGACTCATCCGTCGGGAACGTGACGAACGGCGTCGCGAGCGCTATGTCGTCGACGACGACGTCCTGTACCAGTCGACGATGGCGAGCGCCCGGGCCACCGCCCACCTCGGCGACGTCGCCCGGCAGGGTGTCGCCATCCTCGGCCCCCACACTCCGGCCGCCCACCGCCTGGAGAACATCGCCCGCTTCGTCACCTTCATCTCGGAGAGCATCGGCCGAGCCGCCGACCAGGCCCGCGAAGTCCTCCACACGAGGCCCGAACGGGCCTCGGACGACGGCGTCCCCCGCTCGCATTCCGACCAGGATTAGCGGGGTGGGCCGCGCCCTCAGGACGATCCCGGGCCCTGCGCGAGATCCAGGTCCAGGAGCGCGTTCGAGACCGCCTCGGTGGGTGCGGGGTGGATCCACAGCGGGGTCCGGGCGAGCGCTCCGGCGTCGATACCGAGACTCATGGCGACCACCAGCGGCTGGATCAGGCTCGCGGCCTGCGGGCCGAGGATGTGGGCGCCGAGCAGTTGCCCGGTGCGGCGGTCCGCGAGGACCTTGCAGAAACCGGTGCCGTCCTCCAGGGCCCAGCCGTAGGCGGTGTCCGAGAAACGGCGCACGGAGACCGCGTAGTCGAGTCCCTCCTGGCGGCACTGCTCCTCCGTCCGGCCGACCTGCGCGATCTGGGGGTGCGTGAACACCCCGGCGGGCACTGCCTCGTGGGAGGTGCGGACCGGGTCGCCGGGATGCAGCAGGTTGTGCGCCACCACCCGTGCCTCCCGGTTC
Organism: Streptomyces sp. NPDC040432; assembly: GCF_055595445.1. Taxonomy (NCBI): domain Bacteria; kingdom Bacillati; phylum Actinomycetota; class Actinomycetes; order Kitasatosporales; family Streptomycetaceae; genus Streptomyces; species Streptomyces sp. NPDC040432. Next base: position 161,512 of record NZ_JBVIVP010000014.1, on the reverse strand, counting down.
GCCACGTGTTTGAGGGGGAACGGCGTACAGACGTCGCCGAGCGCGAACACCCCCGGGGCGCTGGTGCGCTGGAAGGCGTCGACGGCGATCCGGCCGTCGTCGTGGAGGTCGATCCCGGCCTTGCGGGCGTCGATCCGGTCGCTGTTCGGTGCGCGCCCGACCGCGACCAGCAAGGTGTCCGCCTCCACGGTCGTACCGTCGTCCAGCACCAGGGACAGCCGCCCCGGCTCGCCCTCCACCCGGGTCAGTGCCGTTCCCGTACGGACGTCGTACCGGTCCGAGGCGATCTCCGTGTAGGCGGTGGCGACCGCCCCGTCCTGTGCGGAGAGGAGGGTGTCCTCCTGCTCGATGACCGTGATGCGGCTGCCCGCGGCGTGGAAGACGTGCGCGAGCTCGGCGGCGATGTAGCCACCACCCAGAACCGCCAGGTGCCGGGGCGGGCGGTCCAGGCGCATCACCGTGTCGGAGGTCTCGTACGGCAACCCGGATTCGCGTACCGGGGCAGGTACGGCCGGGCGGCTGCCGACGGCCACGACGATCTGCTCACCGCTGACCGTGACGGTGTCCGCGCCGCTCCCGATGGTCAACGTGCGGTCCCCGGTGAAGCGGGCGCGCCCCTTGAAGACATCGATGTTCGGGGCGTCGCGGCGGCCCTGCTCCCCCTCGGCGGCCTGTCGGTCCAGCCGCCCGAAGACCCGCTCCCGGACGGCGGACCAGTCGACGCCGCTCAGCCGCGCCCGTACACCGAACCGGTCGGCGTCGCGGATACCGGCCACGAGGTCCGCCACGTGCACGAGCATCTTGCTGGGGATGCAGCCGCGGTTCAGGCAGGTACCGCCGAAGGGTCCCTCGTCGATGAGGGCAACCCGAAGGTGGGAGAACCGGTCGTCCAGGAGGGCGTTGCCGGAGCCCGCCCCTACGATCACCAGGTCATGAGTACGCATCGGCGGAACGTACCCCCGCATCCCGGATGTATCCGCGAACGGCACGCAGCACCTGACGAAATGTTGAAGGTGCAGACCATGTGAACAACCGGCGCGCATGGTCCCCCCACGTGTAGGGCATGAGGTAGCAACCGCGCACCACCTCTCGCTTCCGAACGGAGTTGCCGCCATGCCCCTATGGCTCACCGCACTTGTCGTCCTCGGCGTCTGGACCCTCGCGGCAACAGCCCTCGGCCTGCTGTTGGGCCGCCTCATCCACCGCAGCCCGACCCAGGGATTCCACCCCGCGGTCATGGAGAGAAGATCGCCCCACCTGCGGCAACCGTGACGGCGACCGGCCCGATCGCGTACCCCCGCCGCGACCCGACGCGCCCGTTCCATCACGCCCCTCCCCGCGCCCTGAACCGCGGCGACCGCCACTCGCTCGTCCCCGGTTGATCGTCGGGCGGTGGGGTAGCGGAGCGGCATGGCTTCCGAGAACACATCCACCCCCGTGACCGGTTACGTACAGCCCGAGATCGACGTCGCCTCGCTGACAGCGGTGCTCGACGGCGAGTACGCCGGGATCCGTGACCTCGTCCGCACCAACCTGACGACGTACGCCTCCGTGCTCCAGGAGGCCGACGAGCTCGGCATCGACGCCTTTCGCGAGCGGGTGCGGGAGATCGTCGTCCGGATGGCCGCGACCGGCCAGACCGGCATGGGCTTTCCACCCGAGTACGGCGGGGGCGGTGACGTGGGGGCCTCGATCGCCGCCTTCGAGACGCTGGCCTTCGGTGATCTGTCCGTCCTGGTGAAGGTCGGCGTGCAGTTCGGGTTGTTCGGCGGCGCGATCCTGCATCTGGGCACCGAACGCCACCACGAGGCGTACCTCCCGGACCTGATCACCGGCGAGCTCATGGGTTGCTTCGCGATGACCGAGACCGGACACGGCTCCAACGTCCAGGCGCTCGGGACCACCGCCGAGTACGACCCCGCGAGCCGGGAGTTCGTCATCACCACTCCCGACGAGCAGGCACGCAAGGACTACATCGGCAACGCGGCCCGGCACGCCGAACTGGGCGTCGTCTTCGCACAATTGAAGGTGGACGGCCGGTCCCGGGGCGTTCACGCCTTCGTCGTCCCCCTCCGGGTCGACGGAACGACGGCGCCCGGTGTCCGGATCGAGGACGACGGGCGCAAGATGGGGCTCAACGGTGTGGACAACGGCCGCATCCGGTTCGACGGCGTGCGGGTACCGCGCGAGGCGTTGCTCAACAAGTTCGCCGACGTCACCCCGGACGGCGTCTACGAGAGTGCGATCGACAACCCCAATCGGCGCTTCTTCACGATGCTCGGCACCCTGGTGCAGGGGCGCGTCAGCGTCGCGGGCGCCGGGATCAACGTCGCCAAGGTCGCGCTGACGATCGCCACCAAGTACGCGGTGCGGCGCAAGCAGTTCGAGGCCGACCCGGGTACCGGGGAGCAGGTGCTCCTCGACTACGGCCTGCATCAACGCCGACTGCTGCCGCTGATCGCCCGGACGTACGCCCTCCACGCCGCGCAGGACGTCGTGCGCACCCAACTGCACGATGTCTTCTCCGACATCGAGGACGACGCGCAGGCTCGGCGCCGGCTGGAATCACAGGCCGCGGGCATCAAGGCGCTCGGCACCTGGCACGCCACCCGGGTCGTCCAGGAGTGCCGCGAGGCCTGCGGTGGCGCCGGCTACCTCGCCGTCAACCGGTTCGCGGCCCTCAAGGGCGACAGTGACGTCTTCACCACCTTCGAGGGCGACAACCACGTCCTTCTGCAGTTGGTGGCGAAGGGGCTGCTCACCGATCACGCGAGCGAGTTCGAGGACCTCGACCAACTCGGCATGGTCCGGTACGTCACCGGTCTCGCCGTGGAGACGGTCATCGAGCGGACCTCGGCGCACAAACTGCTGGAACGGGTACGCGACCTCCTGCCCGGCGGCGACGAGTGGGACCGGGAGGCCGGCCTGCTCGATTCGGAGTACCAGCTCGCCATGGTCCGTTTCCGGGAGGAGCACATGCTCGCCGGCCTGGCCCGGCGGATCAAGCGCGGCATCGACCAGAAGGGTGATCCGGGCGCGGTGTTCTCGCAGGTCCAGGACCATGTGATCGCGCTCGCTCGGGCGCACGTCGAGCGACTGGTGACGGAAGCGTTCGTCGACCAGGTGCGGGGCCTGCCCGACGGGGACGAGAAGGCGGCGCTGGGCCTGCTGTGCGACCTGTTCGCCCTGTCGACGATCGAGGCGGACCGGGCGTGGTTCATGGAGCACGGGCGGCTGACCGTCCAGCGCTCCAAGGCGATCAGCCGTGAGGTGACCGACCTCTGCCGCAAGGTCCGTCCCCTCGCGGTCGACCTGGTCGACGCCTGGGGCGTCCCGACCTCGATGCTGCGGGCGCCGGACCTGGTGGGCTGAACCGGGTCGGGCGGGTGCCCGAATCGGACACGACACCGCCTCGGCCGGTGGTCCGCACCCTCCGTAGGGGGTCGGACCACCGGCCGAGGCGTCACCGGGGCGGACTCGGATCAGGAGCCGGCCACGATGGCACCGAGGACCATGCCGCCCACGAGACCGACGGCGCTCACCACTATGGCGATCGTGGCGAGCCGTTCGTGGCGGACGGCCTTGGCGACGATGGCCAGGATCAGGCCGATCACACCGAAGACGATCGGCAGGACGATCAGGGAGATCACGCCCAGCACGATCGCGATGATGCTCAGGACGTTGCCGGTCGACGCGCCGCCCGGGGCGCTTCCGGTGCCGTGTCCCGTGGGCTGGTTGCCGTACTGCGTCGTCATCTTCCACTCCTTCGGAAACGATCACCCGAGGTCCGGTCCCGAGGAGGGCCGGCCTAGCCCGCGAATACCCCGAAGTCCTTTGACAATGCGGCCACTTGGGTGCCCGGGTCGGGACCTGCGGGCGGGTGGAACCGCCCCCCTGCGGCGTCGAGCTCCAGCACTGCAGCCGCGCACCTTCATCGACGGCGCGCAGGCGCGGCCCGACGCCGGCACCCCTCCTGCGCGCCGGAGGGCCGGGCGGCCGCCGCGCCGTACGGAGTGCAGGGGCCCGGGAGTCTCCACGCCCTCCCCCGCCGCGTGCCGTCGCAGGTCCTGCCCGTCCACACGGTGCTTCGGACCGCGCCGGCGCCGCAGCCGAGCTCCCCCGCCGGGGGCCGCCGGCTGCCGGCGGGGAGGGCCGGTTCGAGGTGCCCCGCGGGCCGGTCGGGCGCAGGCTGGACGCATGCCCGACCAGACGGAAATCGTCATTCACCCCGTGTCGCCCCAGGGCGGGCGGAAAGTGACCGTGCACGCGCTGGGCGTGGACGCGGACCTCGGACGCGCCCACACGCCCGGGGACGTGTCGGAGTTCCTGCGTCGCGCCGGCCTGGAGGACGTGGACCTGTCCGAGGACGGGCCGATCCGCTGGGAGGGCGGCGGTCCCGAGGTGTGGACCTGAGTCTGACGCCGTCCGTGGGCGAGCCCTCGAACAGGGGCGGGGAAGCGGCGTACGGCGGCGCGGACGCCCTCGGCGTAGCGCAGGTGGAGGGAGCGATTGAGCGGGGAGAAGAATTCCTGGCGTACGAGGGTTTGGCGGCGAGGCTTCGGGACACACGCGTGGGTACGGTGGACGCCTCAGGAGACGGGCGGCCACCGCGGCTGGGTGACCGCAGGCGGCTCCCCCTCTCCCCCCTGGGAGTCGCCTGCGGCCCGCCGACCGGCGCACCTCGCGGCATCACCACCGCCGGGCGAGCGTCGCGCCCGGCCGTCGCCCGCCGAGCGCGACACACCCCTTCCGACCGAGGACGTCAGTCCGTGGCCTCCTGAGGCTTCGGATCCTTGGGCTCGGCAGGCCGGTCGACCCCTTCCCCCGCCTGCTCCCGCGGCTCTTCCCGCGATCCTTCGCCCGCCTCTTCACGGGGTTCGCCGTCGCCTTCGGCCGCGCCGTCCCATAGGTCCGGCGCCTCGACGACACGCGGGGGCAGGTCGGGCGTGAGGGCGTCGTCGTTCTCGGGAACCTTGGCCGGCAGCTCCGGTTCGGGCGTACGGGATTCGCGGGATTCGCTGTCATGAGTGGTCATGGAGTCCGCCTGCCCCACAAACCGATCCGAACGCCCGGCCGACAGAACAGGCTTTCGGTGCGTCCGGGAGATGCCGAGGCGGCACCGATCCGGGCCTGCTTCATTCCTGGCCGAAGCGCATCAGGAGGATGAGCCTCTCGCGAGTTGCGCCGCTGGCCACTGTCGGGCGGACACGGTCGCGTCATCGACCCACCTCCCCCTTGCTCCACCTATCGATATTCGATAGATTTCCATCGCAAGTCGATGGAGGGATGGGTCATGGGAAAACTGGCAGTGCGGGCGCTTCGTGCCGTGCTCGCGGTGGTGCTCACCGGCACCGTGTTCGTACAGGTGTCGATGATGTGGGCCATGGTCAACGATCCGGAGGACGGGAGGCTGCCCCTGACCCCACTGCGCGTGATCGTGATCCTGGGGATGGTCGCGGGTCAGGTCGCCCTGGGCAGCATCTGGCGGCTGGTGGCCATGGTGCGCCGCGGAACCGTGTTCTCGCACGCCGCCTTCCGGTACGTGGACGCCGTGATCGGCTCGATCGTGGTGATCGCCCTCCTGTGGTTCGTGGTCACGGCGATCAACGCGCCGGGCCAACGGGAGGACCCGGGCGTCACCGTCATCATGGGCGGGATCGGCCTGGCCGTCCTGGGGGTCGCGCTCATCGTGCTCGTGCTGCGGATGCTGCTCGTCCAGGCCGTGGCACGCGATGTCGAAGCGGCGCGGATGCAGGCCGAGTTGGACGAGGTGATCTGATGCCGATCGTCGTCGACATCGATGTGATGCTGGCCCGGCGGAAGATGTCCGTGGGTGACCTCGCGGACCGCGTCGGCATCACGCCCGCCAACCTGGCGGTGCTCAAGAACGGCCGCGCCAAGGCGGTGCGCTTCGCGACGCTCGCCGCGCTCTGCGAGGTACTGGAATGCCAACCGGGCGACCTGCTGCGCTGGGAGGCCGAGGACGTCGCGGCGGACGAGGCGCCGCCGGCGCGGGTCTGAGAACGCCCGGCGGCGCACCGGGTCGACCGGGCCGGATCAGAGGGATCCGACGACCTTGCGCGGGACGACGCGGACGACGACGCGATCGCTGTCCTCGGCGGACGCAGGGTTGAAGTCCGCGTATTCCTTGCCGGTGTACTTGCGGGACAGCGTGTTGATCAGCTGCTGTCCGCCCTCCGTGGTGAGCTCCGCCGTGCCGCGGACCTCGGCATAGGTGTACGGGGCGTTGTGCGGGTTGATCAGTACGGTGACCCGCGGATCGCGCCGCAGGTTCCTCTCCTTGCGGCGCCCGATGGTGGTGGAGAAGAGCAGGTCGTCGCCGTCGCGGGCCAGCCAGGTGACGGACACCTGGGGACTGCCGTCGGGCTGGATCGTGGCGATGGAGGCGAAGACCGGGGTGTCGTCGATGATCTGCTTCAGGTCATCGGAGAGCGCAGCCGTCACGGTCGAGTTCCTTTCAGCGGACTACACCGCCCAGGGGGCGGACGGCACACCCAGCTTCGCAGAGACCGGCCGACCCGGAACGACTCCTTCCGACGGCGCGGCGAGGGGCGGACCGGCGACGGATCCGGTTCACCCGAACGGCGGCCCGTCCCGGCCCCGCCACGACCGGGTGGACGGGCGCGGACAGCGGTGGACAGTCCCCGCCCCCGTCGCCTCTGGCCGGTGGACACCACCTGACGTGAGCCTGGGTGCCGTGCCGGTCGAACCCGACCCGGCACACCCGCACACCCGACCCGCACACCGAGGAGCACCACCATGACGCCCCGTCCGCCCCGCGCCATGACCGTACTGATCGCCGCCGCGGCCTTCTGCGCGACCACGGCCGCCACCGTCGCCACCGCGACCGCCGCCACGACCACGACCGTCCGGGCCTCCCATGCCGCGCAGGACGCCGGACGGCGCGCGCCGAGGATCGTCACCGACTGGGCCCGGGCCTGGAACGGCACCAACCCCCGGGCGCTGGGCGACCTGTTCACCAGCGACGGCACCTACACCGACCGGGCCGTGGGCATCACCTTCCGCGGCCGCACGGAGATCTCCGGGTGGAAGGCCCGCGCCGACCGCCTCATCGACGACGTCCACGTCACCCTGCGCACCGTGCGCCGCGACAGTGGCCGGATCACCGTCGAGTCCGTCTACTCGGGCCACCTCAAGGGCGCGCCCAAGCCCTTCGCGGTGCCGATGACCACGCTCCTCGACCTCGACCGGAACGGGTGCCGCATCGTTGCCGACCAGGACCACTACAGCCTCGCCGACGTCCTCGCCCAGTCCGGCCTGCCCGCGGATTGGACCCCGCCCGCCTCCTGACCGGCGGGGGGCTCGGCAGCGGCCGGGCAGGGCGTTCGTCCTGCCCGGCCGGGCAGGAGGTGGGGGCTTCCCGGGGTGTTGGGGCCGTAGTGCATCATCAGGGTTCCCGTGCACCGTTCCCCGAAGGATTTGATGATGAGACGTTCCGTACCCGCGGCCCTGACCGTCCTGCTCTCGGTCGCCGCGACGGCCGGTTGCGGAGCGCAGACCTCGAAGGCCGGCGCCGACGGTACGGCGACCCCCACCGCCGCTCCCGCGACGAGCGCCCCGGCCGCTCCGGTGAAGGTGCCCCCGCTCTCCGAGGAGGAGGCGCGGGGCGTCGTCAAGGACCTGACCGCGAAGGTCGAGGCCGTCAACCCCGACGCCGAGTACTGGAAGGGCGTCACCGGGGGTCCGCTGCTGGCGCAACAGCTCGCCGTCGTGGAGACCGGCAAGAAGTACGGCGCCGATGAGACGCCGAGCCCCGGCAACTCCCCGAAGACGGAACCTGCCGTGCACACGTGGAGCACCGGCAAGGACGACGGCAGCGACCGGTGGCTGTTCGGCGCCCACGAGGTGGAGGGTCGTACCGTCGGCGTCGCGAAGAGCAAGACCGTGCTGCGCTGGTCCCTCTTCCACCAGGAGCGGACGGGCGGGCCCTGGCTGGCCACCTTCATCGCCCGGGCGCCCGCGACGACCGACCTGCCCGGCATAGCGGTCGGGCCCGACGGTCGGGCGGTCACCGGCGGGGACGTGGCGGGCCTCGCCGCCGACCCGGCGAACGTGTGCGGGCAGTACGGCGACCACCTCCACAGCGACACCGGCACGGGCGGTGTGAAGTGGAGTCAGGACATCACCGAGGCGAGGGCGGGCGCCGCGGCGGGCATCAAGGCGATGCGCAAGGACGTGGGCAAGGGCGGCAAGCTCGATGTGAACGTCGACATCACCCGCGTCCCGCACGGACCGGTATGGCGCACCACGGACGGCGGGGCGCTCGTGGCGTGCACCGCCGTCAGCCGGGTGTACACGGAGTTGGGCCCGGGACGTTCGACGACGTTCAACAGCAGCGGCTGGGCCGGCACGACCGGCATCCCGTGGGCCTCGTACACCCAGCGGATCATGGGCCTGACCGTGCTGAAGGTTCCTGCGGGCGCTTCGGGCGAGGTGTCCGTCGCGGCCGAGTCGAACCTGCCGTACTCCTTCGACGGCACCAAGTCCACCGGCTGACGCATCCGGCGGGGCCTGCGGGCGACGGCGTCCCGCGGACCCGGGGCGTGGGAAAGCACTGCGCGCTCCGACCACTCACGCGGATCACTCATGTGGTTTCGCGCACGGGAGTCATAGCATCGGGCCATGCCCCTCACCCCGTCACGGGTTGAACCGTGCCCGCTCACCCGCACCCTCGCCCTCGCCCTCGCCGACGAGGGTGAGGGCGAGGGCGAATTCCGCTCGCTCCTGCGGGCCTTCCGGGGAGGCCGGCGACGCGGCCGAGCGGGCCAGGGCCTGCCGTCGAAGTCCCGTCGTCGCCCGCGAGGCGGACGGGGGTTGACGACAGGTCCTAGTGACGGGCCTCGATGCCCCGGGCGGCCAGGATCCCCGGGGCGTCGGGGAGCATGTGCGCCAGGGCGAATCCGCCGGTGAAGAGCGTGAGGTTGGGCAGGAGGTCCAGGTCGTCGAGGGACCGGACGTCGAAGAGGTCGTCCTCGCCGTCCCAGACCGGGGCGCACTCCATGAAGACGCTGTGCCCGCCGTCGAAGGTCAGCTCCTCCACGGTGGCGAGCAGTTCGGCGGGTATCTCCAGCGCCTCGAAGTACGCACGTGCCTCGGGCAGGACGGTGTATTCCAACTCGTTTCGCTCCACGTGTGCTTCGAGGTCCTCGATCCCCAGCGCCCGCATGTGATCGCGCAGGCTGAACTCGGGGCCGAGCGTCCGGTCCCAGTACATGAGCTTCTCGATGACGAGGAGCTTGAAGTTGAAGTCGCGAAAAGCAGTCATGCCCCCATCCCTATCAGCGGCGTCCGACGAGGTCGCGGGGAGGTCCTCCGTGAAGTGCGCCGGCGGCGGCGAGGACGGTGCACCCGGGACGTCTTCGAGCTCCGTACGGATTTCGACCGCCCGGCGGAAGCAACCTGTACGGGCAGTCGCACGTCATGCAGCCGGGGGGAATGGGGACGCGGGCATCCCGCTCGGGGTCCCCCGGTCGAGAGCGGCGGCTGCCGTGAGGAGAGAAAGCGATGGATGTCGGATCCACCCGGTTCGACCGGGCCGTTGGCACCCCCGGTGCGGCTCCGGTCACGCACCGAGCACGTTGAGAGGTTTTGTCCCATGCCCGTGGTCAGTCCCGATGTCAGCGTCCTGTCCGAAGACTTCGCCGCCTCCCCCTACCGCTGGTTCGCCCGGCTGAGGGAGCAGTCCCCGGTGCACTACGAGCCCGGTATCGACAGCTATTTCGTCTCCCGCCACGAGGACGTGCGGCGGGTACTGACCGACCACGAGGCGTTCACCACCGAGACGCTGCACGTGCGTGCCGAGCCGGTGATGCGCGGGCCGGTCCTCGCCCAGATGACCGGGGCGGAACACACCGCCAAGCGGAAGATCGTGGTCCGGAGCTTCACCGGCGGGGCCCTCCAACACCAGGTGCGCGCCATCCGCTCCAACGCCGCCGAGCTCATGGCGCCGTTCCTTCCCCGCGGTCGCATGGACCTGGTCAACGACTTCGGCAGACCGCTGGCCATCCGCGTGACGCTCGACGTGCTCGGTCTGGACAAGGCGGACTGGCTCCAGGTGTCCGCCTGGCACAGCGGGGTCGCCGAGTTCATCACCAGCTTGGCGCTCACTCCCGAACGCCGCCGGCACTGTTTGGACTGCGCCGAACGGCTGGAGGCCTACCTGCTGCCCGTCATCGAGCACCGGCGCAGGCACCCCGGCGAGGATCTGATATCGCAGTTGTGCACGGCCGAGTTCGACGGCATCGCCATGAGCGATCGCGACGTCACCGCACTGATCATCAATGTGCTGGCCGCCGCGACCGAACCCGCGGACAAGACCCTCGGCCTGCTCTTCAAGCACCTCATCGACCACCCCGAGCAGATGGCACAGGTCCGGCGGAACCCGGACCTGCTGCCCGCCGCGATCGCCGAGACCCTGCGCTACACCCCGCCGGTCCAACTCATCCCCCGCCAGGCCGAAGGGGACGCCGTGTTCGCCGGCACCACCGTCCCCGCGGGCGCCACCGTGTTCTGCATGATCGGCGCGGCGAACCGCGACCCGCAGGCCTTCACGGCGCCGGACACCTTCGACATCCACCGACCGGACCTGGGAACCGCCCGCTCCTTCACCGCGGCCGCCCAACACCTCGCCTTCGGTACCGGGCTCCACCAATGCGTCGGCGCCGCCTTCGCCCGGGCCGAGATCGAGACGGTCGCCGCGATGCTCCTGCCACTGCTCGACCAGGCCCGGTTCAGCCCCGGCTTCCGGTACCGGGAGACCGGCCTGTACACGCGGGGTCCCGTCGCCCTGCCCCTCGACTTCACTCCCGTACCGGAGGGCATCACCGCCCTCGAATGAGGTTCCGCCTCCCCCACCTCCCCGTCCCTCCTCCCCCAGGCGAATACATCCATGACGCAGACCACCGACATCACCCGAGCCATCAACGACCTGCTGTTCACCCCGGGTCTCGACCTCTCCCAAGCCATCGACAGGCACTTCACCCCCGACTACCGTCAGCGCACCAACGGCGTGTGGAGCGACCGGGCCGCCTTCACCCAGCACATGACGCGGCTGCGCAGCCTGGTCGCCGGCGGGCACATCGAGGTCCACGACGAGCTCCGCGACGGACCGAACTACGCCGACCGCCACACCGTCACCATCACCCGGCACGACGGCCGTACCTCGCGCACCGAGGTGTTCCTCTTCGCCCGACTGGCCGAGGACGGCCGCTTCCAGCGCGTCGAGGAGACCACCCTCCTCGTCGACGGCCACCCCGACGACGGGAACCTCGGGCTGATCAAGTGAGGCGGGCGGCCTTCGCCGGGCGCCGCCGCACCGGGTGGCGCCCGCCGGGGTGTCGGTCGGCGAAGGACCGCCCCCAAGGCCGTCCGGGCACCGCACGCGTGCCGAACTCGGTGGACGGGTGCCGGGTTTGCCCCGGGCGCGGCCCCTCACCTCACGTCCCGGCGCCCGACGGCTCCGTTACGATCTGCACCGGAGCAGCGGCCCTGGAGGCGGAATCGGCCTCCCGGATGTCGGGTGCCACACCTCATTGCCACGCGTGCGCGACAGGGTCCCGGCCGGTCGGCGCCGGGTCGTGCACTTCTCAGACGCTGGAACAAGGGGGTTGGCCGCCATGGTGTCCGTGGGGGAAAGACTGAGCCGAGCACGCGTACGGGCCTTCGTGGGCCGGGACGAGGAGCTGGGGCGCTTCGAGGAGGCTCTGGCCGGAGATCCGCAGGCGCCGTTCGCGTTCTACGTGTGCGGGCCGGGCGGCATCGGGAAGTCGACGCTGCTGCGCCGGCTCGCGGACCACGCCCGCACCGCGGGTCGCCTGCTCATCGAGCTCGACGGCCGGTTCGTCAGCCGGGACCCGGCCGATTTCGAGCGTGCCGCCGGGCCGTTCCTCGACGTTCCGGGGACGGTCCTGTTCGTCGACTCCTTCGAGCACTGCCAGTGGCTGGAGAGCTGGCTGTGGCACCACTTCCTGCCGCGCGCCGCCGACGACGCCCTGGTCGTCCTCGCCGGACGGCGCGCGCCGCAGCCGCAGTGGACCGCCGACCCCGCCTGGTCCCGGCTGCTGCACGTGACCGAGCTGGAGCCGTTCTCCGCCGAGCAGGCCCGGCACCTGCTGGTCGCGGCGGACATCCGGCCGGAGCTGCGGGACCGGGTGCTGCGCTTCGCCGGTGGGAACCCCCTCGCCCTGTCCCTGGCGGCGGCGGCCGGGTCGGCGGGCTGCGGCAGCGAGGAGATATGGGCTCCCTCGGCGGACGTCCTGCGCACCCTGCTGGCCGGGTTGATCGGTGAGGTGCCCACGGCCGCCCACCGCCGGGCCCTGGAAGTGGCGGCGCAGGCACACTCGACGTCCGAGGAACTGCTCGCCGCGGTGCTGCCCGACGAGGACGCCCACGTGCTGTTCTCCTGGCTGAGGGACCTCCCCTTCATGGAGTCCACGCTCCGGGGGCTCCACCCGCACGACGCCGCGCGCGAGACGCTGGCCGCCGACCTGCGGTGGCGGGCGCCCAACGCGTTCGAGACGATGCGCCGGCGGCTGGCCGACGAGTACCTGCGCCTCCTGCGCGAGGGCCCCGAGGACCGGGGGTGGACGGTCACCGACGAACTCTTCTACCTCTTCCGTGAGGGCGAGACACTGACACGGCTGCGGACGTGGTCCCGTGAGGACGAGGTCCACGACCGTCCCCTGCACCCGGACGACCTCGACGTCGTACTGGGCATGGCCGAGGAGACCGAGGGACCCGCCTCCGCGGAACTCGTCCGCTACTGGGCGGGGCGCCAGCCCCGGGCCTTCAGCGTCTACCGCCTCGTCAGCACCGGCCGGATCGTGGCGTTCACGGCCCGACTGGCCCTGCCGGCCCCTCCCGACCAGCAGGACCTGGCCACCGACCCGGTCGTCGCCGCCGCGTGGCGGTTCACCGACGCCACCGCGCCGGTGGGCCCCGGCGAGGAGATCGGCATAAGCCGCTTCTCGATCTACCCCGAGCAGTACCAGGTCCCCTCGCGCGTCATCGACCTGAGCAGTTCCCGCGCCCAGGCGGAAGCGGCCCGGGCCCGCGGGCGCGCCTGGGGCTTCGCCGTCTACCAGGACGCCGAAACCTGGGCCGAACGTGTCAAGGGCACCCTCACCGACACCGGGGCCCGGCCGAGGGTCGGTACGCACACCTACGGACTGTTCGGTGTCGACTGGCGTCGGACGCCCGTGGAGGCCTGGCTCCAACGGTTCATCTCGGCCACGGACATGACCGATGTCCCCGTCCGGTCCGGGCCCTCGCCCGTTTCGCGCGGCGCGTTCGACCAGGCCGTGCGCGAGGCGCTGGCGCACTGGCGCGACGGGAGCGGCTTCGCCGCCTGCGCCCTGCTGCGGACCCGGCTCGTGGCCGACTGCGAGGAACCCGTCGGCGCGTTGCGCACGCTGCTGCGCGAGGCCGTCGACGACCTGGCCCTCGACCCGCGCGGGGTGCGCGCCCGCGAGGCCCTGACCGCGGGCCACTTCTCGGGGGCGCCGACGCAGGAGGCGGCGGCGCGTCGCCTCGGACTTCCGTACGGCACCTACCGGCGTCACCTGCGTCAGGGCCTGGACCTGCTCTGCGAAGCCCTGTGGCAGCGGGAGCTGCACGGCCCGCGGTGATCCGTCAGCGCACCTCGATTCCGATGAGGCAGGTGTCGTCATCGGTGTCGGACGCGGTGTGTATCAGCATGTTGTCGAGTCGCTTTTCCAGGGAGTCCGCGGTGCGGGACGCGACGGTGAGCAATTGCGACAGGGAGTCGGTGACCGCGATGTCGCGGCGTTCGACGAGGCCGTCGGTGTACATGAGCAGGACGTCACCGGCCTGGAGTTGTACCTCTTCCTCGACGAAGGTCGGCTCGGGCAGTGCTCCGAGGAGCATGCCTCCCGTGAGGGGGAAGGCGCCGGCCCGGGTGCCGCGGACCAGTACGGGTGGCAGGTGGCCCGCGCGGGCCCACCGCAGGGTGCGGGTCTCCGGGTCGAAGATGCCGCAGACGGCGGTGGCGGTGAGGTGGCTGGTGAGGTGGAAGGCCACGCTGTTCAGCCAGGTGAGCAGTTGCGCGGGGCCGGCTCCGGTGACGGCGAGACCGCGCAGGGCGTTGCGCAGGACGACCATGCCGGTGGCGGCCCGGACGCCGTGGCCCGCGACGTCACCGACGCTGAGGAGGATCTTGTTGTCGGGCAGGACGACGGAGTCGTACCAGTCGCCGCCGACGAACGCCTCGGTTTCCGCGGGCCGGTAGCGGACGGCGATGCGTAGCCCCGGCATTTCGAGGGGTGCGGGAGCCGGCGGCATGATGGCCTGCTGGAGTTGCAGGGCGAGCCTGCTGCGGTCGGCGGACTCGGCTTCGGTGTCGGCGAGTTGGTCGCGCGTCGCGGCCAGGGCGACCTCGGTCCAGTGTTGCGAGGAGACGTCCTGACAGGCACCCCGGACCGCGTGGAGCCGGCCCCGGTCGTCCAGGACGGGCTCGGCCACCATGCGGATGTGGCGGGTGATGCCGTCCGGGCGCAGGAGGCGGAAGTCGACCGACGATTCGCGTCGGTGGTGCAGGAGCGTGCGCAGGAACCGGCCGATGGAATCGACGTCGTGGGGGTGGGCGTGGGTGGCGAGGTCTTCGAGGGCGACGGGTGGGGCGGTGACGGGCAGGCCGAAGAGGCTGAAGAGCTGGCCGTTCCAGGTGGTGTTCCCGGTGGTCATGTTCTGTTCGAAGCCGCCCACCCTGCCGAGCCGTTGGGCGTGTTGCAGCAGGCCGGCCAGGCGTGCGGTCTCGTCCTCGATCTTCCAGATGAGGAGGAGGGCCGCTCCGTGCCGGGTGATGCTCACGTCGGCGACGGTGGTGAGGGGCACGTCGCCGACGAACGCGGTCAGCGCCGTGCTGAGGACCTGGCAGGACTCCCCGGTGGCGTAGGCCCGCTCCAGTTTGTCGAAGAGGCCGCCGTCCTCGGCCGCTGCCGGGTACGCCTCCAGGAAGCGGGCTCCGGTGACGATCGACCGGGGTCGTCCGGCGGGGTCGACGAAGCGGCTGTTGGTGTGGTGGATCCGGAAGTCGGCGAGGCGTCCGTCGTTGTCGAGGGCGGGGGTGAGGACGAGGGCCGGGTCGTGGAGGTGGTCGGTGAGGTCGGTGAGTTCGGCCATCGCGCCCGGGTGGGCGGTGTCGGCCGCTGTTCCCCGGTGGGGGTTCCGTTCCTCCAGGGTGTGCGCGCACAGCTCGGCCAGGGCCTCCAGTTGGCGCAGGACCTGCGGAGGCTGCGGGGGCAACGCCCGCGGCCAGGCGATCTCCAGGACTCCGTGGATGCGTCCGCCGGTGCCGGAGGGGACCACGACGCGTCCGCCGTCGGGGTGTGGCCGTCGACCGATGGTGGGGACGCCGGTCTCGGACAGATTGGTGACGACCGTGAGGTCGCGGTTGGTCAATGCGAGGCGGGCGCAGGTGGCGACCTCGGGCGGTACGTAGCGCCAGCGCGCGGCGTCCTCCTGGGAGAAGCCGGCCTGCCCCACCAGGGTCAGGGAGGAGTCGGCCGCGGCGATCCAGATGGCGACGCCGTGCGCGCCCAGCGGGCGGAGCGCGTTCTCCAGCAGGGCGGTGGCGACGGCCTGGGAGTCGGTGGCGGCGAGCACGCTGCTCTCGGCCGTGCGCAGGCGGACGGCCGGTTCGGTGGCGTCGGACCCGTCGGGCCCGACGGCGGTGTCGAGGAAGTGCTGTGCGATGTCGCTGACGCGGTCGCGGGCGGACCGGTTGATGACGTCGACGGCGAGGGCGAGGACGGTGGTGCCCGACTGTTCGGCCAGCGTGGTCAGCTGCCGGGAGGCTTCCGTGGGGCCGCAGCCCAGGCGCCCCACGAGGATGCCCTTGGCCATCTCGACCAGTGCCCTTCCCTCGGCTGCCGACTGGGCCTCCAGCGCTTCCTGGCGCAGCCGATCCACGGTGGCGGCGAGACGTCCCGGCCCGCCGGGTTCGGTGCCGGGCGGCCGTTCCGGCGTCGCGTCATGGGGCAGCGGCCGGGGTGCGCGGGCGGCGGGGACCGCCCGCGCGTCGGCGTCGGTGACGGTCCGGTCCTGGTCGTGCGGTTGCGGGGCGGTGGGGTCGCCGGGGGTGGTGTTCACCGTGCGTCGGTCTTCTCCGTGGGACGGGCGGGGTGGCGGGGGTCAGGCCCGGGGGGCTTCCGGGGTTCCTTGCGAGGGCAGCCACCTGCGCAGGCGGAGGATGAGGTCGTCGGCGTCGACGGGCTTGGTGACGTAGTCGCTGGCCCCGGAGGCGAGGCTCTTCTCCCGGTCTCCGGGCATCGCCTTGGCGGTCACGGAGATGATGGGCAGGTGGGCGTACCGGGGCATGCGCCTGATCTCCGCAGTCGCCGCGTAGCCGTCCAGCTCCGGCATCATCACGTCCATCAGGATCAGATCGATCCCCGGGGTGCTGGTGAGCGTCTCGATGCCCTTGCGGCCGTTCTCGGCGTGGAGGACCTGCAGGCCGTGCAGTTCCAGGATCCCGCTGATCGCGTACAGGTTGCGCGGGTCGTCGTCGACGACCAGGACGGATCGGCCGGCCAGGCCGGTGTCCACGACGGGATGTTCGGGCGTGGCGAGGTCGGCGTCGAGGCGTACGAGGGGCAGGGCGTCGCCGGGGCGTTCCGCCGACAGGTGCAGGGCGATGCGTTCGCGCAGCTCGTCGAGGCTGGAGAGCACTTCGAGCGGCTGGGTGGTGGCGCGCAGCGCGATCTCCTCCTGCTGTGCGCGGGTCATGCGGCGGTTGTCGTGCGCGAGTACCGGCATGGAGGCGAGGGCCGTGTCGCCGGCGAGGTCCTGGAGGAAGCGCACGGCTTCGCCGTCGGGGTCGAGTTCGAGGACCACGCAGTGGAACGGTGACTGCGCGAGGACGTCGGCCGCGTCGGCCGCGGTGACGGCGGTGACGACCACGGCCTGACCGGCCGGGCCGGACGTCGCCCGGCCGGCGGTCAGGTCGGCGGCGGCGCTCTCCGCGACGAGGCTCAGCAGGCCGTTGCTGCGCTGTTCGATCACCAGCAGGCGTCGGGGGTGGCGGGTGTCCTCGGCCGGAGCGGTGTCGCCGTACGGTTCGCCGGCGTCGCCGTCGGTCGCCTCCGGGGCCGGGGCGGACGTCTCGCGGTCGACGAGGTCGGGGCGGGAGACGGGGAGGTAGAGGGTGAAGGTGGAGCCTTCGCCCGGGACGCTGTGCGCCGTCACCGCGCCTCCGAGGAGACGGGCGATCTCCCGGGTGATGGACAGGCCCAGGCCGGTACCGCCGTACTTGCGGCTGGTGGTGCCGTCCGCCTGCTGGAAGGCGGCGAAGATGACCTCCAGCTGCTGCTCGGCGATCCCGATGCCGGTGTCGATGACCCGGAAGGCGACGACGGATCCGGACCGGGCGAGCTCCGCGGGGACCTCCGCCGGGGAAGCCGGTTCGATGCGGACCTGGACCTGGCCGCGTTCGGTGAACTTCACCGCGTTGGAGAGCAGGTTGCGCAGGATCTGTTGCAGGCGCGCGTCGTCGGTGAGGAGGTCCACCGGTACGCCCGACGCGGTCGTGATGTCGAAATCGAGGCCCTTTTGGCTGGTCAGAGGCCTGAACGAGGCTTCGACGTAGTCGAGGAGCCTCTTGAGGGAGACCCGCTCGGGATTGATGTCCATCTTGCCGGCCTCGACCTTCGACAGGTCGAGGATGTCGTTGATGAGCTGGAGGAGGTCGGAACCCGCGGAGTGGATGATGCCCGCGTACTCGACCTGCTTGGGCGTGAGGTTCCGGCTCGGGTTCTGGGAGAGGAGCTGGGCGAGGATCAGCAGGCTGTTGAGCGGGGTGCGCAGCTCGTGGCTCATGTTGGCCAGGAACTCCGACTTGTACTTGGAGGCCAGGGAGAGCTGCTGGGCCCGGTCCTCCAGTTCCTGCCTGGCCTGTTCGATCTCCAGGTTCTTCGTCTCGATGTCACGGTTCTGGGTGGCGAGGAGGGCGGCCTTCTCCTCCAGTTCGGCGTTGGAGCGTTGCAGTTCGTCCTGCTGGACCTGGAGCTGCTCGGAACGGGCCTGGAGCTCGCCGGTGAGGCGCTGGGACTCGCCGAGGAGTTCGTCGGTGCGGGCGTTGGCGACGATGGTGCTGACGTTGACCCCGACGGTCTCCATCAGGCGGCCGAGGAAGTCGCGGTGCACGGGGGTGAAGGGACTGAACGAGGCGAGCTCGATGACGCCGAGCACCTGGTCCTCCACGAGGATGGGCAGGACGATGAGGTTGGCGGGAGCGGCGGCGCCCAGCCCGGAGGAGATGAGGTAGCCGGGCGGCACGTTGTCGGTGGCGAGGATGCGGCGGCTGCGCGCCGCCTGCCCGACCAGGGTTTCGCCGTGCTTGATCCGCTGGGGGCTGTCGGTGGGCCGCCCGTAGGAGCCGATCAGGGTGAGCCAGGCCTGACCGTCGGCCTCCTCGCCCAGGTAGAAGGCGCCGTAGCTGGCGTCGACGAGGGGGGTGAGTTCGTCCATGACGAGCTCGGCGACGACGGCCAGGTCCCGGTGTCCCTGCATCAGGCCGGAGATCTGCGCCAGGTTGGACTTGAGCCAGTCCTGTTCCTGGTTGGCCCGGGTGGTCTCGCGCAACGAACCCACCATCGAGTTGATGTTGTCCTTGAGTTCGGCGACCTCGCCCGAGGCGTCGACGGTGATCGACCGGGTGAGGTCCCCCTCCGCGACGGCGCTGGCGACCTCGGCGATGGCGCGGACCTGCTGGGTGAGGTTTCCGGCGAGTTCGTTGACGTTCTCGGTGAGCCGCTTCCACGTCCCCGAGACGCCCTCGACCTCGGCCTGACCGCCGAGGCGACCCTCGCTGCCGACCTCGCGGGCCACACGGGTGACCTCGGCGGCGAAGGAGGACAACTGGTCGACCATGGTGTTGATGGTGGTCTTCAGCTCCAGGATCTCGCCGCGCGCGTCCACGTCGATCTTCTTGGAGAGGTCCCCGTTGGCGACCGCGGTGGTCACGAGGGCGATGTTGCGGACCTGGCCGGTCAGGTTGTTCGCCATGGAGTTGACGTTGTCGGTGAGGTCCTTCCAGGTTCCGGCGACGTTGGGTACCCGGGCCTGTCCGCCGAGGCGGCCCTCGGTGCCGACCTCGCGCGCCACCCGGGTCACCTCGTCGGCGAACGCCGACAGGGTGTCGACCATGGTGTTGATCACCCCGGCCAGCGCGGCGACCTCGCCCTTGGCCTCGACGGTGATCTTCTGCGAGAGGTCGCCGCGTGCGACGGCGGTGGCGACCTGGGCGATGGAACGCACCTGGCCCGTCAGGTTGGACGCCATGACGTTGACGTTGTCGGTGAGGTCCTTCCAGGTGCCCGAGACGCCCCGGACGGTGGCCTGACCGCCCAGGTTGCCCTCGGTGCCGACCTCGCGGGCGACCCGGGTGACCTCGTCGGCGAACGCCGACAGCTGGTCGACCATCGTGTTGATGGTCTCCTTCAGCTCCAGGATCTCGCCGCGCGCGTCGACGCGGATCTTCTGCGACAGGTCTCCCTGGGCGACGGCGGTGGTGACCTCCGCGATCGAGCGGACCTGCGCCGTGAGGTTGTCGGCCATGAAGTTGACCGAGTCGGTCAGGTCCCGCCAGGTACCCGAGACGCCCTTCACATCGGCCTGACCACCGAGCCGGCCGTCCGTGCCCACCTCGCGCGCCACCCGGGTCACCTCGTCGGCGAACGCGGACAGCTGGTCGACCATCGTGTTGATGGTCGTCTTCAGCTCCAGGATCTCGCCGCGCGCGTTCACCCGGACCTTCTGCGACAGGTCTCCCTGCGCCACCGCGGTGGCCACCTGGGCGATGGAACGGACCTGCGAGGTCAGGTTCCCGGCCATGAAGTTGACCGAGTCGGTCAGGTCCCGCCAGGTACCCGAGACGCCCTTCACATCGGCCTGACCACCGAGGATGCCCTCGGTGCCGACCTCGCGCGCCATGCGGGTGACTTCTCCGGCGAACGCGGACAGCTGGTCGACCATCGTGTTGATGGTGTTCTTGAGTTCCAGGATCTCGCCCCGGGCGTCGACGGCGATCTTCTGCGACAGGTCGCCCCGGGCGACCGCCGTGGTCACCTGGGCGATGTTGCGGACCTGGTCGGTGAGGTTGCCGGCCATGAAGTTCACGGAATCGGTGAGGTCGCGCCACACCCCCGCGACGCCGGGTACCTCGGCCTGGCCCCCGAGACGGCCCTCGCTGCCGACCTCGCGGGCGACGCGGGTCACCTCGTCGGCGAAGGAGGACAACTGGTCGACCATCGTGTTGACGGTGTCCTTCAGCTCCAGGATCTCGCCCCGGGCCGCCACGTCGATCTTCTGCGACAGGTCGCCGCGCGCCACCGCCGTGGCCACCTGGGCGATGTCCCGCACCTGGGTCGTCAGGTTGCCGGCCATCGCGTTGACGGAGTCCGTCAGGTCGGCCCAGGTGCCCGATACCCCGGGTACCACGGCCTGCCCGCCGAGCGTCCCCTCCGTGCCGACCTCCCGGGCGACACGCGTGACCTCGGAGGTGAACAGGGACAGTTGATCGACCATGCCGTTGAAGACCGTGGCGATCTCGCCGAGCAGGCCGTCGGCCTCGTCCGGCAGCCGGGTACCGAAATCACCGTCGCGTACGGCCGTCAGCCCGGCGAGCAGCTGGCGCAGTTCCGGCTCCCCCACCGCCCCGGTAGCCCCGGCACCCGCGCGTGTTTCCGCCGGCTTGCTCATCCCAGCCCCATCTCAGTCCGCCCTGGGCACGCCGCGATCCTCGGGGCGGGCCGGGGACAAGTCCACCACACCCCGCGCGGCCCGCGGAGCACAGGTCCGCGAACTCCTCCCGCCCGCGGGCGCCCGCGGGCGGCCGGGGCCCGGGCCGTTCGGGATCGAACGGGGTGGACACACGCGCAGGTACGGGACGGTCCCGATCCTGAGGACCTCCCGCAGCGGACCCGGGTCGCGGGGCCCTTCCCCCCTGTGCCGCGCGACCGGGTCCCGCAACACCGCGGGCTGCCGCACGGATCCGTACGGCACCCGGACGATTCCCCGCCCGCCCGCCGCGGGCACCGGGGAAACCGGCAGGCCCCCGACGACGGCGCACAGGCGTCGCCCCCGGGCTCCGGAGTCCGGCGGCAGCCGCCCGGTGGCGTACGACGACCCCGGCTGCGGCACAGGGCCGTTCAGCGGGTGGTCGGCTTAGATTCGGGCAGGGTCGCGGCCCGGTCGGCGACCAGGCGGATCGCCGCGACCGTGAGGTCGGGGTCGTGGACCTGGACGTAGTGGTCGCTGCCGGTGGCCAACAGCTGCGGGGTCTGCGGCCGCAGCCCGACCAGTGCGCGTTGGGTCTCGGGCCAGGCCGCTTCGAGCTTCGCGAGCAGCGCCTTGTCCATGGTGGCCGGCGCGGCGAAGGGCGCGGTCTTGCTGAGCACCGCGACCGGGACCGGCGGGAGCGGGCCGCCCCGGTCGATGGCGTCGACGCCGGCGTCGATGTCGACCTGTTCGAAGTTCGGATCGGTGTCGAAGGGTGTGCCGGGGTGGCGCAGGGACGTGACGTACGCCGCCCAGTCCGCCCCCATCGCCGGTTTCAGCCCGGGGCCCAGGGCGTCGACGAGGACCAGCCCGCGTGTCCGGTCGGGGTGTTCCTGCGCGTACCGCAGGGCCAGCATCCCGCCGAAGGAGTGCCCCACCAGGAGGTACGGGCCAGGGACGCGACCGGCGGCCAGTACCCGGTCCAGGTCCCGGACCATGTCGGGCAGCGCCCTGGTTCCGCGTACGGGCGTGCTGCGGGTGGTGAGCGTCGGTGGCTGCGTGTAGCGGATGGTGCCGGGCCGGTCGTACGTGCACACCCGGGTGAACGCGGCCACTCCGGGCAGCACCGCCGGTGCCTTCGGCACGGGTGGGGTGGTGTCGGTCAGCGACCACGGGTCGGAGGCCTCGTGGAGGCCGGACAGCAGTACCACGGTCGGGCTCCCTGAACCCTCGCACCGCAGGTACAGGCCGCGTCCGCCGCCGATGTCCACCCGTTGTCCGGTGTCCCCGCCGTCGGGCCCGGGCGTGGCCGCCACCAGGAGCAGGACACCCAGCGCGGCCGCCGACGCACCGCGCGCACGCCATCGCATGTGTCCATCCTCCTCCGTGCCGCGCCCGCCCGCCTCCGGGCATCGCGCCGTGCTCCCGGAGGCGGGTGGGCGCGGCCGTCCCGGCGGTCGGGTCAGGCGACCGCGCCGTTGTCCACGGCGGCCGACTTCCCGAAGACCTTGACGGCCTGGTAGTAGGTCCAGGCGGTCGAGTCGCACGAGGTGCGCTTCGCGCCCGTGTAGGCGGTACACACCCGCTTGAGGTCGGCGTAGAAGGCGTCGTCGAGCCGCGCCTTGTTGGCGCTGAAGGAGCCCGCCGCCTTGTAGTTGCGGTAGCCGAAGTCGTGGCGGGCGCAGGACGTCTGGAAGGGGAAGCCGAACGGGTTGTCCGGGGAGGACGAGCAGTAGTCCGTCGACCAGTCGAAGCCGTAGGCCGACCAGTTGCCCTGGTTGGCGCGTGCGGCGACCCAGGAGTTGTGGCTGGCCGCGCTGGTCTGTGTCCAACCGCTCAGGACCTGGGGCTTGTCCGCGGGTGCTGCGGCGGCCGGAGTGGCCAGGGCGACGACGGCTGCCGCCACGGCGGCCGTGACGGCGGTGAGTTGACGACGCATCGGGTTCCTCCAGGAATGGTGCGCCGGGAGCTCCCCGGCGGCGATGCGCACGAGTCTGGAAGTCCCCGTTATCAAGTGCGTACCGCCCGGCTATCCGCTGCGGACGGGTCGATGGCGAAGGGGGCGCGGGACGCCGCCGGCAGGGTGAGCGGGGTGAGCGCGGCCGGGCCCGGGATCGTTGCGGTACGCCTCAGGTGCACTGTCCCGTTCCCGTCGATGAGTCCGTCCCCTCCGGGGAGACCATGGCCCGTGTCAGGGTGTGAAGTGCAGTCCCTCGGGGGGTCTTTCACTCGAAGGAGGACTGAACGCGGCGTCGCCGATCGGATGGTCACACCCACCCCGACGATGTGACCCGGATCACCTGCGGCGGAAAACCCGGCGTCCCGGTCGTGCGTCTAGCAGGTGTGAAACGAGTGTGGGCGGCGGCAGCGCCGCAAGAACTGGACGAGGAGCGTCTCCTGCGGCGGGTGGCCCGGGGGGACCGGGCCGCCTTCGAGGAGTTGTACCGCCGCACGTCGCCCTGGCTGGCGGTGCGGCTGCGGCGCCGCTGCGACGACCAGCAGATCGTCGCCGAGGTCATGCAGGAGACGTACCTGGCGGTGTGGCGGGCCGCGGGTTCCTTCGCCGGAAGTCGGGCCGGGGGAACGGCCGTCGGGTGGCTGTGGACGATCGCGGCCCGCCGGCTCGTCGACGCCTTCCGGCGCCGGGCCCACCACGCCGAGCCGCCGCTCGCCTACGCGCCGCTCGCCGTGGCGCCCGCCGCCGACGAGGAGGCCCTGGTGGCCACGGTCGGCGGTGACGTCGGCGACGCGCTGCGGCGCCTGGCGCCGGAGCTCAGAGAGGTGTTGCAGGCCATGGTGCTCGACGGACTGTCCGTCCGCGAGACCTCCGTTCTCCTCGGCCTGCCCGAGGGAACGGTCAAGACCCGCGCCCGCCGGGCCCGGATCGCGATGCGCAAGGAGCTGGCATGAACGGGGAACACGCGTCGGCGCGGCTCGTCGACGGGTACGCGCGCGGCGACACGAGCCTCCTCGTGGACGAGGTCTGGGCACTGGAGGCCCACTTGGAGGGGTGTCGGGTCTGCCGCGACCGGCTGTCGGTGGCCGTCACGACGCGGACGCCCGCCGTGGTCGCGCTGACCGAGGCCGTCTGGTCCGATCTCACGCCCCAACTGGATTCGGCCGCCCCGGCACCGCCGCGCCGGCGCCGGGCGCGGCTGCGTACCTGGACGACGCCCGCCATGACCCCGTGGTCGGCCATGGTTCTGGCCGTGACCCTGCTCGCCCTGCTGCTGGACCTGCTGGGACCGGGCTCCGGTCAGGTGTCCCTCGTGCTGCTGCTCGCTCCCGTGCTGCCCGTGGGCGGGGTGGCCGCCTCGTGGTCGCGCGGGCTGGATCCGGCGTACGAACTGACGGCGTCCACCCCCCGGGCAGGCCTGCATCTGGTGCTGCGGCGCACCGCCTCCGTGCTCGCCGTGGTCATCCCCGCGCTGCTGGCCGGGGGGTGGACGACGGGACTGTCGGCCGCCCAGTGGCTGTTCCCCTGCCTGGCCTTCACCTCGCTGACCCTGGCCCTCGGCGCGCTGATCGGCGTGACCCGCGCCGCCGTCGCGCTCGTGGCCGCATGGGTCGCGGTGGTGGTGGCGCCGACCCTGGCCACCAGCCGTACGGCGGCAGCCCTGCAGGCGGACGGGCTGCCGGTGTGGGGGCTGCTCCTCGCGCTCGGCGTCGCCGTCCTGATCGGCCGCCGGGGCGCGTACGCGGCCCCGGGTGACCGCCGTTGAACGCGCAGGCCGCCCCGGCACTCCCCCGTAAGACCCCACGAGAACAGAGGAAGCACACGATGCCCGCAATGAGCAGGGACGACATCGCTCCCACGGCCTACGCCTGGGAGATCCGGGCGACCGGCCTGAAGGTCCGGGTCGGCCGGAACCGGATGGCCGTCGACGGGCTGGACCTGTCGCTGGGTACCGGGGTCCACGGTCTCCTCGGCCCCAACGGGGCGGGGAAGACCACCCTCATCCGGGCGCTGGCCACCGTGCTGCGCCCCACAGGCGGTGAACTGGAACTGCTCGGGGAGTCCGTGGGCGGGCGGGGCGAGTTCCGTGCGCTGCGCCGCCGGATCGGCTACCTGCCGCAGGAATTCGGCTACTACAAACGCTTCACCGTGCGCGAGTTCGTCGAGTACATGGCGTGGCTGAAGGAGGTGCCCGCGACGGACATCCCGGCGGCGGTGCAGCGCGCCGTGGAACGGGTCGGCCTGGCCGACCGCGCGGACGACCGGATGAAGACCCTGTCGGGCGGGATGGTGCGGCGGGCCGGCATCGCGCAGGCCATCGTCAACGACCCGTCCCTCCTGCTGCTGGACGAACCGACCGTCGGCCTGGATCCGGCCCAGCGGCTGCGGCTGCGGGAACTGCTCCAGGAGTTGGGCACGGACGCGTGCGTGGTCGTTTCGACCCATCTGGTGGAGGACGTGGCCGCTGCCTGCACGGACGTGGTGCTGTTCGCCGAGGGCCGGCTGGTCTTCCAGGGCACTCCCGGCGAGTTGGCCTCGGCGGGCGGCCCGGAACACGTGGGCGACAGCCCGTTGGAGCGCGGCTACGCCGCCCTGCTCGTCAACCCCGTGCGGACGCGGGGTGCCTGGTGAACCTCCGCATCCCGCTCATCGAACTGAGGCGGTCCGCCGCCCCGTGGGCCGGCGCCGTCCTCCTCCTGGCGGTCCTCGCGTTCCTGCACCTGCTGTCCGGGCCGTGGACCAGGGGCACCGCGCTGTGGACGGCGCAGTGGACGTCCATGGCCATGTGGACCCGCTACCCGCTGGTGTTCCTGTGGCCCCTGGCCGTGGGCCTCGGGGCGCTCCAGGGACTGCGCGACCATCGCTCACGCATGACCGAACTCCTCACCAGCACCCCGCGACCCGCCCTGCACCGCGCGACCGCCTCCGCCGGTCCGACGGCGTTCGCCCTGGTGGCGGCGTTCGCGCTGCTCGTCGCCCTGGGGGCGGTCCGGGTCCTCACCGGTGACGCCTCGTACACCCACCTCGGTTGGCTGCCGATTTCGCTGGTGGGGGCACTCGCGGTCGCCGCGGGGGCCGTCCTGGGCATGGGGGTCGCACGGGTCCTGCCCTCCGTGCTCACCCCGCCCGTCCTGGCCGTGGGCGCCTTCATGCTGACCAACTTCCTCCGGCAGCGGACGGACGGAGCGCTGCCGACCGCCGCGGTGCCGAACCGTCTCTCGCTGCTGTCGCCGACAGTGGCGGAGGCGCGCGAATCGTTGCTGACGCTGTCCGTGCCCGTGCACCTCGGGCAGACGCTCTGGTTCCTCGGCATGGCCGCGACGGGCCTCGCGCTGCTGATGGCCGCCGGTCCGCGCGGCCGGCTCCTCGCCCTCACCCCGCTGCTGGCGGGCGGGGTCCTGGCGGTGCTGCTGTTCCCGACCGACCCGCGCGGTACGTACGTCCTCGACCGGGCCGCGGCGGCGCAGGTGTGCGAGGGCCGGGTGTGCGTGACCGCCGCCCGGGGGTCACGGCTCGACCGGTTGGCGGGGCCCGGCGAGGAGGCACTGCGCCTGCTGCGCGACGCCCTCGGTGACCGGGCGCCCGTCGCCGTCCACGAGTCCACCCTGCCGCGCGCTTTGGGCGACGCCCCGGAGCGGTCGCCCGGGTTGCTGCTCGTCGACTTCGACGACGGGGCGATCGGCGACGCGCGGAGCGACGCGCTGACGCGGGCCCTGGTCGGCCAGGGCCTGGCGCCGGTGTGCCGTCCCCGCAGCGACACCGAGAGCGGCACGGTCTCGGAGGCCGCCGCGCAGAGCATCGGGGCGGCCTGGGTGCTGGGTGGGGAGCCCCGCCCGCTCGCCGGGACGATGCACCGGACGGAGGACCAGGACGCCTTGGTCCGTCCGGTGTGGGAGGAGTTCACCGCGCTCCCGGCGGCGGAGCAGCGGTCGCGGATCGGCGCCATGCACACGGCCTCGGTCTCCTGCTCGGGCGATCCGATCGCAGCGCTGACCGGTGGGGCACCCCGGTGAGGTGGCTGACGCTGTACGCGCGTTCCCGGCAGGTGCCCGCCTCGGTGGCCGCGGTGCTGATCAGCGGGCTGCTCGCGGGGGCGCTCGCCCGGATGGGCGGCGGCCCGTGGGATCCGCGGCTCACGACGCTCGCCCTCGCCGCGGGGGCGATGGCGGTCTCCGTCGGTCTCGGCGGTCAGGACCTCGCGATGGACCGGACGGCGGCGCTCCGTTGGATGCCGCGCCGGGCGGCGCACCTCCTGTTGTGCGGCGTGCTGATCGGCGGTGTGCTGCTCGCGGTGCAGGTGTCGAGCGGGCAGTCGACCACGCCCGCGTTCGTCGTGCGCAACGGTGCCGGGTTGATGGGCCTGGCGGCCCTCGGGGCGGCCTGGTGCGGGACGCGGTACGCGTGGATCCCGCCGTTCGTGTGGCTGTCCGTCTCCTTCGTCGCCCCGTCCGCGCAGGGCGTCCCCTCGCAGGTGCTGACCTGGATGTTGCTGCCCCCCGACGCCTCGGTCGGCGTCCGCACGGCCCTCGTCCTGGCCGGCGCGGGCCTCACGGTGTACGCCGTCGGCGGCCCGAGGCGTTAGGCCGGGCGGGGAGGCGGCGTTCGCCGCCCTCTCCGTTCGGCCCGCCGGGGCCGGTGTCAGGGCCGTTCGGCGTACTGGAGGGCGCCGCCGATCGAGAAGCACAGGGCTCCCAGCAGGGTGCCCCAGTTGGCGATGTCCGCGTCGAGCTCGCTGCCGGTGGCCCGGGGCGTGAAGGCCGCGAGGGCGGAGAGCATGAACAGGACGGAACCGAGCTGGTTGACGGCGACGATCCACCAGCCGAGGTCGTGCGCGAGCACCCGCAGCCGACCGTGGCAGACCTCGACGAACGACAGGTGCCCCGACACCAGGAACAGCACGCACCCGATGACGTCGGGCGTCCAGATCAGCCGGTTGGTCTGTTGGACGGTCAGGCCCTGGAGGAAGGAGTCCAGGAGGTTCACCCCGAACACCAGCGTGCCGGCGAACAGCGCGAACACGCACAGCCAGTCCAGGTGCATCGGTTCGTAGCTCCACCACCGCCACCGTCGGGTGACCAGGGCGTCGGCTCCGGACGGGACGTGCCGGGGGGCGTTGATCACCTGGAGCAGGGAGACGTATCCCCCCGTGTTGAAGAACAGGCCGCCGACGAAGTAGACGACGGCGCTGGTCATCGCGTCGCCGGATCCGAACTGGGCGATGGCCGCGCCGGCCGCGAAGAGCGCACCGCCGATCACGAAGGCGACGGCCGCGATGGAGTTCAGGCGGCGCAGTCGTGCGAGGGTCGCGTCGTCGGCGCGAGCGTGGCGGGCGGTCGCCGCTCCCGGTGCGCGCACCGCGAGCACGCCCCGGCGCCGGGCCTGGCGCGACTCCCAGACGGCTTCGCGGCCGTCGGGCAGTCGCCAGGTGCGTCTGGTCGTGAATGGTCCGGCGCCCTCGGCGGCGCGCAGTTCGGCCTGTGCCACGGACCGAGACTAGGCCGTCCGTCGCGGATATCGCCCGCCCCGCGCCGGGGCGCGAACGCCGCGGTCAGGGGCCCTCGACGGCGCCGGTCACCACCAGGTTGCCGTCGGGGGTGCGGTGCGCGAGGTTGCCCGTGCGGAGGTATCCGTCGGCGGTGAAGGAGCGTGCGTTGTGCTCCGGCGCCCGGTAGTGACCCCGGGGGACGTGCGGCCCCCGGGCGAGGAGCTCGCCCGGCTCGCCGTCGGCCACGGGCCTGCCGTCGGCGTCGACGATGCGGAGTTCGTCGTCGGGCGAGAGCGGGCGGCCCTGGGTGCCGAGCACGGTCTCGACCGGATCGCCCGGCCGGGTCAGGGTCAGCGGCCCCTCGGTCATGCTGAAGACCTGTTGCAGGCCGCAGCCCAGTGCGGCGCCCAGCCGTTCGGCGGTCGCCGGGTCGGCGGTCGCGGCGCCGACCTGTACCAGGCGCAGGCTGCTCACGTCGGTTCCCGCGGTGGGAAGTACCTCCGTCCAGCGTTGGGCGAGGTCGGGCAGCATCGACGTGAGGGTGACCCGCTCCCGCTCGATGGTCCGCAGGCACTCGGCCGGATCCGGGTCCTCCACCAGGACGACGGTGCCACCGGCCGAGAGGGTGCCGATGATGCCGGGGCAGCCGAAGGCGAAGTGGGAGGAGGCGGGCAGCGCCGCGAGGTACACGTCGTTCTCGGTGAGCGACACCAGCTCCGCGGCGGCCCGCGCCTGGTAGGCGTAGTCGTTGTGGGTGCGCGGAACGAGTGCGGGCGTCCCCGTTCCGGCGTCGGCGAGCAGGAGGAACGCCACCTGGTCGGCGCTGCGCGGCGGCGTCGGCTCGGGCGGGGAGTCGATGGAGTCCAGCGGGAAGTAGTAGCAGCCCGCCGGGTCGGTGGTGAAGCCTCCGTACGGGGACGCGGCGCCCGGTGCCTCCAGGGTGAACACGCGCCGGAGGAAGGGTCCTCGGGCCGCGATGTCCGCCGCCATCGCCGTGTGGTCGAAGCCCCCGTACGTCGACGGGCCGACGTAGCCGACGCTCTCGGTGATCCGCACGAGGTCGGCGACCTCGGCCGCGCCGTACGGGAGCGGGCAGAACACGGGGATCGCGCCGACGCGCATCAGCGCGAACACGGTGATGACGAAGTCGGGGACGTTCGGCAGTTGCACGAGGACCCGTTGCCCCGGTCGCAGGCCGCGCAGCCGGAATCCTGAGGCCATGCGGTCCGCGCGCCGGTTCAGCTTCGCGTAGGTGACGCGGGTGTCGCCCTGCACGAGCGCGGTCCGCGGCCCGTACTGGAGGGCCCAACCGCGGAGCAGGTTGTCCAGGGTGTTGCCGTTCCATCGCCCGGCCGCCCAGTAGCGGTCGACGAATTCCTCCGGCCAGGGCGTACAGCCTTCGAGCAGGGGTGTCATGTGCTTCTTCCTGTGCCGGTCCGTCCTGTCGTCCTGATCTTGGCCAGCCAATCCCCCGCCGCCGTCGGACGCAATGCGTCATCCGAACCAGGGACGGCGGCGTTCATCGGCCGATGGTCCAATGCGGGGCGCTGACCAGCGCGATGCCCGTGGCGGGGGACGGCTCGGCGGGTGCGGGGACGCGTTCCAGGACGCCGCCCGCGAAGACGTCGTACAGCGGCAGGCTCTCCAGATGGACGTACCCGATGTGGCACTCGCAGCTGGTCAGCGGGCAGGGACGGGGGACGAGGGCGGAGCGGTAGGAGCCGTCGTAGAGGTTGCCGAGTTCGGTGCGCACGAAGTGGCAGCGGCGTACGGCGCCGTCGCCGTCCACCGAGATGACGGACTCGCCGGTGCGGCACGGCAGGCCGGCCGAGCGGTGCGGGTACCGGCTGTACGGGAACAGCGGGTCGAGGGCGGTCCAGGTGTCGGCCTGGGCGTCGGTGTACGTGTGGCCGTCGGCGGCGTTCACCCACAGGTAGACGTGGGCGGGGAGGTCGGCGCGCAGCCTGCGGGCGTGCTCAAGGTTCTCGGGCAGGCCGACGATGCCGACGCTGTGGCGGACACCCCGGTCGGCGAGGTCGCGCACCTTGCCGAGGAAGCGTTCGTAGGGCGTCTGTCCGGGATGGTAGGTGCACCACAGGGCGAGGGTGTCGGGGTCGGCTTCCGCGAGCCAATCGGTGCGGCAGCTGAGGTTGGTCTGGATGGCGACGCGGTCGACGTGCGACTGGTGGGAGAGGTCGACGAGGGCGCGCCGGTACCAGGAGCGGACGAGGCCCTCGCCCCAGGGTGTGAAGAGCAGCGAGAGCCGGTCCTCGGTACGGGAGCAGGCCCAGTCGACGAACCGTTCGAGGGCGGCCCGGTCGGCGCGCAGTTGCGCGCCGGTGTCGCGCCGCTTGGCGAAGGGGCAGTACGGGCAGTCGTAGTCGCAGGACGCGAGGGGGCCGCGGTACAGGAGCGTCAGGTCCACCGGTGCTACTTCGTCTCGTAGGCGGCCATGGCGGCCCGGACAGCGGGCGAGAACAGGGCCGGGCCGACCGCGTCGGAGTGGGCCATGCCCTCAGGGGTGAGGCGCAGGACGGGGCCCGTGCCGGCCTGGTGGAGCCAGCCCCGGGCGGCGAAGGCGGAGAGTTCGGCGGGGAAGTCGTCGTGCGGGTCGGTGCCGAACCGCTCCCGGTAGTCGGCGACCGGCATGCCCCGGGCCTGGAGCAGCGACTGGAGCAGGTGACGGCGGCGCGCCTCGTCGGCGTTGGTGGGCCGGCCGTGGACGGCGCGGGTGAAGTCTTCGGTGGTGGTGTAGTCGTCGATGATCGACCGGATCTCGCCCATGTCGACCGCGTAGTCGAAGGAGTAGTGGAGTGCGGAGGTGTAGGAGCGGGCGCCGCAGCCCAGGCCGATCATGCCGTCGGTCTGGCAGGCGTGGTCCTCGGGCCCTCGGGGCGCCGTGCCGGTGAGCCGGAACATTCGCATCGACACCTGCTCGTAGCCGTTGGCGAGGAGGTGGTCGCGCCCCCGTCGGTAGAGGTCGAGGCGCTGTTCGTCCCAGGCGAGGTCGGTGAGCGCGGTGCGTCGGGCGAGGCCGGTGAGGGGGCGGACGTACAGGGGGTACAGGTACAGCTCCTCGGGCCGCCAGGCCAGGGCGGCGTCCAGGGAGGTGCGCCAGGTGGCGGGGGTCTGGCCGTCGATGCCGTAGATGAGGTCGATGTTGAGGACCGGGACGCGGGCGTCGCGGATGCGGCCGAGCGCCGCCTCGACGTCGGCGCGCCGTTGGGGGCGGACGGCCGCCCGGGCCTCTTCGGCGACGAAGCTCTGCACGCCGATGCTGACGCGGGTGGTACCGCGTTCGGCGAGGACGGCGAGCCGGTCGGCGGTGGCGGTCGCGGGCGAGGTCTCCACCGACCACGGGACGGCCCGCAGGTCCGCTCCCATGGTCAGCTCCGCGATGTCGCAGAGCCGTTCCAGTTCGCGGGCCGTGAGGAAGGTCGGGGTTCCGCCGCCGAACGCGGCGTTGGCGAACCGTACCGGCGTCCCGTCGCCGAGGGACGCGCGTACGGCGACGGCCTGCCGTTCCATCGCGTCGAGGTAGCGGCCGGTGAGCCCGTCCGGGGCGCCGACGCGGGTGAAGAGGTTGCAGAAGCCGCAGCGGACCTCGCAGAACGGTATGTGGAGGTAGAGGGAGAGGGCGTCCTTGCGTTCGCCGCGCCACAGTTCGCGCAGGGCGGGCCGGTCGGGCAGCGGCCGGTACGCGGTCTTGTGGGGGTAGGCGTACACGTAGGAGTCGTACGGGCGGGACCTGGTCTGATCGGCGGGCGCGGTGGGCGCGGGCGCGAGGGTGGTCATGCGGACGGCTCCAGGAAGAAGTGGGCGTACGGCACCGTCCAGACGGCCTGGTGGGCGAGGCGGTGGCCGGTGTAGCCGTCGTCGCCGTAGGTGGTGCCGTGGTCGGAGCAGACGATGGCGAAGCAGCGGCGGCGGGAACTCATGGCGGCCAGGAGCCGGCCGACGTGCCGGTCGACGTATTCGAGGGCGGCGGCATGGGTGGCTCGGGTGTCGCCGGCCTCGGCCGTGGCGCCGGGCAGGTGGAACCAGTTGGGCTGGTGCAGCGCGGAGGCGTTGACGAAGAGGAACAGCCGTTGATCGGCGGGGAGTTCGGCGACGACCTGCTCGGCCCGCTCCACCTGCGCCTCGAAGGAGGTCGGTGACGCGACGCCGAATCCGGGTTCCCAGTGGCTCTCCTGGAACATGCCGGGCAGGACGTCACCGAGCGCGCCCCGTTTGTTGAAGAAGCCGACGCCGCCGACGCACACCGTGCGGTACCCGGCCGCGGCGAGCCCGGACACCAGGTCGGGGGTGTCGAAGACGTACGTGCGGCCTTCGGTCGTCTCGCTGCCGGCGAAGCGGGCGGCGAACAACCGCGGGTGCGGGCCCGGGCGGGCGGGTGTGGGCAGGAATCCGGCGAACATCGCCTGGTGGGACGCGTAGGTGAAGCTGCCCGGGGCGTGCCGTTCCTCCCAGGCGCCGCCGGGCAGGTGGCGGGCCAGGTTCGGGATGCGTCCGGCGGCCGCGAGTTCGACGGCGACGTCGTGGCGCAGGGTGTCCAGGGTGAGGAGCAGCAGGTCGTCGCGGCCCACGACCTCGTTCATGTCGGGGATGGGGGCTTCCGGTGTTTCAGGCGGTTGCACGGTGGTTCCTCGTGGGGTGGTGCGGTACGTGTTCACGGGTGGCGGCGGCGACCTGCGCGGCATAGGTGTCCCGGCCCTCGGCGCCGCTGCCCGGCAGCCCGGTCAGGCCCGGCAGCAAGTCACCGAAGGCGTTGACCTCGGCCACGGCGAACCGGCGCCAGCCGACGGCGGGCAGCAGGTCGACGCCGACGCAGAGGGTGGCGGGGAAGCAGGCGGCGGCCCGCTCACAGATCCTCAGGGCCTCGGCCCAGCCCGCCGGGCCGACGGCCCGGACCACGGCGGACAGGTCGCCGCGCCGGCCACCGAGGTGGAGGTTGGTCATGGGGGTCCGGCTGGTGCGCACCACGGCGTGGGTGGCCCGCCCGGCCACGACGACCACCCGCAGGTCCACCGCCCCCTCGCCGAGGGAGGCCTTGGGCCACCAGCGTTCGACGTGGAGTCCGTCGGGCGCGAGGGCGTCGACCAGCGCGGCCACCTCCGGTTCGTGCGTGAGGCGGCGCACCCGCAGGGAGTTGTACAGCCGGCCGTCCCGCGTCCTCTCGACGGAGGTGGTCGCCCGGATCCGGCCGCCGCCGGCGGTCTCGACGGCGACGATCCCGGAGGCGGAGGAGCCGTGGGCGGGCTTCAGGAACATCCGGGGCATGCGGTGCGCGTCCATGAGGGCCCGCACGTCGTCCCAACCGCCCACCGGTGCGGCGCCGCCGGAGGTCGGCGACTGCGGTACGGGGATCCCGGCCCGGGCGAGGACCCGGTGGCAGCTCCGTTTGTCGAAGAGCACGGCCAGTTCGTCGGGGTCGTCGAGGCGCAGACCGCCGGTCAACGTCCGGACGGCGGCGGTGAACGCGGCGTACCAGCGGGCCCCGCCCTCGACCCGGGTGGGGTCGTCGGCGCCGCGCAGGAGCCGGTCGACCTGCGCGTTCTCGCCCGGCGACTCGATCCGGACGATCTCGTCGTCGGCGAAGGCGGCGCCGCCCGCGCGCAGGACGTCCGTCCACGGCACGATGCGCGGCGCGGGCAGCCCCGCGGCGCGCACGGCCCCGGAGAACAGGGTGACGCGCCGGTTCTCCGGGTTGCCGACGACCGCCCAGCGCGGCGGCGCGTGGTCCGTCATGTCCCGTGCGCTACTCGCCGACGGCGACGAAGCGCCAGGTGCGGCCGTCGTACTCGTCCTCCTCGGCGTGGCCGCGGTCCAGGTCGAGGATGACGCCGGCGCGGCCGAGGACCTCCTGGAAGCGCTCGCGCAGCGGCTCGTCGAGGTAGTTGTGGTGCAGGTCGAGCTTCTTCAGGTGCGTCAGCGGCTGCCCCGCGAGCAGTGCGGTCGCACCCTCCACGGTGAGGACGCCCATGGACAGGTCGAGGGTCTCCAGGTGGGCGACGACGGGCGCGGACGCGACGGCGACGGCGATCCCGTCCTGGATGTCGCTGTTGCGCAGGCCGAGGTGGCGCAGCCGCGGCAGGCGTTCCCCGTCGAGGAGCGGCGCCACGTCGGTGACGGTCGCGTCGCCGCCGTACTCGGACGTGCCGAGCCACAGGTCGAGGTGCTCCAGGGCGGGCAGGTCGCTCGCGGCGACGCCGCGGACGGCCTCGGCGGGCATTCCGCCGGTCTCGACGGTCAGGCGGCGCAGCTTCCGGTGCGTGAGGGGCGGCAGGACCAGGCCGGAGCCGCCGCGCACGCCGAACTCCTCCAGCTCCGGGAAACCGTCGAGGAGCGGGCCGACGTCACCCTGGTTGATCCAGGAGATCTCGCATTCCTCCGACTCCATGTCGCCGAGGAACAGGGCCCGCAGGGAAGGCAGTTGGGGGCGCGCTTCGAGGAGGGCCGCGATGATCTCCTCCGGGCCGGTGTCGTAGGCCTCCTCCCAGGAGCCGACGACGATCGCGCGGACCGCCGTGGTGTCGACCGCCGCGCGGAACCGGGCGAAGGCCTCGGCCCAGGTCTCCTCGCTGTCATAGCTGTCGGTGGCGATCCGCCAGGCGACGTCGTCGGCCTCGGGCAGACGCGCGTCCGCGTCCTTGGGGCCCGGGAAGTCGATGACCGGCAGCCCGCCGAATCCCGTCAGATGCTTCGCGTAACTCATGGGTTCCCGCCGTTCCTCGCCTGTCGCGTCCGGTGCGCTGCAAGTTGTACCAAGCGGGACGGACAACGGCCGAGGTGGGGTGCGGGAGGACGAGGGAGGCGCCCGGTCCGGGGGCGGCACGCCGCGTTCGGGGCGGCCGCCGGCCGGTTCGGCGTTGCCGTCGGCCGGTGCGGTTCGGGATGTCGGACCGGCCGTTTTCCGGGAGCGTACAACCGTGGTGGTAGGCGGGCGCCATCCCTGGTGGTAGGCCGGAGTGCACTCCTGGTGGGCCGACGGGCACGGCGGCCGGCGGCTACGTTGTCGCTCGTTCCGAAACGCCCACGACGGAGGATCGCCGCATGCAGACCCGTATGACCGATGACCCGCGCAGGCGCGTGGCGTGGGGCATATCCCTCGTCCTGATCGCGATCACCGCGCTCCTGGGGAGCGCGCCCGGTGCCGCGACGGCGACGCCGCTCGGCGACCCGCCCGTGCCCGTGCTCTCCTGGGGGCCCTGCGACGGGGCGGACACCGACGGTCCGGGGGACGGCTTCGAGTGCGCGACCGCCCTGGTGCCGCTGGACCACCGCCGACCCACCGGGGCGACGATCCCCCTCGCCGTCACCCGGCGGCTCGCCACGGACCCGTCCCACCGGACCGGTGTCCTGCTGCTGCACCCGGGCGGACCCGGCAACTCCGGCGTCGACTTCGCGCGCAACAGCTACGACGCGCTCCCCGCCTCCCTTCGCGAGCGCTTCGATGTCGTCGGGTACGACATGCGGGGCGTGGCGCGCAGCGGGCAGGTCGAGTGCTGGAACGACAAGGAGTACACCGCCGCCGTGGACGCCGCGCGGGGCGTACCGGGCCCGGGCGCCCTGCGGGAGGCAATCCGGCAGGGCCTCGACTTCGCCACCGCCTGCAAGGAGCGCGCCGGGAACCTCGTACCGTTCGTCGGAACCGGGTCGAACGCCGACGACATCGAGCTGCTGCGCCGGGCCCTCGGTGAGGAGACGCTCTCCTTCTACGGACGTTCCTTCGGCAGCTACGTCGGCACCGTCTACGCCGCCCGGTACCCGCTGCGGGTCCGCGCCATGGTGCTGGACGGGGGATACGATCCGCGCGCCTACGCCGACGTGCCGTACGCCTACGACGCCGGGCAGTTCGCCGCCCTGGACGCGGCGGTCGGCCGGTTCCTGGACTGGTGCGCGCAGAACGCCGCCACGTGCGGGTTCGGTGACGGCGAACCCCGGAAGGCCTTCGAACGGCTCAAGCGGTCGCTGGACGCCGACCCCGTCATCACCGCGAGCGGACGCCCGGCCACCGGCTACACCCTCGCCTACCGCCTGATGTTCAACATCAACTCGGGCAAGGTGATCTGGCCCTACCTGGGGCAGGCCCTGCGCGCGGCCCAGGACCGCCAGGCCTCGTTCCTGCTGTCGCCGCCGTCTCCGGGGTCCTTCGACTTCCTCAACGTCAACATGGCCGTGGAGTGCTCGGACCGCGTCTACCCGGCCGGTCGGGTGCTGCTCGGCGCCCTGGTCGGCGCGCAGGCGGCCTCCGCTCCCCTGCTGGGACCCCCCGTCGGCCTCGGGCCGCCGACCTACGACCACAATCACGCGCCGACCTGCGCCCAGTGGCAGGCCGAGCGCCCGAGCCGGCACGAGGGCTCCTACCGGGCGGCCGGTTCGGCGCCGATCCTGGTCCTCGGCACGACCGGGGACCCGGACACCCCGTACCAGGACTCCGTGGCCCTGGCCAGGACACTGGACAACGGACGGCTGCTGACCTTCGCGGGCGAGGGGCACACCGCCTACAACCGGAGCGCGTGCGTGAGCGCCTTGGCCACGGCCTACCTCGCCACGCTGGCCGTGCCCGCGCGCGACACCGTCTGCGCCGACGAGGCTCCCCCGACACCGATCGGCCTCCGTTCGACGGCGCCCGAGGTGGACGAGACGCAGGACGTGCTCCCCGTCCTGCGCTGAGCCGACCCTCGTGGCGGTCGGGCCGGGCGGTCAGGTGGTCGGGCGACCGGGCGGTCGGGGAGCCGTGCGGGAGGCGCCGGGACGGGCTGCGAGGCCCCAGCGGTGCAGGAGCCCTTCCTTTCCGTCGTGGGTGAGCCAGGTGCCGTCACCGAGCGGCCTGGCGAACCCGTCGACGGGACGCGGGTAGGCGACGCCGCCGCGCACCGTGAGCGTGCGGGCGTCCAGGAGCCAGTGATCGGCCGCTCCGGGGTGCTCGTCGTACTCGACCGTGGTGGCGATGACCGTGTCGGCGTCCACGAAACCGCACAGGTGGTCCCAGGGCCGGTACTCGTCCCCCTCGTCCGCCTCCTCGCCCGTCGGTCGGGTATCCGCCGTGGCCAGGACGGCGCCGTCCAGGGCGTGCAGGCGTACGTCCTCGCCGTAGTGCTGGACGGTGAGGAAGCCCGCGTGCCCGGGGTGGACGTCCGCGAGAATCCGGTCCTCGGTCTCGTTGACGTCCCAGGTGGTGACCTCGCCACCGTCCAGGCGGGCCCAGTGCAGCAGGATTCCGTCCTGTCCCATGCCGATGCACAGGCCCATGTGGACGCCGTCCGGATGCGAGACGTGGCTCGACCCCGAGGCGACGCTCGGCAGGGGGACACGGGCGAGCTCCGCGCCGTCCGCGGCGTCGATGACGACCCAGTACTCGTCGTACGCGTCCTGCTCGGCGTGGCCGTCCTCCGCCACGACGTGCGCCCACACGAGTGCTCCGTCGTCGGAGACACGGCACGATCCGGATTCGATGCCGCGGCACACCTGCTGCTCGTCGCCGCTGTGCCCGTGTCCGATCCGCCGGTCCCAGCAGCCGTGCCGGTACACCCACAGGGTGGTTCCGTCGGCCGCGACCGCCCGGACCGAGCGTTGCCCGGAGAAGACCGCGAAGGAGGCGTCCGGAGCCACCGAATGCTGCCCGTGGGACCAGTCCGGCCACGGGAAGGGGAAGACGGCAACCGGCGCCCGGTCACCGCCCCACAGGCCTTCCAGGTCGTACGCCTCCAGGTCGTGCCCGCCGCGCAGCAGGGCGCGACGGCTGTCGGCGCCCCGCGCTTCCCGCGCGAACCCGTCGATCAGGGCGTCCCCACCCGTCAGGGCGAGCGAGTCGAGCAGGAGCGCGGGGATCATCGTCGTCATGGCGGCGACCGTAGCGCCGGCCACTGACGCCGCCGCGCACAGGGCCACTCGGGCCGCCGGGAGCCGCATCCCGCTCCCCCACCGTGACGCGCGCCACCCGACCCTCCGTCCGGGCAGCCTCCGGCCTGCGTTTATGATGGTGGCAGCGAAGGGGAGTAGTCCCGAAATACCGCTGGTCGACACACTGGACAGGGCAACCCGTCCCGGCCATCGGGCCCCGGCACACTGTGCCGTGGTGGACGAGACCTTCGGCCAAGCATGACCACGTCCGCACATACGTGCGGGCCGATCCGTCGTGCCGGGCCGAGTGGTTCTCCCGTCGCCCCTGGGTGTCGATCGAGCTGACGGTCCGGCCCCAGCAGAAAGCACCAGGATGACTCTCGACCCCCTGGCGATCATCACGGCCTTCGGCCTGATCTTCCTCGCGGAGCTCCCCGACAAGACCATGTTCGCCTCGCTGGCCATGGGCACCCGCATGCGTCCGCTGTACGTGTGGTTCGGCACCTCCACGGCGTTCATCGTGCACGTGGCCATCGCCGTCGGAGCCGGCAGCCTCCTCGGGATGCTCCCGGACATGCTGGTCAAGCTGGTGTCCGCGGCCCTCTTCGCCTTCGGCGCGGTCGTGCTGCTGCGCAGCGGGGACGACGAGGACGAGAACGGCGCCGCCAAGACCGTCACGGGCTTCTGGCCCGTGTACACGACCGCGTTCATGGCCGTGTTCATCAGCGAGTGGGGCGACCTCACCCAGATCACCACGGCCAACCTCGCCGCCACCAACGGCTGGCTGCCCACCGCCATCGGCTCCGCCCTCGCCCTGATGTCGGTCTCGGCCCTGGCCCTGCTGGTCGGCCGGTTCATCGCCCAGCGCGTCCCGCTCAAGACCGTTCAACGGTTCGGCGCCGTCTGCATGGCCGCTCTCGCCGCGTGGACCCTCTTCGAGGCCTTCACCGCCTGACCCGCCTCCGACGGCCCCGGCGGCCGTGCCCGTACCGCCCGGCCGCCACCGCTCCACCGCCCCACCGCCGCTCCGACGGCCGGGGCGGGCGACGCGACGCGCCCGTTCCGGGGGCCTCCCCGCAGCAGGACCAGGAGAGACCGACCCATGCCCGCACCGCCCCGGCTGCTCCCCGCCCATCACTCCTTCCTGACCGACCTCCACCAGTTGGAGGAACCCCTGCTCATCTGGCTCGAACACGCCGCCCGTCACGACCGGACCGCACCCGACGACCTTTGGCGACTTCCCGCGGGCCTGGACGGCGAGGCCCCGCGAACCGCGCTGATCAACATCCACCGGGCGCTGCCCAAGCCATTGCGCCAGGAGATGTACGCCCTCGACGACGGTCGGGCCGTGGAAGGGGGCAACCGCGTCGTGGGCGTCGGCGGCTCCGCCCACACGGCGCTCTACGCCGTCCCCGTCGACCCGGCCGACGTCGACGTCCTGGCCGGGCTCCTAGGCCACTTCCATCGGGCGCTGTCCCACGAGGACGGCTACGCGAGCCTGCACGGCCTCCTTGAGGAGGCCGGTGAGTGGTACGGATGCGAGTACGGCACCGCCCGGGAGACACCGGCCGACGTCGTCGACCGCCTCGCCCGGACCGTCACCGTGCTGCGGCTCGACGACGAGGACACCCGGATGCTCGTCGAGGCCGTCACGGCGGCGGGACCGGGAGGGCACCTCACGCTGACCACCCCGCAGGAGGCCGCCGCCATCCGCTACCTCGACCTCGTCGCCACCCTGACGAGGACGAGCACCTCACCCCTGGACCGCGCCCTGGCCCGGCTCCTCGAACCCGGCGAACGCGACGGCTGACCGACTATGAGCGGCTGTTCCGCGACTCGCTGCGGGACCGTCCCCTGGACCGCGCGATCCTGGCCGCCTTCGCCGAGGTAGTGGGGGCGCAGGGGGACGGTCCGGTCGCGGATCTGGGGTGCGGGCCCGGTCACGTCACGGCGCACCTGAACGGGTTGGGGCGGGCGGCGTTCGGTGTCGACGCCTCGCCCGTGATGATCGAGTCGGCCCGACGGACGCATCCGGAACTGCGGTTCGAGGTGGGCTCGATGGCCGCGTTGGACATCGCCGACGACGCGCTGGGCGGCGTCCTCTCCCATTGGTCCGTCATCCACATCCCGCCACGGGAACTCCCTCCCGTCCTGGCGGAGTTCCACCGCGTGCCGGCTCCCGGCGGCCACCTCCTGATCGGCTTCTCCGCGACGGACGGGGCGTCCCACCCGACGCAGGCCTTCGATCACGCGGTCACCACGGCCTACCGGTGGTCGCCGGACCACCTCGCCGCGCTGCTGCGCGAGGCCGGTTTGGTCGAGGTGGCCCGGATGGTCCGGGAGCCGCAGCCCACCGACCACCGCCAGTTCCGGGAAGTTCATCTGCTCGCCCGCAAGGCCCGGTCCGACCCCGATGGGGCCGGGTGATCGCGCCGTGCGCTCCGGTTGGCCATCACCTCTCACGGGACTCGGATTCGCGGCCCGGGCCGGATTGGAGTGATCGCCACTCAAGACATAGCCCGCCCAACCTCGTAGGTTGCGGGAGACCGCCGCCGAGCCGGCGCCGCAGGGGGCGGCCCGGACGTGCCGTGATGCCGACGGGGCTTCGCACGAGCGGCGTCGGAACAGCGGGGAGCACCAAGTGAATCGTGTCGGCTGGCCCTGGGGCCGCGCCGCCGGCCTGCCGGACCTCGCCCCGGACGCGTCCCCTCCGGCACCCCCGTGCCGGGGCACCCGGCAGGCGCTGGACCTCACGTTCATCGCCCGCGACGGGGACGAGGACGATCTGCTCCTGGGCCAGGACGTGCGGGTGCTGTGCGTGCGGCGGCTCCACGGCTAGGGCGCTTCGTTTGGATCATCGAGCCAGGCTGGACTCGCTCTGGTGATGCGTCGGCGTCAGATGCTGCCGAAGGGGTGGGGATAGACGAACTCACCTTGCACGGACGGATCGTAGGAGGCCAGGGTGCGGATCTGGAACAGGTGCTCCCAGGCCGGTTCCTCGCCAACGATGCCGAAGTCCGTGCTCGGTCGGAATCCGAACCGGCCGAAGAAGTCGGGGTCGCCGAGGACGACGATCATCGGGGCATCGAGGGCGTCCGCTGCGGCGAGGGAAGCGTGGACCAGGGCTGTTCCGAAGCCGCGGCGGCGATGGTCAGAGTGAACTCCGAGCAGGCTGAGGTTCGG
This sequence comes from Streptomyces sp. NPDC040432, assembly GCF_055595445.1. Lineage (NCBI taxonomy): Bacteria > Bacillati > Actinomycetota > Actinomycetes > Kitasatosporales > Streptomycetaceae > Streptomyces > Streptomyces sp. NPDC040432. Next base: position 120,266 of record NZ_JBVIVP010000014.1, on the reverse strand, counting down.
GACTCGCACGGGACCGACTCGTCCCCAGGTGCACAGCGCATGGCCGATGATGGTGCCGTGCTTATCCTCGGCCACCAGCGAGAGCGCCGGGATCCAGTTCTCGCCCTTCTGCAGTTCGTCCCTCAGAATCACCTCCACCGGCTCGGCCTCGTGCGGTTTGTATGAGGAGGCGATCGTCACCGCACGAACGGCGGGCAGGTCGGCGGGGGTCTCGCGTCTGATCAGCACCCATGCAGTCTTCCCTGCCGACCTAACAGGCGCGTCTGCGGGGCCGTGGAGTCGGCCCCACGGCATCCTCGGCGCAGCCGATGTCCCCGCTGATCTGCAGGGATGGGGATCACGGCCCGGATGCACGCTTGCCTGTGGATCCTGGGCGCGGCCCCGGCCACGATGGGCGCGCTCGGCTCGTTGCTGACGCCGGGGCTGGTGCAGCGCTGGGGCGAGGTCTTCCCCCGGTGGATGCCGGGCCTGCGCGGCAGGCGGGTACCGATCAGCCTGGCGGTCGTACCGGCCTGGCCGGTCTCCCTGGGGGTGACCATCGCCGGGGTCATGTACATCCGCCTGCACTTCCCAGGAGCCTTCGACAACGAGAGGGACGACTGGGGCGCCACGGTCCCCGAGACGATCTGGCCCGTGTGGGGCATCGCCCGGCCGCCGCGGACCTCGCCCGCCACTTCCGCCGGCGCGGCACCCGCGCACACTGCGGGCGCCCCCTGACCCGGCCGCCGTCCGGGACACCGGCGGTCCCGGCCGCCGGCCCGTGCCTGGCGACGCCCGACCTCAGGGCTTGCGTACGGACAGCTCCCGTGCGGCGACCGTCCGGAAGTCGTTCGGCGGGCGGCCGGTGAGGCGTAGGACGGTGTCGGTGGTGCGGTCCTCGGCGCCCTCGGCGATGGCCCGGTCCATCCCGGCGAGCATCAGGGCGAATTCCCGGGGAATGGCCTCGGCCAGCCGCTGCACCATGGCGTCGTGGGTGAGGTGGTGGTGGACCACGGGACGGCCGGTGACGTCCGTGAGGACCGCCGCGATGTCGTCGTGTCCGAGCGTCCGCGGGCCGGTGAGGACCAGGTCGGTGTTGGGCGCGCGGTCATCGGTGAGGGCGTGCACGGCGACGGCGGCGATGTCGTCGGCGTCGACGAACCCGACCCGGCCCGCGCCGGCCGCCGTGAGGATGGCGCCGTCGTCGCGGATGGTGTCGGCGTGGGTGTGCGCGCCTGTGAAGTTCTGCATGAACCAGGAGGGGCGCAGCACCGCCCATTCCGCGAAGAGGCCGGGCAGGGCCCGGTGGACCTTGCCGACCGCCGGGCCGCCCTCGGGGATGGCGGAGGAGCTGAGGAGTACGGCCCGCCGGACGCCGGCTGCGCGTGCCTGCCGGAGGAGGGGCAGCATGACGGCGGCCGGGTCCGGGTCGCCGACGGGTGGGACGAGGTAGAGGCGGTCGACTTCGGCGAGGGCCGGGCCGTGGGAGTCGGGGTCGTACCAGTCGAAGCGGACCGGTTCGGCGCCCGGGAGCGGGGTGGCACGTCGGCTCGCGACCTTGACCCGCCGGCCGGCGGCGATCAGTCGTGCCGCGGTGCGGCTTCCGGTGGTGCCGGTGGCGCCGATGACCAGGGTCGTTCCGGTGACGGTCATCGGGCGACGCTCCCGGCGAAGTCCAGGCCGGGTTCGTGGACGGCGAGGGGGTTCCAATAGTCGCGGTAGGAGGTGAACCGGCCGTCCTCGACGGTCACGACGGCGATGTAGGTCATGTCGAAGGGAGCTCCGGTCGCGACCACGCGGCCCACGCCGCGCATTTCGACCACGATGGTCGTGGGCTCGGCGGTCCGGTGGATCCTCAGGTCGGGTATGTCGTGCAGGTCGATGTGGTCGGGGTAGTCCCGCATGTAGTCGGCGATGGCCTCCCGGCCGTCCAGCCGTCGGGGCCAACCCGGTGGGGCGAAGGGGAATTCCATGACGCCACGTTCGGACCAGAGGGCGACCCAGGAGGCGATGTCCTTGTCGAGGAGCAGGCGCAGGCCGTGGCGGTACAGGTCCGTCGGCGAGATGGTTTCGGGCATGGGGGCTCTCCGTCCCGTACGATACGGACCAGCGGTCCGCTTCTTGTCACGAAGATACGGACCGCCGGTCCGCTTCGCAACCCGAGGGAACGCCATGACTGCCGAACGCAAGCCGCGCAAGGACGCCGCCCGCAACCGGGCGGCCGTCCTCGCCGCCGCGGACACCCTCTTCGCCGAGTGTCGAAATCCCGAGGACGTGACGATGGCCGACATCGCGGCGGCTGCCGGCGTCGGCAAGGGCACCCTCTTCCGCTCCTTCGGCGACCGCACCGGCCTGATCCGCGCGCTGTACGAGGCCCGGCTCGAACCGGTCCGGGAAGCGGTCGAGGCGGGCCCGGCGCCCCTGGGTCCGCGGACGCCGCCCCTCGAACGCGTACCCGCCCTGCTCGACGCCCTCCTGTGCCTCAAGCTCGACAACCGTCACCTCTCCCTGGCGCTGGAGACGAACGGCGCCGCCAGCCCGTACCGGACGGAACACTACGAGCGGTGGCACGTCCTGCTCCGCGACCTGCTGGAGCGCGTCCCCGGACTGACCTCGTGCGACTTCACCGCCCACGCGCTGCTCGCCGCCACCCGGGCCGACCTCGTCGCCCACCTGGCCGGCGACGAGGCGGTACCGCGCGAGGAACTCCGGCGCCGACTGGCGGACTTCACCGCCTCGGTCCTCGACGCGGGAGCGCGCCGGGCGGCGGAGCGGTCGGACCCCGCCCGCGCGGGCGTCCTCACGGATCCGTGACGTGCGGCCGGTCGGCCCGCCACGCCCCCCACTCGCGGCATAGCGTCGGAGCATGCGCGTACTGGTGACTGGCGGAGCGGGCTTCATCGGCTCGCACATCGTGGCGGAACTGACCGACCGGGGACACGATCCCACGGTCCTCGACCTGGCGTCCGACGGACGCGACGTACGGGACCCGGACGCGGTGCGCGAAGCCCTGCGCGGGGTGGACGCGGTCTGTCACCAGGCGGCCAAGGTCGGTCTGGGCAAGGACTTCACCGAAGCCCCCGACTACGTGTCGGTCAACGACCTCGGAACGGCCGTCCTGCTCTCCGCGATGGCCCGCGCGGGCGTGCGTCGGCTGCTGCTCGCCGGGTCGATGGTCGTCTACGGGGAGGGCCGCTACGCGTGCCCCGCGCACGGGGTCGTACGGCCCGGCCCGCGGGCCGAGGAGGACCTCACGGCCGGCCGGTTCGAGCCGCGCTGCCCGGACTGCGGCGCCGACCTGACCCCGGGCCTGGTGGCCGAGGACGCCCCGATGGACCCCAGGAACGTGTACGCGGCCACGAAGCTCGCCCAGGAGCACCTCGCGTCCTCCTGGGCCCGGGCGACCGGCGGACGGGTGGTCTCGCTGCGCTACCACAACGTCTACGGCCCCGGGATGCCGCGCGACACCCCGTACGCGGGCGTCGCCGCCCTGTTCCGTTCGGCGCTGGCCCGGGGCGAGGCACCGCGGGTCTTCGAGGACGGCGGGCAGCGCCGCGACTTCGTCCACGTACGGGACGTCGCGTCGGCCAACGCCGTCGCCCTCGACGCCCTGGCCGGCGGGCCCGGCTTCGCCGCCTACAACGTGGGCAGCGGCGAGCCGCGCACGGTCGGGGAGATGGCCGCGGCGCTGGCCGTCGCGTGTGCGGGGCCCGCTCCCGTCGTGACGGGCGAGTACCGGTTGGGGGACGTACGCCACATCACGGCCGACGCGTCCCGCCTGCGCGGGGAACTGGGCTGGAAGACGGCGGTGTCGTTCGCGGCGGGGATGGCCGAACTGGCCGCCGGGGTCGGGGCTCCCGCACAGCCCTGACCGGGGCCCGGATCGGCGGCCCGGCCGGTACTACACGGGGGCCGGGAGGGTGAGTTCGAAGCGGCATCCCCCGGGTACGTTGCGGACGTCCGCCTGCCCGGCGTGGGCCTCGACGATGCCGCGGACGATCGCCAGCCCCAGCCCCGCCCCGGACGGAGGGGTGCGGGCCGGGGTACCGCGCCAACCGGTGTCGAACACGCGGGGGAGGTCCTCCTCGGGGATGCCGCCGCAGGCGTCGGTGACCGACACCACCACCGCACCGGCCCGGCGTTCGGCGGCGATGGCGACCGTGCCGTCGGCCGGGGTGTGACGGATCGCGTTGACGAGGAGGTTGGACAGGACCCGGGTCATCTCCTTGCCGTCGACCTCCACGGGGAGCGGGGCCACCTCGTCACCGGCGAGGTGGACGCCGTGTTGGCGGGCGAGAGCGTCGGCGCCCGCGAGCGCGTCGCCGACGAGGTCGTGGAGCGAGAGGCGGGTCGGGCTCAGGTTCAGGGCGCCCGCGTGGATGCGGGACAGTTCGAACAGGTCCGTCACCATGGAGTTGAGCCGCTCCACCTCGGCCCGCATCCGTTGGTGGTAGCGCGCCGGATCGTCCACGATGCCGTCCTCCAACGCCTCCGACATGGCGCGCAGACCGGCGAGGGGGGTGCGCAGGTCGTGCGAGATCCAGGCCACGAGCTCACGGCGCGAGGTCTCCAGGGCGCGTTCCCGCTCGCGGGACGCGGCGAGCCGCTCGCTGGTGAGCGCCAACTCCCGACTCAGTGCGGTGAGTTCCGCGGGGGCCGGCACGGTGGGAGCCGTGAAGGTGCCGGCCTCGCCGAAGTCCCCGGCGGCCCGGACGAGTTCCCGGCAACGCCGGACGACCTGACGGCCGAGGAGCAGGGCCGTGGCCAGGGACACGGCGGCGGCCATCGCCACGACGGTGGTCACGACGGCGAGGTCGTGGGAGGAGAGGAACATCGCCCAGGCGACCGTGAGCGTCCCCGCCAGCATCGCGGAGACCGCCACGGCCGCCACGACCGACAGGGAGACGGCGATGCTGCGTCGGCGCAGGACCCGCAGGGCAGCCGCTCCGAGGAGACCGACCGCGCAGGCGCCGAGGAGCGCGTACAGGGCGATCAACAGCAGGTCACGCATGGCCGTCCTCCGTCCGGACCGCGGCGGGAGCGGCGTCGGCCGCGGGCGCGGTGTCCGTCGCCGGGCCCGCCTCGAAGCGGTAGCCGGCGCCCCAGACCGTCCTGATCAGCCGGGGGTTCGCCGGATCGTCCTCGATCTTGCCGCGCAGCCGGCGGACGTGGACGGTGACGGTGGACAGGTCACCGAAGTCCCAACCCCACACCTCCCGCATCAGCCGTTCCCGGTCGCAGACCTGCCCCTGATGCCCCAGGAAATAGGCCAGGAGGTCGAACTCCCGCAAGGTCAGAGCGAGTTCGCTCCCGTTCTTGGCGACCCGGCGGGCCGCCGGGTCCATCGTGAGTCCGGCGGCGGCGAGCAGGGGGCCGCCGGCCCCGGCGGCGGAGCCCCGGTGGGCGGAGGCCCGGCGCAGGACCGACCGTACGCGCAGGACGAGCTCGCGCGGGCTGAAGGGTTTCGTCACGTAGTCGTCGGCGCCGACCTCCAGACCCAGGATCCGCTCCTCCTCGTCGCCCCGCGCGGTCAGCATCACCACGGGAACGGGGGGCGTCCCGTGTTCGCGGGCCCGCAGGCGGCGGCAGACCTCCAGGCCGTCGATGCCGGGCAGCATCAGGTCGAGGACGATCAGGTCGGGCCGGTGGCGGTCTGCGGCATCGAGCGCCGTCGGTCCGTCGGCGGCCCGGAGCACGGTGAAACCGGCGCGCTCCAGGTAGCCGGTGACCACCTCCGAGACGGTCGGATCGTCGTCCACGACCAGGACGAGGCCACCCGTCTCCCCCGTGGTGGGATCCCGGTCGGTGGTCGGATCCGTCCCGGTGTGCTGTTCGATGCTCGGTGCCATGCCTCCAGGGTGTCACCGTGCCGGCCCGGACGGTGCCCGGACCCCGTGCGTCCGGGGCGGTGTCCGCGTTTCGTAAGGTCTTGAAACCCCTTCACCGGCTGTCCGGTTCCTACGGTGTGGAGGGTGACTCCTTCTGCTTGTGCTCCGCCCCGCGCGGATCTCGTACTGCCCTGCCTCGACGAGGCGGAGGCGCTCCCCTGGGTGTTGGCCCGCGTGCCGGCCGGATGGCGTGCCATCGTCGTGGACAACGGCTCGACCGACGGTTCCGCGGACATCGCCCGCGGTCTCGGGGCGACCGTCGTGCACGAGGACCGGCGCGGTTTCGGCGCCGCCTGCCACGCCGGCCTGCTGGCCGCCCGGGCCGACCTGGTCTGCTTCTGCGACTGCGACGCCTCCATGGACCCCGGCCGGCTCGGCGCGATGGCGACGCGGGTCGCTTCCGGAGAGGTCGACCTGCTGCTGGGTCGGCGGCGCCCGCAGGGCCCCGGCGCGTGGCCGGCGCACGCCCGCGCCGGCAATGCGGCGCTCGCCCGGATGCTGCGCCGCCGCACCGGACTGCGGTTGCGCGACCTCGGCCCGATGCGGGTCGCCCGCCGCGAGGCCCTCCTCGGACTGGACCTGACCGACCGGCGCAGCGGATACCCGCTCCAGATGGTCGTACGGGCCGCCGACGCGGGCTGGCGGATCGCCGAGACGGACGTCCCGTACCTGCCGCGCGCCGGACGTTCGAAGGTCACGGGAACCTGGCGCGGCACCTGGCACGCCGTGCGCGACATGCGCCGGGTCCTGGCCGAACCGGCCGTCGGCGGCGACGCGCCGGTGCGGGGGGTGTCCGCGTGAGCACCCTCCTCGTCATCGCGAAGGCTCCCGTTCCGGGACGCGTCAAGACCCGTCTGACCACGACTTTCACACCCGAGGAGGCTGCCGATCTGGCGCGTGCCGCCTTGCAGGACACCCTGGCGGCGGTCCTGGCGACGCCCGCCCGGCGTCGGGTCCTGGTCCTCGACGGGCGACCGGGGGCGTGGCTCCCGCCCGGCATCGAGGTCGTGCCGCAGTGCGCGGGCGGGTTGGACGCCCGGCTCGCCGCCGCCTTCGCGTCGGCGGACGGGCCCGCCCTGCTCGTCGGCATGGACACCCCGCAGGTCACTCCCGACCAGCTCCGGCAGGGACTGGACTTCGCCGCGGCGGACGCCTGGTTCGGGCCGGCGGATGACGGCGGGTTCTGGGCCCTCGGGCTGGCAGCCCCGGATCCGGCGCTGCTGCGCGGGGTCCCGATGTCGGTACCGGACACCGGGCGGGTGCAGCGCGGGCGCCTGACCGGGGCCGGGCTCGCCGTACGGGACCTGCCCGAGCTGTGCGACGTGGACACGCCCGCCGATGCGGCGCGGGTCGCGGCGACGGCCCCGGGGTCCCGCTTCGCGCGCCTGTACGGCGAGCTGTCGGGGGTGACCCGATGACCGCCCGGCTGACGGAACCCGCCGGCCGCAGCCGGCGCGCCGACCCGTACGGCGACGCGCTGCGGGCGGGCCGCGGGCCGCTCTACCTGCGGCGTCGGGACGGCCGGCTCCTCCCGTTGGAGGTCGAGCGCTGGTGCGCGGACGCGGACGAGGCCGACGACACGGTGTTGGCCCGCTGCACCGGGTCCGTACTGGACGTCGGCTGCGGTCCGGGCCGGCTCGTCGCCGCGCTCGCCCGGCGGGGGCGCCCGGCGCTGGGTGTGGACGTGACGCCGGAGGCGGTTTCGCGGACGGTGCGCGCGGGTGGCAGCGCCCTGTGCCGTTCGGTCTTCGACCCGCTGCCGAGCGAGGGGCGCTGGGGCACGGTGCTGCTCATCGACGGCAACATCGGCATCGGTGGTGACCCCGGGCGGCTGCTCCGCCGTGCCGTCGCGCTGGCGGCGCCCGAGGGGTCCCTGCTGGTCGAGGTGGCGTCCACCGACGTGGACGAACGCGTCGAGGTGCACCTGGAGGACGGGGCCGGCGGGCACGGAACGCCGTTCCGGTGGGCTCTGCTCGGCGCCCGCGCCCTGTGCGCGGAGGCCGAGGCCGCGGGCTGGACTCCGTCGGTGAGCTGGCAGGCGGCAGGCCGGCACTTCGTGCACCTGCGTCGCTGAGCGGCCGGGCGGGCACCCACGGCGGGCGGTGGATCCGCGCGCCGTGGGTGCCGGGCGGGCCGGCCCCGTCCGGTGCGTGTGCCCCGCGCCGGCTCCGTCCTCAACCTGTGCGGCGGCGGCGGGCCCGGCGCAGGACCGCTCGGGTGCCCTCGTACCCGAGGGTGAGCACGGCGATCGCCGCCATGGTGAGCAACCAGTTGCGCAGGTAGTCCAGGGGCAGCACCGTCGGGTTCGCCGCGGCGCCGGGACGCAGCAGCGGGGGCAGGGCGACGGCGGTGAGCGAGCCGGCCACGATCAGGGCGGCGCGCGGGACCGGGCGCATCCGCAGTCCGACCGCGGCGATCAGGGCGGCGACCACGATCACGAAGGGGGCCACCAGGCCGTCGTGCACGACGACGGCTCCCCCGAGCCACACCAGGACCCGCCACGGCTGTGGTTGCCGGCCCAGCAGCAGGCAGCCCCAGCCGATCAGCGCCAGTCCGACGGCTCCCAGCAGGTACCGGATCCGCATCACCGCACCTCCAGTCGGCCGACCCATTTGGTCTGGAGCACGCCGGGGCGGTTCGGGGCGATGATGCGCGCCGGATAGCCGTGGTCGAGCGACAGCACCTCCCCGTTCAGGCGCAGTGCGAGCAGGGTGAGCGGGTCCTGTGCGTAGAGCCGGCCCATGTCCATCACCCGGTAGGCCCCGGCCTCCTCCAGGGACACCACCCGAACCCGCGAGGACGGGCTGCCACCGGCGAGTTCCAGCAGGTCGCGGACCCGTACGCCGGTCCACAGGGCGGACTTGCTCCACCCTTCGACGCAGGCGATGGGCAGGGTCACCTCGTGCTGGGGCAGGGCGCGCAGTTCCTCCGGGGTCAGGGTGAACGGGCGGGGGCCGTCGACGGTGAGCCGCCAACCGGCAAGGGAGGCCCGGGTGACGCGTGCGGCGGCGGCCGTCCGGTTCACCGGCAGTCCCTGGACGCCGTGGGCGGGGCTGCGCGGGGCGAACAGGTCGAGGCGGCCGAGCGGTGTGACGGACTGCCCGACGGTCGTGAGGGTGACCGCGCCCACCGCGGCGGCGATCCCGGTGAGGAGTCGGCGCCGGTCGGGTCCGTCGGTCTCGGGCAGGGCCAGGGTGCCGGGCGAGCGGAGGGTGAAGTGGTCCCGGATCGCGGGCCACTGCACCGCGATGTGCAGCAGCAGGGAACCCATGACGATCCAGGCGACCGCGAAGTGGGTCGGTACGAAGTCGAACGGCCACGGGTACCACTGGAAGGTGTTCAGCAGCCCGGTGAAGAGCTCGAACAGGGCGGCCCCGACGAGCACCGCGACCGACAGTCGCTCCAGCCCGTGCAGGACGGAGCGCACCGGCGGCCGGACGAACAGGCGCGGATAGACCGCCCACAGTTTCGCCAGGAGCAAGGGGATCGCCGCGATGCCCGAGGCCACGTGGAGCCCCTGCGTCAGCCGGTATCCCCAGGACGGGCGGCTCGGCAGCAGGTCGACCGCCCATCCCGGCGGGTGCTGGAGGAAGTGGCTCAGCAGGCCCGTCGCGAAGCAGACGGCGAAGGTCAGGGCGAGCCACCGGCCGATGGCCGTCGCGGTACGGGCGTCGTGCAGCCGTGCCTTGAAGGTGATCGGTGGTCCGGGGGGCAACGTGAAGCGCATGTGACCATCACACCCCCGCGGGGCGGTCCGCGGGGTGCCGCGACACCTTACGGAACGCGGACGTCGCGGGCGTCGCGGGCCCGGGGAGGGAGGCTTGCTGGAACGCTTGGGCAGGTGAACCCGCGCACCGTCCTCGCCTCCGCCGTCCTCGCGGCCCTCGTCACGGCCCTCGTCCTCACCCTGCGGTACGACGGGCACTTCACGGATCCGGTCGGTCTGTTGTGGTGGTACGCGGTCTGTTGGGGCCTGTTCGTGCTCGCGCTCCTCGCGCTGCGCCGGGTACCGGCCGGGCACGTCGCGCCCCTGCTCGTCGTCGGGGCGCTCGCCGTCACCCTGACCGGTCCGGTGGCTGCGCCCCGCACCAGCACCGATTCGTACCGCTACGCGTGGGACGGTCGCGTCCAGTCCGCCGGGATCTCCCCGTACGACCACGCCCCGCAGGATCCGGCGCTCGCCCGGCTGCGGGACCCCTGGTTGTTCCCCACCGGGCCGGTCTGTTCGGACCCCGACCTGGCACCCGTCCCCCACACCGGTGGGGAGCCGCACTGCACCCGGATCAACAGGCCCGCCGTCCACACCATCTACCCGCCCGTCGCCGAGGTCTACTTCCTGGCGGTCGACCGGTTCGCGCCCGAGGGCTCCCGGTACAAGCCGCTCCAGATCGGCGGCGCCCTGATCTCCGTCGGGGTGACGGGGGCCGTCCTGCTGATCCTGCGCCGGCGCGGTCGTGACCTTCGCGACGCCGCGTACTGGGCCTGGTGTCCGGCGGTGCCCGTCGAGGCCGTCAACAACGCGCACGTGGACGTCCTGGGAACGCTGCTCGCGGTGGTCGGTCTCGGTCTCGTCGCCGGCCGGGGACTCGGCCGGCGGGCCGGCGGGAGCCTGGTCCTCGGTGCGGCCGTGGCCACCAAGTTGATGCCCGCCGTCGTCCTGCCGGGCGCCCTGTCGGGGGTGCGTCGCGTCCGGGACGCCGCTGCGGTGCTGCTCCCCGCCGCCGTGTTCACGGCGGCGGCCTACCTGCCGTACGTCCTCCTCTCGCACGGTTCGGTGTTCGGCTACCTGGGCGGCTACGTGGCGGAGGAGGGCTACGAGGACCCCGGGTCCGGTTCCCGCTACTCGCTGCTGCGCCTGGTCCTGCCCGACGCCTGGGCGTTGCCCGTGCTCGTGGCGACCCTGGCCGGCGTCTGCCTGTACGTGATGCGGCGCGGGGACCCGCGCCGGCCGTGGAGCGGGGCCCTGCTCGTCACCGGCTGGGCGTTCGCGCTGTTGACCCCCGGCTACTGCTGGTACGCCCTGCTGTTGGTCGCCCTGGTGGCGTTGGACGGGCGCTGGGAGTGGCTGGGCATCGCGTTCGCGGGCGCCGCCGTCTACGTCCTCGCGCCGGAGTTCGGCCACGGGGCGACGGTGAGCAACACCGCGTACGGCGCGGCGGTCGTGCTCGTCGTGGCCGTCACCGCGCTGCGCCGACGCGGCGCGCGCCGCGCGTCCGCCGGGGACGCGCGTGGGAGCCGTGGGGGCGGACCTGCCTGAGGGCACGCGGCCGGTCCGTGGGCGGTCAACTGCCCGACATCGTCTCCTGGAGCCAGTCGAAGACGACCTCGCAGTGGAGTTGCGGGGCCATGGGAGAGCAGTGGAGCTGGGCGCCCTGGGCCGCGGTCAGCTTCACGTAGTCCTTCGGTGAGGTGAGCTTGTCGTACAACTGCCGCGGCTGGCCCGGGTAGAACTGCTCGCCGTCGTAGTCCAGCACCAGGGTGGGTGCCTTGATCCGGCTGACGACGGAGGTGATCGTCAGCGCCTGGATGCGGGTGGCGGGCGTGTAGAAGTCGGTGAACAGTTTGCCCTTGCGGGCGTCGAGCATCGCCGGGATGGAGAACGGTTCGAACCGCTTCTTCATGATGGCGGCCGCGTCCGGAGGGAGTTCGGGGACGACCTCCTTGTTCCAGATGTTGTTCGTCTCCTCCTTGTCGGGTGTGAGGATCTGCCGGATCTCGGGCGGGAAGCCCAGCCACGGCTCGACGCAGCCCGGCATCGCCACCAGTGCGGCGATCCGGTTCTCGAAGGCGGCGGCCCGCGGGGCGAGGTCCCCGGCCATGCTCAGACCGGTCAGGGCGATCCTGTCGGTGTCCACGTCGGGGCGCGCGGACAACCAGTCGATGAGGGGGCTGACCACCTTCTCCCAGGTGGGGGTGAACACCACCTGGTCGACGAAGAGCAGTTGTCCCTGCCCCGGACCGTCGTAGACGAGCGCGTTCCAACCGCGTTCGAGTGCGGCGGGGACGCCGTAGGTCCACATGTCGACGTTCTGGCCGTCGCTGCCGTTGGTGAGGATCACGGTCGGACGGGGGGTGTTCGAGGTGTCGGGGCGGAAGAACCACACCGGCATGGGCGTCGTGCCGTACGGGACGGCGGCCTTCACCGGGGCGGGTTCGCACAGGTCGCAGAAGGTGTCCCAGGCGTCGCGCCCCGATTGGTACAGCTGCTGCTCGCTGCCCGGGTCGTCGGAACCGAGGACGAAGAACAATGCCTGGCCGTAGTACTGGGCGGCGCGCAGGGCACGGAACCGCTTGGTCTGGTCGTCGGCCGGCGCGCCCGGTGGCGCCTGCAGGAGCTGGTCGCCGAGCGTACGGAAGGTCTCGACGTACGTCTGCGCGGAAAGGCCGGCCCCGTTGATCTTGTTCACCGCGGTGAGGACCTCGCCGACCTCGGCGGAACCGGCGCCGGAGCCACCGAGCGCGAGGAGGCCGTTGAAGTTGTACCCGGGGTCCTTGAACAGCGTCATGACCCCGGGGGTGATGTCGGCCCCGGCGGCGGAAGCGGACGCGCTCGCACTCGCACTCGCACTCGGCGACGGGGTGGCGCGCAGGACGGGCGCGGACGCGCCGGACGTGCCCGCGGGGGCGCAGCCCGCGGCGAGCGCCGCTCCCGCGCCGGCAAGGAACAGGGCACGGCGGGTGGGACCGGTTTCCCGGTCGCCTGATATGGACGTCATACCAACCGAACGTAGTCCCGGCCCGGGCCGACCACCTCTCACCCTGCTCCGAACGGGGTACCGGGTTCGCGCCCGACCCGATCACCGGAACGGTGCGTCGACAGCAGGTCCCGGGGGCTCGTGTCCGCGGGACGGGAACCGTCCCCGTCCTGATATTTTTTGCTGCCCGTCGACGCGAGCCGCATTCCCGCCCGGTTCGCGGGATCCGCCGCTCGGGATCCACCGAAAGGGACCATGTGAAACGGCGGCAGCGGTTCATGAGCGGGCGTCACCCGTGGTGGGTCCTGGGCGTGATGGCCTGCGCGTCGTCGATGATCGCCATCGATGCCCTGGTGGTGCTGGTCGCCCTCCCGTCCATCCAACGGAGCCTGGACGCCTCCTCCACCGGACTCCAGTGGATCATCAGTGCGTACCTGCTCGGTTTCGCCGCCATGAGCGTGATCGGTGGACGCGTCGGCGACGTCCTGGGGCACGAGCGCGCCTTCCGCTTCGGCACGCTGCTGTTCGTCGTCGCCTCGATCGCCGCGGGGACGGCCCAGTCGGAGGCCTGGCTCATCGCCGCGCGCGCGGTCCAGGGCGTCGGCGCCGCGCTCCTGCGGCCCGCCTCCCAGGTGCTGATCTTCAAGGAGTTCGGGCCCCGGGACCGGGGCCAGGCCATGGGCATCTCGTCCAGCGTCTCCACCCTTTGCTACGGGGCGGCTCCGCTGATCGGGGGCGTGCTGACGTCGGCGTTCTCCTGGCGTGCGATCTTCTTCGTCAACCCGCCCATCGGCATCGCCGCGGTGGCCCTCACCCGCCTCCTGCTCACGGACGAGCCGCCACGGCGCGAGCGGGTCGACTGGGCGGGCGCACCCCTGCTGATCGGCGGTCTGGTGTGCCTGGTCCTGGCCCTCATGCAGGCGCGGTACTGGGGATGGTCCTCGGTCGCCGTCGTCTCGCTGCTCGCCACCTCGGCCGTTCTGATGACGCTCCTGGTCGTACGCGAACGCCGGATCGCCGATCCGCTCATCCCTTTCGAATTGTTCGCCCACAGGGAATTCGCGGTGGGAACCGCCGTCATCTCCACGGTGCGCTTCGCCTTCGTGGGATTCGCGGTGTTCGGGGTCATCTGGCTCCAGGACGTCGCGGGCCTGTCCGCCTTCGAGGCCGGTGTCGCCGTGTTGCCGCTCACCCTCCCCACGGTCGTGTTCGCGCCCCTCGGCGGACGGCTCTGCGATCGTCGGGGACCGCGCGTTCCCCTCGGCATCGGCATGGGTCTGTGCGTGGCGGCCCTGTTGTCCGCGGCGGTCGCCCTGCACCGGCAGGAGTACGGCTGGCTGATGGCCTCGTTCTGCGCGATGGGCATCGGCATGGGGCTCTGTGTCAGCCCGGCCTGGACCACCGCGCTGGGCGGCACCACCCCACGCATGCGCGGCTACGCGGCGGGGGTCATCCAGACCGGCCGGGAGATCAGCGCGGCGCTGGGCCTCGCGGTCATGGGCGCCGTCGTGGCGCACCTGCAGAGTTCGCGACTCCACCGGATCCTGCAGCGGGACGGCGGGCTGCCCTCCGACCGCTTCGACCGGATCGAACGGTCCATCGGGAAGGCGGTCGCGGCGGCACGGCACGGTTCCCCCCTGCCCACCGGGATTCCCGCCGACGTGCTGCCGATGCTCAGGGGCGCGGTCACCGCCGCCGTGTCGACCGCGTTCCTCGTGGGTGCGGCGGTGCTGTTCGCCGCGGCTGTCGCGGTGACCTTCCTGCCCCGCAGGTTCGCCGAGCCGCGCCGGGCCCCCGACGCTCCCGGGTGAGGGGACGCACACGTCGACGGCGGTGCCCGGTCGGGCCCGTTCACTCCTGCGCGCACAGGTCGCGGAGGGTGGCCACCAGCGTGTCGTGCGCCAGCGGAACCCGGTACGCGTTGGCGGGGACCGTGCGGGCGGCGGAGAGTTCCTCGGCCGCGGCCGCCGCGAACCGGTCCGCGTCGGCCGGGGCGCCCCGCAGGACGGCTTCCGCGCGCGTCGCGCGCCACGGTCGGGGCGCCAGTCCGCCGAGGACGACGCGCGCGTCCTTGATCGTGTGCCCGTCGAGATCCACCGCCACGGCGACCGAGGCCAGAGCGAAGGTGAAGGAGGCCCGGTCACCGACCTTGCGGTAGCGGGAGCGGGCCGCCATCGGCAGCGCCGGCAGCTCGACCGCCGTGATCAGCTCTCCGTGCCCGAGCACGGTGTCCCGCTCCGGGTGGTTGCCGGGCAACCGGTACAGGCCGGTCACCGGAAGGCGGCGGATGCCCGATCGACCCAGTACGCACACCGTGGCGTCCACGGCGCACAGCGCCACGGCAAGGTCGGAGGGGTGCACGGCCGCACAGCTGCGCGAGGCGCCCAGCACCGCGTTGTGCTCGGCGTGGCCCTGCGCGGCCGCGCAGCCGGTTCCGGGTTCCCTCTTGTTGCACGCGGTCTCCACGTTCAGGAAGTACGGGCACCGCGTGCGCTGCATCAGGTTCCCCGCCAGAGTGGCCATGTTGCGCAACTGCGGTGAGGCGCCGGCCAGGAGCGCCTGTGAGACGACCGGGTAGCGTTCGCGTATCCCGGGATGGGCGGCGAGGTCGGCGTTGCGGACGGTGGCCCCGATGCGCAAACCGCCTCCGGAGAGCGCTTCGACGCCGTCCAGGGCGAGGCCGGTGACGTCCACCAGCAGGTGTGGTCGGGCGATGCCCAGCTTGAGGTGGTCGAAGAGGTTCGTGCCGCCGGCGACGTACACGGCCCCGGGATCACCCTCGACCAGCGCGACGGCCTCCCGCACGGTGGAGGGGCGCTCGTAGCGGAACGGTCTCATGTCCTGTTTCCCGGTGCTCCCGCCGCCATCAGGGCGCCCACGTCGAGCGGCAGGCCACGGATCCGGTGACCGGTGGCGTGGTGGACGGCGTTGGCGATGGCCGCCGCCGTCCCGACGATGCCGATCTCGCCGACGCCCTTGGAGCCCATCGGACTGGTGTGGAGGTCCTCCTCGTCGATGCAGATCGCCTCGATCGCGGGAGCGTCGGCGAAGGTCGCCACGTGGTAGGAGGCCAGGTCGCGGCTGTGGAAGTGCCCGTGCGTCCTGTCGATGACGCCCACCTCGCACAGCGCCATGGAGAGGCCCATGACCATGCCACCGACCAACTGCGAACGCACCGTGACGGGATTGATGACGCGCCCGACGGCGAAGACGCCGAGCATGCGCGGCACCCGGATCTCCCTGGTCGACGTGTCCACGGTCACCTCGGCGAACTGTGCCCCGAACGCGTGCTGGGAGTGGGTGCGCGGGGTGGCGAGTTCGTCGAGCGTGTCGGCGACGGCTTCGAGGCCGCCGTCGGGCACGAGGCCCCCGCACCGTCCGACGGCGGTGCGCAGCTCCTCGCAGGCCCGCACCACCGCTGTCCCCCACGACGTCGTCCCGCTCGACCGCCCGGCCCAGCTGGCCGCCGGGTAGGCGCTGTCGCCGACCTGCACCGTGACCCGTTCGACGTCGACGCGCAGGGTGTCGGCGGCGATCTGGGCCAGGACGGTCCGCGCCCCGGTACCGATGTCCACGGCCGCGATGCGCACGGTGTAGTGGCCGGATCCGTCCGTGCGCGCGCTCGCCCGGGAGGGGAACCGGTACTGCGGAATGGTCGACGCGGCGACCCCCATGCCCACGAGGCGGCGCCCGTCGGCGCGTTCCGCGCGCAGGCGTTCCCGGTCGGCCCAGCCGAACCGCTCCGCACCCAGACGCAGGCAGGCGGCGAGGTTGCGGGTACTGAAGGGCCGGCCGCTGTGCGGATCCCGCGCGGTGTCGTTGCGCAGGCGCAGCTCGACCGGGTCGACGGAGCACGCGACGGCGAGTTCGTCCATGGCGGACTCCAGCGCGAACATCCCCGGGCATTCTCCCGGCGCCCTCATCCAGGTCGGCGACGGAACGTTCAGCCTCGTCCGCCAGTGCCTGGTCTCGCGGTTCGGCGCCGCGTACATGGTGCGGGTGGGTGCGGCCGGGTACTCGCAGTGGTCGCTCGTCAGGGACGTCTGCTCGAACGACACGTGTGACACGGCCAGGAGTCGCCCGTCCGCCTCCGCCCCGAGGCGGACGCGCTGTACGGTCGACGGCCGGTACCCGGCGACGACGCTGAGCTGCTCCCGGGTGAGGGCGGTCCTGACCGGCCTGCCGACGGCGAGTGCCGCCACGGCGGCGAGGACGAGATGGGCTCTGGGCGCGGCCTTCGAACCGAAGCCTCCCCCCACGTGACGGGCGATGACACGCACCTGGTCGGGGCTGATCCCGAAGAGACGCGCGAGGATGTCGCGCGTGCCCGAGGGCCCCTGTGTGGTGTCGAAGACGGTCAGCGCGTCGTCGTGCCAGTACGCGACGCTCCCGTGCGGTTCGAGGGCGTGGTGGTGGTAGGGGGGAGTGGTGTAGGTGGCGTCGATGCGTACCGGTGCGTGCGACAGGGCCGACTCCACGTCGCCGTGCGAGCAGTCGGTGGGGAAGAAGGGGCCGTGGTCCGGCGGCCGGTGGAATCCGTCGCCCGGGGCGTCCGCGCTCAGGCGGTACGGTCCGGGGGCGTAGTCGACCCGCACCGCGTGCGCCGCCTCGTGGGCGATCCGGGGTGATTCGGCGACGACCGCGGCGACGAACTGGCCCCGGTGGACGACCGATCGGGACTGGAGGACGGCGAGGTCGGCGCAGCCCGTACCGCAGTTCAGGCGGGGGCAGTTGGCCGCGTGCAGCACGGCCAGCACGCCGGGTAGGGCGAGGGCGCCCTCCGGGTGGACGGCGGTGACCCGCCCGTGGACGATCTCCGCCGGGATCACGGCGACGTGCGCCAGGTGCGGCAGCGCCACGTCGCCGGTGTAGCGGGCCCGGCCCGTGACCTTCTCCCGGGCCTCCCGTCGAGGAGTGGGCGTGCCGATGGACGCGCGCGTCACGGCGCCACGTCCGTGATCGCCGCGACGATGTTCTGGTAGGCGCCGCAGCGGCACAGGTTCCCGCTCATCCGCTCACGGATCTCCGGCGGCGACAGGGGCCGCTCCGAGCCGGGCCGACCGGTCACGGAACTGGGCCATCCGCGGGCGGCCTCGTCGAGCATCCCGATCGCGGAGCACAGTTGGCCGGGGGTGCAGAAGCCGCACTGGAAGGCGTCGCGGGTGATGAACGCCTCCTGCAACGGGTGGAGGTCCGCCCCACCGAGGCCCTCCACGGTCACGACGCGCGCGTCGCCGCACGCCACGGCGAGGGTCAGGCAGCTGTACACGCGTCGACCGTTCACCAGAACGGTGCAGCAACCGCAGTGGCCCCGATCGCAGCCGGCCTTGGCTCCGGTCAACCCGAGGTCGTCCCGCAGGACGTCCAGGAGGGAGGACCTGGTGTCGACCGTCGGGCGGCGATCCTCACCGTTGACGTTGAGCGCGACGTCAACGAGGACCACCTGGACGTCCTCGGCCTCGTGGACGGCCGGAGCGTCCTCGGCGACCCCGGGCGATCGGGCTCCCACCATGAGGAACGACCCCCGTTCCAGCGCTGCGGCCCCGCTCGCGTCCGCGGGCGGACCCTCGTGTTCCCGCGGCTCCACGCTACGCCCCCACTGGATCTTCCGCCTTACGGGCGACGGGGCCGCAGGACGGGGACGCCTTACTCCATGAGCGTTCATCGTCGCGGGACATTCCCTGCCGCAGAGCCACGGTCGGCCACTGCGTGCGAAGGTGCCCGTACATTCGGCTACGGGCAAGGAAGAGTCATGAACTCTGCGGCGGGCGTCCTGGGCGTGCATTCCGAGGTCGGAAGGTTGCACAAGGTGCTCGTGTGCGCGCCCGGTCTGGCCCACCGGAGGCTGACCCCGAGCAATGCGGACGATCTGCTCTTCGACGACGTGATGTGGGTGGAGAACGCCCAGCGGGACCACGCCGACTTCGTCAACAAGCTCCGCGGGCGCGGGGTGGAGGTGGTCGAGCTCCACGAGCTCCTCGCCGAGACGATGGCGGTCCCGGGCGCCCGGGACTGGTTGCTGGACCGCAAGATCGTGCCCAACGAGGTCGGCCTCGGGCTCATCGACAGCACCCGCGGCTTCCTGGAGTCGCTCACCGCGGCGCAGTTGGCCGAGTTCCTCATCGGCGGGCTCGCCACGACGGACCTGCCCGACGACTTCCGGACGCCGTACGTCGCGCTGGCCCGGGAGTCCACCGGTGTGCGCGAGTACCTGATGCCGCCGCTGCCCAACACCCTGTACACGAGGGACACCACCTGCTGGCTGTACGGCGGACTGACCCTCAACCCCCTGTACTGGCCGGCACGTCACGACGAGACGCTGCTCATGAAGGCCGTCTACACGTTCCACCCCGACTTCAAGGACGCCACCGTGTGGTGGGGCGATCCCGAACAGGGTTGGGGGCAGGCCACGTTCGAAGGCGGGGACATCATGCCCGTCGGCAACGGTGTGGTCCTGATGGGCATGAGCGAGCGCACGTCCCGGCAGGCCGTCACCCAGGTGGCCGAGTCCCTGTTCCGCAACGGGGCGGCCGAGCAGGTCATCGTGGCCGGGATGCCCAAGCTGCGGGCGGCGATGCACCTGGACACCGTGTTCACCTTCGCCGACCGGGACATCGTCACGCTCTACCCGAAGATCATGGACTCGGTCCACACCTTCACGCTCCGCCCCGGCGACTCACCGTCCGGGGTGCACGTGACCGACGAGGGCTCGCGGACCTTCGTCGAGGTCGTGGCGGCGGGCCTGGGGCTGCCCTCCCTGCGGGTCATCGAGACCGGTGGCGACGTGTACGCCTCCGAACGGCAACAGTGGGACAGCGGCAACAACGCGGTGGCCCTGGAACCGGGCGTCGTCTTCACCTACGACCGCAACACCCAGACCAACACGTTGCTGCGCAAGGCCGGGGTCGAGGTCATCACCATCGTCGGCGCCGAACTGGGCAGGGGCCGCGGCGGCGGCCACTGCATGACGTGCCCGCTCATCAGGGAACCCGTCACCTTCTGACGCCTCGGCGGCCCGGGGCCGCCCCGCCCTCCCCGGACCGCCGCACCCAGCCGACCATTCCCGAGCGCCGTCGAGGAACCCCATGTCCCAGGCAGAAGCGACCGCGTCACCGGGCTCCGCGCCCGCGGCCAAACTCCCCCTCCTCACCCTCACGGCCCTGGTGGTGGGGTCCATGGTCGGCGCGGGTGTCTTCTCCCTGCCGCGCCGTTTCGCCCAGGAGACGGGCGTGGCCGGCGCCCTCATCTCGTGGGCGGTCGCGGGCACGGGCATGCTGATGCTCGCCTTCGTCTTCCAGACCCTCGCCGTGCGCAGGCCGGAGCTCGACGCGGGGGTCTACGCCTACGCCAAGGCCGGGTTCGGCGAGTACCTGGGGTTCTTCTCGGCCTTCGGGTACTGGGCGAGCGCCTGCGTCGGCAACGTGACGTACTGGGTCCTGATCATGTCCACGATCGGAGCCGTCGTTCCGGCCCTCGGGGACGGCGACACCGTTCTGGCGGCCGTCCTGTCGTCCGTCGGGTTGTGGCTGTTCTTCTCCTTCATCCGGCGGGGCGTGAAGGAGGCCGCGGCGATCAACAGGATCGTCACCGTCGCCAAACTCGTCCCCATCATCGTCTTCATCCTGCTGGCGCTGTTCTGTCTCGACCCCGGCGTGTTCGCCGACAACTTCGCGGGCGCCGACTACGCCGGGTCCCTCTTCGACCAGGTACGGGGCACGATGCTGGCCACCGTCTTCGTCTTCCTCGGGGTGGAGGGTGCGAGCGTGTACTCGCGGCACGCGGAGCGCCGCGAGGACGTCGGGCGGGCCACCATCCTCGGCTTCCTCAGCGTGTTCGCCGTGTTCGCGTCCGTCACGGTCGTCTCCTACGGGATCCTGCCGATGAGCGAGATCGCCGAACTCCGTCAGCCCTCCATGGCCGGCGTGCTGGAGGCC
Source organism: Streptomyces sp. NPDC040432 (assembly GCF_055595445.1). Lineage (NCBI taxonomy): Bacteria > Bacillati > Actinomycetota > Actinomycetes > Kitasatosporales > Streptomycetaceae > Streptomyces > Streptomyces sp. NPDC040432. The sequence continues at coordinate 99,770 of NZ_JBVIVP010000014.1, read as the reverse complement.
GCCGTCGGCACCTGGGGCAAGGTGCTGATCAGCATCGGGCTCATCGTCTCCGTCCTGGGGGCCTACCTGGCCTGGACGTTGATGGCGGCCGAGGTGCTGTTCGTGGCCGCCAAGGACAAGGACATGCCGCGCTTCCTCGCCCGCGCCACCGCCCAGGACGTGCCGGTGCCGGCGCTCGTCATGACGACCCTGCTGTCGCAGATCGTGCTGGTCGTCACCCTGTTCTCCGACGACGCCTTCAACTTCGCCCTCGACCTGACGAGCTCCCTCTCGCTCATCCCCTTCCTCCTCGCCGCGGCCTTCGCCGTGAAGGTGGCCCTCGCCCCCGCGGACGCGACCGGTGGGAGCCGTCGGCGCGAACTCGTGGTGTCCGTACTGGCCACGCTCTACACCGCCTTCCTGATCTACGCGGCGGGCCCGAAGTTCGTGCTGATCTCCTTCATCCTGTACGCGCCCGCGACCGTCCTGTTCGTGATGGCCCGGCGCGAGCAGGGTCGCAGGCTGTTCTCCCGGCGCGAGGTGGTCATCCTCGTGGTCTCCGTGGTCGGCGCCATCACGGGGATCGTGGCCCTGGCCACGGGATGGATCGAGCTCTGAGTCCTGCAGGCGCCTGCCCGGCCTCCCGGTCCAACCACGCGCGGTGGGTCGGCGGTTGTCCGGTCCCGGGTTTCCCGAGGCGCTGGTGCGTGCCCTCCGACTGTGGTTACCTGGGGGCATGAGCACCGTACTCGTGACCCGTCGCCACGTTGACTACGTGCGTGTCACGACCACGGCCTGTCCCGCCGCCCTCTGACGCGGCGCCGCGACCGAGGTCGCCCTTGCTCCCGATTCCCGTGCACCGTGCCACCGTCGCGGCCCCTTCGTGGGCCGGGCCCGCGGCGCGCTGCCGCTCGGTGACCCCTCCCCCGCCGTAGTAGCCCCGTGGGTACGGGCTCCCCCGGAGCCCCGTGCGTCGGGCTCCCCTGTCGTGCCACCGCCGACCATCGGCGCCGCCCTGCCCCGCCCTGCCCTGCCCTGCCCCGCCCCGCCCCGCCGGGCACCGTACGCGTACCAAGGAGAAGCATGAGCCAGCCGATCGACGCCGTCACCGCAGGCCACACGCCCCAGGACGAGGCGGGCGGCCCCGACACCTCGGCCTGGTCGTTCGAGACGAAGCAACTGCACGCGGGGGCCGCACCCGACCCGACGACCGGCGCGCGGGCGGTCCCGATCTACCAGACGACCTCGTTCGTCTTCCGCGACACCCAGCACGCGGCCGACCTCTTCTCCCTCGCCGAACCCGGGAACATCTACACCCGCATCCACAACCCCACCCAGGACGTGTTCGAGCAGCGGATCGCCGCGCTCGAAGGGGGAGTCGCCGCGGTCGCCCTCTCCTCGGGCCAGGCGGCCGAGGCACTGGCCGTCCTGAACGTCGCCGGCGCGGGCGACCACATCGTCTCCAGCGCCTCCCTCTACGGAGGCACGTACAACCTGTTCCGGCACACCCTGCCGAGGTTCGGCATCGAGGTGTCCTTCGTCGACGACCCGGACGACCTCGACGCCTGGCGGGCCGCCATCCGGCCCGGGACGAAGGCCCTGTTCGCGGAGACCCTCGGCAATCCGCGCGGCAACGTGCTGGACGTCCGCGCCGTCGCCGACGTGGCGCACGGGGCAGGGCTCCCGCTGGTCGTCGACAACACGGTGCCCACCCCGTTCCTCCTGCGTCCCATCGAGCACGGCGCCGATGTCGTCGTCCACTCGGCGACGAAGTTCCTCGGCGGTCACGGCACGACCATCGGCGGTGTCGTCGTCGACGCCGGAACCTTCGACTTCGGCGCCCACGCCGAACGTTTCCCCGACTTCAGCGAGCCGGACCCCAGCTATCACGGCCTGCGGTACTGGCCGGCGCTCGGACCGGGCGCGTACGCGATCAAACTGCGCGTGCAGCTGCTGCGCGACCTCGGTCCGGCCATCGCGCCGCACTCCGCCTTCCTCCTCCTCCAGGGGGTGGAGACGCTGAGCCTGCGCCTGGAGCGCCACACGTCCAACGCGCAGGCGCTGGCGGAGTGGCTGGAGGGGCGTGACGAGGTCTCGGCCGTGCACTATCCCGGCCTGCCCTCCAACCGCTGGTACGAGGCCGGACGCCGCTACCTGCCGCGCGGCGCCGGAGCCGTGCTCGCCTTCGAGCTGGAGGGCGGAGCCGAGGCGGGCAAGCGCTTCGTGGACGCCGTCGAGCTGTTCAGTCACCTCGCCAACATCGGGGACGTGCGCAGCCTCATCATCCACCCCGCTTCCACCACCCACAGCCAGCTCGACGAGGCGCAGCTCGCGGCCACCGGAACCTCCCCCGGGTTGGTGCGCCTCTCCGTCGGCATCGAGAACCTCGCCGACCTCAAGGCCGACCTGGAGGCCGGCTTCCGGGCGGCGAAGGCGGCGTCCTGAACCCCGACGGGTCGCCCCCGCCAGGGGCGGGAACTCCCCCGGGCCCCCCTCCGGCCACCGGCGCGTGGCGGGAGGGGGACCCGGCGGGTCGGCGACGCTGGCACCACCGGGAAGGTGACCTGCGGTTGGAGGGCGGCGGTCTGCTGCCGGGCGTGGCCCTGGCGTTCGAGACGTGGGGGCGGCTCGACCCCGACGCCTCGAACGCGGTCCTCGTGCTGCACGCGCTCACCGGTGACAGTCACGTCGCCGGTCCGGCCGGGCCCGGTCATCCCACGCACGGTTGGTGGGACGCGCTGGTCGGGCCGGGTCTGGCCCTCGACACCGACCGCTGGTTCGTCGTCGCCCCGAACGTCCTCGGGGGCTGTCAGGGCAGCACCGGGCCCGCCTCGCTCCGTCCCGACGGGCGCCGCTGGGCGGCCTCGTTCCCCCGGCTGACCCAGCGCGACCAGGTGATCGCCGAGACCGCCCTCGCCGACGCACTGGGGATCGACCGGTGGGCGCTGGTGATCGGCGGGTCCATGGGCGGGATGCGCGCCCTGGAGTGGTCGGTGTCGTTTCCGCGGCGGGTGGCGGCGTTGCTGCTGCTCGCCTGTCCCCCGGCGGCGAGCGCCGACCAGATCGCGTGGAACTCCGCGCAGCTCCACGCGATCCGCGCCGACCCCCACTGGCGGGGCGGCGACTACCACGACGCCGGACCGGGGCACGGCCCGCACACCGGTCTCGGCATCGCCCGCCGCATCGCCCACACCACCTACCGCGGTGCCGCGGAGCTCGAAGCCCGGTTCGGCCACCGCCCGCAGGACGGGGAGGTGCCGCGGCTCGGCGGCCGTTACCGGGTCGAGTCGTACCTCGACCACCAGGCGGCCAAGCTGGTCCGGCGCTTCGACGCGGCCAGCTACGTCGTGCTGTGCGAGGCGATGAACGCCCACGACGTGGGCCGGGGCCGGGGCGGCACGCGCGCCGCCCTCGGCCGGGTCGGGGCACGGACGCTGGTCGCGGGGGTGGACTCCGACCGGCTCTACCCGCTGTCGCAGCAGGAGGAGTTGGCCGCGGGGATCCCCTCGGCGGACGGGGTCCGGGTGATCTCCTCACCGTTCGGCCACGACGGGTTCCTCATCGAGACGGAACAGGTCGCGGCGCTGGTGCGGGAGCTCCTGGACGACGGCCCGGAGCCCCGGGGTGCCCGGGCGCTCCGGAACTCCACGCGTGCGTCGTACGGATGAGCCCGGGCGCCGGTACGCTGCCCCGCGTGATCAACAGGTGAGCCGGTGGTGGCGTCGGCGGAACGAGCGGGGCGCCACGGCGGCGGGCGCGGGCGGGGCGGCGGACGTGGAGCCCTGGCACGTCCTGGAGGGTGTGCCCGAGGGGCACGAGGAGATACCCGGGCTGCTCCGCGGCCTGCTCACGCCCGGGAGCCGGCGGGTTTCGTGGGACGGCCTGGAGCCGCACCTGCGCGGGTGGCGGAGGCAGAGCACCCTGCGCCCGCTGCTCTCGGTGTTGCTCCTCATGCTTCCCGAACTCGATCGACGGCGTCGGATCGACGTGCTCGACGTGGTCATCCGGACCGCCGACGCCCTCCGCTCGGGGTCGCTCCGCGTGGACGGCCGTCTGAAGGCCGTCCTGGTCGATGGACAGCGTGCCGCCGCGGCCCTCCTCTCCGACGACTGCCCCGAGGTCCGCGCGGCCGCCGCCGGCGCCGTGGAACACGTACGGGCGGCCGATCGGGCGACGCTCGACGCCCTGTGGCGACAGGTCGACGTGGAGGGCGACCCCTACGTACTGGGCTGCCACCTCCTCGCCGCCGGCGAGGTCCTGGCCGCGGTCGGCACGACGGCTCCCCCGGACCGGTGGGACTCCTGGCTGAGCCATCCGGATCCGCACGTGCGGCTCGCCGCCCGCACCGCGCAGCAGACGGTGGACCGGGCGGCCCGCCCGCAGGAGACCGCCGCACGGCGCTTCGGCCCGGGGCGGTCCGCTCCTCGAAGAGCAGCCGTCGAACGGGCCGGCGAGCTGCTGCGCACCGACCGCATGCCTCCGACCGGTACCTGGGAGACCGTCCTCGCGGGACTGGCCGCCGACGACGTCCTCGTGGCCGGCGCGGCAGGCGGGATCATCGCCGGCGCGGGCACCCGGATCTCCCCCTACACCGATGTGCTGCTCCCGTTCGCCCGGCGGCAGGGGACCACCTCCGGGAACGTCATGACGGCCCTCATCGGGGCGGGTGATCCGCGGGCCCTGCCCCTCATCCTGGGGCGGTCCCACGATGCGTGGCTGGGCGTCGGTTCCCTACCCGTGGGGTGGGCCCCGGAGATGCTGCCCGCGCTGCGCGTACGGCTCGCGGGCGGTCGCCCGGAGGAGGCCCTGCGGATCCTCGCCGGTTGGGGTACCGCCGGCGCACCGGCCACCGAGGAGCTGATGGGGCTGCTCGACACTCCGCACGCGAGGTCGGCGGCCGAGGTTCTCGGCGGCATCGGTCCCGCGGCGGGCAGGGCGGCTGGCCTGCTGCGCGACCTCGCTCGGGGCGACCTGCGCCCACCGCGCCACCACGGGTACCGCGAGCCCCGGCGCTGGCACGGCGCCCAGACCGCGGCCTGGGCCCACTGGCGGATCACGGGTGATCCGCGGCTCGCGGTCGACGTGATCGGCGTGGCGCTCCGGAGCGGGCGCGGCCGGGTGGTGCTGTCCCACCTCGCCGACCTGGGGCCGTCGGCGGCCCACTGCTCCGACGCCCTCGCGCCCCTGCTCGGCAGCCTCGGCGGGTGGACCCGGGTCGGCGCCGCCGGGGCGTGGTGGCGTCTGACGGGTGACGCGGACACCGCGGTGGAGACCCTGCTCCCCGAACTGGGGCGGCTGTCGGAGCACGCGGCCGATCCGCTCCTGCTGCGGGCCGTCTACCTGCTCGGCGCGATCGGTCGGCCGGCCGCGGCGTCCGTCCCGGCGCTCACCGCGGTCATCGCCTCCGAGCGCCGCTACGGCGGCAGCATCCTGGTCGACGAGCTCCTGTTGCGAGGCGCGCACACCGCGATGGCCGCGATGGGCTGACGGGATCGGAGCCCGAGGTCCGGGCGTTCTCAGGGCAGGCGGCGCGGACCGGTCTCCTTGTTCCGCGAGGCGATCAGGAGCGCGAGCCCACCGGTCACGACCAGGCTGCCGATCAGGATCATCCCGACACCGATCACGAAGAGCCCGCTGCCGTCGTCCGACCAGTCGTGGAAGGCGGCCCCGGCCAGGCCGAGGCTCGTGCCGAGCACGGCCGCCGTGACGTACCGGCGGGACGCCGCCCAGTACACGGGGACCAGCAGGGTCAGCACGAGCCCGATGACCTGCCACGCCTGGTAGGGGCCGGTCGTGGAACCGTCCGGGTGCACGTCCCGTTCCTGGTCCCAGCCCAGCCACGCGGCCCACAGCCCGGCCGCCACCACGACGAGCAGCAGGGCCACGAGCAGTTCACGTACCGGCTTCCGCATTCCGTTTCGCATGACCCCAGTCTCGGCTTCCCCACGCGCCCCGGGCAGGGGTGGAGGTACTCAAATAGGTCTGAGTAGCTTCACTGTCGGTGCGACGGTCTAGCCTGCCGCACATGATCCAGGGGGAATGCGCCGCACCTTCACCGGGTGCGCTCGCCGAAGAGATCGCCGAAGAGATCGCGGCCGCGTCGGCCGACCGGCACGATCCGGGCGTGGAGACGTTCGAGCGTCTCCTCAACGCCGTGATGGTCCACGGACACAGGGACCGGGAGGCCTTGGCCGGCGCGCTGGCCGGCGTCCCGCGCGAGGTCGGCGGAGCGGCGGGCACCCAGGTGCGGGGCCTCGCCGTCGTCGTCGGCGCCGCGGTGGGTCCGGTGGGGGCGGAGGCCGGGAAGGGTGCCGGGGCGGGTTGGCTCGAACTGTGTCAGCACGCGGCCCTGGACTACGTCGCGGGCGCGCGCGTGGGCGAGCTCGCCGCCCGGCTGCGGGCGGGTGACACCGTGCCGTTCCTGCTGTCCGTGCCCAGCCGCCGCTCCGGGGCCGTCGAACCGCAGGAGTTGGTCACGCGCCTCGCCGAGTACGAGCGCCTCGGCATCCGGCCGGGCCCCGCCGACCTGGGACAGGCGCTGCTGCGCTGCGGGGGCCCGGTCGATCCGGGAGCCGTGCGCGCCGCGGAGCGGTTGGACTCGGCCGAGGGGCCGCGGGTGGCGGCCTGGCTGCGCCGGGGCGGTCTGCCGGGGCCGCCGTCCCGGCGGGAACGCGAGGCCGGTGTCCCCGAGCGTCCCAGCCGGCGGCGGGGCGCACGGGCGGGGCGTCGGATCCTGGTGGGGCACGAGGCGATCGAGGGTCGCGGCGACTTCCCCCGCCGGTTCTGGTCGCTCTTCCGGAAGTTCGAACCGCACCTCGCCTGTCCGCACTGGACGCTGCCCGACTTCCGCAACGCGCACACGGTCGCCGCGCTGCCCTGGCACCCCGAGATCGCTGCCGCCCGGCTGCTCACGGGGGTCGCTTCGGCGGCCGACCAGGGCGGGCAGGGCGGACGCGGCACCCCCGACTTCCTGGACGCCCTGGCCGCCACCGACGGCCCGGCCGGACCCGCCGTGCACCTCGCGCTCGCGTACGGGCTCGCCTCCGTCCCGCAGGCGGATAGGGACGCGGCCGTTCGGTCGCTGGTGCTGCTGGCCGCGCGCGGGCGGCTGGACGGGGAGTCACTGGGCCGGGAGCTGACCGAACTCGTCGGGCTCGGCACCCTGAAGGTGCCCCTGGTCACCGAATCCCTCCGGGCGGCCGCCGGCACCGCGCAGGGTGCGGCGGCGGTCTGGTCGGTCCTGGCCGGGGCGCTCCCCGGGCTCCTCGCCCACACCCGACCGCAGGCGCACGGGGCGCTGTTGGCCGTCGCGGCGGACTCCGCCGGGCTGTCGGGGGCGCGCGGTGGGTTGCCCGAGGTGACCGCGCTCGCAGAACGGCCGGGTTCGTCACAACTGATCAAGCAGGCAAGGCGGTTGCGTGACGCACTGGCAGGCTGATCCGGTGCGGCGAGGATCCCGTGGCCGCCCGGGCCCGGCGGACTCTCGGGGTCATGCCGAGCCGGTCCGGCGGTCGGAGGCGTCGAAGAGGGCGAGTTCCAGCGCTCCGGCCCGCAGGGCCCGCTCCAGGGCCGGGGCCTGCCCGTCCTCCAGGCCACCGAGGGCCTCGGCCGTCTCCGCGACCGCGTCGCCGACGATCTCGGACGCCACCTCCTCGACCGGGGCGCGCGGGCCGAGCTTGCTGACGGCGGCCGCCGCCCGGGCCGGCGTGAGCAGGGCCGTGACCTGGGCGAGGAGCCAGCCGGGCACGCCGGCGGCGCCGCCGGCGGGTACCCGGTGGGGCCGCGAACCGTTGAAGCGTTCGTCCTCGGCGAAGGCCGGGTGCTTGAACTTGCCCACCGGCCGCGCGGGCACCGGGCCGTCCACTGCGGGACCGCCGGTCGCCCACCACTCGCCGGCGGGTTTGACGACCAGCCCCTCCGCACGGTTTCCGGGCAGTTCGGGCAGGCCCAGGAGCGCCGGTACGCGGGTCGGGAAGTCCGGGGTCCGTTCACGGACCTGGGCGAGGGTGCCCCGCGCGAGCAGCGGGGCACAGTGCAGGCCCGCGACGGACGCGGCGTCCCGTAGGGCCCGGTCCCCGACCCAGCGGACGCCGTCCGCGGAGACGACCGTGGCGTCGAACGGCAGCCAGAGCAGCCCGGGCGCGTACCAGACGCCGGTCTGCACCGGCTCGGTGTTCGGGTCGGGGCGCACGTCCGGGTGCGGGTAGCGGCCACCGGCCAGTTCGCCGTAGACGGTGACGGGGGCCGCGGGGTCCGCGCCGTGACGTCGGCGCAGGGCGGTGGCGCAGCGGTGCGCGGCGACGGCCAGGGCCGGCCAGACGCGTCCCACGCCGAAGAAGTCGTCGAGTCCGCTCTCGCCGAGCAGTTCGCGGCGTTTGGCCGGGCGGACGCCCATGTCGTCGCAGACGACGGCGAAGTTCGCGCCGTGGACCTTCTCCAGCGCGACCCATTCGCGGGCCCGCGCCTCGCCCAGCCGGGCACGGGCGGGGATCTTCGGGTACGGCGACCAGTGGCGGTCAGTCATGCGCACCGCCGTCGGTGTCGGGTGTGCACCAGGTCTTCCGCCGGCGCGACGGGCGGCCGTGCCGCACCCGTTGGGGGTGGCCGGGTGTCCGCGCGGGGTCCTGTGCCATCGGTGCCTCCGTCGGACCGCCGGGATCGGGTGGAGGCCCGATGGTAGCGGGCCGTGTGGAGGGGTGGCCCGCCGTTTTCCGACCGGCCGGCGGGGAGCGCCGCTCAACCGCCGCCCTCCCCGGCGCACTCACCCACCGCGCTCCCCCGCCGACCGGTCCCCCGGGAGGAGAGGGAGGGGACGGGACGGTCCCCGGGCCTCCTTCCCCGGCCACCACCCCCACCTCGAACCGCGCGCGGGCCCGCTGTGGCAGGACGACGGGAATTGAGGGGCTCCGCTGCCGACCCTCCGCATAGGGTGGCCGGATGAGCGTGATGGAGATCGTCCCCGACCAGGGCGAATGGCGTGGCGGGTTCGACGAGCGGGTGCTCACGAGGTACCGGGCCGCGGGGTGCTCGGAGCCGCTCGCCCGGGCTCTGCTGGAGCGGACCGTGGAGAACGTCGACGGCTGGACGGTCGCGACGGACGGCTCCGATTGGATCGCGGTCGAGGTGACGGAGGACCACGGGACGACCGTGGGACGCATCCATGACCTGACCGCGCCGGAGGGGCGTCCGTGGGCCGAGCGGTGGTGCGCCGAGCACGGTGCGCGGCGGGTCGAGGTCAGGCTCACGGGCGGAGCCGGAGGGTTCGCCGACTATCCCGTGCGCCAACAGATACGGATCCGCGCCGCGGCGGAACACCCGCAACTGCCAACGGGCCTGACGGTTCGTCCGCTCACGGAGGAGGAGTACCCGGCCTGGTACGCCGCCGAGGAGGCCGGGTACGTCAAGGACATCGTCCGGGCCGGCGCGCTGACGGCGGAGCAGGCGCGGAAGAAGTCCGACCGGGATTTCGCCCGCTACCTCCCCGAGGGGTACCGGACCCCGGGCCACGCCTTCTACGCGATGGAGGCCGACGGGCAGGTGGTCGGCACCGGATGGGTGAAGCACGCGTTCCTGCCGGGTGTGACCTTCGGCTTCTCCCTGGAGGTGTACGAGGAGCACCGCGGCAAGGGCTACGGCAGGGCCGCGATGGCCGTCGGCGAGTGGGCCGCCCGGCACGGTGGCGACGGGGCGATGATGTTCAACGTCTTCGGCGGCAACGAGGTCGCCATGGGCCTCTACGACAGCACCGGTTACACCGTGCTGGACGAGTACCGGTCGATCGACCTCCCGACCCTGTAGCCGACGGGGCCGTCCGCGACCGCGCCGGCGGCCGCCCGGGCACCCCGCACGTACGATGGGCGCCGGGGGCGGAGTCGTAGCGCAGAGGTCGTCGCGCGCGGTCTCCAAAACCGTGAGGACGCCGGTTCGAATCCGGCCGGCTCCGCCCCTCCCCCTGCCCGCCCCCGGTCCGCCGGAGCGGTCCGGGGGCCGGAGGGAGGCGAGGGCTGTCTAGGGGGCGTCCGCCGGACCGGACCGGCGTGATTGACGCAGGGCCGGGAGGCCGACACCGAGGGCGGTGCCGATTCCCATGCCGAGGGCCAGGCCGAGTCCGATGTTGTCGAACACGAGCAGTCCCAGGGCCACTCCGAGGGAGACGCCCGACGAGAGGCCCACCGCCAAGGCGGTGGAGGCGGCCTGGTTCTCGGGCGCGTCGGACGGCGGCTCGGGGTTCACGGGCCCCCCGCCCACGGACGGTTGTTCATGTGTCATGCACACAGTCTGGCAGACCGCGGCGGGGGAATCTCCGGGCGGCCCCCGGCCGGTCAGTCCTGGTCGAGGACCTCGCGGAGGGTCAGGGCGAAGGCCTCCGGTTCTCCCTGTTGGCCGTACTCGCCGCCGAGGAAGCCGCCGTGGTGGCTGGGGAACAGGACGGTTCCGAGCCCCAGCGCCTCCGCGGTACCGGCCGCGGCGCGCGCGGGGAACTGCCCCTGCGATTCCTTTCCCTCCGCGATGACGATCCGCGTCCCCGCGGCCCGGAGCGCGGCGAAGTCGGGCCGGTAGGCGGTGCAGCCGCGCATGTTCTGTCCCAGCAGTGGATCACCGCGCGTGCCGTCGTCCTCGACGGGCAGGCCGAAGGCGGCCGGGTCCGGCGCGGGCTCCTCCCGCCAGTTCGCCGGGATCGGTCCGGTGCGGGTGGCCATGACCAGGAACTTCGCCATGGCCCGCCCCATGCCCTCGCGCAGGTAGGTCGCGTGGATGTCCGCGCACACCTCCAGTGCCGCCTCCCGGTCGGGCAGCACCTGCGCGAGCGGCGGCTCGTGCGCGACGAGGGTACGGACAAGATCCGGGTACCGGGCCACCAGGGCGAGCCCGTTGACGGCTCCGCCGCTGCTCGCGAACACGTCGACGGTCCCCGCGCCGGCGGCCTCGATCACCCTGCGCAGGTCCTCGGCGTGCTCCTGCGGCAGCGTCTCGGCGGCGCCGTCGGTACGGGCGCTGCGGCCGGTGCCCCGCGGGTCGTACGTGATCACGGTGCGATCGGTGAAGTGCGCGGCCAGGCTCACGAATCCGGCCGCGTCCATCGGGGAGCCGATCAGGAACAGGGCGGGCCGGGTCCCGCCCTCGGGCCGGTCGTCCCCGCCGTGGACGTCGTACGTGAGGGTGGCGCCCGTGGATTCCAGCGTGCGGGTCACGGTTGCGGTCATGGGGTCCTCCTGCTGGTGTGTGCTGTCGGAGGGGTTGACCGTCGGGAGCGCCGGAACTCATCGCTCGGCGGCGTACGGGTTTCGGCCGTGCCGTGAAAGGCCGGGGCCCGTGTCACCGGACGGGCGGTGGCACGGGCCCCGGGTGGAGCGGAACAGTGTGCTCGGTCAGCCTGCGGCGGCGGCCAGCAGGACGTCGACGAGCCGCTCCGCGGCGTCGGGCCGGCCGTGCGCGCGTGCGCGCTCCGCCATCGCCGAGCGGCGGGCCGGGTCGGTCAGGAGCGGGCCGAGGGCGTTCCAGAGGGTCTCCGGGGTGACGTCCCCGAGCAGGGCGACGGCCGCGCCCGCGTCGGCGAGGTGCTGCGCGTTGTGGGCCTGCTCGTTGCCCGCGGAGGTGGCGAGCGGCACGAACACGGCCGGCTTGCCGAGCGCGGTCAGTTCGGCCAGCGTGCCGGCGCCGCTGCGCGACACGACGACGTCGGCCAGTGCCAGGACGTCGGGCAGTTCCGGTCCGACGAAACCGGTCAGGTGGTAGCGGCCGGCGAGGACCGGGTCCAGGCCGGCGGCGGCCGCGCGGAGTTCGTCCACGTTCGCCGGGCCGCACTGGTGGATCACGTTCGCGTGGCCCAGGAGCCACGGAAGGGTGTCCCGGACGACCCCGTTGATCTGTTGGGCGCCCTGGGCGCCGCCGGTGACGTACACGGTCGGCAGCCGGCGGTCGAAGCCGGTGAGGTTCAGCGCGTACACCGCCTTGTCGGGGTGCCCGGTCAGCACCTCCGGCCGGACGGGGTTGCCGGTGACGACGGCCGCGCCGCGCAGCTCGGCGGGGAGCAGGTCGAGCGAGGAGTCGGAGGACAGGGCGATGCGGGTCGCGGAGCTCGCCAGCTTCCGGTTGGCCAGTCCGAGCCGGACGGTCTGCTCGTGGAGGACGAGCGGGCGGCGGCACAGGCGCGCGGCGAGGCCGGCCGGTACGGCGACGTAGCCGCCGGTGGCCAGGACGACGTCGGGCTCGAATTCGGACACGATGGAGCGGGCCTGGGCCACGCCGAGGGGCACGCGTGCCATGTCCTTCACGTTCGCGGCGGACAGCATCTTCAGGGGGTTGGCCGAACGCCGGATCTTGCCCGTCGCCACCGTCTTGAAGGCGATTCCCTCGGCCGGGGCGACGCGCGCTTCGAGACCGTCGGCCGTGCCGATCCACAGGACGTCGAGGGTGCTGCCCTGGGCCGCGAGGCGACCTTGCAGCGTCCGGATCGCCGTCAGAGCGGGATACGTGTGACCGCCGGTCCCTCCGCCCGTCACGAGCAACCGGAAGGAACGCGGGAGTGCGGAAGTGTTCACCCTGCACACCCTACTGGCCTCGTACGCGCGTCCTACGATCGCGGGTCGGCGCGGGTGCCCGGACCCGACCCGGAGGGGTGGACCACGCACGAAGGTCCCGACCCCCTGAGGGGACGGGACCTTCGCATCGGAGCGCTGGGCAGGCCTTGCACCTGCATTTCCCCACGGGAAGTGGGGCGTCTTTCCTTGGACCACCAACGCACGGGACGCTGCCGTGATCACGGCGGCGAACGCAAGATCGACTGTAGCGCATCAGGCGGGCTGTTCCCAAAGCCGCCGGAGGTGGGCGTGGAGCACGTCCCGCGCCTGCGATTCCGCGAGGTGGCCGATGAGGACGTGGGTGGTGAGACCGTCGGCGAGGGCGAGGAGCGTACGGGCCTCGCGCTGCGGGTCGAGCGGTACGGGCCGAACGGTGTCGGCGCCCGCGTCGGCAGCCGCTCGCCGCTCCCCGTCGCCCTCCCCGTCGCCCTGCGACCCGGCACCCGCGTCCGCCTCCGCGATCAGGCGGGCGAAGGCCTCCTGGAGCTCTCCGTAGTTCGCCCTGAGCGGTGTGGCGAGCGCCGTGTCGACTGCCGCCTGCGCGACGAACGCGAGCCAGACCCTGGCTTCGGCCCGGTGTTCCTCGCGGAGCAGCGCGACCTCGGTGGCGGCGTGCCCCAGGGCCGTGCGCGCGGACTGGGCCGGACTCCTGACCAGGCGGGCCTGGACGCGTTCGCCGATCAGTTCGCCGATGTGCCCGAGCGCGAACACGAGCATCTCCTCCTTGGTGCGGAAGCACCGCTGGACGGCGCCCATCGACACCTGCGCGCGGGCGGCGACGTCACGCAGTGACACGCCCTCCAGGCCGTGCTCGTCGGCGAGCTCGCAGACGGCCCCGGCGATGAGGCGCCGCCGGCCCGCGTGATCCACCTGTCGGGGCATGTCCGGCCGCCTCCTGTTTCCCGTGTGTCGGTCCTCCCGCGCGCGCCGCACGACGGGCGCGCGCACGGCTCACCAGGCTACAGTTCCGATGCGCTCGCATTGCTTCCGGACGGGGCGGCCCACGGCTACCGCTTGTGCCGCAGGGGTGACCTCGGCGACGATCACGGCATGACGATGCGAAAGGGCGTGCTCCGCCCGGGCCGATGAGGCCCCTGCCGCCGGGCTTCCACGGTCCGGCCGACTGTGTGGAGACCTGGATCCACGAGGCCGTCCGCGATCGCGCCTCCGCCCGCTGCGGCGCCGCGCACAGGGCGATCCTCGACGCCGTGGGGAAGGATCGGGACGGGCCGGTGACCGCCCGGTTGCTCGCCGAGGTACTCGATGCTCCGGTGCGACCTCGTCTCCTCCTCGTGGAGTTGCTGAGCGGCCTGTGCGGAAACGGTGCCGCCCCGTGGCCCGCCGTGGCGGCCGTCGCCGTGCTCCTGACGCGCGATCCGAACGCGCCGGTGCGGCGCGCCGCCGCCTGGCTGCTGACCGCCGCCGATCACCACCGGGCCGGCGGACTGCTCACCGGACCGGAACCCGAGCCGGATCCCGTGACCCGGACGGCACTGGCCGAGGCCCTGCTGACGCGGGGCGACGGACCGGACCGGCTGACGCTGCGCGCCGACCGGGACCCGGCGATCCGACTCCGCGCCACCCTGCGGCCCGACACCGACGCCGTCCTGGCCGATCTCGACGCGGCCGGCGACCGCCTCGGCGGACCGGGAGGCCGGGCGAGGTGGGGTGCGGGCACCGTGTGGGGCCTGGCCGCGACCCGGGCCGGCGACGCGGAGACCTGCTACGCGGACATCGGCCTGCTCGCCGCGCGCGACACCGTGGTGGCGCGGTGTGCCGCGGTCGACATGGCTGCGATCGCCCTGCGGGAATGGCGGACGGCTCCGCGGGCGCTCGTACCGCACCTGCGCCCGATGTTGGACGGCGCGGCGGACCCCGGTGTGCGGGCGGCGGCCGCCGCAGCCGTCTCGGGCCCGCTGGCGACCACCCGGCTCTGCGCCGAGCAACTCGCTTCACTTCTCGACGAGTTGCCGGCGGTGGCGGCTCCCGCCCTGGCCCGGATCGGCGAGGTGCGGGCTCTGCCGCAGCTCTGCCGGCTCGTCGCCGGGGGCGCCTCCGCCCGAACGGTGGCGGAGGGCGTCGAAGGGTTGGCCCGGGCCGGTTGCGACCCGCGGCCCCTCGTGGCGGCGGCTGCCGACTTCCTCGACCGGCGCGAGGGCGTGGCCGACGGTACGGTGTGGGCCGCCCTCGGTGTGCTGCGCTCCTGCGGGCCCGCGGCGGAGGACGCCGTACCGCAGTTGCTGCGCGTACTCGCCCCGGACGGCGACGGTACGACGGGGCGACGAACCCAGGCCGTCCTCGCACTCGGCGGGATCGGCCCCGCGGCGGCCGCCGCGGTGCCGCTGCTCGAAAGCCTCCGCGGGGGCACCGCCGGCCGGTTCACCGGGGAGGTGGAGATGGCGCTGATCCGGATCACCGGGGACCGGCGGCGGGCCGAGCGGGTCTTCGCGGGGCTACCGGCGAGGCGGCGTGAACTGCGCCTGGCCGCGGACCTGCTGGACTGGATCGCCGCGAACGGCGGTCTTGGGCCGCGCCACGTCGCGTACCTGCGGGAGGCCTGCGCGGACCCGGCGGGGCGTGCCGTGCACCCGAGGTGCGCCGGCATCCTGTGGCGCCACGAGGGGGACGCCGTCGCGGAGCTCGTCCTCGACGTGCTGGTGCCCCACCTGGCCGGGGAAGGGTTCGGCGTGTACGTCTGCACGGTCCTGGGCGCCATGGGCCCCGCCGCCGCCCGGGCCGTACCCGCGCTGCGCGAGGTGGCCGAGCGGCGGGACCGGGTCCGCATGTACATCGGCAACTTCGACGAGGAGACGCGGGCCGACGAGCGCCTGGCGGCGGCGGCCCGGGCTGCCCTGAGTCGGATCACCGACGCGACGGCGACCCGCGAGAACGGCCTCCGCCAGCCATCGGATCCGCTCTGAAGTCCCGTCGTCCCGGCCCGAGGAGTCCTCCTCGGGCCGGGACGACGGGACGTGCGGAGGGGCCGGGCCCGTGGGGATACGGGTCCGGCCCGTCCGGTCGGGCGAGCGTCGGGTCAGACGCGGTCGGCCGCGATCAGCAGGTACTGGAAGGAGCCGTCCTTGTACGAGTTGATGAACGCCTCCTCGATGCCGGTGACCAGGGAGGACGTGGCCCGCAACTCCCAGTAGGGCAGGGTCGCCGGGGTCAGGTCGATGACGGCCTGCGGTACGAGACGGTTGTCGGCCAGCGCCCGCATGTACTCACGGCGGGAGTGGATGTTGCACTCGAAGTGCGCGTTGATCTGCGATACCCACTTCGAGGGCTGCCCGTAGCGCGGGTTCCAGCAACCGGTGATGGTCACGTACCGGCCTCCGACGGAGAGCACCCGGGAGTGCTCGGCGAAGAGGTCGTGCAGGTCGACGTACATACTCGACTCGTTGTTCCACGAGCCTGCGGCCCGCCCCGTCTCGAAGGGCATGTCAAGCATGTTGCAGACGCGCGCGCGGACGGAATCGGCGATGCCCAGTTCCTGGGCGCGCCGGTTGGCGAACTCGGCCTGCTTGGCCGACAGCGTGACGCCCTCCACCTTGCAGCCGAAGCGCTGGTGGGCCATGACGGACGAACCACCACGCCCGCAACCGGCGTCGACGAGGGTGTCATCGCGTCCGATGGTCCCGAGGTGGTCCAGCAGGACGTCGGCCTGGGCCGACTCCAGTCGGTGCAGTTCGGCGATCAGCTTCTTCTCGTACTCGCTGTCCGCGGTGTCGCCGAGTGCCGCGTGGTCGACGTCGCCGATGCCGTAGTGGTGGTGGTAGAGCCCGTCGACGTCGCCGAGACGAAGATTCACCGGCCGGGCCTCGTGGTCCCAGTAGCGGGCGATGTCACCTTGGTAGGGCGTCGCCGGGGTCGGGATGAATGCCGAGGAGGTCGCGGTGGTGAGCTCGGTGTTGGTCACAGATGTATCCGTCCTTACCAGAAGTCGGGCAGGCTGTAGCGGAAGGTGTTGGTCTGGTGCCAGTAGTGGTTGCCGTCGACCCACACGGCCACACCCCGCAGGAAGCGCAGCACGTTCGGGACGGGGCAGGCGGCCGCCAGTTCGGCGGCCTCGGCCTCGAAGGAGTGCATGAGGTCGTTGTGGACCTCGACCGCCTTGAGGTAGGCATCGCGAACGGAGCAGTCCTCTCGTTCGGCGATCACCACGGGCAGGTTCAGGTGCGTGCCGGGACTCGCCAACTCCTTGGTGTAGGAGTACAGGTCGTTGACGATGGTGGTGGCGTTCCCGGCGAGGGCGAGGACACGTTGCATCGCCGGTTGGGCGTGCAGGTCCGCCGGCAGTTCGTAGCCGCCGACGGTGTCGGTGATGGTGGGGCACGGGCGGAAGTTGTTGAACTGCCGCATCGAGAGGTACTCCCACACCTCCGGGACGTAGTCGGTCTCGGCCCAGGCGGCCTCGGCGAGGTATCCGAGGTGCAGGCGGGCCATGTCGTGCCGGTACCGGTCGGCCTGCGAGGGGGTGGCTTCCTTGAGGAAGTACTCCATGGCCGAGCGGTAGGCGCGCCGGGGCGCGTCCGCGTGGAGGGACCGTGCCCAGTCCGGTTGGTATTCGGCCGTCGTGTGGAGGGGGTCCAGGGCGGTGTGGGCCAGCAGGAGGCGTCCGCCGAGGCCGATGGGTGAGCCTCCGTGGTCCTCGCAGTAGCAGTCGTCGACCGCGTTCTCGGCGGCCATCAGCCGGGTGGCGATCATCAGGTGGTCGAGGGTGGGTGCGTCCGGATGACAGGCGACCATGTACCGGCCGAGGGAGAACCCGTCGAACTGGTCCTCCCAGTCGGGCGGGAACAGCTCCACCTCGTCCACCGCCCATGCCTTGATGCGGCGGCCGACCTCCTCCACCCGTACCGGGTCGGGCTCCGCCACCGGGTGGTGGTAGAGGCCCGGGACCGGATTGCCCACGGGCGGTGCGGGCGGGTCCACGGGGGCGAGGAGTTCCTCGCGCGACCGGGTCGGGTAGAGGCCGGCCGTACCCAGCCCGCTGGGACCGCGCAGGATCCGCTCCAGGGCGGGGCGCGGGGCTCCCGCCGCGGCGGGAGGCGGGGCGTCGGGCGGCGTCGGTACGGCGGGCCGGATCGGCACCACCGGCGGAAGGGGCACCACGGGCGGGGTGGGTGCCACGGGTGGGGTGGGTGCCACCGGCGGAAGGGGCACCACGGGGGCGAGGGGCACCGCGTGAGGGGCGGGGGTTTCCGGAGGGGCGGGGGCGGCGAGCGGCACGGTGGCCGCGTCCGGCGGAGTGGGCCGTGGGCCGCCGAAGGCTTCGATGCCCCGGCCGTGGCCGTGGGCCCCGAAGCGGGCCGCCGCGCCGGGCAGGCTCGATTGCAGGGGGGAGGGCCCGGGAGCGGGCATCCGTGACTCCTTGCTGGGTGAGGGGGCTGTCCCGGATCCCGGGCGTGTGGGCGGCCCGGGACGGTCTCCCGGGCCCGCGCTTCAGGTGGGTCGACCCGTGCGGGCCGACCCTTCCTGTTGGTGCCGGGGCGCGGCCCGGCCGGCCGGCTAGTCGGGCCTGCGGGCGATCTGGACGTTCTCCAGGACTCCGAGCGCGTCGGGCACCAGGATGGCGGCGGAGTAGTAGGTGGTGACGAGGTAGGAGATGATCGAGCGCTCGTCGATGCCCATGAAGCGCACCGACAACCCGGGCTCGTACTCCTCCGGCAGCCCGGTCTGGTGCAGTCCGATGACG
Source organism: Streptomyces sp. NPDC040432 (assembly GCF_055595445.1). Taxonomy (NCBI): domain Bacteria; kingdom Bacillati; phylum Actinomycetota; class Actinomycetes; order Kitasatosporales; family Streptomycetaceae; genus Streptomyces; species Streptomyces sp. NPDC040432. The sequence continues at coordinate 81,515 of NZ_JBVIVP010000014.1, read as the reverse complement.
CCCTGCTTGTCCTCGCCCGTGCGCATCACCAGGATCGAGCTGGTGTTCTCCTTGCTGATCGGGATCTTGCCGCAGGGCAGGATCGGCACCCCCCGCCAGGCCGGCACCTGCTGGCCGCCGAGGTCGACGTGGTCCGGGTAGAGCCCTCGGGCGTTGAACTCGCGGCCGATCGCCGCGATGGTCCTGGGGTGCGCCAGGAAGAAACGCGAGCCGCGGCGGCGGCAGAGCAGTTCGTCGAGGTCGTCCGGGGTGGGCGGCCCGGAGTGGGTCTGGATCCGCTGCTTGAAGGCCGCGTTGTGGAGCAGCCCGAACTCCCGGTTGTTGATCAGCTCGTACTCCTGGCGCTCGCGCAGCGCCTCGATGGTGAGCCTGAGCTGTTCCTCGGTCTGGTTCATCGGCTGGTTGTAGAGGTCGGCGACCCTCGTGTGGACGCGCAGGACCGTCTGGGCGATGGAGAGTTCGTACTCGCGCGGATTGAGCTCGTAGTCGACGAAGGTGCCGGGCAGTTCGGCTTCGCCGGTGTGGCCGGCGGACATCGCGATCTCGGCCTCGCCGTGCCGGTTCTGCCGCTGGAGCGGGAGCGTGCCGAACCGCTCGACGTGGGCCCGGAGGTTCGGCGCCGAGGACAGTACGGAGTCGAACTCGGCCCGGTCGAGGGTGAGGAGGGTGCCGGAGGTGGCGGCGGTGGCGGTGTGGTCCCACGTAGCGCCGGTTTCCAACAGCGCGTGCTCGCCGAAGCGGTCGCCCTCGGCGAGCACGGCGACGGTCACTTCGTCGCCGTACTTGCCGACGGAGGTCTGGGTGATGCGACCGTGGGCGATGAGGTGGATCCGCTCGGCGGGAGCGCCCCGTTCGACCAACACCTCGCCGGCCCGGAAGTCGCGCTGCACGCACCGGTCGGCGAGCGCGGTCAGCACGCCGATGTCGTCGAAGCCGCGCAGCATGGCGAGTTCACCGAGCTCGCGGGGGATGACCCGGACGCGGGCGCCGTCCTGGACGAACTCGACGCGCCCGTCACCGACGGTGTAGCTCAGGCGGCGGTTCACCCGGTAGGTGCCGCCCTGGGTCTCCACCCAGGGGAGCATCTTCAGCAGCCAGCGGGAGCTGATCTCCTGCATCTGCGGGGCGGACTTCGTCGTGGTGGCGAGGTTCCGGGCAGCGGCCGTACCGAGGCTGCTCTGCGGGGGCGGCTCCAGCTGCGCCTCTGGGCTGGTGTCCACGGTCATCGGACAGGTTCTCCTTCGTAGCGGTGGTGATCGGCGCACGTGTATGCCACCCACGGGAAACGAGGGGGCGAATATCCGGGCAATCCGTCCAGATCCGGAAGCACACTAACCACGGACGGGGCTGATCGGCCCCAAGATCCCGTGGGTATTACCTCAATGCGGTGATCTTGCGGCGTGGGGTGTTTGAAGCCCGTTCAGACGATATTCGGACATGCCAAATGGCTTGGTGTGCAGCCGAGTTGTCGTACCGGAACGGGAGGAACGATTCGTCCGAACCCTCCCGGGTGATAGCCGCAAACGTGCGGCCCGTCGCACCGGCCGGCGGCCCACCTCATCACCAGGATGTGCCGGTGATCTCCCCGCACGTGATCGGTGCGCTCTCCGCACTGGCACTCCTCGCGCCCTCGTCCGCCCACGCGGCTCCGCTTCCCTCCGCTCCCGAACCGTCCGCTCCCGGCACGGCCGCCGAGAAGGCCGTCGACCTGTACCTGTCCGGTCTGCACCGGCAGCCCGGGCGGTTGCGGGACTTCTTCGTGGACCTCCCGAAGGGCGGCGACCTGCACAACCACCTCGCCGGCGCCGTCTCCACCGAGTTCCTGATCGAACTGGCCGCCGAGGACGGGCTGTGCGTCGTCACGGCCACGAGCACGGCCGTCCCGCCGCCCTGCGGCGCCGGCACCCGTCCGGCGGCCGACGCCGTGACCGACGCGGAGTTCCGCCGCCAGGTCATCCGGGCCTGGTCCATGCAGGACTTCCCGGCCGACGGGAACGGACACGACCACTTCTTCGCCACCTTCGGCAAGTTCGGCGAGGTCACCTGGCGCCACCCGGGCCGGATGCTCGCCGAGGTCGCCAACACGGCCGCCCGGCAGAAGCAGTTCTACCTGGAGACGATGATCTCCCCGGCCTCCACCGAGGCCCGCGCGCTCGCCGACCGGATCGGCTTCGACGCCGACCTCGACCGCATGCACGACAAGCTGCTCGCCGACGGCGCCCTCGACACGGTCGTACGGCAGGCGCGCGCCAACGCGGACACCACCGACGTCGACTTCCGCACGGCCGCGCACTGCGACACCCGGCGCCCCGACCCGGCGTGTGCGCTGCCCTACCGATGGATCTCGCAGGTCGGGCGCGCGGGCACGCCGGAGCGGGTCTTCACCCAGATGGCGCTCGGCATGCGACTGGCGGAGCGCGATCCCCGGTTCGTCGCCGTGAACCTGGTGCAGCCCGAGGACGACCCGGTGGCCCTGCGCGACTACCGGCTGCACATGCGGATGCTGAACTACCTCAAGTCCCAGTACCCGAAGGCGCACATCACCCTGCACGCGGGCGAGCTCGTCCCGGGCCTGGTCAAGCCGGAGGACCTCACCTTCCACATCCGTGAGGCCGCGCAGACGGGCCGGGCCGAGCGGATCGGCCACGGCGTGTCCGTGCTGCACGAGGACCGGTGGGAGTCCCTGATGCGCCACATGGCCGAGCGACGGATCGCGGTGGAGGTGCCCTTCCACAGCAACGAGCAGATCCTGCGGGTCTCGGGGGACGCGCACCCGTTCGCCACGTACCGCCGCTTCGGCGTTCCGGTGGTACTGGCCACGGACGATCCGGGCGTGTCGCGGATCGGGATCACCGACGAGTACCGCCGGGCCTCGGAGATGTACGGGCTGCGCTACCGCGAGCTGAAGGACCTCGCGCGGGCCTCGCTCGACCACTCCTTCCTGCCGGGGCGGAGCCTGTGGCAGAGCGACGTCCGCACCGGCTACCGGCCCGTCGCGGTGTGCGCCGGCGAGACGCCCGGCGCCGAGCACGTCGGCCGGCGGTGCGAGCGGCTCCTGGAGTCCAGCCCGAAGGCTCAGGTGCAATGGCGCCAGGAGGCGGCGTTCGCCCGCTTCGAGGCCGATCGCACGCGGCCGGACCGCCCCGGCCCGCGCTGACCCGGTCCGCACCGACCCGGTCCGGCCCCCGCCCGGTTCGCCCCGCGACGGGGCCGGGCGGGGCGCGGTCGGGCCACGACCGGCCCCCTCCGTATGGCGCCCGCCGCGGGCCTCCCGCAGCATCGGACCATGGCCGACGGTGACGAGGGGGCGGGCCAGGTCGGGCGGGAGGCCGCCGCCCGGCAGCTGCGCCGGGGCGTGGACGTCGTCCAGGACGTGAGCCGGCGCGGCGCCGAGCTGCCGTGGCGAACCCTGGTGATCTTCCTCGTGGTCGTCGCGGTGGTGTGCGGCGCGGGGATCGCCCTCTACTTCGACGAGCGCAACACCCGTCAGCAGACCGTGGTCGTCGGCCCCCAGCACGCCGCGGACCGGATCGACGTCCATGCCGACGTCCAGCGCACCGACCCGGTGCTGCGCCAGATCACCCTGCGGGTCACCCTCACCCCCTTCGGCCGCTACCAGGGCCCCGACGGCTACCCGGCGCAGAGCCTCACGTTGTACGCGAACACCACCGGACAGCAGGAGATCCGGTTCCCCGCGGGCAGCGAACTGTGGGTGCGGGACGTCCAGGTCCCGCTCTCGGACGGCGCGTCCTCGGACTACCCGTTCGACAAGTACACGGCCGACTTCGCGTTCGCCGCGACGGCCGGCCCCCTGGACACCCGCGTACCGGTCGTGCTGCGCCTCCACGATCAGGACCCGAACTTCGCCTACAAGAACGGTGAGGGCTCCTACGAGGGGCAGGCCGCGTACCTGACCAGTGAGGTCAAGCGTTCGCGCAGCACCTTCATCCTCGCCTGGTTCATGATCGCCGCCATGTGGGCGGTCGCCCTCGCGATCGTCACCGCCTGCTGGCTGGTGGTCGGGCAGCGGCGCGGCCTGCTGTGGCCGGCCCTCGGCTGGATGGCCGCCAGCCTCTTCGCTCTCGTCGGCCTGCGCAACGCGGCGCCCGGCTCGCCGCCCAACGGCTGTCTGCTCGACTACCTCGCGTTCTACTGGGCCGAGGCGCTGATCGTCCTCAGCCTCACCGTGCTCGTCTTCCACGGCATCCGCATCGAGCACGGCCTCGGCGGCCCGGTCACCGACCCCCGCCAGGACCCGACGGCCCGGCGGCGCCGCCCGGCCCGCCCGCGCGGCGTCCCGGCCGGCCACCGCCGCCGCCGCCGCTCCTGACCGATACCGCCCCCTCGCCGGCCCTCCGGGCAACGGGACGGGACGGGCAGGGACGGGAGAACGTTGCCTGACACGGCACCGGGCCGACATCGCCTACGTACGGCCCGTGGCGCGCAGTCGGGCCACCGCGTAGGGCGGTGCGCCGAGCGTGAGGAGGCGGAACAGGCCGGCGACCGCGCGGTGCCCGACGCTGATGCGCTCCATCACCCGGTGTTCGCCGACGCTCTCCCAGCCGGGTGCCACGGCGGCGAGTCCGCGGCCGCCGCGGGCCCCGGAGCGGAACTGCGCGCCCGTCGCCTTGACGATCGGGTGGCGGCCGCTGAGAGCGATCCTCGGATGGAAGTAGTCCGCGACGAGTTCGGCGGCGGGGAAGGCGGTCCGGCAGGAGACGAGGAACGACCGCAGGCCGGCCGGGTCCAGGTACATCAGCACCCCCTCGGTCAGGACGAGGACATCGCGGCGCCCGCCGACCAGGGGCAACAGCTGCCCGGCCCAGTCCGGGTCGGTGATCGAGGCGGCCACGACGCGGGCCCGGTCCCGCGGGAGCAGCCTGGCCCGTAGGTCCACCACTTCCGGTACGTCGACGCCGAGCCAGGTCACCGACGCGGGCAGGGTGCCCGCCAGCCGCTCGGCGCGGGTGTCGAGGCCGATGCCCGCCGAGATGACCACCGCGTCGGGGTGGGCCCGGCAGTAACTCGCCGTCAGGGTGCCGAAGACGATGGCGCGGTGGATCGATCCGACGGCGTTGCCGCGGTCGGTGAGTACTTCGGGGGCGCGGTAGCCGGTGGAGGCCAGCACGGCGGCCGCGGCGGGATCACGGAACGCGGTTCCCGGCAGCAGTTCGGCGGCGTGGGCGCGGCCGTACAACGGGGTCAGCAGGGTCATCGCCACTCCGCTGAGGCCGTGGGCGGGACCGCTGTCGTCGGAGGGGGTCGGCATGGGCGTTGCTCCTCGTGTCGCTGGGCGGGCGGACCGGACGGGCCCGCCGTCGGGGCGGGGAGCGCGGGGGCGGCCCCGGTCGGGCCGCCCCCGCGCCGCGTCTCTCAGCCGCGGTGGAACACGACTTCCGGGTCGGCCGGTGTCGGGCCGTTCAGCCGGGGGGCGGGCAGGCCGCGCAGGTGGAGGTCGAAGAAGTCGCCGACGTAGGCCCGGGTGATCTGTTGGGAACGGGTACCGGAGAGCGGTGTCTCCGGATGGGCGTAGCCCACCTGGTCGCCGAGGACCGGCCAGTCGGTGAATGCGGGGTGGCCCGCCCCGGTGACGGTCAGCCAGCGCTTCCAGCCGTCCAGCCGGGGCCAGGTGTCCTCCCAGGAGGTGTCCGGGAAGTCGGGCGGCAGCAGGGCGGGGTCACCGGCGAGCATGAGGAAGGGGCGTCCCCCGAGCCCGCTCTGCGGCACCGGCGTGAAGAACGTGCCGTCCATGTTGACCCCGGCGTCGACGCGCGGGTCGAGGGCCATGGTCGCCGAGGCCGCCGCGCCGCCGATGGAGTGGCCGGCCATGCCGATGTGTCGGGGGTCGATGAGTCGGGAGTACCGCCATGCGGGGTGCGGGCCGGTGAGTCGGTCCAGGACGAACGGAATGTCGCGGGCCCGGCCCTCGGAGACCCGGTGGAGGGAGCCGTCGGGGAACACCTGCTCGCAGGCCTTGCAGGTGAGCAGTCGCCCGCCGGGGAAGACCGTGCCGTCCGACTCGTAGGCGTGGTCGACCGCCGCGACGACGTAGCCACGGGCGGCGAGGTCCTCGGCCAGGACGCTCAGCGAGGCGCGCGGCATGGTGAAACCGGGTGACAGCACGACCAAGGGGTAGCGCTGCGCGGAGGGGCGGGGCAGGGCACCGGTGCGGGACTGCGTACGGGTGGCGGCGACCCGCTCGGGCGTGACGTACTCGCCCAGTTGCCCCCGGTCGGTCAGCAGGGCCTTGGCCTCCGGAACGCTCATGTAGGGAGCGGGGGTGCCGGTGTGCGGGAGTGCCGGGTAGTACAGGGAAAGCAGTAATTCCCGGTCGGCGGTGGGGACCCAGGGATCCTTGCGGTCCCGGTCGACCAGGTGGAGGGTGTCCCGGCCCACGGAGAAGGGGCCGGTGGTGCGGGGGAGTTCGAGTCGCGTGGATTCCCCGGGCGGGGCGGCCGTGGCCGCGGCGGGGGACGCGAGGGTGACGGGGGCGGCGAGGGCCAGGCCGGCCGCCACGGCCGTCAGCGCACGCATGATCTTCTTCATGCCCGCATCCTAGAACCACACAGGCAAGCCTTACCTAACTTTTCTGAGGGTGGAGTCGAACCGCCACTCCCCCGTCCCGCCCCCGGGCGCCGGTCGACGACCTGACCGCGGCACCGACGGGAAAGGGCGTCCGGGCTCGACGCCCCTTCACCCGACGCCGCACCGAGGACGTGCGTCCCCTCGACATCCGCCGGTCGCGCCGCCCGGCCACCCCGTCACCCCGAGGTTCGGGCGTCCATCGACCGCGCGAGGGACAGCGGGCGCAGGTCCGTCCAGTGGGTCTCGACGAAGTCCAGGCACGCCTGCCGCGTGTCCTCACCGAAGGCCGTGCTCCAGCCGCCCGGCACCTCGGCGAAGGCCGGCCAGAGCGAGTGCTGGCCCTCCGCGTTCACCAGGACCAGGAAGCGACCTTCGGCATCGTCGAAAGGATTGGTGCTCACGTTCGGTACCTCCTCGCCACCCCCGTCCGGGGGTGGACCTCCAAGGGAAGGAAACGTCATGCTTAGGTTAGGCTCGCCTAATTGAAGCGAGCTTAGCGTTCTCCCCTTGCCCCTCACAAGGAGACCTCGATGCGCCTCGTGACCGAACGGAGGACCCGGACGTGAGCGATCCCGCCCCCGGCTCCGGAGCCGCTACGGAACATCCCTTCGCCGCGTTCGGGCTGCCCGGCAGACCCGGTACGGACGGGTTCTGGGCGGCGGCGGGGGCTGCGGGGGCGCCCGTGTCCGTGCCGTCCGACGGCGGCTGGGTCACCCTGTTCCTCCGGCGCCGCTCCCCCGCTCGGGTCGAATTCGAGAGCTGGTCCGAGCCCGTTCCCCTGATCCGGTGGGGTGACTCGGATTGCTGGTACGCCGAAGTATCCATGCCCACCCGGCTGCGGGTGACCTACCGGTTCCTCACGGACGACGGCGCGGACGCCGACGCGCTCAACCCGGTCGGTTCCGGCGGCAATTGGTCCATCGCCGCGACCCCCGACGCCCCCGCGCAACCGCACTGGCCGGTCGTCGGCCCGCACGACCTCCTGCCGCTTCCCGGCACCCGGGTCCGCTGGACCAGTCGACGGCTCGGCGGGCGGCGGACCGTACGGGTCCACGCGGCCGGCGGTGGTGGACCGCTGGTACTGCTGCTCGACGGGGACGACTGGCTGTACCTGCACCCGGCCGCGACCGCCTTCGACGCGGCCGTCGCGGCCGGCGCCGTGCCGCCCGTCACGCTCGTCTTCCTGCCGACCCGCGACCGGGAAGCCGAGTTCGGGTGCCGCCCGCACCTGTGGGAGGCCGTCCGGGACGAACTGCTGCCACTGGTCGCGGACACCGGCGTGGCCGCGGACCCGGACCGGCTGGTGGTCGCCGGGCAGAGCCTGGGCGGCCTGAGCGCGATGTACGCGGCTCTGGAGTTCCCCGAGTTGGTTTCCCGCGTGGCCTGTCAGTCCGGGTCGTTCTGGTGGACCCCGGACGCCGCCGGGCTCGCCGACCCGTTGGCCGGCCCGGTCGGCGGTGCCGTCGCCGCGCGCCTGCGGGAGCGTCCCGACCTGTCCGGCCTGCGGGTCGCCTTCGACGTCGGGGAGCACGAAACCCGGATGCTGCCGCACTGCGAGCTGACGGAGGCCCTGGCCGAACGGGCCGGGGCTACCGTGAGCGTCTCCCGGTCGCCCTCGGGCCACGACCGGGCGGGCTGGCGACACGCCCTGCTCAGGGACGTCGCCCGGGTGCTCGGCCAGGGCGGGTTGTGAAAGTACCGCCGTCGACCGGGCCGGCCCACGAGTCCGTGCGGTACCGCGGGCGACGGTGGATCGGGCCACCGTCGCCCCCGACCCGGTCGGTCAGCGGGCCACCGCCGCGCAGTAGTCCTCGTCGCCGGCGAGCAGGTTCCGGTGGGTGTCCTCGGCCGTGATGACGCCGTCGTCGAGGACGAGGACCCGGTCGGCGGCGTCCAGCAGCGCCGGACTGCCGGTGATCACGACGGTGGTCCGCCCGCGGCGCAGCTCGGCGAGGTTGCGGGCGATGAGCTGTTCGGTGACCGCGTCGACGGCCGTCGTCGGGTCGTGCAGGACGAGGACGTCGGTGTCGGCGGCGAGCGCGCGGGCCAGGGACAGCCGTTGGCGCTGGCCCCCGGACAGGTTGGCGCCGCGGTCGCGGACGCCGTGGTCGAGGCCCTCCCGGTGGAGGGCTACGACATCGGTCAGCATGGACGCCTCGACGGCCTCGGTGACCGTGCGACTGGTGCCCGTCGGGTCGATGTTCGTCCGGAGGGTTCCCGCGAAGATCTCCGCCTCGTACGGGTTCACCAGCATGTGCGCCCGGACCGCCTCGATCGACAGGTCGCCGATCTCCTGCTCGCTGACCCGCACCACGCCGTCGTAGGCGTGGGGCGGGACCTTCACCGACAGGATCGCGGCGAGGTCGGCCGCGGCGCGCGGCTGGTAGGCGGCGATCGCGACGAACTCGCCCGCGAGCACCTGGAACTTTAGCTCGCGCAGGACTCCGTACCGGACACAGTCGATTTCGAGGGACCCACCCGCGGCCGGGCGTTGCGGTCCCGGGGTGGTGACCGGCGGGGCGGTCAGGACGAGCGCCATCCGCTGCGCCGAAGCCCGCGCCATCATCACGTACTTGGGCATGTCCGAGAACATCTTGAGGGGCTCCATGATGAATTGGGCCAGCCCCACGGCCATGACGAGTTCACCGATGGTGATCTGCCGGTCGAACGCGAGCCATCCGGCCGTCAGGGTCACGGTGGCCGCGAGGACCGCGTTCAGGGCCATGGCGGTGCCCGCGTAGGCGCCGTTCGCCATGGCCACGGTGACGGCTTGGTGCCTCGCCTCCGTGCTGACCTTCCGGTAGGACCCGAACGCGGCGTGGTTGCCGCCGAATCCGTGCAGCGGGCGCAGACCGGTGATCAGGTCGGCGACCTTCGCACCGGCCCGTGCCACCCGGGCCTGTTGTTCCCGGGTGCTGGAGCCGATGCGCTTCGACATCACGCTGAGGACGAGCAGGATCGCGACGGTTCCCACGATCACCAGCAGGCCGAGCCGGCCGTCGGCCAGTCCCAGGGCGACCGCCGCGATCAGTACGGCGACCAGTGAACTGATCAGGAGCGGCACCACCTCGATGATGTCGGCCGTCTGGTCCGCGTCCTCCGTGGCGATGGTCAGCACCTCGCCGGACTTGAGACCGGTGTCCCCGGGCACCGGCTGGAGTCCGCAGTCGGCGACCTGTACGCGCCAGCGGTGCGCCTCGGTCGTGTTGGCCTTCTGCAGGATGCGCATGCCGAACCGCCACGACAGCGACACGGTCGTGATGATCACGGCCAGCGCGCCGATCGACAGGGCGAGGGCGCCCGGGCTGCGGTCCTGCATCGTGTGCTCGACGATCATGCCGAGCGCGATGGGGAACGCGGTCTCGCCGGCCTGGTAGAGGCCCATGAGGACGGTTCCCCAGAACATGGCTCCGAGGTTGCGGCGCAGTGCCGTCCGAAGGATGTCGGACCCCGTGCGGGGCCTCTGCGTGTCAGGAGTTGTCATCGAGGTGGCGTGCAATCGCTTCCGGGGTTCGTAGGGTGAACAGGTCTCGGACCGTGACCACGGGACCGTACTCGCGGCGGAGCAGGCCGATCAGCCGCACCGCCAGCATGGAGTGTCCGCCGAGGGAAATGAAGTCGCCCACCGCGCTCACCTCGTCGTCGTCCAGGTCCAGCGCCTCGGCGAAGAACTCGCACACGACGGTCTCCGTCGCCGTTCGCGGACCCCGCTCCCCCGCCCCGGTCAGCGCGCCGAGCGGCCTGGCCTCGGGCAGGGCCTTGGTGTCGGCCTTCCCGTTGACGGTGAGCGGGATGCCGGCCACCCGGGCGTAGTGGGTGGGCCGCAGGAAGTCCGGTAGTCCGGCGCCCACTTCGGCGGCGACGGTCGCGAGGAGGGTGCCGTCGCGTTCGTCGACCCGATCGGCGCCCCCGTCACTGCCGCCGCCGTCACCGTCGTCGAGTACCAGGTACGCGGCCAGCCGGTGCGTGCCGTCGACCTGGGGGTCGGGCTGGGCGACCGCCGCGACGAACCGTACGGCGGGGTGCGCGGCGAACGCGGCCTCGACCTCGCCGAGTTCGACGCGGTGTCCCCTGATCTTGACCTGCTGGTCGGTCCTGCCGAGGTACATCAGGTTGCCGTCGGGCCGCCTGAGGACCAGGTCGCCCGTGCGGTACATGCGTTCGCCGGGTGGGCCGAAGGGGCACGCGACGAACCGGTGGGCGCTCTGGGCCGGTTGTCCGAGGTAGCCGCGGGCGATGCCGATGCCCGCCACGTACAGCTCGCCTGGGACCCCTTCGGGCAGCGGGCGCAGCCAAGGGTCCAGGACGTGGACGTCGGTGTTGTCGATCGCCACGCCCACGACCGGGTCCTGGCACTCGAAGGTGCCGACGCCGAGGGTGTTGATGGTGTATTCGGTGGGTCCGTACAGGTTGTAGCCGGCCGTGCCGTCGGTCGCGGCGAGCCGCTGCCACAGCGTCGGGGTGACGGCCTCGCCGCCCAGGAGCACCAGGGCCGGCCGGCGCGCCGGGTCGTCGAGGAGTCCCTCGGCGACGAGTTGCTGGGCGTAGGTCGGGGTCACGTTGATGACGTCGATCCGGTGCCGGAGGCAGTACGCGACGAGCCGCGGGGCGTCGCGGCGCAGCTCCTCGTCACAGACGTGCACCTCGTGGCCGTCGGCGAGCCAGAGCAGTTCCTCCCAGGACATGTCGAAGGCGAAGGAGACGGTGTGCGCGATCCGGAAGGTGCGGTGGCCGTGTTCCGCGAGGACGGGCTCGAAGATCCGGCGCTGGTGGTTGATCAGCATGTTGGTGAGCCCGGCGTATTCGGTCACCACGCCCTTGGGCCTTCCGGTGGAACCGGAGGTGTAGATCGTGTAGGCGGGATGGCGGAGCCGGTGGGGGTCCCGCGGTGCGAACGTCACGAGGGGTTCGGCCTCGGGCAGGGGCAGGTCCAGCTCGATCAGGGCGGGCGTCGGGGCCCCGGTGACGGCTCCGGTGAGGCGGGGTGTCACGGAGCTCACCGTCAGGACGGCGTCCGGGCGCGCGTCCGCGACGATCGCCGCGATCCGCTCGTCCGGGTGGTCCAGCTCCAGCGGTACGTAGGCGGCGCCCGTGCGGAGCACGGCGAACAGGGCGACGATCGAGTCGAGGGAGCGCGGGAGGGCGAGGGCCACCGTGTCCTCGGGGCCGATACCGTGCCGGGCGAGCACACCGGCCACCGCACGGCTGCGGTCCCGGAGCCGGCCGAAGGTCATGGTCCGGCCGTCGGCGACGAGGGCCACCCGTTGCGGTTCGCGGTCCGCGGCCCGGTCGAAACGGTCGACGACGGTGTCCGTGCCCACGTCCGTGCGGGCGGCGGGCCGTGGCTCGGGGCCGAGGCCCCGCAGGGTGCCCAGCGGGCCGGTCCACCGGGCCAGGTCGTCCAGTACGCGCAGGTAGTCGTCGAGGAGGCGGCAGGCACCGGGGGTGTCGTCGTCACGGTGTTCCAGTTTGACCGTGAGTCGTTCGCCGGGGGTGACGACCCAGGTGAAGGGGTAGTGCGTGGAGTCGTCGGCCCGTACGGCGGTGATGCCGTGCCGGGCGTTCATCGCGGCGAACGCGTCCATGTCCAGGAAGTTCTGCAGGACGAACAGGTTGTCGAACAGGGCGTCGTGTCCGGCGGCACGTTGGATCTCGCCGAGTCCGAGGTGTTCGTGCTCCATCGCGGCGACCCTGGCGTCCTGTACGGCCGACAGGTAGGCCCGGACCGTGTCGCCGGGCCGTGCCCTGGTCCACATGGGCACGGTGTTGAGGAGCACACCGACGATGTCGGACAGGCCCTCGCCCTCGCGGCCGGACACGGTCACGCCGAACACGGCGTCGGCGCGGCCCGTGCGGGCGCCCAGCAGGAGCCCGAAGGCCCCGGTCAGCAGGGAGTTCAGGGTGACGCCGTGGGCCCGGGCCGCTGCCCGCAGCAGCTGCGACCGTTCGGCGGAGAGGGTGTGCACGAGGGTGCCCGGCAGGCCGTCCGGGAGGGTGGGCGCCGGTCCCGCGAGCAGGGTCGGTCCGGGCAGGCCGGTCAGGTGGTCCGCCCAGAAGCGTTCGGACGGGGCGGGGTCCTTCGCGGCGAGCGCGCGGGCATGGTCCTCGAACCCCGGCGCGGCCGGGGTCGGATCCGTCAGGTGACCTGCGAGGGCGGCGCGGTAGGCGTCGAACAGGTCCCGCAGCACGATCTCCCGGGACCAGCCGTCCCACAGCAGCAGGTGGTAACTGAGCAGGAGGGCGTCCCGGTCTTCGGGCAGGCGGATCACGGTCAGCCGGATCAGTGGCGGTCGGTCCGGGTCGAATCCCGTGTCCCGGTCCTGGGACAGCAGGGTGTCGATCTCCGCGTCCGTCGAGAGGGTGACGGTTCGGACGTCGACGCGCCGTCCCCTGCCGAGGACCTGGACCGGGTTCCCGTCGTCGTCGGTGGTGAACCCGGCGCCGACGACCGGGTGCCGCGCGATCACCCATGCCATCGCTTCGGCCAGTGCGTCGGTGTCCAGGCGCCGGTCGAAGGTGAAGTGGCTCTGTGCGACGTAGTGTCCGGCGGGCCCGGCAAGTTGCGCCTGGAAGAAGAGTCCCCGCTGGAGCGGGGTGACGGGCGCGGTGCGCCCGGTCGTCGTCGCCGCGTCCGCGAGGGTCGTCAGGGCGGCGGACCAGTGCTCGGCGATCGTGTCGGGTACGCCTTCGGCCAGGGTGAAGGCCGCGTGCAGGCTTCCGGTGTCCGCGTCGGTCCAGGCGTTGACCTCGACGGCGTACGGGCTGCCGTGTTCGCCCGGGGTGAGTTGCGGGGCTTGTGAATCGCCGCTCCGGCCGAGGTAGTTGAACAGCACTTGCGGGCGGGCGGTGAGCAGCGGGGCCGTCTGCGGGTCGAGGTACCGGAGCCGGCCGTAGGCGACGTGCGCACGCTCGTCGGGTCGGCGCGCCGCGAGTTCGCGGGCCGCCGCGACGGGGTCGGTGTGCGGTGTGAGCCGTACGGGGGCGATGGCGGTGAACCAGCCGACGGTGCGGCTGTAGTCGTGGTCGGGCAGGGCGGGGACCCGGCCGTGCAGTTCCAGTTCGATCGCGAGGTCGGTGGGTGTGGGCTGGATGTGGGTCAGGGCGGTGCGCAGGGCGCCGCAGAGCAGTTCGGTGAGGCCGACGCCGAGGGCGGCGGGAGCCGTGCGGGTGACGACGTCGCTGACTGCGGGCGGGAGGACGACCGTGGTCCCGCGGGGGGTGCCGGAGCCGACGACGGGGAGCAGCGGTGGTGCCTGGAGCGTGGTGATCCAGTGTCCGAGGTCGTCGATGTCGTGGGCGGAGCCGTGGGCGAGTGCCGACGCGTACGCGGCGTAGGAGGTGGTGGGTGCCGGTAGGGCCGTGCCGCGGAGGGCGGTGGTCAGGTCGTCCAGCAGGACCAGCCAGGAGACGGCGTCGACGGCCAGGTGGTGGACGGTGACGACCAGGGTCCGGCTCTCCTCCAGCCAGGCGAACGCGATGACCTCGCCGGCCTCGGGGTCGAGCCGTCCGGCGGCCTCGTCGGCCACGGCGGTCGCCCGGGGGGCGCCGGGCGGGAGCGGGGTGCCGGTCGCGTGGGCGGTGTCGGGCGCCGCCGACGTGTCCGTGAGGCCGGAGGTGTCCGTCGGGGCGGGCCGGGTGACGGTGACCTCGCGGACGGGTTCGGTGCTCAGGGCCCAGACCCCGTGTGCGACGCGCAGTCGCATCCGGAGCGCGGGGTGCGCGGCCACGACGGCGTTCGCGGCGCGCCGCACGTCCGGGAATCCGATGCCCTCGGCCACCTGAAGTGTCCTGGCCTGGGCGAACCGGTCGAGGGACCCGGCGCCCAGCTCCCGTTGGCGCAGGATGATCGGTGTCGGCGTCAGGGGGCCGTCCCGGTGTGGTGCGGGTGCGGTCGGCACCGCCCGCGGGGTGCTCGTCGCGAGGTGTGCGGCCAGGGCTCGCGGGGTCCTGAGCAGGAACACGTCGCGCGGCGTGATGCCGAGGCCCAGTGCCCGGGCCCGGTTGACGACGGTGATGGCGAGGATGCTGTCGCCGCCGGCCCGGAAGAAGTCGCAGTCGCCGTCGACGGCGGTGCCGGGCAGCGTCTCGGTGAAGATGTCGACGAGCGCGGTGAGGACGGCGGGCGCACCGGGTGCGGGGCCGTTCTCCGGTACGGGGGCGTCCTGCCGGGCGGCCCGCTCGGTGAGGGCCTTCCGGTCCAGTTTTCCGTTGACGGTCAGTGGTAGGGCGTCGACGGTCAGGGCCCGGCCGGGCACCATGTGCGCGGGCAGCTTCGCGGACAGCAGGGCGGTGAGGTCGTCGGGGATGCGGCCGACGACGTGTGCGATCAGGTGGTCGCCGCTGTCGGCCACGGTGACGGCGACGTCGACGACGTCGTCGAGCTCCCTGATCCTGGACTCCACCTCGCCGAGTTCGATGCGGAATCCCTTGAGCTGTACCTGGTCGTCCGCGCGGCCGGCGAACTCCAGTTCCCCGTCGAGGGTCCGGCGGGCGAGGTCGCCCGTGTGGTACATGCGGGAGCCGTCACCGGCGAACGGGTCGGCCACGAACCGGCCGGCGGTGAGCGCCGGCCGGCCGAGGTAGCCGAGCGACACCTGGTCACCCGCGACGTAGACGGCGCCCTCCCGGCCCGGGGGCACCGGCCGGAGCCGGTCGTCGAGGAGGTGCGTGACGAGCCCGGGGATGGGCGCCCCGATCGGGCTGATGTCGTCGCCGCGGTCGAAGTCCTCGTCGGTCAGGACGCGGTGGGTGACGTGCACGGTGGTCTCGGTGATGCCGTACATGTTGACCAGCCGGGGGGTGGTGGTGCCGTGCCGATCGACCCAGCCGCGCAGCCGCCCGAGGTCCAGCGCCTCCCCTCCGAAGACGATCCGTCGGAGGCTGGTGGGCGGGGATCCGGCGTGCCGGTCGGCCTCGATGAACTGGTGGAAGGCCGACGGCGTCTGGTTGAGCACCGTCACCCCGCGTTCGCGCACCAGGCGATGGAAATCGACCGGCGATCGGGTCAACGCGTGCTCCGGTACGAGGAGTTCACTTCCGTGCGCCAGCGCGCCCCACAGCTCCCACACCGCGAAGTCGAAGGAGTAGGAGTGGAACTGGACCCAGACGTCCTCGGGGCCGAAGTCCATGTCGTGCCAGGTGTTCGCGAGCAGCGCGACCACGGCGGAGTGCGGGACGACGACGCCCTTGGGCCGGCCGGTGGACCCCGACGTGTAGATCACGTACGCCGGATCCTGCCCGCCGGCCCCGGCCGCCGGCACGCCGGCGGTGGCGGGCACGGGGTGGTCCGGCGTGGAGGCGTCCCCCTGGACGAGCACGCGGGCCGGCACCTCGGCCCGGGCCAGCAGCCGCGTGAACCGGTCCCGCTGGTCACGGTCCACGAGGACGACCTGCGGGGCGGAGTCGGCCAGGATGTACTCCAGCCGCTCGTCCGGATAGGCGGGCTCCAACGGTACGTACGCGCCGCCCGCGGTGACGACGGCGATCAGCGCCGTGATCTGCTCCACGGAACGCGGTACGGCGACGGCGACCCGCCGGCCGGGCCCCACTCCGGCCGCGCGCAGGGTGGACACCAACGCGTCGCGCGCGTGTGCGAGTTCACCGTAGCTCAGGGTCCGGGTGGCACCGTCGATCGAGCACTGGGTGACCGCGGGTGCGTCCGGGTCCCGGTGGACGGCGGCCTCGAACAGGGCGCCCAGCGTGGTCGGTGTGACGCGTGCGGGGCGCCGGGCGTCCTCGGTGACCACGTCGCCCAGCGGGGTGTCCGGGTGGCCGAGCAGGTCCGTGAGGGTGCGGGTGAACGTGCCGAGCAGGGCGCGGGCTGTGGCCTCCCTCACCAGCGCGGCATCGTGGATGAGGTTGAAGCGCGGGCGGCCGTCGGGGGTGCGCTCCACCACGAGCGTGAGGGGGTAGTGGGGGGCGCCCTCGTTGACGACGTCGGTGATGACGAGGGTGTCGTCGGGGCTGCGCAGCCCCGCGAGGTCGGTCGCCACGTCGAACACCACCAGGGTGTCGAAGAGGGGGCCCGTGCCGCTCCGGCGGCTGATCCGTGCCAGGGAGACGTGTTGGTGGGGTCGTACCGCGTCCTGGTGCTCGCGCACCGAGGTGAGGAATTCGCGTGCCGTGGTGGTCGGGGTCCACCGGGCGCGCACGGGGATGGTGTTGATGAGGAGTCCCACCATGTCCTCGATGCCGGGGACGTCCGCGTCGCGCCCGGAGACGGTGGAGCCGAACACGACGTCCCGGGTGTGCAGGACGCCGCCCAGTGCGAGGGCCCAGGCACTGTGCACGGCCACGCTGAGCGGGACAGCCGCCGAGCGGGCGGCCTCGTCGATGTCGTCGTCCGGTTCCTGAACCGCGTCGGCGAACCGGTCGGAGGGCGGGGTCCCCCCGGCGACCAGGCACGGGCCGGGCAGGTCGGCGAGCTGTTCGTGCCACACCCGGTCGCTCTCGTCCTCGTCGAGCGAGACGAGCCGCCGTACGTGGTCGCCGAACCCGACGCGCGGGTGGCCGGTGCCCGGGGCGTGGTACTCGGAGAGCAGGGCGCGGAGCATCGGCGGTACGGACCAGCCGTCGGCGATGATGTGGTGCACGGTCTGCACGAGGACCTGCCGGCCCGAGCCGGCGCGGATGAGGGTGTAGCGCATCAGCGGGCCGGCGGCCAGGTCGAAGCCGAGGCGGCGGTCCCGTTCGGCGTGGTCGCGGATCTCCTCGTCGGTGATGCCGGGTCGGTCCAGGGTGGTGAACGGGGCCCGTGTTCCGCTCTCCAGGACGGAGACCACCCGGCCGTCGGCGAGGGCGACGAACCGGGCGGCGAGGTTGGGGTGGAGGGTGAGCAGTCGGGTGGCCGCCGCGGCGAGCCGGACCTCGTCCACCTCGCCCTCCAACGTGAGCAGTTGCTGCTCGACGTAGCTGCCGCCGGTGTCGTCGTCGAAGACCGAGTGGAAGTACAGGCCTTCCTGCAGCGGGGTCAGCGGCAGGACGTCCCGCAGCGTCGGGCCGTCCAGGTCGTCGACGTCGCTCTGGGTGAGCGCCACCGGGGCGAAGTCGCTTGGAGAGTGGCCGCCCACGGGCAGGGCGGCCAGGGCGGCCAGCCCGGTGAGGGCCTCGCGGAAGTACCCGCCGATGACGGACGCGTCCTCGTCGGTGAGCAGCCCGTCGGGCCAGGAGAGGGTGGTGACCAGTTCGTAGCCGCCGGTCGCGTCGGGCTCGGCGATGGCGTTGAACTCCAGGGCGCGCGGGAGGCGCATCCGAGGGTCACGCCGCTCCCCCAACTGACCGGTGGCGTTAGCGAGTTCCCAGTCCTCGGCGGATCCCGCGTCGAAGCGGCCTAGGTAGTTGAACAGGACCTGCGGGGCGGGGGTGTCGAACTCGGCCCGGGTCAGGTGGCGCAGCACTCCGTAGGACAGGCCGCCCCGCGGGGTTCGGGCGAGATCGTCCTTGACGGCCTTGAGGGCGGTGGCCAGGTGGCCGGGGTCGGTGCGGTCGGCGGCGGGGCCGGGGTCGACGGTCACGGGGAAGAGGGTGGTGAACCACCCCACGGTGCGGGACAGTTCCGGCTCGAAGCCGGCGTCGCCGGCGACGAACCGGGCCTCGCGTCCGTGGCCCTCCAGTTCGATGTGCGCGAACGTCTGGTCCTGGCCGAGGTCGCGGCGCCACCGGGCGAGGGTGACGGCCAGCGCGGTCAGGAGCACGTCGTTGGCGCCGGCGTGGAACTTCGCGGGCACTTCGCCCAGCAGTGCGGCCGTGGTGTCGGGGTCGACGCGCACGGTCGTCGTCCGTTCCCGGGCGACGGTGTCGGCATCGGACAGGGCGCGCCTGCCCAGCGGGGCGTCCGGTCCCGGGAGGGGGCGTTGGTAGTGGGCCCGGTCAGGGTCGAACGCGGTGCGCTCCAGCAGTTGGGTCCAGCGTCGGAACGAGGTGCCCGTGCGGGGCAGTGCGAGGGGCTCGCCCGCGGTGAACCGGCGCCACGTCGTGGCGAGGTCCTCCATCAGGATCCGCCAGGACACTCCGTCGATCACGACGTGGTGGGCGACCAGTACGAGTTGGCGTGCCGTGGGGCGCCAGACGGCCCGCAGCATGACGCCGTCGTCGGGGTCCAGTGCGTCGGTGGCGAGCGCGACGCAGGCGTCGACCGGTCGGTCGCTCTCCTGCCAGATCCGGGTGGTGGAGCGGTCCGGCTCCGGGATCTCGAAGCTCCAGCGGTCCGCGCGCACCAGCCTGGCCCGGAGCATGTCGTGGCGGTCGAGCAGGGCGGCGAGGACCGCGTCGAGTCCGTCGGCGGTCAGGTCCTGCGGGGTGTTGAGCACGACCGATTGCACGAAGCCGTCGATCGCGTCCGTCGTCTCGCCGAGCCACTGGACGACGGGGGATCCGACGACGGCGCCCGTCGCCACGTCGGCGTGGTCCACGCCGGCGGCGGCGCCGCGGTCCGCGACGGCCGCGAGCGCCCCCACGGCGCTGTGCGTGAAGATCTGACGTGCGGTGACGTGGAGGCCGGCTGCGCGCAGCGCGCTCAGCAGGGAGATCGCCAGGATGCTGTCCCCGCCGAGCTGGAAGAAGTCCTGGTCCACGCCGACCTCGTCGAGGCGCAGTACGGTGGCGACCGCCGCGCACACGAGGCGTTCGTTCTCCGTGGTGGGAGGGGTGGCCGCGCCGGTGGGGGACGCGGGCTCGGGCAGCGCGGCCCGGTCGATCTTGCCGTTCGCCGTGAGTGGGAACTCCTCCAGCACGACGAGGTGGGCGGGGACCATGTACTCGACCATGTGCCCGGCGGCCCACGCCTTGACCTCGTCCGCCCGTAGCGCCCCGTTCCCGGCGGTCGGGATGACGTAGCCCACCAAGTAGGTTCCGCCCGCCGTGTTCTTCTTCGCGACGACGCAGGTGTGCCGTACCGCGGGGTGTTCCGCGAGGCCGACCTCGACGTCCTCGATCTCCAGGCGCATGCCGCGGATCTTGATCTGGTTGTCGGATCGGCCGAGGAAGTCGAGGGACCCGTCGGGGGCGAAGCGCGCGAGGTCGCCGGTGCGGTACAGCCGGGATCCGTCGGTGGCGAAGGGGTTCGCGACGAACCGCGACGCGGTCAGGCCGGGCGAGTTGACGTAGCCGCGGCCCAGGAGGAGGCCGCCGGCGTAGAGTTCGCCGCCGACGCCGACGGGGACGGGACGGAGTTCGTCGTCGAGGACGTAGAGCTGGGTGTTGGGGTTGGCCTTGCCGATCGATGTCGAGAGGCGTTCGGCCGCGCCCCGGTAGATGACGTGGGAGACGCCGATGGTCGTCTCGGCCGGGCCGTATCCGTGGTACATGGGTATGTCGAGCCGGGTGCGGAAGCGCTCGTACAGCTCCGGGGTCAGCACCTCGCCGCCGCACCACACGTGCCGCAGGCTGTCCAGCCGGCCGGAATCGCCGGCGATCTCCAGCAGGACGTCGAGCATGGACGAGACCAGGTAGGTGAAGGTGACGCGCTGTTCGGCGATCACCTCCAGCAGGTGGTGCGGATCGCGTTCGCCGCCGGGGCGCAGCACCACGAGCCTGCCGCCGGACACCAGGGGCAGGAAGATCTCGTTGATGGAGATGTCGAAGGACAGGGGTGCCTTGAACAGCGAGGCGTCGTCGGGTCCGAAGCGGAGGATCTCGTCGACCTGCCACAGCAGGCGCTCGCTGATCGCCTCGTGGCGGATCATCGCGCCCTTGGGGCGGCCGGTCGACCCGGATGTGAAGATCACGTAGGCGAGGGAGTCGCCGGGGACGGCGGTCACGGCCGCCGGATCGGGACGGGAACCGAACCGCCAGTGACCGAGGTCGACGGGGACGGCTTCCGGTTCGTCGGGGGCGTGCTCGCCGGAGGTGTTGATCTGCAGGCCGATGCGGGCATCGGCGATGACGACGGCCCGGCGCGCGGCCGGCCACTGCGGATCGAGGGGCACGAACGCCGCGCCGGCCCGGAGCACACCGAGCAGGGCGACGACCATGTCGGCGGATCGCCCCAGCGAGATGCCGACGACCTGTTCGGCCACGACGCCCCGCTCGACCAGGTGGTCCGCCAACCCGCCCGATAACTCGGCAGCTTGCCGATACGTCAGGGAACGGTGTTCGTCGACGATCGCGACGGCGTCCGGCCTGGTCCGGGCCTGTTCCAGGAACATCTCGACGATGGTCGGCCGGAGCCGCTCCGCGCCGGTGTCGTTCCACCCGGCCAGGGCCTCGATCCGTTCCGCCACACCGGAGGGGCCGATGGTGGCGACGGGCCGGTCCGGGAAGTCGGCGAGGTCGTCGAGGGCGAGTTGCGCGTCGGCGCACTCGACGCCGTCCGGGACGGTGATGCTGCGGCCGTCCGCGGCGACCTCCCAGCCGGCCGGTCCGGCCCCCCCGTTGTCCACCCAGGCGAGGACGTCGACGAACAGGGTTCCGGGAGTCAGCTCCAGGCCTTCGGGGTCGCGGCCCGTGGCCCAGTACGACAGCCCGATCGCGCACGCTTCGGCGATGGTCCGGTCGGAGTGGTCACCGGTTCTCCGGCGCACGTCGGCCAGGCGTGTCGCAGAAAGCAGTACGTGACGAGCTGTCGGTTCCGTCATCGAAGACGCGTCCTTTCTGTTTCACCGTCCTGCCCCGTACGGGGCAGGGGTCACTCAGCTGCCTTCCCGCCACGCCTGCCACAGCCTGGCGTAGCGGCCGTCCAGGGCCACCAGTTCCTCGTGGCTCCCCTGTTCCACGACGCGACCCGCGTCCAGCACGGCGATCCGGTCCGCCGCCATGGCCTGGGTCAGCCGGTGCGCCACGAACAGGGTGGTGCGTCCCCTACAGGCGGCGAGCACGGCGCGTTCCAGCTCGGCCGCGCCCTCGCTGCCCGCCTCCGCGGTCGACTCGTCGAGCACGACCACCGGCGTCCGGCCCAGGACGAGTCGGGCCAGGGCGATCTGTGCGACCTTGGTGACGTCGAGCCGCTCGCCGCCCTCACCGACCGGCGTGTCCGGTCCGGCGGGCAGGGCCCGGACCCAGCTGTCGGCGCCGACCGTGGTCAGGGCCGCCATCACCTCGTCGTCGGTCGCGTCCGGAGCTGCCAGCCGGAGGTCCTCGGCGAGGGGTCCGGAGAACACGTGGGTCTCCTGCGTCAGGATGCTCACCAGTGCCCGGGCCCCGGCCTCGTCCACTCCGGCGAGGTCCGTCGGGCCGATGCGCACCGACCCGGCCTGCGGGGTCCCGATGCCCGCGATCAGGGCGGCCAGCGTCGACTTGCCCGCGCCGGTCGCCCCCACCAGGGCGAGCGAGCCGCCGGCCGGGATCGTCAGGTCGACGTCCCGCAGGACCGGTTCCTCGGAGTCGGGGTAGCCGAACGTCAGGCCCCGTACCGTCACCGGGAGGCGCACGTCCGGGGCCGACGCGGAGGTCAGGGCGCCGACGAGGCGGTCCTCCGCGTCCTCCCCCAGCACTCCGACCAGCCGGGTCAGGCTCGCGCCCGACTTCTGTGCCTCGTCGAAGGTGAACATGATGGAGCCCAGCGGTGTGAACAGTCGGTGGAACAGCAGTGGGGCGGCCGACACCTCGCCCAGGGTGGCGGCGTCGGCCTCCAGCAGGGCGTACCCGACCACGATGATCAGGACCAGCCCGATGAACTCGGCGCGGTTCTCCCTGCCGACGAAGCGCCCGAAGAGCCGGAACACCTCGACACCGAGGTTGCGCACCCGCCACGACTCGCTGGTGACCTTGTCGCGGACGGCCCCTTCCAGGCGGTACGCCCGTACGGTGTCGATCCCGTTCAGTCCGCTGATCAGGGCCTGGGCCCGGTCGGCCTGGGCGGCGCGCTGCTGTTGGTAGAGCGGGGCGGACACCGGCAGGTACCAGCGCAGGGCCAGCGCGTACGCGGGCAGCGCGCCGGCGCCGGCGAGGCCGAGCCGCCAGTCCAGGCCGAACATGCCGACCGTGGCGATGACGACCAGCACGCCCGCCGAGAACACCGTGGGGACGGCCGTGCGGATGCCCTTGGACAGCACGGCCACGTCGTCGCCGACCCGGGACAGGACGTCACCACGGCCGACCTGCTCGATCCGGGCGCTCGGCATCCCCAGCACGGCCCGGACGGCGCCCTCGCGCAGGCGGGCGAGCAGGTCGGCGCCGAGGCGCCCCACGAGGTACGTCGACACGGCGGTGGCCGCCGCGCCGAGCAACGCGGCGGTCACCATCACCGCCCCGGTCGTGACCAGGATCGACCGCGGCCCGCCCGCGACGACGGCGTCGACGACCCGGCCGAGCAGTAGGAGCGGGAGTACCTGGAGGGCCGCCCCGGCCACCGTGGTGAGCACGGTGGCCGAGGTCAGCCAGGGCCTTTCGCGGCAGTGCGCGGCCACCCAGCGGGCGGCCTCGCGTCCGGTCGTCGTGTGCAGGGTGGACGGGGCCGTCGGGCGCGTGTCGGTGGTGCTCACACCTTGCCGACCGACTTGACGAGTTCGTCGATGGCGTAGGGCAGGGACAGCAGGGTGCCCTGGGACATGGCCGCACCGACCGCCGGGCCCTCGCTGTCGAGCAGGTAGGACACCTTGCCGTTCTTGACGGCGGACAGGTTGGCGAAGAGCTCGAACTTCTTGAGGGCTTCCGTGTCCGCCTTGTCGTTGATGACGAAGAGCCGGTCGACGTCGATCAGGTCCATGCGTTCCGGGGACAACGTGGTGAAGAACTTGCCGTCCGCGATCTCGTCGATCTCGGTCCGGCCCTTGAAGCCGATGCCCGTGACGAGTCGGCCGCGTACGTCGGTGGTGGTGAACGGGGCTGCCGAGTCCTTGTACCAGGACAGTGCGACGGCGGTCTGGGAGGCGAACTCGGGGTGGGCGGCGCGGGCCGCGTCCAGCTTGTCCTGGATGCCCTTGACCAGCGCGGCGCCCTCATCGGCCTTGCCCAGGGCCTTGGAGATGTGGAGGGCGTTGTCCTGCCAGGGAGCGCTGAACGGCTCCTTCTCGGCCTTGGTACGGCCCACCGTCGGTGCGATCCTGGAGAGCTTGTCGTAGGCGGCCTGGTCGATCTCGGAGTACACCGCGATGATCAGGTCGGGGCGCAGTGCGGCGATCTTCTCGTAGTTCGGGCCGGTGTCACCGTTGTTCATGACGACCTCGGGGCGGGTGGTGCCCCACTTCTCCTTCACCCAAGGCCATTGGGTGTTGATGTCGGGGGCCGTGCCCGGCGGGTTCGGGTACTGGTCGACCATCCCGACGGGCTTGATGCCGAGGGCGAGGATCGCCTGGTCGTCGGTGTAGCCGACGGAGACCACCCGCTGGGGTGCCTTGGCCACCTTCGTCGATCCGAACGCGTGCTCCACGCTGAGCGGGAAGGCACCGGTCGCGGCGGCCGGTGCGCCGTCGCTCTTCCCGTCCCTCTCGTCCTTGGAGTCCGAACCGCACCCGGCGAGGAGGCCGAGCCCGAGGGTGGCCGCGGACAGTAACGCCGCCGCCCTTCGCCAGGAGTTCGTACGCGTCGTTCGCTGGAGAAGCATCCGCAGTCCCTTGCTGTCGTACTGTCCGTTGCAGTCCGTGTCGCGGTTCGTCCCGCGGGTCCCGTTGCGGCCCGTGTCGCCGTCCGCGTCGCCGTTCCCGTTTCCCGTTCGTCCCGCCCGAGGGCAGGCAAACCCTACCGTGCGCAAGTGAGGCTAGCCTAGCCTTACTTGCTCCGTATCTTTGTCCGACCCGTCGACCCGTACGTGGGCGCGGCCGATCGGCACGATGAGCGGCCGGTCGCCGACCGGATCGTTGATCACCTTGGCGCGCAGGCCGAACGCCTCGTACAACAGATCGGCGTCGATGACCTCGCCGGGATGGCCCTGCGCCAGGATCGAACCCTCCTTCATGACGATGAGGTTGTCGCTGTAGCGGGTGGCCAGGTTGAGGTCGTGGAGCACCATGACCACGGTGCACCCCGACTCGTGGAGGTCGTCCACGAGGTCGAGCACGTCGATCGCGTGGGCGAGGTCCAGGTAGGTGGTCGGCTCGTCCAGCAGCAGCAGGTCGGTGCCCTGGGCCAGCGTCATCGAGATCCACACGCGTTGGCGCTGGCCTCCGGACAGCGCGTCGACCGGACGGTCCGCCAGGTCGGCCACGCCGGTCATCGCCAACGCCCGCTCGACGACGGCCGCGTCGTCGGACGACCACTGCCGAAGCCAACTCTGGTGCGGATGGCGGCCCCTGGCGACCAGGTCGGCCACCGTGAGGCCCTCGGGCGCCACCGGAGCCTGCGGCAACAGCCCGAGCTTCTTCGCCACGTCCCTGGTCCGGAGGGTGGCGATGTCCTCGCCGTCCAGCACGACCGTCCCGCTCGTCGGTTTGAGCAACCGTGACAGGGTCCGCAACAGGGTCGACTTCCCACATCCGTTGGCGCCGATGATCGTGGTGATCACCCGTGGTGGTACCGCCACGTCGAGGCCGTCGATGACGGTGCGGGTGCCGTACCCGACCGTGACGCCCCGGGCCGCCAGTCGGGAGGCGCCGTTCACCCCGGTGGCGGCGCCGTCACCTCCCGGGCCGGCCCCGGCGATGTGTTGAACGGACACGATCCCCCCCCTGATCCGGACTTTCTCGAACGTGTGCACCGGTCAGCGGACGTTGGCCCGCACCAGCAGATAGACGAGGAAGGGGCCACCGACCGCCGCGGTCACCACACCGACCGGCAACGTGATCGGCAGGGCCGTGCGCGCGACGAGGTCCGCACCGATCAGCAGGAGGGCTCCGACGACGCCGGAGGCGATCATCGGCGGCGTGGGGGACCTGGTCAGCCGCATGGCCACCTGCGGCGCCACGAGGGCGACGAACGGGACCGGACCCGCCGCACCGACCGCCACCCCGGCCAACAGCACCGCACACAGGAGCAGGACCGCACGGACCACCGTGTACCGGACGCCGAGGCCGGCGGCCACTTCGTCGCCGAGGTGCATCGGCTTGAACTGGAAGGCGACGCACGCCACCACGGCCATCAGGACGAGCGTGGACCGGAGCGCCACCGTGATGTCGTCCCAGGAGCGGTTGTCCAGCGAGCCGATCAGCCATGCCTGCGCCCTGGCCACGTCCCGGATGTCGGCGCTGACCAGCAGCCAGGTCGTGACGGCCTCCATGACGGCGCTCACGGAGATCCCGATGAGGATGAGCCGGAAGCCGTCGACCCCGCGCCGCCACGCGAGGAAGTAGACGAGGAGCCCCGTACCGAGACCTCCCGCGAGGGCCGCTCCGGACAGGCCCACGGAGTTGACGACGGCCGTCGCGGTACCGCCCGACACCGTCACCAGGAACACGGCGACCGCACCGGCGCCCCCGGTGATGCCGAGGATGTCCGGGCTCGCCAGCGGATTGCGCGCGATGGACTGGGTGATGGCCCCGGACACGCCGAGCGCGACGCCGACGACGCATCCGGCCAGGGCGCGCGGCATCCGCAAATCCATGATCACGAACTCGTCGACCTGCTCGCCCCCGCCCAGGATCGTACCGATCACCCGGGGCAGGCCGATGGGGAAGTCCCCGACGGCGATGGACAGGCAGAACACGAGGAAGGTGGCCGCGGCCAGCACCACGGTGACGGCCAGCATCCACGGCCGCCAGACGAACGACACCCTGCCGAGCCGCACGCCCGGGGCCACGGCCGGCGCCGCGCCCGACGACCCGGCGCTCGGCGCACGCGGGTCCGACGACCGCGGATCGGACCACCCGGTCCCGGACGACCCCGTCCCGGACGACTTCACATCGGATGCCTTCATGACTGCGCCCCCACCTCCGATGTGTTCGCGTCCACCGGCTCCCCGCCCGACGGTTTCACACCCGACGCCTCGGCGCCGGACACCTTCGCGCCGGAGGCCCTCACGTCGGATCCCCTCGCGCCCGGTGGCGCGGCGCCGGCCCCGTTCACGCGCTCCTGAACTTTCCGCGCCACACCAGGAACGCGAAGAAGGGGGCGCCCAGCAGGGCCACGACGACGCCCGCGTCCAGTTCGCCGGGGCGCACCAGCAGCCGCCCCACGATGTCGCAGACCAGGAGCACGATGGCGCCGAGCAGACCGGCGTAGGGAACCAGCCAACGGTAGTCGGGGCCGGTCAGGTACCGGGCCACGTGCGCCACCATCAGGCCCAGGAACGCGATGGGCCCGCAGGCCGCGGTGGCCGCCCCGGCCAACAGGGTGATCGCGACGATGCCGGTGGTGCGGGTCAGCGCGACGTTCACCCCCAGCCCCCGTGCCACGTCGTCGCCCAGGTTGAGGAGGTTGACGGCCGGCAGCGTGGTCGCCGCCAGCAGCAGCCCGGCCCCGATGAAGGCGGTCACGGGCCGGATCACGTCGAACCCGACCCCGGCGACGGAGCCGGCGTTCCACAAGCGCAGCGCGTTCAGCGACGCCTTGTCCGAGAGCGCGACCGCCGTCGTCATCGCCGCGAGGAACACCGTCACCCCCTGCCCGGCGAGGGCCAGCGTCAACGGGTTCCCCGCCCCGCGCCCCATGCTCGCCAGGCCGAACACGAGGACGCCGGAGACCGCGGCGCCCAGAAAGGCGAACCACACGTACTGGAACGGGTTGACGAACCCGAACACGGCGATCGCCGTCACCACCGCGAAGGAGGCGCCGGAGTTCACCCCCAACAGCCCCGTGTCGGCGATCGGGTTGCGGGTGTAGCCCTGGATCAGTGCCCCGCCGACCCCGAGGGCGATGCCCGCCACCACCGCGAGCACCGTCCGGGGCACCCGTACGGTCTGCACGATGAGTCTGATCTCGGTGAGCCGCCGGTCCGGGTCCGGCGCCCCGAGCAGGCCCTGCCACACTTCGCCGGGACTCAGCGCCCGAGCGCCGACCGCCAACGACACGACCGCTGCGGCCAGGAGGACCAGTGAGAGCACGAACAGGCCGGTAACTCTTCGGTTCTGAAGGTCGGTTGTGCCTTTGTGTGCCGAGCGCTCCATCATGGTCGTGCCCATGTCGCTGTACGTTATCCCTTCGATGCACCGGGTGAACCCGGATCGGCGGGCCTCATCACCGGCGGCGGCGCGGATGGATGTCGCCCGATGCCGAACGGAGTGCGGCTGGTACTCGAAACAGGAGGAACGGGGCGCACAGGAATGCAGTCGCGTGCAGGACTTAGGCAAGGCTAAGCTGATCTTTTACGACTGTCGAGAGACAAAACGGACGGGTGGGAGTGCGCGGGCCCCGCACCACCCCCACCCTCGTGCGGGACTGCCGCGCCCACGGGACCGCCGATCGCCGCCCCGGCGGACCCCGCCCGCCGCGTGTTCAGCTCCCGAGGATCTCGCGGATCACGTGACGGGCGTTGGCCGAGATGATGGCATTGGTCGCCCGGTAGTACGGCAGTTGGATGACCGCCATGGAGAGCGCCCAGCCCCGGCCGCGGGCCCACGTCGCGTCGTCCACGTCCACCGCCTCGCGGTAGGCGTGCCGCGCCGGGGCGGGCAGCAGGTTCCAGGCGGGGATGAGGTCGGTGGCGGGTTCTCCCCTGCCCACGGTGCCGAAGTCGATGACCGCCGAGACGCGGTCACCCATGAGCAGCAGGTTGCTCGGCATGAGGTCGGAGTGCGTCCAGCAGGCCGGGCCGCTCCAGGGCCGGGCGTCGAGTGCTTCGTCCCAGGCCGCGACGATCTCGTCGACGTCGAAGGGCTCGTCGGTGTGGCGCAGCGCCTCGATGGCCGCCCGTACCTCCCGGTCCTCGGTGATCAACGGCTCGCCGCGGTGTGCGGGCGGACCACCCGTCAGGTCGACCTTGCGGAAGGCCACGGCGAAGTCCGCGAGGGCGCGGGCCACCGGGCCGGGATCCGCGAGAGCGCCCTCGACGGGGTTGCTGCCGTCGATCCACCGGTACACCGACCAGGGCAGGGGGTACCCCTCCCCCGGGACCCCGGTGGCCACCACCTCCGGGATCGGCAACGGCAGGAGCGGGGCGAGCCGGGGCAGCAGCCGCGCTTCCATGGCGATGGATTCGCCGCCGCCGGGCCGCAGCGGCAGTCGCACGGTCAGGTCGTCGCCGAGCCGGTAGATCGCGTTGACGGTGCCTCCGGAGGCGAGCCGACCGATCGGGAGGTCCGCCCACCGGGGGAACTGGGCGCGCAACAACCGTCGCACCAGGCCCGCGTCGGTATCCGCTTCGTCCGCGTGCATCCTGACCATGCGCCCTTCACCTGCCCGTTCTTCCGGTTCACTGTTCCGGATCGTCGCACGACCGGGACACGAGGCGGAAGCGGCCCGCGACCTGGAGCTCCGGCGTCGGGCACCCGGGCGATCCCAGGCCCGAACCGCTCGGTTCCGGCTCGGATAGCCTGCGGCACATGGGTATGGAACGTGTGATCGTCGCCGGGATCTCGGGGGCGGGCAAAACCACGATGGCGACGGCGCTCGCCGCTCGCCTCGGGTTGCCCCGGACCGAGCTGGACGCCCTCTACCACGGTCCGCAGTGGGTGAAGCGCCCCGAGTTCGAGGACGACGTGGCCAGGTTCACCGCCGAGCCCCGATGGGTGTGCGAGGAGCAGTACCACTCCACGCTCGGCGGCCTGTTGTGGACCAGGGCGGATACCTTGGTCTGGCTCGACCTCCCGCGAAGGACGGTGATGCACCGGGTCGTGCGTCGATCGGTCCTCCGGGTCGTCACCCGCCGAGAGTTGTGGAACGGGAACCGGGAGACGCTGCGGGAGTTCCTGTCCGATCCCGAGCATCCGATGCGCTGGGCCTGGACCCATCACGCGGTGAGGCGCAAGGCGATCGGGGAACGACTCGCGGCCCATCCCCACCTCGTCGCCGTCCGACTGCGCAACGCCAGGGAAGTACGGCGATGGCTGAGGGACGTTCGGGCCGGCTCGTAGGACGTGCCGTCAGGACACCGCGAACGGCGTCCGCCCGCCCCGGCCGCCGAGGAAGGCACGGGCCACGGCGTGCCTCGACGTGCGGGACGACACTCCCCGCCGGGTCAGCGTCCGGCCCCGTGGGCGCCCACCGTCGGTAGCCAGCATCCGTGCAGGCCGAGCGGGACGCGTACGGGAACGCGTGCGCGGGCCACCGGGCCGGAGGCGGGGTCCTCGGCCGGGATGACCAGGAACCAACTCGCCCCGTCGGTGCGGTCGGTGGCGAAGGTCAGCCAGTAGCCGTGTCCGTCCGCGCCGGGGCCGCCGGATCCGGGTCCGTCCGCGTCGTGTCCGGGCTCGGGGGCGAAGACCGGCTCGCCGACGGACAGGTTCCCGGCCGCCCAGACCCGGCTGGTGCCGGTCTCGGTGTCGTACCAGCGCACGGCGTCGTACTCGCCGGGCAGCAGGTCGGTCCGGCCGGTGTCGGTCGCCAGCGCGACGTACCGGTGGTGCTGTCCGATGCGCCGGTCGTCGATCCGGGGGAACTCCACCCGGGTGTCGTCGAGCATGGTGCGGGCCATGCTGCCCGCGACCGGATCGATGCGTGCCCGTACGAGGCCGCCGGTCACCGGGTCCGCCGCGTCCTCGGGGCCCCCGCCGACGGTCAGCCGGCTCCACTGCACGTAGTCGAGGACCACCGGGGCGTCCGCGCCCGGACCGTCGTCGTACGCGTTCACGGTGTGCCACATCCAGAAGGCCTCGTCGGTGGCCCAGCGCGGCGGTCCGCCGTCGCGCGGGATCAATGCCACGCGGGTGCCCCGGTCGGGCCGCCAGGCCAGGACGGAGCCGCCCGCCATGGCGGCGCCGAGGTCGAAGAAGACGGGGGCGAGGACGAGGACGGCGTAGCGGGCGGTGAGGGCCATGTCGTGGATCATCATGGGCTCGTCCACCCCGTCGACCGGGGTGGGACCGCGCGTCACCGTGCCGTCGCGGTCGATGACCGACCAGGTCAGGTAGGGCGGCTCCAGGCCGTAGCAGAAGACGACCATCTCGCCCGTGACCGGGTCGATCTTGGGGTGGGCGGTGATGCCCGCGGGGAGTGCGCCGCCGAAGTCCTCCTTGCCCAGGGTCTCCAGGTCGGCGCCCATGCGGAAGGGGCAGGCCGACTCGGCGAGCGCCAGCAGGCGTCCGCCGTGGCGGACGACGTTGACGTCGGGAAGGTCCCGGAAGGTGCCCGCGAGTTCCGGTCCGACCTGGTCGGCGTCCGGCATGATCATCGATTCGAGTCCGCCCCAGAGCGCGCGGCCCGCCCGCTCCTCGGCGAGCAGCGCCGGGGTGCGAACGAAACGGTTCCGGTACCGGGCCCGGCCCCCGGAGAGCCACACGCCGTGCAGCATGCCGTCCCCGTCGATGGGGTACAGGAAGGAGCCGATCGGCGTGAAGCGCGGGTTGGGCCCGTTGCGCAGGTAGAGGCCGTCCAGTGCGTCCGGCAGTGCCCCCGTAACCTCCAGGTCGGCCGTCTCGACCTCCTCGGTCACCGGCGCGAACGAACCCTGCAGGTGGGCGACCCGTGTGGGGTCGAAGCGGGGTGGTGTGTGCGTGTTCACGGGACCTCCCGGCATGCGTCCGCGGCCGGAGGGCCCCTACCGACGCGACGGGTCCTCCGCGGGCGCGCGTGTGCGGCACCTTCCAGTGAAACGCGGGCCCGCCGCGGGCGCCAGGCGACGACCGCGCACCGGGCGGGGGCACCCCCGGCCCCCGGGCATCGGGAGGGGTCGGGCGGCCAGTACGGTGAGCCGGGCGGGCGTCATGTCCCCTGCCACGTAGGCATGTCGCCACGTCCGGGTACGGGGTGTCCGGTCGACCGACCGTCCACTCCGACCGACCCGTCCGCTGCGACGGATCCGACCGATCCGTCCCCTCCGAGCGAAACGACTCATGACTGTGAACGACATGGACCGAGCACCCATCGACGACACGCTGTTCGGTGACGTCACGGTTCGCCAGGAAGGCCAGGACCGCATCGAGGTGGAGGGCCCGGGTATACCCCGCGCGGTCCTGGAGCGTTCTCCCGGTACGGAGGTGGACCCCCACATCGCGATCGGCACGCGTGACCCGGCGCTCCTCGCCCTGAGCGTCGACGGCCGTGAGGCCGGGCTGATGCCGGCGAAGGGCGGGCTGACCAGGCGCTCGTACCGGGTGGACGTGACGTACGACGGAGCCGTCTACCGGCTGGTCCCCGACTCCGTGCCCAGCAGCAGGCTGACCCGCGACGGTACGCACCTGGGTGACTTCTCCAGCGACGGTGACGAGATGGTCATCGTCGAGTGGCAGGAGGACGTCGAGGTCCGGCCGGTCGACGCCTCCATCGGCTACGTGCTGGCGTCGGCGTTCGGTACGGGCGCCCAGCCCATGTGGATGATGGTCGTCGACGGTGTGACCAGCGCGCTCCCGTAGCCGGGATCGAGGACGCCGGCGGCGGTTTCAGTCCGCGTGCACGCCCGTGCTCCGTAGCGTGCTCGCGGGGGTGGGCGCCGGCTCCCCCTGGCGGAGTTCCTCCAGGAGTTCGTGCTGGCCCACCAGGAGCTCGGTCAGGATCCGGCGGGCGGCGCGCAGCAGTTCGGCGACGTCTCCGCCCGCCAGCGCGTAGCTGACGGTCGCGCCGTCGCGAATGGAGACGACGATGCCGGACCGACGCAGCACCGCCAACTGCTGCGAGAGGTTGGACGGTTCGATGTCGATCTCCGCGAGGAGCTCCCGTACGGGCACGGGACCGTTCTGAAGCAGTTCCAGCACACGGATGCGGACGGGGTGGCCCAGCATTCGGAAGAACTCGGCCTTCGCCTGGTACAGGGGTACCTGCATTCCCACGCATGCTCCCGCCGTGTGCGTGGAACGGTGCTTGCCGTTCCGGGGGTTCGGAGTCGGACAGCTGTCGGAACCCATCTTCCCGTTCCGCGGGCCCACGCAAGGCCGAGGTTGACCGGTTTCAGATGTGCCGAGTTGAAGAATCCTTCAACTCGTGGGCATGCGTGGGCCCGAGAAGGCCGCGCTACACCTCCAGGGCCGCCTCGACGCGCTTCAGCTGGTGGCGGGCCATGGCCAGGTTGGAATTGCCCTTGTCCAGCACGACGTACAGGAAGAGGCCGTCCGTACCGCGTCCCCTGAGCAGCCGGATCAGGTGGTACTGGCTGCCGAGCGTGATCAGCAGGTCCTCGATCTCGTCGCGGAGGCCCAGCATCTCCAGGGTGCGCACCTTCGCGCGGATCACATCGGTGTTGCCCGCGGCGGCGACGACCAGGTCAAGGTCCTTTCCGCCGCCGAGAGTTCCCAGCGCCATGCCGCTGGTGTAGTCCACCAGCGCCGCTCCCAACGCCCCCTCGATCGAGGTCATCGTCTCCTTCAAGGACACTTCCACGTTCGCCATCGGTCCAGCTCCCTCACGTGCCGTTCTCCACCGGGGTCCGACGCTCGCGTGCACGAAGTCGGACCGATTTCGAAACTCACGCTACTGAGCGCACCCGACGGCGTGCGGAGAATCACGAACATGGCGGAAACCGCTCCCCCCGCCGACGGCCGCGCCGAGCCGCCGATGGGCGGGAACGGTGTGCGCGACGAGCCCCGCAAGTCCCCGATCGAGTGCTTCGGAGGCCTGTCCACTCGAACGTGTGAGTTCGGGATCCGTCGCGCCCGAGGGGGAGCGCCCGGCACCGCGAGTCCGCAATCCTGTTCGAAATGCTCGTCCTCGAAAGCCCGTTACGGTGCCCTGCGGTGACGGATCGTTCGAGCGCCGCTCGGCTCCGCGTCGACCAGGGAGGACCCTTGCAGACTGCGTTCGACCACCGCTCCACGGATGGGGACATCGCACAGGACGCCGTCGGGGGCCGGCACCTCTGCTCACCGGCCCGCCCCGGGACCGGCCGGTGAGCCGCCGCGAGCGCTACGCGCTGACGGTCGACGTGCACCTGATCCTGGCCCGCGACGGGGCGACCGGCCCGGAAGTGCTGTTGTCCCGGAGGTCCGGCGCCGTGTACGCCTCCGGATTGTGGCACCTGCCGTCGGGGCATCTGGACGGGCCCCACGAGGACGTGGTCGACGGGCTGATCCGCGAGGCGTCCGAGGAGACCGGCGTGGCCATCGACCGGACGGCCGTGGCCCTCGCCACCACCGTCCACCACCGGAGCCCCCACGGCCGTGCCCGCGTCGGCTTCTTCTTCGAGGTCCGACGCTTCACCGGCGAGCCCGACATCATGGAGCCGGAGCTCTGCGACGCCATGGGCTGGTACGCCCTCGACGCGCTGCCCGAACCGATGGTGGCGTACTGCCGCGCCGGACTGGACGCCTACCGCGGCGGCCACCCCGGCGCCCTGCACTTCCAGCAGCCGGGCGACCCGGTGCCGCATGAGCCCGGCGGACCGGTACGCACCCGCCTCCTGGACGGCCCCACCCGCGCGGGCGGTGCTCCGTCGCCGGCCCGGGGGCGGACCGACGCCGCGGGCGTCACCATGACCACCGACCCGGCCCGAACCCTGCGTCGCCGCCTCCTCGGAGGTCGGTGACGTGGCCCGCGCGAGCGTGGGGAGCGCGGAGACCCGACTCGTGGTCCTTCGGGGCAACTCCGCCTCGGGCAAATCCTCGGTCGCGGCCGGGATCCGTGACCGATTCGGTCGCGGCGTGGCCCTCGTCGGCCAGGACAACCTGCGGCGGGTCGTCCTGAGGGAGCACGACGTGCCCGGCGGCGCCAACATCGGACTGATCGACACCGTCGCCCGCTACGCCTTGGACGCGGGCTACCACGTGGTGGTCGAAGGCATCCTGTACGCCGATCGTTACGGAGACATGCTCGCCCGCCTGCTCGGCGATCACCGCGGGGTCTCACGCTGCTACTACCTCGACATCCCGATCGAGGAGACGCTGACCCGTCATGCCTCGAAGTCCGATCACGACTACCTGATCCGGGTCACCGAGCGGGATTTGCGCGCCTGGTACCGCGAACACGACCTCCTCCCCGACGGTTCGGAGACCGTCATCGGAGCGGACAGCACCCTGAGCGAGACGATCGACCTCGTCATGACCGACACCGGACTGACGGACCTGCCCCCGCGCGTCGACCGCCCCGGCCGCTCTTCCGCCGCGATCGACCACGCCACCCTCCCCACCGACCCCCGCAGCGAAGGGCTTCGACGGTGACCGCGGCTGCCCGACGCCGAGCCCGCCGACGGGCCCGCCACGGCCCCGGACGCGTCGCCGTCCAGCCGAGCCGTCCGCGCTTCCGCACCTCGTTCCACTCCAGCGACGGCGTCCCGGGCGACCCCCCGTGGGACCACGTCGAGTACCGCGACGGTCGCAGGCGTGATCCGGACCGACAGGGCCCGCCACGTCGACCCCCGTTCCGCACCGTCCCACGGTGAAGCGCCCACGGAAGGACCGATCCGACATGCCCCGTGCCGACCTCCTCGCGGTCTACGCCCATCCCGACGACGAGTCCCTGTCCGCGGGTGGCATCCTCGCCCGGCACGCGGCGGCGGGCGCGCGCACCGCCGTCGTGACGGCGACCTGGGCGCCCGACAGCGACCGCGCCGGTGAGCTCGCCGACGCCCTGCGGATCCTGGGGGCCGGAGAGCCCCGCATGCTCGGCTACGCCGACCACCGGGTTCCGTCATCGGCCCCCGGGCGGCCGCGCTGGTGCGACGCGCCGCTCGACGAGACCATCGGGCGGGTGGTCGCCCACGTGCGGGCCTTCCGGCCGGACATCGTCGTCACCCATGACGCCCGGGGCTCGTCCGGCCACCCCGACCACGTCCACACCCACCGCGTGACGCTGTTGGCCGTGCACGCCGCCGGACTCGAAGGGTTCTGCCCCGAGGCGGGTCGCCCGTGGCGGCCCGGCGCCCTCCACCTGTCCGCTCATCCCCGCTCCGCCTCGGGCGAACTGGCCGAACTGCTCGCCGGGGTCGACAAACGGGTGCACACCGTCGCGGACGACACGATCGGCGCGTCCGTCGACGTCCGCCCCTGGATCGAGCAGAAGTGGGCGGCGATCCGGGCGCACCGCTCGGAGGCGGCCCGGGCGCGCTCGCTGCCCGGGCTCCTGTCCGGGGTGCCCGCGGCGGCCCGGGAGCGGATCCTGGGGACGGAACACTTCGTGCGGCACGATCTCACCCCCGGTGTCGGGGGCCTGACCGAGCTGACGGCGTGAGCCCCTCGGCGGTCTACACCACGGCCGTCGGGACCGGATCGGCCCCCGATCGGCCCGGGATCGGCCCCGGATCCGCTCCGGACAGGAGCCGGTTCGGACCTCGGATCGGATCGTGATCGGGGTCCGATCCGGGATCGGTCCGAGATTCGGTTTTGCATGACCATGCATTAATGCGCATACTCTTCCTATGTCTAAGGTTCTCACCTCCCTTCCCGCCGGCGAGCGCGTCGGCATCGCCTTCTCCGGCGGCCTCGACACCTCCGTCGCGGTCGCTTGGATGCGCGACAAGGGCGCCATCCCGTGCACCTACACCGCCGACATCGGCCAGTACGACGAGCCCGACATCGCCTCGGTGCCCGGCCGCGCGAAGACCTACGGCGCCGAGGTCGCGCGCCTGGTCGACTGCCGGGCGGCGCTCGTGGAAGAAGGCCTGGCCGCGCTGACGTGCGGGGCGTTCCACATCCGCTCGGGCGGCCGCGCCTACTTCAACACCACGCCGCTCGGCCGCGCCGTCACGGGGACGCTCCTCGTCCGGGCGATGCTGGAGGACGACGTCCAGATCTGGGGCGACGGCTCGACCTTCAAGGGCAACGACATCGAGCGGTTCTACCGCTACGGCCTGCTCGCCAACCCGCACCTGCGCATCTACAAGCCGTGGCTCGACGCCGACTTCGTGACGGAGCTCGGCGGCCGCAAGGAGATGTCGGAGTGGCTGCTGGCCCACGACCTCCCGTACCGCGACAGCGCCGAGAAGGCGTACTCCACCGACGCCAACATCTGGGGTGCCACCCACGAGGCCAAGACCCTCGAACACCTGGACACCGGCGTGGAGACCGTCCAGCCGATCATGGGCGTCCGGTTCTGGGACCCCTCGGTCGAGATCGCCACCGAGGACGTGACCATCGGCTTCAACCAGGGCCGCCCGGTGACGATCAACGGCAAGACCTTCGGCTCGCCCGTCGACCTGGTGATGGAAGCGAACGCCATCGGCGGCCGGCACGGCATGGGCATGTCGGACCAGATCGAGAACCGGATCATCGAGGCCAAGAGCCGCGGCATCTACGAGGCGCCCGGTATGGCGCTGCTGCACACCGCGTACGAGCGGCTGGTCAACGCGATCCACAACGAGGACACCCTCGCCCAGTACTACAACGAGGGCCGCCGGCTCGGCCGCCTGATGTACGAGGGCCGCTGGCTGGACCCGCAGGCGCTGATGGTCCGCGAGTCGCTCCAGCGCTGGGTCGGCGCCGCCGTCACCGGCGAGGTCACGCTGCGGCTGCGGCGCGGTGAGGACTACTCGCTCCTCGACACCACGGGCCCGGCGTTCAGCTACCACCCGGACAAGCTGTCCATGGAGCGCACCGAGGACTCCGCGTTCGGTCCGGTGGACCGGATCGGCCAGCTCACGATGCGCAACCTCGACATCGCCGACTCGCGCGCCAAGCTGGAGCAGTACGCCGTTCTCGGCCTGATCGGCAGCGACAACCCCGCGATCGGGGCCGCGCAGGCCGCCGCGACCGGTCTCATCGGCAGCCTCCAGGAAGGCGGCGCCGAAGCCATCGCCTCCCGCGGTGAGGTCTCCGCCGACGAGGAAGTCCTGGACCGCGCCGCCATGGAGTCCGGCACGGACTGACCCGGCGCGCCGGGCCCGGTGCCCGGCACTCCGACGGAACGCGTCACGCGAAGGGCCGTCCCGGCACCGAGAGGTGCCGGGACGGCCCTTCGCCGGTCCCACGACGGTCGGGCGGGCCGCGCGGGTGCGGCCCGGGGTGCGATCAACCCCGGGCCGGGGTGCGATGGAAACCCGGCGACGAGCCGTCCCGCGACCGGCGGACGGTCGCCCGGAGATCGGCGGTGATCACCGTGGACCCGCACCCCGACGCCCCCGCCCGAGCCCCCCGGCACCGTCGGCGGACCGCTCCGCTCCGGGCCGCCCCCGGCGCGGCGTGGCTCGTCCTGGCCATGGCTCTGGCCCTGGCCTTCGTACTCGCCCCCGCGGCCCCGGCGGCACCCGCCGACCGGTGCAGTCCGGGCTGGGTCTGCGGCTGGACGGACCCCGGCTACGCGGGTGTGGCGAGCCTCGTGGCGAACGACATGCCGCGGTATCCCGGGACGACCGCGTACGTCGGGTTCAACGACGGTGCGTCGGTGTGGAACGGCGGCCGGACGTGGCGCGACGGCGCCGGCCGGACGTGGGGGCGCTGCGTCACCGTGTACAGCGGTGTCGGCTACACGGGAAAGCAGCTGACCGTCCGTCCCGGGCAAGGGGTGCCCCGGCTCCCCGCCGACTTCGACGCCATGCGTTCCGGCCGGTTCCACGTGTGCCGCGTGTCCTGACCTCACCGTCGTCGGGCGGGAACGGCACGCTCAGCCGGTGGTCCGGACCGGGAAGGTGAACCGGTAGCCCTCGGACGACAGCCACGGGAGGTACTGGCGCAGGGCGGCGACGGTCTCGCTGCGGTCCCCGCCCCCGTCGTGGAAGAGGACGGTGGGCCGGGTGGGCAGGTCCTTCTCCACGGCCGAGACGATGGCGTCGAGACCGGGCTTGCTCCAGTCCTTGGGGTCCACGGTCCAACCGAGGGGTCGCATGCCGTTCGCGGCGGCGATGGCGCGGCTCGCGGGGGTGAAGGCCCCGCCCGGCGCCCGGTAGTAGTCCACGGACACCCCGGGGGCCGCCTCCTCGATCATCTTCTTGCCGTCGAGGATCTGACGGCTCTGGTAGTCGACGGGCTTGTGGTCCATCGTCACGTCGTGGTCGACGGAGTGGTCGCAGAGCCGGTGCCCGGCGGCGGCGACCTGACGGACCAGGTCCGGGTGCGCCCGCGCCTGTGTGCCGATCATGCAGAACGTGGCCTGGACGTGGTTCTCCTTCAGGACCTCCAGCACCTGCGGGGTCCATCGGGGGTCCGGGCCGTCGTCGATCGTGATCGCGATGTCACGGCCGGTTCCCTGGGCGAGCCGGGCTATCCCGTCCGGCGTCGTCGCGGGCGCCGCCCCGGGGACCTGCGGCTGCGCCTGGACGGAACCGGAACCGGGCGCCGCCGGGGCCTGTCCCGGGGTGCCGCCGGCGGCCAGGGCCGGTGCGCCGGCTGCGGCCAGGAGGCCGAGGACGGCCGCCGACACGGTGATGCCCGTACGACGGCGGCGGCTTCCGGGGGTGGTGGTGCCCATGAATGTGCTCTTCCCTTGCACTCGGCCCCCCTGGACTCGCGTTGCCCGTCCAGGCTAGGCGGCGGGTGGGGCGGCGCCCATGGGCCGAACGGCCCATGCCGGCCGTCCGGGCGTGAGAACGACCACTCGACGCACGGGAATGGCCCGGCCCGACAGCCGGGAGTCGGCATGTCCGGGCCAACCGCGTGCGGGCCGCCCCGCGCCGGCCCGCGCGAGGAGCCAGTCGGGTCGATTCGGGACGCCGTCCGTGGGCAGGGCGGGCGGGAGGGGCATTTTTTCGGCGCCGGCGGGCATCCGGACCGGCATGACCGTATACGTCGTCACCGTTCCCGGGACCCTACTGACCGAGCTCACGCCCGACGCGCGCGCCGAGCTGCTCCGAGCCCTCCGTCCGGCCGACCCGCGCACCACGGACGTCGGCGTGGAGGAGGACCTGCACCTCCTCTCCCTCTATCCGGAATCGCCCGGCTTCGCCCTTCACCTGGAGGTGGAGGCGGCGGACACCGGGTCCGCCGAGCAGAAGGCGCGCGATCTGGCGACCGAGGCGCTGGGACGCGCCGGTCTGGGCGGGGAAGGGGCCCGCTTGGGCGATCCCGTCATCACGGGCATCGCCACCGAATAGGCGGAGCGGTCGGACGCCGCCGCGCTTCGTCCCGGCGGCGTATCCGTGTACCGCTCAGGTCGGAGCGGGGTCGTCCCGCAAATCATCATCCGGGCCCATCGGTTGACGCCTCGCCCCCGACATGATGTCGAGCATGGATCAAGAACTCGGCACCCTCGTCCAGCAGACCGCCGACCGGCTCGGGCAGCAGCGCGTCGGCGTGGTCGTGGCCGCCGTGACCGGGGACCACGTGGTGATGAGGGGCGTCGGCAGCACCGGTGGGGACCTCGGCCGCACCCCTGGGCCGGACACCCTGTTCGAGATCGGGTCGGTGACGAAGTCGTTCACGGCCCTCACCCTGGCGCGCATGGCGGTACGGGGCTCGGTGGACCTGGACGAGCCGCTGCGCGATCTCCTGCCGAGCGGTGTGACCGTGCCGTCGCGCGGGGGCCGGCAGATCTCGCTGCGTCACCTCGCGCACCACACGTCCGGCCTGCCGCGCCTGCCGCGCGGCATGATGCTCCAGGCCCTGCTGCGTCCCTCCAAGCCGGATCCGTACGCCGACTGCACCGCCGAAGTGCTCCTGACCGGGCTCGCCCGGACCCGGCTGAGGACCACCCCGGGGGAAAGGTTCCACTACTCGAACCTCGGAGCCGGACTGCTGGGCCTGGCCCTCGCCCGCCGGGCGGGCACGGACTACGAGAGCCTCGTGACCCGGGAGGTCTGCGCTCCCCTGGGCATGCGCGACACCCTCGTGACACGGGACGGCAGCACGGCGGACCGCTCCGCACGAGGTCACGGGCGGAGCGGGCGCCCGGTCCGACCCTGGTACCTCGCCGACCTGGCGGGGGCGGGCGGCCTGTGGTCGACCGCGAACGACATGGTGGCCTTCGTGGGGGCCCAGCTCGACGGCGGTCCCGAGGAGCTCGCCGACGCGATCCGCACGACCCGGGCCGACCAGCACCGTACGAGCCCCTTCGGCTGGGTGCACCTCGGCTGGACGGCGCACCGCCTCCACCCGAAGCAGGGCGCCCACCTCCAGATCTGGCACAACGGGGGAACCGGGGGCTTCTCCTCCTTCGTCGGATTCGACCCGGAGACGCGCTGCGCCGTCATCGCGCTCGCCAACTCCGCGCGCCCGGTGGACCGCCCCGCCCTCGACCTCCTGCGAGCCTTGCAGTCGCAGGCCGCCGGAGGGGCTCCGGGGCAGCCCCGGTAGCCCGTACCGGCGGGCCCGCGACGTCTTCCGGGCGTGTACAGCCCGGCCGGGCCGCTCCGACTGCCACCCTCGGCACCCATGGATGTCAGCACCTTCTACGCCCTGTTCTCCGCGACCTGTTTCACCCTCGTCGGGCTGTGGTGGAACGTCGTGCAGAGCCACCACGACTGGATGCGCGACCCCGCCCTGCGGCGCGTCGTCGGCGGGATCTACCTCTCGTTCCTGCTCCCCGCCCTGATGGGGCTGTTCGCCCAGGTCGGCGGTACCGAGCAGCCGCAGATCTGGCGGGGGGCCTTCATCGTGCTGGCCGTCATCGGCTGCGGGTGCACGCTGCGCCTGCTCTCCCTGGGACGGGGCAACCGTTTCCTCGTGTGGCAGCAGGCCGGGGCCGCCGTGCTCTACGCCCTGATCGCGGTCGTGGGGGCCTTTCCCGAACTCGGCCGCCACACCGGTCTGCGCCCCATCCAGGCCGAGGCCATCATGCTCATCGCCCTGATCGTCCTCGGGCACGCCCTGGTCTGGCGCTTCATGGCGGGCGAGGGACGCCAGCCGGAGGAGGCCTGACGGGCGGCGGCCGTCGGCCGGGCCGGCGTTCGGCGGTTCCGTCCGGGCGTTCGGACTGTACCGCGCAACGGCGGTGCCGGGCACGGGAATCGACGTATCCGGAGCAGGCCGAGGGTCGGCGGCGCCAGGATGGGTGGATGGATCCTGGGAATGTGGTGCCGGGCGGATCACGGCCGATCGTGGTGCGGGTGCCGGTGGAACCGGTGGAGGCCGTGGTGGAGGCCGACGCGCTCGACGCCGTGGTGGGCGCGGGCGATCCGGCGGTGCGCGGTCCCCTCTTCGGGGTCGCCGAACAGCGGCCCGGGGACGCGCCGCGGTGGCGGGTGGTGATCGAGGTGACGTTCGGTTGTCCGCAGCAGGCACGTGACGGGCTGAACTCCTGGCTGTGGCTCCGCGCGAAGGACCACGCGCAGGACGGGGTGGAGCGGCGGGAACTGCTGGCGGCCGTCTCCCGGCTGGAGACCGAGCGGGTCGACGAGCTGTCCGTCGCCGGGACCCGGTACCGGATCGTGCGTGCCGAGGAGTACGCCGGCGCGGGCCCGGGCGGCATCGAGCAGCCCCGGCCGACGGACCCGGAGCCCCTCGTCCCGGACTGGGACCGTACGGCCGAGGTCCCCGGGATCGACCAGGGCCTGGTCGTCGACCCCGACGCGCCGGTCACCCCGAGCCGGGCGTTGGAGCAGGCGGCGTTGCGAGGCCTGTGTTACACGGGGGCGCGGTTTCCCGGCGACGTGCGCGCCGACGCGCGGCGGGCGCTGGACACCCATCCGGACGTGCTGTTGCTCCCGGCGACGTTCACCGTCGCGGAGCGACGCGGGAACGGCTGGGGCCCGATCAGCGGTCCGCACGCCACCGCCCACGAGGCCCGCAAGTCCTTGGACTTCGCCCTGACCTGGATGTGGCCGCGCATGCACGGCCTCATCTCCCCCGTCGCCGGCCCGCACGTCGACGCCCGTACGGGGACGCCGGACGTCGCCCGGGCCGCACGGCTGGCCACGTACGCCAAAGCCGCGGACTCCCTGCGGGAGGGCCGGGTGAACCGGCTGGAACTGGACGGCTGCGTCTACCGGATCGTCCGGACCCGCAGGTTGCTGCGCTGGGGCCCCGACGGGCCCGAGGGGCCGCGCCCCTCCGACGTCAACAGCCAGGAACCGATGCGGATCCACCTCGCGCCGGCCGAGGACGGCGACGTCCACCCGCGGGACTGAGGCCGGGGTCCGTCTGCGAGCATGGCGCGATGGAACCCATGCGACGGACCGTCGGCTCCGCGTCCCCGTTGGAACCGCGGATCGGCTTCTCCCGGGCGGTCCGGGCGGGCCGACACGTGGCGGTGGCCGGCACGGCTCCCATCGGCGACGACGGCTCGACCGTCGCACCGGGGGACGTTTACGCCCAGACGGTCAGGTGCCTCGACGTCGCCGTACGCGCCCTGGAAGCGGCCGGGGCGGCGGTGTCGGACGTCACCCGCACCCGGCTGATGCTGACCGACGTGACCCGGTGGGAGGAGGCCGCACGGGCCCACGGTGAGCGGTTCGCGGCCGTGCGGCCCGCGTTGACGGTAGTCGAGGTGTCCCGCTTCATCGATCCCGACTGGCTGGTCGAGGTCGAGATCGACGCCGTCATCGTGTGAGGGGTCGCGCGGGTCGATCGGGCGGGATCGACCGGGCGCGCGCGGTGTCACGCCGGACGATGCGGGCCGCCGGCCGGGCCACACCGGTGAAACCGCGCGCGATCGTGCCCGGTTCGGCGGTCGGACCGGCGAGAATCACCGGGTGAGCACTCCACCCCAGTCCCAGCGCGGCGCCGGCCGCGGCGTCAGCACCCTCATCCCGCAGAGCGCCACCGACCAGGCCATGGCCGCGCTCACGGGACTCGAAACGGTGCCCGTCCACGTCGGGCTCCTCCAGGCGGCGACCCTCCTGTTGGAGGAGGCCGCACGGACCGCCTCCGACGAGGCGACGAAGGCCGCCATGGCCAGGACGGCGGGGATGCTGCGCGCCGCCATGTGACCACCGTGACGGAAACCCGGCCGGGCGGTGGTGCGTGCGTCCGGTGCGGGTCAGACCCCGCCCCGCCAGATGTTGTCGAAGGCGGCCTCGTCGATGGCACGGCGTTGCCGTACGGAGGCCAGTTCCACCACCGCGTCGCTGACGGCGGCCAGCACCGTGGCCACGGCGTCATCGGCGACGTCCGGGGAGTCCCCGGTCCGGTCGCCCCGGACTCCGACGGTCTCCGCGAGGTTGGCGAGGACCGGGTCGTCCGACGCCCAGCGGTCCACGGCCCTGCGTCGGGCGGGCGATTCGACGAGTTCCGGGCTGCCGGCCCGGAAGGAGAGCCCGCGCCGGCGCTGCCGGGCGAGCAGCCCGTCCTCCTCCAGCGCGGCCTCGTAGACGGCGGACAGGCCGCGTCCCCGGCGCCACAGCCAGTCGGCGACCGACTCGTAGGGCTCCTCCTGGACGACCGAGGAGGCCGCCTCCGCCATCAGTCGGTCGGTCGGTGCCGGACGGTCGTCGCCGGGGACGATCAGATCGCCGTCCAGCCTGATGGACCGGGTGCCGAGGAGGTCGATCGCCTCGGCGCCCGCGAGCGCGAGCGACAGGTCGCCCTTCTCGGCGGGATGCCCGGCCGTCGTTTCCATGGCGACGATCAACAAGTCACGCGGTGTGGTCATTTGGGGCTCCACGTCCGATGCGTCCGCTGGTGGCTGCGTACCTGAACGGCTGGTCCGGCACGGTCCGACAGGGGCAGGCTACCCGCGTCCCCGGCCCCGCGGACGTCGACCGGGCCGCCCGGGTCCGGCGCCCGGTGACTCGCTGCGGGGACCCGCCGCACCCGTCCCACCGACCGCTCGGGCATGATCGTCGCCATGTGGGAGGACGACGGCGCCCGGTACGGGGGCATGCGCCACACGCTGACCGACACGGAGAACGGCCGTCCCTGGGGCTCCTGTTACGAGGTGGAGGGCCTGTTCGCCGATCCGGTCCGGGAGACCTACGAACTGTTCGGCTGGGTTCCGGAGAGCCCCGGGGTTCCGTGCGGGGGCGGCGGTCGGGTGTGGCTCGTACCGCAGGACACGGACCTCGGCCCGTGGCTGTTGGAGGACGTGGAGAGCCTCGGTCCGCACCCGGGGACGGACGGTCTCGTCCTGACCGGCACGGACGGCCATGAGGAGCCGCCCGTCGGACACCGGGGCCCGGTGCGGCTGCACGACGAGTACCGGTGGATCGGGTCCTGCCGTGAGTTCGCCCACATCCTGCGCGCCGAGGAGCCGCAACCCCGCCTCGTGCTGGGTGGGTTCGCCCCGAGCGAGCACATGCGGCAGGCTCTCGCGAAGGGAACCCGGCGGGCGTTGACCCTCGGGGAGGCCGAACTGGGCATCCGGGACGACCGGGGCGAGCGCCTCACCGAGCGCCTCGCGTGGCCCACCGTCGACGGATGGCGTCCCTCCTCGCTCGGGGAGGATCTGATCGACCT
The DNA here is from genome assembly GCF_055595445.1 of Streptomyces sp. NPDC040432. NCBI lineage: Bacteria > Bacillati > Actinomycetota > Actinomycetes > Kitasatosporales > Streptomycetaceae > Streptomyces > Streptomyces sp. NPDC040432. The sequence goes on along the minus strand of NZ_JBVIVP010000014.1, from coordinate 36,906 downwards.
GGAACTGGACCTCGGCCGCAGCCCGTTCGGATCCGTGCCGGAGCACGCGCGACCGGTCTGGGAGAAGTGGCGGGCGGGGCCGCCCGGGACGCGCGGCGTCTGGGCCGGCCTGAGCACCCCGCAGCGCAATACCTGGCTGGACCTCGTGCGCGAGCGGGGTTGCCGCGGCGCGCACGCGGACCGCTCGGGTACCGCGTACGAACTCGACGGCCGCCACGCCACCGACGTCCCCGGTCTCTTCCTGGCCCTGGGCGAGGCCGTGAACGGGCCGGGGGGCTACTTCGGAAGCTGCCTGGCGGCCGTCGCCGACTGCCTGCGCGGAGGCTTCGGCCACACGGGCCCCGCGACCCTCCTGTGGCGCGACTCCGCGACCGCGCGCGAGCACCTGCGCCGCGTCCTGGCCCCGGACGGCACCCCGTACGACCTGTTCGCCGAGGTTCTCGATGTCCTCTCCCGGGGTGGTATGCGGGTGGCCCTCGCCTGAGGCCCGTCCCCGCACGCCGGACGTCTGCGCGCGTGCGGGCTATGCGGCCATGCCGCGCAGGGCCGGGAGGAGGGTCGTTTCGGCCCAGTCGATGAAGGAATGCTGGTGTGAGCCGCCGACCTGGATCAGGGCGATCTCGGTGAATCCCGCTTCGACGAACGGGCGGACGGCGTCGACGAATTCGTCGGGGTCGTCGCCGCAGGGCATCGACCGGGCGATGTCCTCGGGGCGGACGTACCGGGTGGCCTGATCGAACGCGGACGGGCCGGGGAGTTCGGCGTTGACCTGCCAGCCGCCCGCCGACCAACGGAACTGGTCGTGGGCGCGCCGGACGGCCGCGTCCCGGTCGGTGTCGTGGCAGACGGCCAGTTGGCCGACCCGCGGCTTGCCCACGCCTCCCGCCCGGTCGAAGGATTCCAGGAGTTCCCGCTCGGGGTCGATGGCGATCGCCAGGTCGGCGTACCGGCCGGCCAGCTCGCAGGAGCGTTTCCCGGACACCGCGATGCCGATGGGCGGTGGTTCCTCGGGGAGGTCCCACAGCTTGGCGTTCTCCACGTCGAAGTACTCGCCGTGGTGGTTCACGGAACTCCCGTCGAACAGGTCCCGGATGATCTCCACGGCCTCTTCCAGCATCGCCAGCCGCACGTGCGCGGCCGGCCAGCCCGGCCCGACGACGTGCTCGTTGAGGTTCTCCCCCGAGCCCAGGCCCAGTCGGAACCGGCCGTCGGACAGCAGCTGCATCGTGGCCGCCTTCTGGGCGACGACCGCCGGGTGGTAGCGCATCGTCGGGCAGGTCACGTACGTCATGAGGGGGATGGTCGTCGTGGCCTGCGCGGCTGCCCCCAGGACGCTCCACGCGTAGGAGGCATGGCCCTGGGAGGCGAGCCACGGGAAGTAGTGGTCCGAGGTGACGGAGAAGTCGAAACCCGCCCGTTCGGCCGCGGCGACGTGCTGGACCAACTCCCGGGGGCCGGCCTGCTCGGTCATCATCGTGTATCCGAATCGCACCATGGGGTGCGCCTTACCGGTCTCCGGTGTGCGAAACATGCGGGCCGACGGGGTTCAGGCCGCCGCAGGCGTGTCGTCCTCGTCCGCGAGGGACGGGGTCGCGCGGGAGGTGATCGTGCCGAACGAGGCCCCGGTGGCCCGACACAGCCGTTCGGCGCGCAGGACGGTGCTCACGACCGCGGCGCCCGAGGGGTACGGGAGCTCCATCACGACGCTGCGGGGCCGGTAGCTCCTGAGCAGGAACTCGAACTCCGAGACGGCGGTGCCGCGTGTGCCGACGTCGAGGTCGTCGGGAAGCCGGACGAGCAGGACGTCCCCGTCGAACAGGTGGGTGAGCAACATGGCGACCCCTTCCCCCTTGCATGGCCGATGCGCCATGTTCACCATGGAAATGCCCGGTGAGCGCGCCGTCACACATAACAAAGCTCACCCGGCGGGGAAGGAATCCTTGGGATGCTCACCGGGTCCGCCCGACGGCGTCGACGGCTCAACCCGGCCAGGTGCCGGAGACCCGTCGTACGGCGACCGCTCCGGAGCGCTCGACGGCGGCTTTGACGAGGGCGAAGATCGCCCCTTGGACGGCCGCGGCGAGCAGGATCTCGCGCCACCGGCGCCCCTCGTCCATCGCGTCCGGGGCGTCGTCGTCGTGCCCGGCCAGCTTCCACACCTGCTTGAACAGCGCCCCGGCCAGCATGCCGGCCCCCGCCCCGAGGGCCAGGCCGACCGGCTTGTAGGCGACTTTCGATGCCTTCATGTCCTTGCCCCTGCCCACACCACCGGCTGCGATACCTGCGGGAATCCGCAGGCACGGACGGGTCGGGCCGAGCCGCCGGAGCGGCACGCCCGCGGGCCCCGGCGTCGGTCGTCGCCGGGCCCCGCGGGATGCCCACCGTTCCGTGCATGCTTCCGCGTCGAGGCCGAACGGATCCGCGCGGTTCGTGCAGGTGCGCGCAGGCGTCACCTCGCGCCCGTCACATCTTGTGGCGCTTGCCCTTCATCGCTTCCTTCGCGTCCCCGATGGCTTCCTTGGCCTTGCCCTTGGCCTGATCGGCCTTGCCCTCGGCCGCCATCCGGTCATTTCCGGTGACCTTGCCCGCGGCCTCCTTGGCCTTTCCCTTCGCCTTGTCCATTGCGCCCTTGTCGGCCATGGTGATCTCCGATCCGGTCGGTTTGGGTTCGGGGCTCGCGACGGTGGAGCACCACGCCGTTCACCCATCCGTGGGGGCACCTGCCCCGTTGTTCCCGCGATAAGCCCGCGTCACCGAATCCCTTTTCCGTGCGGAGTTCGCGTTCCGGTAATGGGGGCGTGCCCTGCGTGTTCTCGTGACGGTGCGGTCCGCGGTGCGCGACCATACGGACGCCGACCCAGGCACCCTTTCCGGCGTCGTGAGAGCCGGCAGCAGGAAACACCGAGACAGGAAAGAGGGCGGACGTGTCCGGCAGCGAAAGCGAGAACCCAGCAATCCCCTCCCCGACCGCCAGTCCGACGCGCCCCAGGACGAACCGGGACTGGTGGCCGAACCAACTCGACCTCCAGGTCCTCCACCAGCACTCGCCCCTGTCCAGTCCGATGGCCGATGACTACGACTACGCGAAGGAATTCGCGAGCCTCGACGTCGAGGCGCTCAAGCGGGACGTCTTCGACGTGATGACGGCCTCCCAGGACTGGTGGCCGGCCGACTACGGGCACTACGGGCCGCTCTTCATCCGCATGAGCTGGCACGCCGCGGGAACGTACCGCATCGCCGACGGCCGGGGCGGCGGCGGCTCCGGCGCCCAGCGCTTCGCCCCCCTCAACAGTTGGCCGGACAACGCTAGCCTCGACAAGGCGCGCCGGCTGCTCTGGCCGGTCAAGCAGAAGTACGGCCGTCGCATCTCCTGGGCCGACCTGCTGGTATTCGCCGGGAACTGCGCGATGGAATCGATGGGGTTCAAGACGTTCGGGTTCGGTTTCGGCCGGGAGGACATCTGGGAACCGGAGGAAATCTTCTGGGGGCCCGAGGACACCTGGCTCGGGGACGAGCGCTACAGCGGTGACCGGGAACTCACGGGGCCTTTCGGCGCCGTGCAGATGGGCTTGATCTACGTCAATCCGGAGGGGCCCAACGGCAACCCGGATCCGATGGCCGCCGCCCGGGACATTCGCGAGACGTTCGCGCGCATGGCCATGAACGACGAGGAAACGCTGGCCCTCATCGTCGGCGGCCACACGTTCGGCAAGTGCCACGGCGCCGTCGATCCCGATTGCATCGGCCCGGAGCCCGAGGCCGGACCCATCGAGGCGCAGGGTCTCGGTTGGCGGAACACGTGCGGCAGCGGAACGGGCGTCGACGCGCTCACCAGCGGCCTGGAGGGTGCCTGGACCTCCGAGCCGACGAAGTGGGACAACGGGTACCTGGACAACCTGTTCCGCTACGAGTGGGAGCTGACGAGGAGCCCCGCGGGGGCGCAGCAGTGGACCCCGAAGGATCCCGCCGCCCGGGACACCGTGCCCGACGCGCACGATCCGTCGAGGCGACACGCGCCGATGATGCTGACGACGGACCTGGCGCTGAGGGTGGACCCGATCTACGCGCCGATCGCGAAGAGCTTCCACGAGAACCCGGACAAGCTCGCGGTCGCCTTCGCGAAGGCCTGGTACAAGCTGCTGCACCGCGACATGGGGCCGATCTCGCGCTACCTCGGCCCCTGGATCCCCGAGCCGCAGCTCTGGCAGGACCCGGTGCCCGCGGCGGACCACGAGCCGATCGGGGACGCGGACGTCGCCGCGCTGAAGGAGAGGATCCTCGCCTCGGGGCTGTCCCTCCCCCAACTGGTCACCACCGCTTGGGCGTCGGCGGCCAGCTTCCGCGGCACCGACAAGCGCGGTGGTGCGAACGGGGCCCGGATCCGGCTCGCGCCGCAACGCGACTGGGAACTGAACGACGTGCCCGAGGTGACCGCGACCGTGCGGACCCTGGAGGGGATCCAGCAGGACTTCAACGCCTCGGCCGGTGGCAGCCGGGTTTCGCTCGCCGACCTGATCGTCCTGGGCGGTTGCGCGGCCGTCGAGCAGGCCGCCAGGGACGCGGGGCACACCGTGACGGTCCCGTTCGCGCCCGGGCGCACGGACGCCTCGCAGGAGCAGACGGACGTGGAGTCGTTCGCCGTGCTCGAACCGCGGGCCGACGGGTTCCGCAACCACCTCCCCGAGGGGGAGAAGCTGTCCCCCGAGACGCTCCTGCTGGACCGGGCCAACATGCTGACCCTCACGGCGCCCGAGATGACGGTGCTGATCGGCGGCATGCGGGCGCTGAACACCGGCTTCAAGGGATCCGCGCACGGTCTCCTGACGGACCGGCCCGGGGCGCTGACCAACGACTTCTTCGTGAACCTGCTCGACATGGGCACGCAGTGGAAGGCGTCGGAGTCGGCGGAGAACGTGTTCGAGGGCCGGGACCGTGCGACGGGCGAGGTCAAGTGGACGGCGACCGCCGTCGACCTCGTCCTCGGTTCGCACTCCCAGCTGCGGGCCATCGCGGAGGTCTACGCGTGCGAGGACGCGCGGGAGACGTTCGTGCGCGACTTCGTGGCCGCGTGGGACAAGGTCATGACCCTCGACCGGTTCGACCTGGCCTGAGACCCACCGGGCGTCGCGGCCGGTCCGTCCCCCGGCCCGCCGCGGCACCGGTCCCGTGCGTCCGGGGCGGCGCGGCCCGCGCCGCCCGGGACGCCGGCCCCTTCCGTACGAGCCCTGGAGCGTCGAGCCCCGATGAGCAGCGACCCCGGCGGTGACCCCGCACCCCCGCCGTCCGGTCCGCAGGACGGGGCCGCTCCCGTCTCCCGCGCGGAGTTCGACGGGCTGTTCGACGCGGTCCGTACGTGGGGCCGCTGGGAGGCCGCCGACCGGGGCGCGTGGAACCGGGTGACGGCGGCCCACTCCGGGAGGGCCGCGGCCCTGGTCCGGGCCGGGACGGTCGTGGCGTTGGGGCGCCCCTGGGACACCCTGCCCGGGCCGGACAACACGAAGCCCGCGCTGCACTTCATGTCCGACCTCGGCGACGTCGAGGAGCCGGAACCCGCCGCCTACAAGGACTTCCTGGGCGTCGACTACCACGCCAAGGCCGTGAGCCATCTGGACGCGCTGTCCCACATCGCCTATCGCGGGCAGTTGTACGACGGCCGGGTGGCACGGCAGGCCATCGGCGCCGGTGGGGCCCGCTTCGGAGCCGTGGCGGCGCTCGGTCCGCTGGTCGCGCGGGGCGTGCTGCTCGACCTGCCCGCCGTGCTCGGCGTCGACTGGTTGGAGCCGGGGCGTGCGGTGCGCCGGCGGGACGTCCTCGCCGCGGAGGAGGCCCTGGACGTCACCCTCGGGGAGGGCGACGCGGTACTGCTGCGCACCGGGCGATTCCGCCGACGCCGGGACAGCGGGCCCTGGGACACGGGCGCGGCGAGCGCCGGCTGGCACGTGGACGCCGTGCCGTTGCTGGCCGAGCGGGGTGTCGCGCTGATCGGCTCGGACGGGGACAACGACGTGCGGCCGTCGCCGGTCGAGGGCCTGCACTCCCCCGTCCACGTCCTTGCCATCACGGCGATGGGAGTGCCCCTGCTGGACAACCTCGACCTCGAAGCGCTGTCCGCGGCGTGCGCCGGTGCGGCTCGCCACGCGTTCATGCTGGTCGTGGCGCCGTTGAACGTACCCGGCGGGACCGGCTCACCCGTCAATCCGGTCGCCGTCCTCTGACACCCGGCGCGGGGACCGCCGCGGCCTGCGCGCCATCGAGGCACCACCCCGCCCACACCGTGAGGAATATACTCAAATCGGGTGATCGAGCGGGCTCCGGTGAGGGGAGTGGTGCAGATGGGGGTCGTCGAGGACCGCGTCGGCCCCGTGCAGCTCCGGGACCGGTTCCTCCACGGCGAGGCGGTCGGCGGGGGCGTGCGCGGCGCGATCCTCAGCTCGTGGCAGCGCTGCCGGTTGCTGGGACTGTCGCCGGACCAGTCGGAGTTGCCCTTCACGGAGGACCTCGACCTGGAGGGGCCCCTCGTGCGCGCGGCCGGGCCGGTGCTCGACCGGCTGGAGTCGATCTTCACGGGGAGCCGGATGAACATCTGCCTCGCCGACGCGCGCGGCACGGTGCTGGAGCGTCGTTTCGGGGACGCGGCCATGGTCAAACACCTCGCCCCGATCCAGGTGCTGCCCGGCTTCGTGTTCGCCGAGCGGGTGGCGGGCACCAACGGCATCGGCCTCACACTCGCGGAGCGCGGGCTCGTCCAGGTCCACGGCGCCGAACACTTCGCCGAGCGGTCCCAATCGGCGGCCTGCACCGCGATCCCCGTGCGCGACCGGCTCAGCGGACGCATCGAGGGCGTCCTGTGCCTCGGCTACCCGTACACGGACGCGGATCCGGCGTTGGTCCCGCTGGTCCGCAGGGCGGCCGAGGCCGTCGAGCGGCGCCTGATGGAGCAGAGCTCGGCCCGGGAGCGCGGCCTCCTACAGGCCTACCTCGACGCGGGCGACCGCTCCCGGAGCGGCGTCGGCGCCTTGGACGGGCGCCCGGTCACCATGGACGACCTGCTCCAGAGCGACCTCGACCAGGCCGACCAGCTGATCCTCAAGGAGAAGGCCACCGAGCTGATGTCCTCGGCGCAGCTCGCCGCCTCCGAGGTGCCCCTGTCCCGCGGTCGGCTGGTCACCTTGGTGAGCCGGTCGGTGACGAGTTCGTCCGGCGTCGAGGGACTGGTCGTCGAGGCGCTCCTCCCCGAGGACACCGACCGGCACGCCCCGGCCCCCACCACCCCGACCGCCGGTGCCCTCCCCCGGACCCCGGCCGGAGCCGGTGCCCTCCCCCGGACCCCGGCCGGACCCGGTCCGTCCCCTGTCGCGGGCCGCGCGCCCGCCGCCGAGGGCGCGCCGACCGGCCCGCGTACCGGTGACCGGGCCGACGGCCGGGTCCGGGGGCTCGTCCTGGTGGGCGAGCCGGAGGTGGGCAAGTACGCGGTGGCGGCGCGTCGGCGCCTGGAGCTGCTGGCCGAGGCCAGCAACCGCATCGGCACCACCTTGGACGTGACGCGCACCGCGTGGGAACTCGCCGAGACGGCGGTGCCGCGACTGGCCGACTTCGTGACCATCGACCTGCCCGAGGCGGTCCTGCGCGGCGAGGAGTCGCCCCGCCCGACCACCGAGATGCACCGCACGGTGGTCCACGGCATCCACGAGGACTGCCCCTTCTACCCGGTGGGCACCCAGGTCGTACTGCGCGCGACCACCCCCCACATGCGGTGCCTGGCGACCGGCCGGCCGGTGCTGGAACCCGACCTGAGGGCCGCGTTCGGATGGATCGCCCAGGACCCCGAGCACGCCGACCGGCTCCTCGCCCGCAACGTCCACTCCCTGATCACCGTGCCGTTGCTGGCCCGCGGGGTCCTGCTCGGCATCGCCGGGTTCTACCGTTCCCAGGACCCGGCCCCCTTCGGGGACGACGACCGTTCCCTCGCGCAGGAGCTCGCGGCCCGTGCCGCCCTGTGCATCGACAACGCCCGCCGCTACACCCGCGAACACACCCTCGCCCTGTCGTTGCAGCACAGCCTGCTCCCCCGCGGCCTCCCGGAGCAGAACGCCGTCGAGGTCGCCCACCGCTACCTGCCCGCCGAGTCCGGGGTGGGCGGCGACTGGTTCGACGTCATCCCGCTCTCCGGCACCCGCGTGGCCCTGCTCGTCGGCGACGTCGTCGGCCACGGACTGCACGCCGCCGCCACCATGGGCCGGCTGCGCACCGCCGCGCGGAACTTCGCCGAACTGGAACTCGCCCCCGACGAGCTCCTCACCCACCTGGACAACCTCATGGTCCGACTGGACCGCGAGGAGGGCGGCGACCATTGCGGCCCCGGCAGCATCGGCATCGTCGGCGCCACCTTCCTGTACGCGATCTACGATCCGACCTCGCAGCTGTGCACGATGGCCCGCGCCGGGCACCCACCGCCGGCGCTGGTGCGCCCCGACGGCACCGTGACGTTCGTGGACCTGCCGGCCGGTCCCCCGCTGGGCCTCGGTGGTCTGCCCTTCGAATCGGTCGAGATCCACCTCCCCGAGCACAGCCGGCTGGTCCTCTACACCGACGGCCTGATCGAGGACCGGGAACGCGACATCGACGCGGCCCTCGACGAGCTCCGGCGCGTCCTGGCCCACGCGGACCTCAGCGCGGAGGACACCTGCGAGGCCGTCCTCGACACCGTGGCGCCCGAGCACCCCGGGGACGACATCGCCCTGCTCGTCGCCCGCACCCACGCCCTGCCCGCCGACCGGATCGCCACCTGGGACCTGTCCGCCGACCCGGCGATGGTCTCCCGCGTCCGGGGCGAGGCCATGGCCCGGCTCGGCGAGTGGGGTCTCGACGAGTGTGCGTTCGCCGCGGAGCTGCTGCTCAGCGAGCTCGTCACCAACGCCGTTCGCTACGGCACCCCACCCATCCAGGTCCGTCTGATCCACGACCGGACGTTGATCTGCGAGGTCCACGACGGCAGCAGCACCGCCCCCCGGATGCGGCACGCGGCCACCACCGACGAGGGTGGCCGCGGCCTGTTCCTCGTCGCCCAGCTCGCCCAGGCCTGGGGTACCCGCTACACCCCCGGGGGCAAGGTCATCTGGGCGGAGTGCACCCTGGACGCGGCGTGACCGGGTGCCCGGCGGCGCGCGCCGGGCCCGGGGTCCGCCGTCCCGGGTCGCGGTCGGGGCGCCCACCCGCCTCGGGTTCGCCCATTGGGACAGCAGTACCGGCCGTTATGTCACGAATGCGGCACATGATCCCCGTAGAATCCCGCATGCAGTCGGGAAGATCTCGGAGGCCGACCCCCGGAGAAGTCCGTGCATGACGCTCCCGACACCTCGACGGGGCCCCGTCCCCGCTCCGGCGGGGAGCCACTCGTCCGCGTGCGCGGCCTCGGCAAACGGTTCGGCGGCACCCGCGCCCTGGAGTCGGTGGACCTCGACGTCCACCGGGGCGCCGTCCTGGCCCTGCTGGGAGCCAACGGCGCGGGGAAGTCCACCCTGATCAAGGTGCTCGCCGGAGTCCATCACGCCGACGCGGGCGAGGTGACGGTGGCGGGACACCCCCTCGGCTCGCACGCCGCGACCCGCACCATGTCCTTCATCCACCAGGACCTCGGGCTCGTCGACTGGATGACGGTGGCCGAGAACATCGCCCTGGGCAACGGCTACCCGCGCCGGTACGGGCTGATCTCCTGGCGACGCACCCGCGAGCGCTGCGCGGAGGCGCTGCGCACCGTCGCCGGGCACCTGGACGCCGACGCCCGGATCGCCGACCTCGACCCCGCGGAACGCTCGCTGGTCGCCATCGCCCGCGCCCTGGCATCACGTGCCGAACTCCTCGTCCTCGACGAGCCGACCGCCACCCTCCCCGCCGCGGACTGCGCCCGGCTGTTCGACGTCCTGCACGCCCTGCGCGACCGGGGCCACGGCATCCTCTACGTCAGCCACCGGCTCGACGAGGTGTACCAGGTCGCCGACACCTTCGCCGTCCTGCGGGACGGGCTCCTCGTCGACCGGGGATCCCTGGCCGGGCACAGCCCCGCCCGGCTGGTGCACGCGATCGTGGGCCACGCGTCTACCCCGCACCGGCCCTCGACCGAACCGGCCGGCGGACCGCCCCTCCTGCGCCTGGACGGCCTGACGACCGAATTCGCCCACGACGTCGGCCTGGAGCTGCGGGCCGGCGAGATCCTCGGCATGGTGGGCCTGACCGGAGCCGGCCACACGGACCTGGGCCGCGCCCTGGCCGGCGCAAGGCCGATCCTCGGTGGGCGGGCCCTGCTCGACGGGAAGCCGTACCACCCCTCGACGGTGTCCGCCGCGCTCGACCGCGGAGTCGGCTTCGTGACGGGCAACCGTCAGGAGGAGGGCTGCGCGGCCGAACTGACCGTCCGGGAGAACTTCCTCGCGAACCCACGGTCGACGGGCGGGCGGGCGTCCTGGTGGCTGGGTCCGCGGCGCGAGCGCGCCGAGGCCACCGCCCTCATCGACCGGTTCTCGGTGCGCCCCCGTGACAGCGAGGTGCCGATCGCCACCCTGTCCGGTGGCAACCAGCAGAAGGTCATGGTCGGCCGCCGGCTCCGGGGCGACCTGCGCCTGCTCGTCCTGGAGGAGCCGACGGCCGGTGTGGACGTCGGCGCCAAGTCGGCGCTGTACCGCCTGCTCGACGAAGCGCTGGCCGACGGTCTGGCGGTCCTGCTCATCTCCACCGATTTCGAGGAGGTGGCGGGCGTGTGCCACCGCGCCCTGGTGTTCGTCCGCGGGGGCGTGGCGGCCGAGTTGACGGGCGCGGCCCTGACCGTCGCCGAACTCACCGGGACCGCCTCCGCCATGCCCCCCATCACCGGAGCTGCGACGAGCCGATGACCCCCTTCCTCCCTCCCCGATCCCTCCCGGCGCGGCTGCGCGGGCACTTCATCGGCAGTTACGGCCTCCTGGCCCTGGCCGTCCTGCTGTTCGTGGTCTTCTCGGTCGTCCTGCCGGGCACCTTCCCCACCCGGGACAACATCTCCTCGATCCTGTCCAACCAGGCGATCCCCGCCGTGCTGGCACTGGGCGCCACGATCCCCATCGCGACGGGCAAGTTCGACCTGTCCATCGGCTACGGCCTCGGGCTGGCCCACGTCATGGTGATGGACCTCGTCGTCACCGAGGGCTGGCCATGGCCCCTGGCCTGCCTGGCGGTGGTGTGCGGGGGCGGGGCCGTCGGTGCCCTCAACGGGGTCATCGTCGAATTCGGGCGGATCGACTCCTTCATCGCGACCCTGGGCACCGGCAGCATGATGTACGCCGTCAGCGGGTGGATCACGGACGGGGCGCGGATCGTCCCCGGACCGGGCGGACTGCCCGGTGCCTTCACGGGCCTGTACGACTCGCGGTTCCTCGGACTGCCGCTGCCCGCGTTCTACGTGCTGGCCGTCGCGGTCGCCCTCTGGGTGGTGTTGGACCGACTGCCGGCCGGCCGGTACCTGTACGTCATCGGGTCCAATCCGCGTGCCGCGGACATCGTCGGCATCCCGACGCGCCGGTACTGCGTCTACGCGTTCTCCGCGTCGGGTCTGGTCGTCGGCTTCGCCGGCGTCCTCCTGGCCGCACAGCAGCAGACCGGCAACCCCAGCGTCGGGCTGGACTACCTGCTGCCCGCGTTCGTCGGCGCCCTGCTCGGATCCACGACGATCAGGCCCGGGCGGGCCAACGCCATCGGCACCGTCGTCGCCGTCGCGGTCCTCGCCATCGGCCTCGCCGGCATCGGCCAGCTCGGCGCCCAGTTCTGGGCCACGCCCTTGTTCAACGGGGCCACCCTGCTCATCGCCGTCGGCCTGGCCGGGTGGTCCGCCCGTCGGCGCCTGCGTCCGCACGCCCCCGCGTCCGGCCGCCCGCCCGCCGGACGGGGAGCCACGTCCCCGGCCGACGGCGGGCGGCCCTGATCCCCCCTCGAACGCACACCCGCGTCAGGAGCACCGTGCACCCGAACCGCAAGACCAGCGCCAAGGCCGCAGCCCTGCTGGCGGCGGCCGTCGTCCTCGTGGCCGGTTGCGGGAGCGGCGACCCGGCCACCGGCACCGGCGCCGCCCCGACGAAGGACGGCTGTCCCGAGAGCCTCGAACGGGCCCGGGCGGCCGTTCGGCAGGCCGAGAACAGCGACGCCGCCTGGAACGGCCCCACCGACGGTCCCGCCGCCGTCGCGGACAGGACCCTGATCTACGTCGCGCAGACGATGACCAACCCCGGTGTCGCGGGCGTGGCCAAGGGGCTCCAGGACGCCGCCCGGACCATCGGTTGGAAGGTCCGGGTGATCGACGGGGAGGGGACCCCGGCGGGCATCCAGGCGGCGCTCAGTCAGGCCGTCACCCTCAAGCCGTCGGGCATCGTCATCGGCGGCTTCGACCCCGAGCTGACGTCGCAGCAGGTCGCGCGGGCCCGGGCGGCGGGCATCCCGCTCGTGGGCTGGCACGCGGTGGGCACACCCGGTCCCAGCGAGGAGGCCGGTCTGCTGACGAACGTCACCACGAAGGTGGAGGACGTCGCGAGGATCAGCGCGGACTGGGTCATCGCGGGCAACCGGGGAAACGCCGGGGTCGTCCTCTTCACCGACGACTCCATCCCGTTCGCCAGGAACAAGTCCGAGCTGATCAAGAAGGAGCTCGCCACCTGCGCCGGTGTGGAACTGCTGTCGTACGAGAACATTCCGATCCCCGACGCGAGCACGCGCACGCCGCAGGAGGTGTCGTCCCTCCTGTCGCGCTTCCGGGACCGGTGGACCCACTCCGTCGCGATCAACGACCTGTACTTCGACGACGCGGCTCCGGCCTTCCGCGCCGCCGGCAGGCCCGGCTCGGGGCCGCCGCTCAACATCGGTGCGGGGGACGGTGACCCGTCGGCGTTCCAGCGGATCGACAGCGGGCAGTTCCAGGCCGCCACCGTGCCCGAGCCGTTGTCCCAGCAGGGCTGGCAGATCGTCGACGAGTTCAACCGCGCCTTCGCCGGTCGGCCCCCCAGCGGTTACGTCGCCCCCGTCCACATCTCCACGGCCGGGAACAGTCGCGGTGCGACGTCGTGGGACCCGCCGGGCTACCGCGAGGCGTACCGGAAGATCTGGGGGAGGTGAGGTCAGGTCCTACGGGGCCGGCGGGAGGGCCGGCCGAGGCGGACCGGGACGCCCGGCGAGTACAGCACGCTGACCGGGGCGTCCACGGGCGTCGGGATGCCGGCCGCCGCGATGAGGTCCTCCTCACAGGTGACCAGCTCGGCACGGAACAGGGGCCAGCGGGGGTGGTCGTTGGACAGGTACCCGGTGCCGCCGGGGAAGGCGTTGTGCATGCCCCAGCGGGCGGTGAGGAAGTGCTCCAGCTCGGTGGGTTCCTCGATGCGGGCACCGGTCCGCACGGTGATCCGGCTGGACGCGCCGCGCGGGCCGGGCAGCCGCCGGGAGCTCGTGTAGTGGACGGTGTCGCCCTCGGCCCGGAGGTCCATCCGGGACCACAGGTAGGGCAGTCGGAATCCCAACCGGCCCGCCATGACGGGGATCAGCCGGGACGCGTCCATGGAGCGGAAGACGACCCCGCGCCGCCCCTGCGCGTCGCGGGAGTACAGCCGTACGTTGGTCTCCGGGAACGACCCGAAGTACGGAACTCCGGGCAGTCCCAGCAGCCCCACCTTGTGCATCCGGAAGGCGACGAGCCCGACGTGGGTGAGCCCGTCCAGGGTGTCGGGGACCGCTCCTCCCGGCATGAGGCCGGCGACGACGTCGGGCGCGACGGCCCAGTGGATGAACGTGAGGTCGAGCCACTGCTGGGTGAACAGGGGCCTGGGTACCGCGGCCGGGGCGTCGGGGGTGACCGGGTCGGGCGTCCGCTCCGACGGCTCGGGCCCGGTCCCGCTCACAGCGCGCCGCCGACCGCGCCGGGCCGCCCGGCCGCCCGCTCCCGTACCGCGGCGCGGGAATCCCGGGGCATGACGAGGGCGGCGGCCGTCCAACCCAGGGCGGCGGTGATGAGATGGTGCGAGAGCCCGACGAGGAGCCGGCGGCCTGTGCTCAAGGGCGGGTTCCTCGCATCGCTGGTCGGGCGCGGCGGTGCTCCGCCCTCACGACGGAACATTATTGAACGCGTTCAAGCTACCAGCTTCCCCGTCCTCGCGACAGGGCGGCGGCTCAGGGGCCGTCCGCCTCGGCCTTCGCGCCGGCCCTGGCCAGGACGAACACCCCGGCGCAGATCAGGGCCAGACCCAGCAGCTGGGGCAGCAGCCACCAATGGGCCCGCAGGTGTTCCTCGTACAGCAGCACCCCGAGGGCGACACTGACTCCCGCGTCACCGAGGGTCAGCGCGGGCTGCGAGGCGACGAGCGGGCCGCCCTGCATCGCGTGTTCGAGGAGCAGCAGGGCACAGACGCCGCAGGCGGCGAAGGCGTACGTCTCCCAGGCGGTCAGGAAGGCGCCGAGGCCGCGTTCGTCGAGCACGTGCATGGACGACTTCATGAGGGCGGCGGTGAGCGCGTAGCAGACGGCGGTGGCCGCGCCGAGGCAGCCGGCCCGCATCCGGCCGGGCGGTCTGCGCAGCCCGGTCACGGCCAGCGCGGCCACGGCCGCCGCGCAGGCGGCCAGGGCCAGGAGCCAGCGGTCCACCGGGACGTGCGTGCGGTTGCCCGCCGGCGAGGCCGCCAGCAGGACGACCGCGAGCCCGACCACCACGCCGGCGACGGCGAGCCACACCACCGGGGGCAGCCGGTCGCGCGCCATCAGGGAGCCGATGAGCAGGGCGAGCGGCAGTTCCAGGACGAACAGGGGCTGCACGAGGGCCAGCGCGCCGGTCGCGAGCGCCACGGCCTGCCCGACGCCGGCGGCGATCACCGCCAGGATCCCGCCGATCCACAGCGGGCGCTTCAGCAGGTCCAGGACGAGGCCGAACCGGAAGCCGTCGCTCTGCGGCACGGTGAGCGCGGCCCGCCGCTGGAGGACGGTGGCGAGGGCGTTGCTGAGCGCCGCGAACAGCGCGAAGAGGACCGGCAGTACGAAGCCCATGCCCCGATCCTCACCGCACCCGGCGCGGCTCCCCGCCGCGACACCGTGCGGGGCGCGCCCGGTTCCGGCCGTTCCCCCGACCGGACCCATGGGCCCGGCGTCGACTGCCCGGCCCGGGTCGCCAGGACCTGGACCGGTTCCGCGCCGAGGTCCGAGGCGGCGGGCCGGGTTCAGCCGACCGCCGCCCGCAGGGCGTCGAGGAGGTCGCGCACGGCGGGCCGGGCGAGCGAGACCTCGCGGACGGCCACATGGATCCTCCGCAGCGGACGGGGGTTGCGCACCGGGCGGACGACCACTCCCGGACGGGCTCCGCCCAGCGCCATCCGCGGCATGAGGGCGACGCCCAGGCCGGCGGCGACGAAGCCCCGCGCGGTGGCGTAGTCCTCGCTCTCGACGGCGAAGCCGGGGCTGAACCCGGCCGCCGCGCACGCGGTGAGCACGGCGTCCAGGCAGGGGCCGGGCGGTTCGCTGCCGACCCACGGTTCTCCGGCGAGGTCGATGAGGTCGATCTCCTCACGCTCGGCGAGGGGGTGGTGTGCGGGGAGGACCGCGTCGTACGGGTCGTCGTGCAGGTGGACCACGCGCACGCCGTCGTAGGGGCGGGGATCGGGTCCGACGGCCAGGGCGCGTCCGCCCGTCCCTGTTCCACCTCGTGGAGCGGGGCGGCCGGGTCGGCCGGCCGGAGGTCGATCGGGACCCGGGGATGGGTGCGGCGCAGGCCGACCAGGGCGGGTGCCACCAACGCGGCGCCGGCGGAGGCGAAGTAGCGGACGGCCAGCCGCCCGGTGCGCCCCGCCCGCAGGTCGGCCAGGGCGGCCTCCGCCGCCGCCAGGTCGCGACTGATGATCTCCGCGTGTTCGGCGAGCAACCGGCCGGCCGCCGTGGGCCGCACGCCGCGTCCGACCCGTTCCAACAGGGCCGTCCCGGCCTGCTTCTCCAGGGCGGAGAAAGGGACCGACCGAGGGGAGACAGAAGGATGACCAGTGCCGTACGGGTGGCCGTGCTCTCGCTGCTGTGGGGCTCGACCTTCCTGTGGATCGAGCTCGCGCTGGACGCGTTCACACCGGTTCAGGTCGCCCTGGTCCGCTGCGCGCTCGGAGCGGCCCTGCTGCTGGTCCTGTGCCGCGCGAAGGGGCTGCGTCTGCCCCGGGAACGGGCCGTCTGGGGCCGCCTCCTGGTGGCGGCGTTCTTCTGCAACGCCCTGCCCTTCGTCCTGTTCGGCATCGGCCAGCGGACGATCGACTCCGGGGCGGCCGGGGTGCTGAACGCGACCACCCCTCTGTGGTCGCTGCTGCTCGGCGTGGCCCTCGGTGCCGAGCGGCCCCTGCACACGGTGCGCGTGATCGGTCTGGCGGCCGGGTTCGCGGGGACGGCGTTGATCTTCGCGCCGTGGGAACGGTCGGCCCTCGTCGGGTGGGGCGCGCTCGCGATCGTGGGGGCCGCCGCGAGCTACGCGGTCGCGTTCGTCCACATGGGACGGCACCTGGTGGGGCGCGGCGTCCCCACCCTGTCGCTCGCCGCGTCCCAGCTGATCGCGGCGACCGCGCTCACCGCCGTGACCTTGCCCTTCGGTGGCCTCACACCGGTGCGGGTCGAACCGCGGGCCCTCCTCGCCGTCGTCGTGCTCGGACTGTTCGCCACAGGTCTCACCTTCTACCTGACGTACAGGATCATCGCCGACGAGGGCGCGACGAACGCGGCGACGGTGGGCTATCTGCTGCCGGTGGTGTCCGTGGTCCTGGGGGCGGTCCTCCTCGACGAGGAGCTGGGCCCGCGGGTCGTGGTCGGCATGGCGGTCGTCCTGATGGGCGTGGCCATGACGCGCCGCCACGCCCCGCCCCGGCGGGATCCGGCCCGCCGCGCGGCGGTGGGCGGACCTGCGGGGATACTGACGGCCGGGGCCCCGGCGGGGGGCCCGCACCGATGCGAGGGATGACGAAGCGATGACCCTGACAGAAGGCCGGCGGGTACGGCTGGCAGCCGATGCGAAGCTGATCGATTCGCTCGCGCCGACGGACGGCTCCCCGGCGCCGCAGGGCGCCTCCTTCGGATCCTTGTCGCTCGCGGCGGGGACCGCGGGCACGGTGGAGGGCGTGGTCGAGGACCCGGACGGGAGCGAGGGCGTGCGCGAGTACCGGCGTCTCACCTCCCTCCTCGACTCCTTCGGCCGCGACATGCCGACGGAGAGCAGGCGCAGGCTTGAGGAGCAGATCGCCGACCTGGAGCCGGAGTGGACGGCGCATCAGGAGCGCGGCCCGCTCGTCACGGTCCGGGTGCGCTTCGACAACGGCTTCGTCCTGGACGGCGTGCGGCAGGAACTGTTCACGTCCGAGTGACCTGCCCGGTCGCCTCCGGGGGGCGATCGAGGTCGGGGCCGGCTCCGCGCGTTCGCCGCGTGCGCCCGACGAAGGCTTCGTCGACACGGCGACCCGCGTGCGGGAGGTGTTCCTGGCCGTGCAGGACGGCAGGGAGGAACGACGCGGCCGCAACGGTGAACGCCCGGTTGCCCGACACCGGGACGCCCGGTGCGGGGCCGAAGGTGACGTGGCGGGCTCCCGCACTGTACGAAGTGCAATGTGAACGCACAGACCCAGCCCGCGACCGTTCGGATATTCGTCGCGCTCGCCCCGCCCGACGACGCGAAGGACGAGCTCGCGCGGGCGCTGCGGCCCGCCTACGAGGCGTACCCGCGCATGCGCTGGAACCGCATCGAGGACTGGCACGTCACGCTCGCGTTCCTCGGGGAGCTCCCGGTCGGGACCGTCCCCCTGCTACGGCCGCCGCTGGCGGAGCTCGCCGCGCGGCGCGCCCCCGTACGGTTGGCCCTGCGCGGCGGCGGCCACTTCGACGACCGGGTGCTGTGGAGCGGCGTCGACGGGGACCTCGAAGGGCTGCACCTGCTCGCGGGCGACGTCCGGGCCGTGGTCAAGGAGTGCGGGATCCCCTTCGAGGACCGGCCGCTGCGCCCGCACCTGACGCTGGCCCGCGCGCGCCGCAACGAGACCTCCTGCGTGGTGGAGGCCGCCGCCGGCCTCGGCGGCTTCACCGGCCGCGACTGGCCCGCCGCGCGCCTGCACCTGGTCGGCAGCAACATCGGTCGCGGCCCCGGACCGATCCACTACCGGGACATCGAGGCCTGGGACTTCCGCGGCGGGAGCTGACGACGGCCGCGCCCGGAGGCACGGGGCACGACCGGGCCGAAAGGCCCGCGGTCGAGGCCCTTCGGCCGCTGGAACACGCGCACGGACGGGTGTCCCATGGAGACGACGGGCCCACAGGACCGCCGTTCCCGTTCGGAGGTACCGGATCATGGCCGAGGTCGAGGAGAAGCGCGGGTTCTGCACGCTGTGCAAGTCGCGGTGCGGGGCCGTCTTCACCGTCGAGGACGGTCGGATCACCGGGGTCCGGCCGGACCCGGAGCACCCCACGGGTTCCGCGATGTGCCCCAAGGGACGCTCGGCCCCCGAAATCGCGCACGGCACGAACCGGCTCACCACTCCGCTGCGCCGCACCCGGCCCAAGACGGATCCGGACCCCGGGTGGGAGGCCATCTCCTGGGACGAGGCCCTGGACGAGATCGCCGCGCGGATGTCCGCGATCGCCGCCGAGGACGGCCCCGAGGCCGTGGCCTTCGGCGTCGCGACGCCGTCGGGCACCTCCGTATCGGACGCCACCGAGTGGATCGAACGGTTCGTGCGCCGGTTCGGCAGCCCGAACACCGTGTACAGCGCGGAGATCTGCAACTGGCACAAGGACTTCGCGCACGCCTTCACCTTCGGCTCCCCGCTCCCCCCGCCGGACCACGCGCACGCCGACCTCGTCCTGTTGTGGGGCTTCAACCCGGCGAAGACCTGGCTGTCGCAGTCCGCCGCGCTCTCGGCCGCCCAAGCCCGCGGTACGGAACTGGCCGTCATCGACCCGCGCCGCTCCACCACCGCCCTCGGCGCCGACCACTGGTTGCGCGTGCGACCCGGAACGGACGCCGCCCTCGCCCTGGGACTCGCCCACCTGCTCATCTCCACGGGCGGTCACGACGAGGCGTTCGTCCGCGCCTGGACGAACGCGCCCCTCCTCGTCCGGGCCGACACCGGCCGCTTCCTGCGGACCACCGACCTGCCGGACGGCCGCGACGGGCAGGCGTTCGTCGTCTGGGACGAATCCGACCACGGCCCCCGCCCGTACGACACGACGCGCGCCGCCGACCGGCCGGAGCGCTTCGCGCTGCGCGGGACGTACCGGGTCCGCACCCGGACCGGCCCGGTCGATTGCGCCCCGGCCTTCGAGCACTACGAGCGGGCCTGCGCCCCGTGGACCTCGGAGCGGGTCGCGGCGGCCACCTGGATCCCCGAGGAGGAGATCCGTGCGCTGGCCCGGCGGATCGCCGCCGCCCGATCGGTGGCCCACTACGGCTGGACCGGGGTGGGGCAGAGCGCCAACGCGTCCCAGACCGAGCGCGCCCTGGCCACCCTCCACGCCCTGACGGGCTCCTACGACACCCGCGGCGGCAACCACGTCGTTCCACCGCCCCCGTACCGCCCGGCCACGTCGGTCGCGCAGTTCAGGCCGGAGCAGCGCGCCAAGGCGCTCGGGCTGGACAAACACCCGTTGGGACCGCCCGCCTCCGGATACGTCAACGCGGGCGACCTGTGCACGGCGATCGAGACGGGGCGGCCCTACCGGGTCCGGGCCCTGATCGGCTTCGGTTCGAACCTGGTGGTCTCCCAACCCGACTCCGACCGCGTGGCCGCCGCCCTGCGCGCACTTGACTTCCAGGTCCACCTCGACCTGTTCCACAACCCCACCGGCGCGAGCGCCGACATCGTCCTGCCCGTCAACAGCGCCTACGAGCACGAGGCCCTGCGCTTCGGCTTCGAGATCGACCACCGCGCCCAGGAGCACGTCCAGTTGCGGCCTCGGGTGGTGGAACCGCAGGGCGGAACGCGGTCCGACACGGAGGTCGTCTTCGCGTTGGCGGACCGGCTCGGCCTGGGCGGTGACTTCTTCGACGGGGACGTCGAAGCCGCCTGGAACTGGCAGTTGGAACCCCTCGGGCTGACCGTCGCCGGGTTGCGGGAGCGGCCCGGCGGCGTACGGGTCCCCCGCGAACGGCGGTACCGCAAGTACGCCGACCCCGACACGGGAGGCGGCGCGGGCGACGGCGCCGTGACCGGGTTCGCCACACCGACGCGGCGCGTCGAGCTCTACTCGGAGCGGTTGCTGGAGCACGGGTATCCGCCCGTGCCCGAACACATCGCGCCGGCCGCCCCCGACGAGGCCTTCCCGCTCGTGCTGACCTGCGCGAAGCACGGCTACTTCGTGCACAGCCAGCAGCGTTCCCTGACCTCGCTGCGGCGGCGCGCCCCCGACCCGGCCGTCGACCTCCACCCCCGAACGGCGGCCGAGCGCGACATCGCCGAGGGACAGTGGGTGGAACTGTCCACCCGGCTCGGTTCCATCCGCTTGCGGGCCCGTTTCGACGCGTCCCTGCACCCCGGCGTCGTGGTGGGCGAGTACGGGTGGTGGCAGGAGGCCACCGACCTCGCCCTGCCCGGCGCCCCCGCGACGGACCCCTCCGGGCACAACTTCAACCGGCTCGTCGATCACGGCGTCAGTGACCCGCTGAGCGGTTCTGTCCCGCTGCGCGCGGCGGTCTGCGAGATCCGCCCCGCCCCGGACGACGGCACCTGGACCGGCACCCGCCCGTTCGTCGTCACCGGGATCGGTGAGGCGGGCGAGAGCGTACGGAGCCTGCGGCTGGAACCCGTCGACGGGGGGCCGCTGCCCGACCACCGGCCCGGCCAGCACCTGACCGTGAGCACCGGCGGGACGGGCCCCGCCCGCAGCTACTCCCTCATCGGCCCGGCGCTCGAAGCCGACCGCACCGCCTACCGGCTCGCCGTGCGGAACGTACCGGGCGGCGCCTTCTCCCCGCTGGTCCACGCGCTCCGGCCCGGTGACCGACTGGAGCTGACCAGCCCTCGGGGTGTCTTCGCCGTGCCCGTCGACATCCGCCACCCGGTGGTGCTGATCGCGGGTGGGATCGGGATCACCCCGTTCCTCGGCTACCTCGAAACCCTGGCCGCCACCGGGGGCACCGTGCCCGAGGTGGTCCTGCACCACGGGAGCCGTGACTCACGCGACCACCACTTCCGGGACCGGATCCGTGCGCTCGAAGCCCAGTTGCCGCAGCTCACCGTCATCGACCACTACGCGCGGCCGCTGCCCGACGACGTGGCGGGCCGCGACCACGACCGCACCGGGTTCATCGACGCCGACGCCGTGGCCCCGGAACTGCTCGCCCGGCGTGCCCGCTTCTACCTGTGCGGGCCGACCGCCATGCTCGCCGCCGTCACGGCGGGCCTCCGGCGGCGCGGGGTGCCCCGCTTCGAGATCTTCAGCGAGACGTTCCGGCCGGCCCGGCAGGAGGTGTCCCTGCCCGACGGCGCGGAGTTCACCGTCACCTTCGCCCGCAGCGGGCGCACCGCCCGGTGGCGCAAGGGCGACGGCCCGCTCCTCGGCCTCGGCGAGGCGGCCGGGGTGAGCATGCCGTCCGGCTGCCGCGTCGGACAGTGCGAGAGCTGCGCCCGCACCGTCCTCGCGGGCGCCGCCGCGCACCTGGTCACCCCGTCCGACGACCTTCCCGACGACGATGTCCTGACCTGCCAGTCCGTCCCGACGTCCGACCTGGTCCTCGACGCCTGACCGGAGTTCACCACACGGCCCAAGGGCTGTCCCGCAATCCCCGGCGGGCGCTACGGGACAGCCCTCAGCGGCGGCCCTTCGACAGGTTGAAGGCCAGGACGAGCATGGCCGCCGCCATCACCGCCACGTGGACCCAGGCCGGCATCACGCCGGCCTCCGTACGGCCGGCCCGGTCTTCGGGGCGGGCCTGCGGTTGCGCAGGACCGAGGCGAGCACCGCTTCTTGGAACGCGGGCAGCGCCGGCCCGAGCCGCGCTCCGATTTCCTCCAACGAGATCCGCTTCCGTTTCCTCATGCCCCCGCGTGTGCCCGCACGGTGCCGCCTGATGCGTGCTGACGGGGTGTCCGCTCCCGGGCGGCGGCCTTCCCGGCAGGCCGACGGCACGTCGTCGAGCGGGGGTTTTGTTTCACCAACACGCCTCATGTGTACGGCGGATGAAATTGCGACACGTTGTCGGCGCATCGATATCAAGAGCCGTTGACACCCTTTTTCGAAGCCGGCTGACTTACGCCGCAGATAACGACATCAGCGGCCTCTCCCGTCCGGCATGACGGCTGCTTTTCGATTACTCGCCCGTCGAAGCTGCTGGAGTGTCCTTGACCGAATCGCTGCTCCTCCCCGCGCCGGCCTCCGGCCCGTCCGGGTCCCCCGGCCCGACGGAGCGGGTCCTCCCGCTGCGTCGGCCGGGACGGTGGATCACGGCCGCCGCCGTCCTGGTGCTCGTCGCGCAGGCCGCGCACGGACTGGTCGCCAACCCCTTCTACCAATGGGACCGGTTCGCCTACTGGTTCCTGCGCCCCGTCATCCTGGACGGGCTGCTCATCACCTTGCAGGTGACCGCGTACAGCGCGGTCCTCGGCCTGGCCGGCGGGGTCCTGCTCGCCCTCGGTCGGCTCTCGGACAATCCGGTGCTCCGGTCGCTGAGTTGGACGTACATCTGGCTGTTCCGCTCGGTGCCGCTGATCGTCGTCCTGCTCCTCCTCTACAACCTCGGCGCCCTCTACCCCACCCTGAGCGTCGGGGTGCCCTTCGGCCCCGCCTTGCTCACCTTCGACGAGTCACGGCTCGCCACCGACCTCGTCGTCGCCGTGATCGGACTCAGCCTGTGCGAGGCCGCCTACGCGGCCGAGATCGTCAGGGCCGGTGTGCTCTCCGTGGACCAGGGGCAGCACGAGGCGGCGGCGGCCCTGGGCCTGCCCGCGCGCCACCGGTTCGCACGGATCGTGTTCCCGCAGGCCCTGCGCTCGATCGTGCCCTCGTACGTCAACCAGCTGATCGGCCTGCTCAAGGCCACCTCGCTGGTGTTCTACGTGTCGCTCCTCGACCTGTTCGGCTCGGTGCAGAGCCTGTCCAGCACGTATCCGGGGGACGTGGTGCCGCTGCTGCTCGTGGCGACGGTCTGGTACGTGATCCTGACCAGCCTGGTCTCCGTCGTGCAGTTCTACGTGGAGCGCCACTACGCCCGCGGGGCGCTGCGCACCGTCCCGCCCACTCCCCTCCAACGGGCCCGCGCCGGCCTGTCGGACCTGCGGACCCGCCTGCGCGAGGAGACGGCCCGATGAGCACGGACAGCATCGCCACCGCCGAACGCCCCCCGGCGATCGAGGTGCGCGGCGTGCACAAGTCGTTCGGCGGCCGGCGGGTCCTGCACGGGGTGGACCTGACCATCGCCCCGGGCACCGTCACCGTGGTGCTGGGCCGCTCGGGCTCCGGCAAGTCCACCCTGCTGCGGGTCCTGAACCACCTGGAGAGGCCCGAGTCGGGACACGTGAGCGTCGGTGGCGAGCTGATCGGCGTGGAGCGGCACGGGCACCGGCTCAAGGAACTGCGCGAGCGGGCGATCCTGGCCCAGCGCAGCCGGATCGGTTTCGTCTTCCAGAACTTCAACCTCTTCCCGCACCTGACCGTGCTGGACAACGTCGCCGCCGCCCCGGTCGCGACGGGCAGGCTGCGCCGTCCGCAGGCCCGGGCCCAGG
The DNA here is from genome assembly GCF_055595445.1 of Streptomyces sp. NPDC040432. Classification (NCBI taxonomy): domain Bacteria; kingdom Bacillati; phylum Actinomycetota; class Actinomycetes; order Kitasatosporales; family Streptomycetaceae; genus Streptomyces; species Streptomyces sp. NPDC040432. The sequence goes on along the minus strand of NZ_JBVIVP010000014.1, from coordinate 13,189 downwards.
CCCGCGAGCTGTTGGAACGCGTCGGCCTCGGCGACCGGACCGGCGCCTACCCGCGGCAGTTGTCCGGCGGGCAGCAGCAGCGGGTCGCCATCGCCCGGGCCCTGGCCCTGCGGCCGGGCGTCATCCTCTTCGACGAACCCACCTCCGCACTCGACCCCGAGTTGGTCGGCGAGGTGCTGTCCGTCATCAAGGACCTCGCCGGCGGAGGCACCACCCTCGTGATCGTGACGCACGAGATCGGCTTCGCCCGGGAGGTCGCCGACGAGGTCGTCTTCCTGCACGAGGGCCGCATCGTCGAACAGGGCCCGCCGGCAAAGGTCCTGGACCACCCCGCGCACCCGCGGACCCGGGAGTTCCTCAGCAAGGTGCTCTGAGCTCTCTCCCCCCTCCGGCCGTGCCGTCACTCCCCCTACCGACCGTCCTTCCACCCGCTCGACGAACCCTCGAAAAGGATCACCATGCGACGCCCATCCACTCTGCGCACCGCCTTCACCCGCAGCGTCGGCACGGCGGCCGTCACCGCCGTCCTCGCAGGCGGGCTCACCGCCTGCGGCGGTGACGCGGAGGCCACCGGTGCGACGCCGGGCAAGGTCACCATAGGTGCCGTCTCCAACGGCGCGGCCCAGCCCGCCGAAGTGTCCGCGCCGGTCGTCGAGGCACTGCGCGCACGACTTCCGAAGGACGTACGGGAACGCGGCGAGCTGGTCATCGGGGTCGGCGCCCTCCCCGCCGGATTCCCGCCGCTCGCCTACGTCGGCACCGACCAGAAGACCTTCACGGGTGCGGAGCCGGACCTCGGCCGCCTCGTCGCCTCGACCCTGGGGCTGAAGCCGGTCGTGAAGAACTCCACGTGGGAGAACCTCTTCGTCGGCATCGACAGCGGCAAGGTCGACGTGGCCTTCACGAACGTCACGGTCACCGAGGAACGCAAGAAGAAGTACGATTTCGCCTCCTACCGGCAGGACAACCTGGCCTTCGAGGCGTTGAAGGACAGCACCTGGAACTTCGACGGCGACCACCGCAATCTCGCGGGCAGGACGGTGGCGGTCAGCTCGGGCACCAACCAGGAGAAGATCCTGCTGGAGTGGCAGAACAAGCTCCGCGCCGAGGGCAAGGACCTGACGGTCAAGTACTTCCCGGACTCCAACAGCGCCAACCTGGCGCTGAGCGGCAGGAAGATCGACCTCAACTTCGGCCCGAGCCCCTCGATCGCCTACCACATCACCCAGACCGCGAGCACCAACGCCCCGACCCGGAAGGCGGGTTCGTTCTCAGGGGCCGGTGACTCCCTGCAAGGGCTGATCGCCGCGACGGCGAAGAAGGACAGTGGACTGGCGGCTCCGATCGCGGAGGCCATCAACCACTTGATCAAGAACGGCCTGTACGGGCAGTTGCTCACCACGTGGAACCTGTCCGACGAGGCGGTGCCCACCTCCGAGGTCAACCCGCCAGGACTGCCCACGACGAACTCCTGAGGCCGGGCGGGCCGGGCCGCCCGGCCGGAAATTGTTTCCGGGAGGTGTTTCCGGGAGGTGTTACATCGCCGCCAAGTTCTTTTCATATGACGGCAATTGCATGCTCTCTCCGCCGGTCGTAGCGTTTCGGAGAGGTTGCCGACGGGCCGAATTCGAGATCCCGTCCCGCCGATTCCCGCACGCCCATCAGGAAGGCGCATGCCGACGTGTCCGCATTCCCGTCCCGTTCCGTTCCCCCCGCCGCCGGACCCCTTCACCTCGCCGTCGCACTCGACGGCGCGGGCCGGCATCCTGCCGCCTGGCGCGAGCCGGGGGCGGGGCCGCGAGCCCTCTTCACGGCCCGGTACTGGGCCGGAATCGTCGCCGAGGCCGAGGCCGGGCTGCTGGACTTCGTCACCTTCGAGGACGGACTCGTCCTCCAGTCGTCCGAACCCGACGGACCCGACGGGCGGACCGACCGCGTCCGCGGCCGGCTCGACGCCGTACTGACCGCGGCCCGTGTCGCCCCGCTGACCCGGCACGTGGGCCTGGTGCCGGCCGTCACCGCCACCCATACCGAGCCGTTCCACGTCTCCAAGGCCGTCGCCACCCTCGACCACGTCAGCCGGGGCCGGGCCGGTGTGCACGTCCAGGTCTCCGCACTGCCCCACGAGGAGCGGCACTTCGGCCGTCGCACGGCGGCGCCGTCCGCGGCGGAGGCGTATGAGGAGGCCGCCGACCACGTCGAGGTGGTCCGGCGGCTGTGGGACAGCTGGGAGGACGACGCGGAGATCCGTGACGTGGCCACCGGTCGGTTCGTGGACCGCGCCAAGCTGCACCACATCGACTTCGAGGGGCGGCACTTCCGCGTCCGGGGCCCCTCGATCACCCCGCGCCCGCCGCAGGGGCAGCCCCTGGTGAGCGCGGTCGTGGCGCCGGGCGACGTCGACGCCGCGTACCGCCTCGTGGCCCGGTCCGCGGACATCGGACACCTTTCCGTCCGCGGCCTCGGTGAGTCCGTGGCCGCCGTGGAGGCGGTGCGACGGGCCCAGGACGAGATCGGGCGCGCCGGGGAGCCCCTGCACCTGTTCGGGGAGCTGATCGTGTTCCTGGACGAGGACGGCCCTGCGGCGACCGGCCGCCGGGAACGCCTCGACGCGCTCGCGGGAGGCCCGTACGAGGGGGCCGTCGAGGTGTTCGCCGGGAGCCCCGGCCGGCTGGCCGACCTGCTGGAGGAACGGCGGACGGCGGGCCTGTCCGGCTTCCGGCTCCATCCGGCCGTCATCGCGCACGACCTGCCCGCCATCACCCGGGGGTTGGTCCCCGAGCTGCAACGGCGCGGCCTGTTCCGCACCGCGTACGGGGCGGACACCCTGCGCGGGCTCCTGGGCCTGGACCGGCACCCGGCCAACCGCTACGCGGCGTCCGGCCCCGCAGCCTGACGCGAACGATCGGAAGGACGAACCATGAGCACCAAGCCGCTCAAGCAGATCCATCTCGCGGCCCACTTCCCCGGTGTCAACAACACCACCGTCTGGAGCGACCCGGCGGCGGGCAGCCACATCGACTTCGACTCGTTCGTCCACTTCGCCCGCACCGCCGAGCGCGCCAAGTTCGACTTCCTCTTCCTCGCCGAGGGACTGCGACTGCGCGAACAGGGCGGTGAGATATACGACCTGGACGTGGTGGGGCGCCCGGACACGTTCACCGTGCTGGCGGCGCTGGCGGCCGTGACCGAGCGGCTCGGACTGACCGGGACGATCAACTCGACGTTCAACGAGCCGTACGAGGTGGCCCGCCAGTTCGCTTCCCTGGACCACCTCTCCGAGGGGCGGGCCGCGTGGAACGTGGTGACCTCCTGGGACGCCTTCACCGGGGAGAACTTCCGGCGCGGCGGCTTCCTGCCGCGCGAGGAACGGTACTCGCGGGCACGGGAGTTCCTGTCGACGGCGATCGAGCTGTTCGACTCCTGGGACGGCTCGGAGATCGCGGCGGATCCCGCGACGGGCACGTTCCTGCGGGACGCCCGCGCCGGGGCCTTCGCCCACCGGGGGCAGCACTTCGACATCGAGGGCCGGTTCAACGTGCCGCGCAGCCCGCAGGGCCGGCCCGTGGTCTTCCAGGCGGGTGACTCCGAGGAGGGGCGGGAGTTCGCGGCCTCCGGGGCCGACGCGATCTTCGGACGGTACGGGACCCTGGACGAGGGCCGGGCGTTCTACGCCGACGTCAAGGGCCGGCTGGCCAAGTACGGTCGCACGCCCGATCAGTTGAAGATCCTGCCCGCCGCCACCTTCGTGCTCGGTGATACCGACGCCGAGGCCCACGAGAGCGCCCACGAGGTCCGTCGTCTCCAGGTCAGCGGGCAGACGGCGATCAAGTACCTGGAGCACGTGTGGAACCGGGACCTGTCCGACCACGACCCCGACGGCCCGCTGCCCGACATCGATCCGGAGGTCGGGGAGAACACGATCGCCCTGGGGCGGGCGAGCGTGCGGCAGTTCCGTGACCCCCTCGCCACCGCGCGTCGGTGGCGGGAGCTCGCCGAGGCGAAGAGCCTGTCGATCCGCGAGCTGGTGATCGCGACGACGGCCCGTCAGACGTTCGTCGGGTCCCCGGCCACGGTGGCCGGGCAGATCGACTCCCTGGTCCAGCAGGACGCCGCCGACGGGTTCATCCTGGTCCCGCACATCACCCCCGGTGGCCTGGACGTGTTCGCCGACACGGTCGTACCGCTGCTCCAGGAGCGCGGCGTCTTCCGCTCCGAGTACGGGGGCAGCACCCTGCGCGAACACCTGGGGATCTCCGTACCCGCCGCGCGGCAGGAGGCCGGACGGGCGGCCGACGCCTCGTGAAGTTCCTGGCCATCACTCTGATCACGGACTCGGCCGACCCCCTGACGGAGACCCCGACCCCCACCCGCGAACGGTTCCGCCAGGTCGTGTCCGCCGCGCTGCTGGCGGAGGAGCTCGGTTTCGACGGGTTCGGGGTGGGCGAGCGCCACGAGCGCCCCTTCCTCTCCTCGTCGCCCCCCGTGGTGCTCTCGCACATCGCCGCGCTGACCCGCCGGATCCGGCTGTACACGGCGGTGACGACGCTGAGCCTGCTGGACCCGGTACGGGCGTACGAGGACTACGCGACGCTCGACCACCTCAGCGACGGCCGACTGGAGTTGATGATCGGCAAGGGGAACGGTAAGGCGCAGCGCGAACTGTTCGACGTGAGTCCCGAGGACCAGTGGGACCGCAATTCCGAGGGCTACGAACTGTTCCGGCGGATCTGGCAGGAGGACGAGGTGACCGCGCGGCCCCGGTTCAGGCCCGCGCTGACGAGGGCCGAGGTGCTGCCCCGGCCGTACCAGCGGAAGCTGCGGGTCTGGCACGGCAGTGCCACGAGCCGGGAGTCCGTCGACCTCGCGGCGCGCCACGGCGACCCGCTGTTCTCGGCGAACGTCACCCACCCGATCGGCCCGTACGCGGAGTTGATCCGCCACTACCGGGAGCGTTGGGAGCACCACGGGCACGATCCGGCGCACGCGGTCGTGGGCGCGGGCACGGCGGGGTTCCACACGGCGCCCACCTCGCAGGGGGCGGTGGCCGGCTACCGGCCGGCGTTCGCCCGGTACCTGGCGGCCCACCGGGCGCAGGGCGTGGAGCCGGTCTTCCCGACGCTGGACGACTTCGTCGAGCGCAGTTCGGCGCTGATCGGCAGCCCGCAGCAGGTGATCGAGAAGGTGCACCGCTACCACGAGGAGTTCGGCCACACGGTGCTGCACCTGCAGGCCGAACCCGGCGGGCTCAGCGACGCGGAGCACCGGGCGTCCCTCGAATTGTTCCAGGCGCGGGTCGCGCCCGCTCTGCGCCGCTCGATCCCCGATCCGTCCTTTCCCGATGCGGCCGGTCCCGGCGCGGCTCTCCCCGGGGTGGGCTCCCCCGGACCGGTCCTCCCCGCCTCCACTGTTCCCGCCTCCCCCGACCTGTAAGGAGCACGGCCATGTCCGGCATACCCCTGGGGGTCCTCGACCTCGTCCCGATCACCTCCGGTTCGACCGCCGCCGAGGCCCTGCACCGCAGCGTCGACCTGGCCCGACGGACGGAACGGTTCGGGTACGCCCGCTACTGGTTCGCCGAGCACCACCTCAACCCCGGTGTGGCCGGGACCTCACCCGCCGTGGTGCTCGCGTTGACCGCCTCCGCGACCACCAGGATCCGGATCGGCTCCGGGGCCGTCCAACTCGGGCACCGCACGGCGCTGTCCACGGTCGAGGAGTTCGGCCTGATCGACGCCCTGCACCCGGGCCGCCTCGACCTGGGTCTGGGCCGTTCGGCCGGCCGGCCGCCGCAGCCCGCCCCGGACGCCCCGCCGCCCTTCGAGGGGCACACTCCGAACGGGCTGCTGATCCCGCCCCGCTTCTCCTTCTCGCACCTGCTGGGGCACCCGCGGGTGGCCCTCCAGCAGCGGCTGTTGAACCTGCCGGGCGCGCACCCCCAGGACTACGCCGAGCAGGTGGCCGACGTGCTGGCGCTGCTGCGCGGCGAGTACCGCTCACCGGAGGGCGTGGAGGCGCACGCCGTGCCGGGCGAGGGGGCCGAGGTGCAGGTGTGGATCCTGGGCAGCAGCGGTGGGGTCAGTGCGGAGACCGCGGGCCGCAACGGGCTGCGCTTCGCGGCGAACTACCACGTCAGCCCCGCCTCGGTGCTGGAGGCGGCGGAGGGCTACAGGGCAGCCTTCAAACCGTCGGACGAGCTGGACCGGCCGTACCTGACGGTGTCGGCCGACGTGGTGGTCGCCTCCGACGACGCGCGGGCGCGGGAGCTGGCCGCCGGCTACGGGCCCTGGGTGCGCAGCATCCGTACCGCCGAGGGCGCGATCCCCTACCCGACGCCGGAGGAGGCGCGGCGACTGCCCTGGACGGACGCCGACCGGGACCTGGTCGCCGACCGGGTGGACACGCGGTTCGTGGGGTCCGCGCGGACGGTCGCCGACCACCTGGAACGGCTCCAGGAGGCCACCGGCGCCGATGAGTTGCTGATCACCACGATCACGCACGGCCACGAGGACCGGGTCCGTTCCTACCGGCTGCTGGCCGAGGAGTGGGCGCGCCGCGGCTGACCCGGGAGGTCCGGCCGCGGCGCCGGGCCGCTCGGGGGCGCGGCGGTTCGGGGCGCTACTTGCGGAGCGCTACGACCGCCTGCCCTTCGAGTTCGAGGCTGCGGTCCACGTGCTCGGCGCAGGCCTCGAACAGGGTCCGGCGCTCCTCCGCCCCGGCATTCGGGTCGACGGCGAGGGCGAGGGCCGCCAGACCGGACCAGTGCCGGGCGGACTCCCGGAAGAGTTCCGCCGCCTCGGGACGGTCGACGAGGTCGAGGAAGTCGGCGTAGAGCGGGCGGGTGGCGCCCGGTGCGGTCCACTCCTCCTCCAGGCAGGCGTACAGCCGCCCGGTGCCCTCGCGGAAGGCTTCCGGGGAACTGCCGAAGCGGCGCTCCCAGCCCGTCTTCGTGGTCCTGTCGCGCAGTTGCGCGGCGAACTTCTCCATGCCGCTGAAACCGAAGTTGACGTCGAACTGGTTGCCCAGGACCGGCCCGGTGAGGTGGGTGACGGTGGAGGCGATGGCCCCTTCGACGTCCGGGTCGCCCTCGGGAGGACCGGTCGGGACGATCAGTTGGTGCCTGCCCTTGCGGTGCGCCGTCCAGGCGGCCCCGAACTCCTCGCGGTCGATGCGGTGCGGGGTGTCGGCGCCGTCCTCGATCAGCAGGTCGTCGCCGTCGTAGCCGGCGATGACGACGGTGTACGGGTCGGCGCCGGTCATCTCGGCGTCCGGGTCGGGCTCGTGCCAGGGCAGCGAGGACCGGTCGACGACGCAGAAGGCGGGCTGCCCCTCGTCGAGGGCGGCGCGGACGCGGCCCCAGCGGGGCTTCATCGCGCGCGTGGCGTCGTACGGAACTCCCAGGCGGCCGAGCGCGACCTGGACCCAGGGTTCGGGGTGGGCCTGGGCCACGATGGTGGCGATCGGGTTGCGGCCGGCGTATTCGAAGACGAAGTACATGAAGCCGACGCCTCCGGCCAGGCCCGCGACCAGTTCCTCCGGGTGCGTGCTCCCCAGGGCGTGCCGGATCAGGGAGGCCTCGCGGTGGCGTCCGGTACCGAAGTCTTCATACACGAGCACAGTCATGCGGTCAGCCTAGGGCCTGCCGTCGGATCTCCCGTCGTCGCCCGGAGGGCCGTGGGCGCGCGGCGTCCGGAGTCCGACGAAGGGACCCGACGCACTCGGACGGTTGTTCTCCCGAGGTGCCGAGCGGTGCGAGCGGTACTAGCGTATGTGGGGTGAAAGCCGCCCCTACGGGGCACGCCCCCGGCGGCCGGAGTTCCCGCACGTCCATGGACGGGGACCGAGGCTCTGTCGCGTGCCCGTCTCGGGGAGGTACGTCGCATGGGACGCGTCGCCGGGGCAGACGTGCCGACGTACGGAGGCAACGCCACGATCCGCGCCGCAGAGTGTTCGGATGCGGCCGCGGCCACCCGTTCCTGCCCCGAAGGCGTGGTGGGAGGGTGGAAGGAAGGGTATTCCCATGCATGCACAGAGAGCGAAGCGCCTGTTCGCGATTTCGGCTGCCGGCCTGCTCATGGCAGGTGGCGCCGCGATCGGGACCGCGAGCACGGCCTCGGCAGCAACCCCGTCGCACTCGGTCAGCTACCTCACCGGTGGCGGCTGCGGCGGAGACTCCGACCACGGCGGCTGGTACAACAGCGGCTGGGACGACGATGACGACGACTGGGGCGGCTACGGCGGTCACGGTCACGGTCACGGCGACTACTGACTCCACCCCGTAGAGGAACGGTGCGCGGTCCCGCATGGGGCCGCGCACCGCTGCGTGGTGAAGGTCCGCCGCACCGGGACCGGATCGAGTCGCCGCGTCGGAGGGGCCGGACACCCGATGTCCGGATGTGACAGGAAGCCGTCATTGCGGTCATCGGTGGCGGCCCCGAGGATGGGTGCATGCCCCTCACCCACCGCGTCGTCATCGCGGTCTTCCCCGATGTCGACCTCCTCGACGTCACCGGCCCGGCCGAGGTCTTCGCGCTGGCCAACCGGGAAACCGCGGGCCGCGCCGGCTACCGGGTCAGGCTCGCCGGTCCCACGGCGGGCGAGGTCCGGACCTCGGCCGGTGTCCGACTGCTCGCCGACCTGGCCTTCGACGAGGTGGGCGAGCAGGTCGACACCCTGCTGGTGCCCGGTGCGGTGGACATGGCCGACGACGGACCCCGGGCCCGCATCGATCCCGATGTGGTGGCCTGGGTGAAGGACACCGCCCCGCACGCGCGTCGGGTGGCGTCGGTGTGCGTGGGGGCGCACCTGCTGGCGGCGGCCGGGTTGCTGGACGGGCGGACCGCGACGACCCACTGGTCCACCGCCGCCCAACTCGCCGCCGAGCATCCGGCGGTCACCGTCGACCCGGATCCGATCTTCGTCCGCACCGACCGCGGCCGGCTCTGGACGGGCGCCGGGATCAGCGCCTGCCTGGACCTCTCGCTCGCGCTGGTGGCCGAGGACCTCGGTGAGGAGGTGGCGTTGGCGGTGGCCCGGCAGCTGGTGATGTACCTGAAACGGCAGGGCGGGCAGAGTCAGTTCTCCGTACCGCTCAGCCGGCCCGCGTCCGCGCGTCGTGACATCGACGAGCTGCTGCTGTGGATCGCCGAGCACCTGGACGAGGACCTGTCCGCGGAGGTGTTGGCGGCCCGCATGTGCCTCAGTGAGCGGCACCTGGCCCGCGTGTTCAAACAGGAGACCGGCGCGAGTCCCGCCGCGTACGTCGAGGCCGCCCGGGTCGAGGTGGCCCGGCGCCTGCTGGAAACCACCGACAGCCCGGTCGAGCACGTGGCGACCGCGGCCGGCCTCGGCTCGGCGGAGACCCTGCACCGGGCCTTCCGGCGGCAGCTCGCCACCACCCCGGCCGCCTATCGCCGCCGGTTCCGTACCGGGGCGGGTACCTGACCCGGTACGGGTCACCCGTCCCCCTGCCTCTCCCTCCCGTCCTTTCCCTTCGACCGGACGCTCCTGCCCGGGCCCGGCGGACTGCTCCGCCATGCCCCGGACCACTCCTTGACCGAACCGCCATGAAAGGCATCCCATGAGCACGCCCAAGCCCTCCACCACCCTGCGCGACCTCAGCGGCCTGGACAACCGGCCGCCCGAGCTCGCCGATTCCGTCCTGATCATGGTGGACTTCCAGAACACCTACCGGACCGGTGTCATGGCCCTCGACGGCGTCGAGGAGGCCCTCGCGGCGGGCGCCCGCCTGCTGGAGCGCGCCCGCGCCGCCGGTACGCCCGTCGTGCACGTCCTGAACGATGGCGGCGAGAACACCCCGTACGACATCCGCGCCCACATCGGCGCCATCAGCGACGAGGTCGCGCCGGTGGACGGCGAGGCGGTGGTGGTCAAGCAGTTCCCCAACGCCTTCCACCTCACCGAGCTGGAGCGGACCCTCACCGGGCTGGGCGCGGCCCCGGGCAGCGGCAAGGACCTCGTCATCGGCGGCTTCATGACGCACATGTGCGTCAACCACACGGCCCAGGGGGCGTTCAACCTCGGCTACCGCCCCACCGTCGTCGCCGAGACCACCGCCACCCGGTCCCTCACCGCCCCCGACGGGACCGTGGTGCCCGCCGCCGCGCTCCAGGTCGCCGCCCTGACCACCGTCACCGATCTGTTCGGCACGGTCGTCGCGACCGTGGACGAGCTCCCCGTCCGACGTCGGTGAACCACTTCCCCCGCCGCCCCACGTGGGCGGCGGGGGCCGTACCGGGCGGGGTCGTCCCGTCCGGGGCCGGCGGCGCCCGGCCGCGACGAACGGCGCGCCGGCGGCGGCGCGGTGAGGGTGCGCGGTTCCTCCGGGTGGCATCCTGGGAACCGTCCGCCGCCGGGGCGGTCCGCTCGCGCGCCGCCGGAACGCGCCGGGGCGGGGCGGTCGTCCGGGCGCAGGTTCCTCACTTCCGAAGGAGCGTTTCCGTGCCGCTGTCCCCCACCGAACGCGAGGAGTTCCTCGCCGAAGCACACATCGCCGCGCTCGCCGTGGACGCCGGTTCCGAAGGCGACCGGGCCCCGCTGACGGTCCCGACCTGGTACCAGTACTCCCCCGGCGGCGACATCTGGATCATGACGGGCCGGGACTCCCGCAAGGCCTCGCTCATCGCGGCCGCAGGCCGGTTCAGCCTGATGGTCGACCGCGTCGAGCCGTCGATCCGCTACGTCGCCGTGGAGGGGCCGGTCCTGTCGACGGAACCCGCGACGCGCGAGCGGTTGACGGAGATCGCCGCCCGGTACCTGCCGGCGGAGAAGGTGGAGGGTTACGTCGACTTCGCGTGGAAGGACCGCGGCGAGCAGATCGTCATCCACATGCGACCGCAGCGGTGGGTGAGCTCGGACCTCGGCCAGGTCTGAGGGCGATCGGGGAGGCCGCCGGAGCGGGCGCGGGACCGCGTCGAACCCCCGGTTCCCCCGTACGGTCAGCGCCTGCGGAGCCAGCCCGGGCGTCTGCGCGAGGCGCGGGGGCCGCGTTCGGAGGGGAGCGGCGGGGCGAGGGCGAGGGTCACCGTGATGTGGGCGCCGCCGCGCGGACCGCGGGTGATGCGCAGTGAGCCCCCGGTGACGTCGGCGGCCCGTCGGGCGATGTCGAGGCCGAGCCCCGAGGAGCCGCTGCTGCCGCCGCGGGACAGCGCCCGGTCCGGTTCCGGGATGCCCGGACCGGAGTCCTCCACGACGAGTTCCACGGCCTGCGCGGTCCGTGCGACACGGACGCCGAACGGCGTCCCGGAGGCGGTGTGCCGGAAGACGTTGCCGATGAGCGCGTCGACCACGGCGGCGAGGTCGTCGTCGGACAGGCCGACGGCCGTGGGTTCCTGGGTGAGTTCGACGGCGCAGGGGCGGTCCTGTTGCTCGGCCAGGATCGCCCAGAAGGACGTCCTGCGCCGGACCACGTCGGAGGCCTCGCAGCGCGGGGCGTCGCCGTGCGAGGTGTGGCTGTCCGTGCCGAGCAGGCCCTGCGCCATCGGGCCCACGGCCAGCGGCGTGCGGGCGGCCGTGATGATGGCTTCGAGTTCCGTCTCCAGCTCGGCCACCGCGGCCTCGACCCTCGCCGACTCCGGCGTACCGGCCATGCGTTCCGAGGCCAGGTGCAGGGCGGTCAGCGGGGTGCGCAGCCGGTGCGACAGGTCGGCGACCAGTTCGCGTTCGACGGCGAGCAGTTCGGTCATCCGGTGGGCCATGGCGTTGAAGGCGACTCCCGCGTCCCTCAGTTCCCGGGGGCCCATCGGGTCGACGCGTGCGTCGAGGTCGCCCGCGCCCAGCGCGCGGGAGGCCTGGGCGAGCCGCCGCGAGGACCGGACGACCTTGGCACCGAGCCGGTCGGCGACCATGACCGACCCTGCGACGAGACCGACGGCGAGGAGGACCATGACGGCCCAGGAGGCCTTGACCCCGCGGGTCAGGTCCGCCTCGGGGACGAAGTTCTCGATGACGGCGACCCGGTCACCGGGCAGTACCACCGGCTGCAACGACGTCCACCCGGTGGGGATCTCCCGGGAGATGGACTCGCGCCCCTGTTGGGCGCGGCGCAGCAGTTCCGCGGGGGCGTGGGAGGTGCCGAGGGGCGGGGCGTCCGGCAGGTGGATCACCAGGTGTTCCGACGCGTCGAGTCCGGCGACGGACTCGCGCAGGGCGGACGGGTCGGTGGTCAGCGTCAGTACGGGGGCGAGGGCTGCGGCGCGTTGTTCGGCGGCGGTGACGCTCTGTTCCTTGACCAGCGACATGACGAGTGCGGCCAACGGGATCAGGAAGGAGAGGGCGACCATCGACGTCACGGCGAGCGCGACTCCGGCCAGGGAGCGTCTCAACGGGGGGCCACCAGTTTGATGCCGACGCCCCGGACGGTCAGCAGGTAGCGCGGGGCCGAGGCCCGTTCGCCGAGCTTGCGGCGCAGGGACGACAGGTGGACGTCGACGGTCTGGTCGTCGACGTACGGCTCGCGCCAGACCTCGCTCAGCAGTCGGCGTTTGGAGATGACCTGGCCGGTGTGGTGGGCGAGGAAGGCCAGCAGGTCGAACTCCCTGCGGGTCAGGTGGAGCTCCAGGCCGGCCAGGTGCGCGGTGCGGGCGGCGGGATCGACGCTCAGTTCGCCGACGGTGGTCGCCCGCAGCGGTTCGGCGGTCGGGGCCGGTCCGGGTCCGGTGGTCGGGTGGGTCGGGGCGGCGTGGCTGGTGCGCCGGAGGACGGCGGAGAGCCGGGCGATGAGCTGACCGCCGGAGAACGGCTTGACGAGGTAGTCGTCGGCGCCCGCGTTGAGGAGCTTGATGATCTCCGTCTCGTCGTCGCGGGCGGTGGCCACGAGGACGGGGACGGAGGAGATCCCGCGGATCATCCGCAGGGCGTCCCCTCCGTCCAGGTCGGGCAGTCCGAGGTCGAGGACCACCGCGTCGACGGGTATTCGGGTGATCTCCCGCAGGGCGCCGAAACCGTCGCCCACGCTCCGTACGGCATACCCGTGTTCCGCCAGGACCTCGATGAGTGACTGGCGGATGCTGGGGTCGTCTTCCACGACGAGGACGCTGGGCATGGGGACACCTTAGGTGCTGGGCCTGTCGTCAAAGTCCCGTCGTCGCCCGGAGGGCGGCCTCGCGGTGTCCGGTGCGTGCTCCCGGCGTGCCGGGCGGAAGCCCGCGTACTGGACGTACTCGGGCTT
>NZ_JBVIVP010000013.1:168456-197286 GCF_055595445.1 Streptomyces sp. NPDC040432 | reverse complement strand
CAGTTGAGGAACGCGACGTCCTGGGTGTTGCCCTTCTGCGGGGTCGCGATCTTCTTGCCCTTGAGGTCGTCGAGGGTTTTGATCTTCTCGGGGTTGACGACGAGCTTGACGCCGCCGGAGGCCGAGCCGGAGATGATCCGCAGGTTGGATCCCTTGGACTTGACGTAGCCGTTGATCGAGGGCGAGGGGCCGATGAAGCCGATGTCGAGGGAGCCGCCGTTGAGGGCCTCGATCTCGGAGGGGCCGGCGTTGAAGGACTGCGGCTTGATCTTCGTGCCGTTCAGTTCCTTCTCGATCAGGCCTTCCTGGAGGCCGACGAGCGCGGTGGCGTGGGTCAGGTTCGGGAAGTATCCGATCCGCACCTCGGAGGCGGAGAGCTTCTGGCCCGCGTCGGCGGCGACGCCGGAGGCCTTGGGCTCGTCCTTCACCGCCTCGGAACCGTAGCCGCAGGCGGTGAGCAGCAGGGGGAGCGTCGCGGTGACGGCGATGGCGCGCAGGGTGGTGAGCGGTCTGGCGGCAGACACGGAGGTGTCCTTTCACGGGATGGTGTTCGAGGAGGTGCGGAGAAGGGCGAAGAGAGGCCGTCGACCCCACGGACCCGACGCCCGGCGGTGAGGGCGGCGAACGGCGAGCGACGGAGCGGTGGTCGAGGGCCCGGGGAGCGGAATCGGCGTCGGACACCTCGGAGTCGGAGGCCGGGCGCGTCATGGGGACCCGTGCTCGACTTCCACGCGATCGGCGTGGTCGGTGGAGGGTGCGTCCGGCGGTGCTCGGCTTCGACTACGCGAGGAGCGGGACCCGGAGCACGATGTCAGCCGGACGGACAGATGGCGCCGGCGGTGCGCAGCAGGTCGATGTGCCGGCGGGATGTCAGGGACGGCGTCCGGCTCGCGCGATGCAGTGTTCGCACGGTCCGCCTCCCGAATTCCTAGTTTTCCCACCTGGTTGGTAGGCATATTGGCAGAGCGGGACAGTCACCCCAAGAGGGTGACCGAATGATGGACACATGGATCTCGTTATGTGAGAACCCGCAGGTGGGGCAGGGTCAGGGATTGGTCCAGGCGCCGGGGGTTTCGGCCAGTGCCGACACCTCCGCGGGCAAGTCGGACGACGCGACGTCGGCGAGGCTCACGCCGTCAAGGATCTCGCGGACGTTGGCCCGCAGCGCGATCCACAGGGGGAGCAGTGCCTGGGAGGGGCCGGTGTAGGACAGGTCCGGGGGGCGTACCCCGCGCACCGAGACGAGCGGTCCGTCCACGACGCGGATCACGTCCGCGATGCTGATGGACCGGGCGGGCTTCGCGAGCCGGTACCCGCCGTTGCCGCCGCGCCGGCTGAGTACGAGACCGCCCCGGCGCATGTCGTTCAGGATGCCCTCAAGGAACTTGTGCGGGATGTCCTGGGCGTCGGCGATGGCCTCTGCCTTCACCGGCCCGTCGTCCTGTGACGCGGCAAGCTGCAGTGCGGCACGTACCGCGTAGTCCGCCCTGGCTGAGATCCGCATATCGGCATTATCCTGCATCGATCCGGCCGCTGTCGCCCGGCCGTCGACCGTCCGGCAGGTACTCGGGTCCGGGTCAGCGGAAGGCCGCCACCGCGGGGTGGGAGCCGTTGAGGTAGTGCTCGCCGATGGAGCGCAGGCGGTGGGCGGCAGGGCGGTGTGCCGTCAGGACCCGGGCGTTGCGCCAGAACCGGTCCAAGCCGGGCGCGTCGGCCAGTTCCAGCACGCGGGCGGTGATGCGCAGGGCGGCCTTCGAGGTCACGGTCTCGGCCGTGGCGACCAGGGCCGCGACGCCGGCGGCTCCTTCCGTGTCGAGGTGCGGACCCGTGTCGAGGGCCCGCGCCATCACGTCCGTCGCCCGGTTGACCACGGCGGTGGCCGTCTGGGCGGCCGAGGCGAGTTCCCCGTAGGTCAGGAAGAGGTCCGGGTCCTCGCCGGGCAGCCGGTGTGCGCGGCCACCCCTGCTGAGGTCGCGCGCCTCGGTGAGGGCGCCCTCGGCGATGCCGAGGGCGACCTGACACAGGGCGAGCCTGAGCGCCGGCTCCGCGAGCGCGGTGAAGGGTGCGGTCGACTCCTCGTCGTGCGGCCGGCGGCCCAGTACCTGTTCGGGTGTGACGGCGACCCGGTCCAGGACGACCTCGCCCGCGCCGGCGACGCGCTGTCCGAGCCGGTCGTGGGCCGGCTCGACGGTCACGCCCCTTGCGCCGGGCGGGATCCTGACGACGAGGACGTCACCGGTCGCCGCGCACGCGGCGTCGACCACGATCTGGTCGGCCGCGGCCACCGCCGTGTCCACGAAGCGGCGCCCGCTCAGGACGTAGCCGGGGGTGCGTCGCCGCAGCCTGAGCTCCGGTCCCTCGGTGTCCTCGTGGGGGGAGGCCGGAGCGCGGACCGCACCGGTCCAGAGCCACTGCTCGCCGACCGACTCCTCTTCGAGTGCGGTCGCGTGGTGCCGGTCCGCGTAGAAGCGTCCGCTCCAGGTGTGCACGTAGTGGCGGGCGAGCACGTCACCGACGGAGCTGTCCGCAGCGGCGATCTCCCGTACGACGGCGCATCCGGTGCGCCAGTCCGCCCCGCGGTCGGGCCCGGGCGGGGTGAGGGCCGCCAGCAGGCCCGCCTCGCGCAGCCGGGCCGTCTCGTCGGCGGGCGGTTTGCCCGCCTGATCGCGGGCGATGGCGTCCGCGGCGAGGTCGTCCGCCACGTCGCGAGCGGTACGCAGGAGCGTGCGGCGTCGCTCGTCGACGGATCGCCCGCCGACGGTGTCATGGGGGATGGCGGTGGTCATCTCGGCTACTCCGGAACGTTGTTGGGTGGCGTCGCCCGGCCGCTTCACCGAATCCCCACCTTTCCCATCGGATTGATAGGGATACTCGCCCGAAGCCGCCTGCCCGGCAAGACCATGACCGAATGGCGGACGAAGACATCTCGGGATGAGAGACCGAGCAGGTCAAGGTTTTTCCTATTGAATCAGTAGGGAAGTATTGACGCGTGCCCGCTGCGCACTCCACGATGTGGCCATGTCCCCGTCGCAGCCGTTGCTCGTACGCCGCAGGCACGTCGACCTCCGGCGCGTCGCCAGCGCCGCCTGCCGACCCGTCTAGGGCTCCCTCGACAGGGCATTTCCTCAGGTGCGCCGGCCTTCCGGCTGTCGCTCCTCTCCGCGCGTCCGCGTTCGCGTGCCCCCGGCCCTCCGAGCCGCACGGGTTCCGCCCCGCGTGCGGCGCGCCGGCCCCACCCCCGCGTCCGTCGCGGAGGCCCCTGCCCTGTCACGGCCCGACACCCGGCGTCCGCATGTCATTCCGAGCAGCCGAAGGGGCTCATCGTGACCACCGCACTTCCCGCACCGGTACCCGCCGTCGCAGTCCGCCGTTCCCCGGCCCCGCGCCTCCAGTTGGTGGACGACCGTCCGCCCGCCGTGTCCGCCCACGGGATCGGAGGAGCCCGCGTCGGATACCTCGTGTTCCTGCCGGCGGACGTGGATCCGGTCGCGGTGATGGCCGCGCACGGCATCCGCCCGGAGGTCCGACCCCTCGGGCCCGCGGTGTTCCCGGTGTCCGAACCGGGGCCGGCCCCGCACCCCGACACCCCGTACGCCGACACCCCGCGGCCCGAGGGCTCCGTCCGGTTCGGCGATGCGATCCGGGTCGACGGCGCACGTCGACAGGCCGAGGTCGACGGACGCGAACTCGACCTCACCTACCTGGAGTTCGACCTCCTGGCACACCTGGTGAACCATCCGTACACGGTCCACACGCGCGAGGCCCTCATCTCGAACATCTGGGGTTACGGACACATCGGCGACGGCCGTACGGTCGACGTCCACGTGGCCAGACTGCGCCGCAAGCTCGGGCCGACGCACCGGGGCCGCATCGCCACGGTCCACCGCGTCGGTTACAAGTACGTCCCCGACCACCCGTAGCCGCGGATCCGGTCCGGCCCGGTGGCCCGAACGTTCCACTCACGAGGGCGCGTTGACGACCCCGAACGGTATGTGCACGCTGGGTGTGGCCGATGCGGTGCCCTTCAGGTGGGAGACCTGGTCGTCGAAGAAGATGTGCGGATCCAGGGCGCCGATGACGGGGGCCTTGTCGATGCCGCCGAGGAAGAAGGCGTCGTCGACCCGCAGTCCCCATTGCTGGAGGCTCCGCACGGCCCGCTCATGCGCGGGGGCGTCCCGAGCGGTGACGAGGGACACCCGAAGGCGGGGTCGATACCCGGGATCCTCGCGGCGCCGGTCCTCCTCCCGGCGCTGGATGCCGTTGATGCCGGCGAGGAACCCGCTCAGTGGGCCCGGATCGTGCGGTGTCGACGCATTGCGGGTCTCGTGCGCGCGGAACGCGGCGATGCCGGCGTTCTGGAAGATCCGCTCCGAGGCGTCACCCGCCAACACACCGTCGAAGTCGAAGGCGATGCGCAGTTCGGGGTCGGCCTCGTCGTCGACCCGGGCTGTCTCCAACACGTGTCCCGCCGGCATTCCGTCCGCCACCGCATCGCGAACGTCGGCTCCGTTGGCCGACAGGAACAACGACATGTTCAGCGCCGGCATGAACCGGTGTGACGGACGGCCCTGCCGGAACGCGGCTCGGCTGATGGGCAGGCCGTGAGCTTCGATCGAACGCATGACCCGGAGGCCGGTGTCAGGGTCGTTCCGCGACAGGACGATGACCTCGACCAGCGGATCGGAGGGATCCGCGAGGTCGTTCAACGACAGCAGCCGCCGGACGAAGGGGAAGGCGACCCCCTTGGCCAACACGTCGTGCACATGGGCCTCCTGGTGAGCGCGGTAGGCGGCCTCCCCTTGCTCCCGGAACACCGCGTCGCAGTCGGTGAGGTCGAACAGGGCACTGGAGGCGATCCCTACCACCAGGCGACCGGACAGCTCGTACCTCATGACACCCCCGGCCGGCGTTCGCGCGGTATTGGGTTGCTTATCTCCGCGGCGCACATGCCGAAAACGCCTGCGACCTCCTCGGCCGGTGGAGCATGCGGCGGGGGAGCGGACCGAGGCCGATTCGCCGGGGGAGCCGTGGGCGGCCTCAGCCGGCCGTACGCCAGGCGGTGACGAGCGAGCGCACCGAATGGAAACGGCGCTCCGGATCGGCGGCCGTTGCCTTCTCGATGACGGCCAGTTGGCCGGGAGTACCGCGCCACCGCGTCTCCTCGTCGCCGGCGTCGAGGAGGAGCCGGAGCGCTCGGCCCAGGTTGAAAACGGTGGTCCGGATGTCGATGATCGAACCCCGCACGAATTCCTCCGGGGCCATGTAGCGGGAGGATCCGGGCAGCCGGTCCGCTCGCAGGATGAACGGCCCCGGCCGATATTCGTCCAGGTCGCAGAGCACCAGCCGGTGATCCTCGAAGTCGTACAGCATGCACCCGTCGTAGAGGTCGACGGCGACCATTGCGGCCTGCTCCACGGCCAGGTGGGCACTCAGGAGCGCGTCGAGGGCGGCGTGCACCCGGGGCAGGGGGAGCTGCCGGAACCGCGACATGGGACTACCGGGCGCGGCCCTTCCCCCGTGGCGCGAACGAGTCGGGTGGTAGAGGACCTCGCCCGGCATCCACGGGTACACGAGCGCCGGGCCTGCGTCGGTGCTGAACGCGTGCGACAGGGGCACGATGGCCGGGTGCGGGACGGCCTCGTGCAGCTGGACGGCCCGTCGCAGGGAGGAGGCGCCTTCAGGTGTCGAGGCTCCTTTGACGAACCAGCGCTGCCCCGCCGCGGTGAATCCGTAGGAGACGCAGCCGGAGTCCTGATCGGCGAACGTTCGGAAGATGGTGCCCGTTCGTGAGAGGTAGGGCTCAAGCGCCGGGACGTGGATCGCGTCGAGGATCGGGAGTTCCGTCATGTTCCGGATGCTGCCACCGCCGTCCCGGACCCGCCGGCCGATGCGCGAAGGCGCGACGTCCACCGCCCGCCCGGTGTTGGAGGGCGATCGGGTCGGTCGCCTCGTGGTGATCGCGCCCCGCGCGGCGGTCGGCTCGGCGCCCCGGGGGGCCCGGAAGGGCAAACGGTGTCCGGTATTCCGCACCTTGGCGACGTTATGTACGCGCCAAACCCGCGCCCGGGACCCTTCGGCGGGTGCGGCCGCCGGCCGTCAACTCGGGAACCGTGCGTGGGCTGCTCGTATACGGTGCGTGGTCATCGCTCACAAGTTCGCCGGAGGGCCTTCACGGGGCGCACACTTCCGGCCGTTCCGCGCCCGCGTGCGCCTGCCGGGGGCAGACGGCGCGCGAGCCGTCGTCCTAGCCTCCCGAGCCATGCGATCACCTCTGAAGAGCCGCCTCGGCCTCGCCGGCGTCCTCGCCTTCGTCCTGGCCCTGTTCGGACTGGCCCCCGCCGCGAGCGCCGACCCGGCGCCGGCCGCCCTGACGTTCACCACGAACGCCGCCACCGTCACCCCCGGCGGCACGGTGAACCTCTCGATGACGCTCACCAACAACAAGACCTACGACATCTGGTTCGTCTACCAGTCGATCGCGCCCACCTGGCTCACCACCCAGCGCGCCGATCTGAAGTACAGCTTCACCGGGTGCAGCGTGGCGACCCCGACCGGTGCCGCCTCGTGCGCCGGCGTCGGCCCGTCCGACCTCGGCGGCAACTACGGGGCGACGATCGCACCCGGCCAGAGCCGCACGGTGACGCTGACCCTGCAGGTGGCCGCCGACTCCGGTTGCAACGGCAACATAGGTTTCTACTCCTACTACTACGCCGAGTTCAGCGACAGTTCGAGCACCAGTGCCGGCCCCGTGTACACGCCCGAGACCCGGGTGCTCTGCGCCTGACGACCGGTTCCGCTTCCCTGTCCGGGTGGTGGCTTGAAACTGCCGGCCCCCATCCGTGACGTGGTCTGCACCATCGGGTCGGGGTGTCGGTGGGCCCAATCGGTCCGCCGGCACCCCACGTGGCTCCGGACCGGCCCTCGAAGCCGACCGGGGCCCTCATGCGTGGCGGCAAGGAACGACGCGCAGGGCCAACTCAAGCTCGATCAAGTCCAGTTGGTTACCTGTGATTTTCCGTCGGTTTTCGCGACATCCCCACGAAAGCTACACAGGTGCATCACTATGTGACGCGACGGATGCGTCGACGACTGGTTTCTGAGGGGGACACCGGCGTCGCGCACTTGGGGGGCGTCCGCTTCGTTGCGAGCCGCGCTGCCCCCTGCCCGGGGAGGGGACAACACCGCATGAAGCGAAGCATACGCACCACCGCGTTATCGGTGGGCGCGCTCATCGCAGCCTTCGGCCTGCCGGCCGGCACGGCACAGGCCGACACCGTGGCGCCGCGCGTGGACTTGCGCGTTCTGGTCGTGACCGACGGCGGTCCCGCCGTCCAGGCCATCGCGGCCGAGCTGGAATCGGCGGGCACGCCGTATACGCAGATCGACCTCACGCGGTCGGACCGGCCCACCATCGACCCGGCCTTCCTGGCCGACACCGTGGACGGTCGCCCGCGCGCCAAGTACCAGGCGGTCGTCCTGCCCAACGACAACCCCTTCGCGGCGGGTTCCACCGAGATGACGGCCCTGGCGGCCTACGAGCAGACGTACGCGATCCCGCAGGTCGACGCGTACACCTACGCCCGACCCCAGGTGGGCCTGCAGTACTTCGTTCCCGGCGGATACGCGGGCAGCGTCGACGGGGTCCAGGCCGCGGTCACCACCGCCGGTCGGTCGGGCCCGTTCGGCTACCTCGACGGGGCAGTTCCCTTCGAGGACAACTCGCCCACCGTCGGCGAGAGTTACGCCTACCTCGCACAGCCCGCCGCCGGAGCGGACTTCACCACGTACGTCGACGCGCCCATCCCGGGCACGACCCGGCGCGGCTCGCTCGTCGGCGAGTACCGGCACGACGGGCGACGCGAACTCGTCGTGACCTTCGTCTACAACCGCTACCAGCAGCAGTACCGACTGCTGGCCCGCGGCATCGTCGAGTGGATGACCGGCGGAGTGCACCTGGGTGCCTCCCGCAACTACTTCTCCGTCCACGTCGACGACGTGTTCGCCGCCGACGACCGCTGGGACACCCAGCTCAACTGCACCCCCGGTGACGTGGACTGCGCGGCCGGCACCGGTACGCCCAACCCGATCCGGATGACCGCCGCCGACGCCGAGTACGCCAGGACCTGGCAGGCCGACCGGGGCGTCACCCTCGACATGGTCTACAACGGGGCCGGCAGCCTCGACCAACGCGAGGACAACAACGGCGTCGACGCGCTCGCCGACAAGCTCCAGGCCGACCGCGCCCAATTCCGGTGGATCAACCACACCTACACGCACGCCTTCCTCGGCTGCGAGCAGGACACCGCTGTGGTGCCGTGGCGGTGCGCGACCAACGCCAACGGCTCCACCAAGTGGATCAGCCGCAACGCCATCGACGACGAGATCGTCCTCAACCGGCTCTGGGGCCAGAACTTCGGACTGCCGCTGCAGAACGACGAACTGGTCACCGGTGAACACTCGGGCATGGCCGTCCTGCCCCAACAGCCGCAGGACAACCCGAACCTGGCGCCCTCCCTCACCGGCAACGGCGTCAAGTGGCTCGCCTCGGACAACTCCCGCGACCCCGAGCAGCGCCAGGTCGGCTCGGCCTCCACCGTCGCCCGCCACCCGATGAACGTGTACTACAACGTCGGTACGGCCGCCGAAGCGGTGGACGAGTACAACTGGATCTACACCTCCCGGGCCCAGGGCGGCAGCGGCATCTGTGAGGACCACCCGGACACCACCACCTGCCTGACGGCGCCCCTGGACATCGCCACCGGCTACGCCACCCGGATCGTGCCGACCGAGATCGGCACCGCGCTCGGGCACGTGCTCGCCAACGACCCGAAGCCGCACTTCATCCACCAGTCCAACCTGGCCGAGGAACGCCTCGCCTACCCGGTGCTGAGCGGGGTCGTCGACGGCTACAACGCGCTGTTCGCGGCCAACACACCGCTGGTGAACGAGCGGATGCGGGACATCGGTGCCGAACTGAAGCGCCGAGGCGCCTGGAAGAGCGCCGTGCAGGCCGGCCAGGTCACCGCCTACCGGGTGGGTGACACCGTCACCGTCCTGGCACCGAACGGCCTCGACGTCACCGCGAGCCTGCCCACCGGCACCCTGCGGGGCGGCGCCGCCTACGGCACCCCCTACGCGGGCCGGGTCTCCGGCTGGACCGCCTCGACCGGTGCACCGCTCACCCTCACCCTGCCGTCGTCGGCGCCCGCGGCCCCGTCCGCGGCGGCCGCCGCCCGCCCGGCACCCGCGACCGCCCCCGCACCCGGCACGCCCGTACCGCCGGCCGTGCGCGAGGGCGCCGAGGACACCGACCGGCGCTGAACCGGCGTCCGCCGGTCCGGGCCGCCACCGAGGCCCGGACCGGTCCGACCACCCCCACCACACCGGCCGTGGAGCCCACCCATGCACGTTCACCACGGCGCGCGCCGAAGGCGCGCGACGCACGTCACCCTGCTCACCGAAGGTACCTATCCCCACAGTCACGGCGGCGTCAGCGTTTGGTGTGACCAACTCGTCCAGGGCATGCCCGACGTCGACTTCGAGGTCATAGCCGTCACCGGCACCGGCCGCGAACCCGTGGTCTGGGACCTGCCCGGGCACGTCCTCGGCGTCAGTTCCGTTCCCATGTGGGGCCCCGCCCCGGAGGGGCGCGCCCCCCGGGGTCGCGGCCACCGCCGACTGTCCGGCGCCTACGAACAGTTCCTGACCGCCCTCCTCGACCCCTGCGCCGAAGCCGGGTTCGCCCCCGCGCTGTACACGATGGCGGGAGCCGCCGCCGACGGCGCACTGAGCCCGTTCCTGCGGGGCGACCACGCCATCGCCGTCCTCGCGGCGGTCTGGAACCGCCCCGGGTACGCCGTGCGCGAGGCCCGACCGACGCTGCACGACGCCCTCACCGCGACCTCCCTGCTGGAACACGCCCTGCGGCCCCTGGCCGCCCCGCTCCCGGAGCACGGCGTGGCCCACGCGGTCAGCGGCGGTGTCGCCGCCCTGCCGGGACTCGCCGCGCTGGAACGCCACGGGGTCCCGCTGCTGCTGACCGAACACGGCGTCTACCTGCGCGAGCGCTACCTCGGGTACCGCACCGCGCCCTACCGCTGGCCGGTGAAGGCCGTCGTCCTCGGCTTCTTCCGGCTGCTCGCCGAGGAGTCCTACCGGCGGGCCGCCCTCGTCACACCCGGCAACCGCTACAACCGGTTGTGGGAGGAACAGGGCGGCGCCGACCCGCAGTCCATCCGCACGGTGTACAACGGCGTCGACCCCGCCGCCTTCCCGCCCGCCGGGCCGGAACCGCAGACGCCGACCCTCAGCTGGGCCGGCCGGGTCGACCCGATCAAGGACCTGGAGACCCTGATCCGAGCCTTCGCCCTGGTCCGCGCACGTGTACCCGAGGCCCGACTGCGCCTGTTCGGCGGGACACCGCGCGGCGGGGAGGCCTACCGGGAGCGGTGCGAGACCCTCGCCCGCGACCTCGGACACGCCGACGCGGTCACCTTCGAGGGCCGGGTCGACGACATCAAGGACGCCTACGCGGCCGGCAACGTCGTGATGCTGTCCAGCATCAGTGAGGGCTTCCCGTTCACCCTCATCGAGGCCATGTCCTGCGGCCGGGCGACGGTGTCCACCGACGTGGGCGGCGTGCGCGAGGCGGTCGGCGACGCGGGCCTGGTGGTCCCGCCGCGCGATCCGCAGGCCATGGCCGACGCGGCCCTGGAACTGCTGGGCGACCCCCGGCGCCGTGCCGGCATGGGCGAGGCGGCCCGTCTGCGGGTCATCGAACAGTTCACCCTGCGCCAGACCATCGACACCTTCCGATCCATCTACCTCGAACTCCCCGGAATCGACCGCACCCCGCGCACCCGTCGCCCCACCCGGGTCACGCGCGTCCCGGCGACCGTCGCCGTACGCACACCCGAACCCACGACCGCGCCGCCGGCGCCCGTGGTCCTCACCGCCGTGTCCGTCGCCGACGGCCGCTCGCGCCGCTACGAACGGGCCCGCCCCTTCGTACCGCCCTCCTGGGCGCAGGATCCCGGCGCGCAACCCGCACACGAGGCCGGAACCTCCGCGGCCACCGGCACGGGGAGCCGCGCCGGATGAGCGGACCCATGTCACTCGAACCCGGCGGAACCAACCAGGACACGCTGGCCCTGAGGCTGGCGGACACCGCCGCGCGTCCGCCCCGCAGACTGTGGGCGGAAACCACCCTGACCCTGAGGCTGCCCGGCCCCGACGAGGAGGCGGTCAGCCGGCTCGCCGCCGAACTCGCCGACCGCGTCGGCCCGGCCGTCCACCCGTACGAGGTGGCCGCCCTGCTGGAGGCCGAAGGCCTCTCCGCCGAGGTGATCCGGGAACGCTACGGGCACCCCAACATCTTCTCCCTGGCCGCGGCGCTGTACGAACGGGTGCCCCGGGTCTTCCCGGAGCCCGCCCGGAGCCCGGACCCGTGGCGGCCGGACACCGTACGGTGCCTGCTGCGCGGCCTGCTGTTCGCCCTGCCCGGACTGGCCTACCTGCTCACCGCACCGCTCTGGAACCCCGGCCGGCACGCCACCGGACTCGTCGTCGCCGGCATCGTCTCCTGGGCCTGGGGTCAGGCCCTCGGGCACCGCGCCTACCTGAGGATGGTGGCCGGCCGGCGCGAGGCCGCCCGCACCCTGATGATCGGCACACCCGTCGGAGCCGCCCTCGCCACGGCCGCCGCCGCGGTGGCTTCCGGCGGAGCGGGGGCGGCCACCGGAGCCGCCGCCCAGTCGCTCTACCTGGGCGCCGCCGGCATCCTCCTGGTCCTGGGACGCGAGCGACTCCTCCTGCTCGCCCTCACCCCGCTCATCGTCGGCGGCGCCGTACTGCCCTGGTGGGAACCGGGAACCCCGTTGCGGGTGGGGCTGCCGGCCGCCGCGTTCCTCGCGACGGGAGCAGCCGTCGCCCGGGCACTGCGCGCCGCTTACGCCGCCCCGGCCGCGGTCGACGGAGGTGAACGTCCGCCACTGCGACGGTCGTTGCCGTATGGTCTCTTCGGTCTGGGGGCGGCGCTGCTCGTGCTGTCGGAGGGCCGGGCCGAACCGTACGCCGTGATCGCGCTGACCGTGAGCATGGGCCCCGCCGAGTGGCTGCTGTACCGCTTCCGAGGCCTGTCCGTCACCGCCCTCGGCGCGGCCGCGACCCCCGCCGGGTTCCTGCTGCGGTCGGCCGGGGTCCTCGGCCTCTGCCTGACCGGCTACCTGCTGCTCCTGCTGCCCGTGGCCCTGCTCACCGGGGCCGACCCCGCCGCGCTGCTGCTGCTCGCCGCCACCCTGTGGACCGCGCTGCTGCTCCAGGCCTTCGGGGTGGCCTGGCCGCCGGCGGTCATCTGTCCGGTGGCCGCCGCCGCCGTCGGCGCGGCCACCCTGCTGGCACCCGCGTCCGGAGCGCAGGTCCTCACCCTGGCCTGCGGCCTCGCCGCGGCGGCCCTGGTCGGATGCACCGTGTGGATCCTCGGACGCCCGGCCCGACACGCCTGACGGGCCCGGCGGGGCTCCACACCCGCCCCACCCGCGAACACCCGTACGACCTACCAACGAACGCGAAAGGCAGATCAGTTGACCACCGCACCGCTCGCCGCCGTCACCGGGGCCGAGGGCTTCATCGGCTCCCACCTCACCGAAGCCCTGGTCTCCCGGGGATACCGGGTCCGCGCCATGGCCCAGTACAACTCCTTCTCCTCGTACGGGTGGCTGGAGACGCTGGCCCCGGACGTCCTCGACCAGGTGGAGATCGTCCTCGGCGACGTCCGGGACCCCGGCTCCGTCCGAGGGCTCCTCGAAGGTGCCGACGCCGCCTACCACTTGGCCGCACTCATCGCGATCCCGTACTCCTACCGGGCACCGCACAGCTACGTCGACACCAACGTCACCGGAACCCTCAACGTCCTGGAGGCCGTCCGCGCGCTCGGCACGCCCCGCCTGGTCCACACCTCGACCAGCGAGACGTACGGCACCGCGCAGACCGTCCCCATCACCGAGGACCACCCCATCAACACCCAGTCCCCGTACGCCGCTTCGAAGGCGGGCGGCGACCGGCTGGCCGACAGCTACCACGCCAGCTTCGACACCCCCGTGGTCACCCTCAGGCCGTTCAACACCTACGGCCCCCGCCAGTCGATGCGCGCGGTGATCCCCACCGTCATCGGCCAGGTCGCCGCCGGGGAACGCGTCATCACCCTCGGAGACCTGCGCCCCACCCGTGACTTCAGCTTCGTCAAGGACACCGCGCAGGCCTTCCTCGCCGCCGGCACCGCACCCGCCGACCGCGTCGTGGGCCGCACCTTCAACTCCGGTACCGGCGGCGAGATCTCCGTCGCCGACCTGGTCACGCTGATCGGCAAGGTCATGGACGTCCCGATCGAGGTCCGCGAGGACGGCGAACGGATCCGCCCGGCCGCCTCCGAGGTCATGCGTCTGGTCGCCGACGCGAGCCGACTCACCGCCGCCACCGGCTGGCGGCCCGAACACACCCTGGAGGAGGGACTCGCGCACACCGTCGAGTTCTTCCGGGACCCGGCCAACCTGGCCCGCTACAAGACCGGCATCTACAACATCTGACCCGTACGCGTTCCGCCGACGATCCACATCCCCACGGCACTCAACTCATCGTCCCCCCACGCGACCCAAGGAGGAGACCCATGTACGCAGTGATCCTGGCGGGCGGCAAGGGCGTCCGGCTGCGGCCCTAC
Source organism: Streptomyces sp. NPDC040432 (assembly GCF_055595445.1). Taxonomy (NCBI): domain Bacteria; kingdom Bacillati; phylum Actinomycetota; class Actinomycetes; order Kitasatosporales; family Streptomycetaceae; genus Streptomyces; species Streptomyces sp. NPDC040432. The sequence continues at coordinate 183,572 of NZ_JBVIVP010000013.1, read as the reverse complement.
ACCACGGCCCTGCCCAAGCCCCTCGTGCCCATCGGCGACCAGCACGCGATCCTGGAGATCGTGCTGCGTCAGCTCTCGACGGCCGGATTCACCCGCTGCACCATAGCCATCGGCCACCTCGGTGAGATCATCCGGGCCTACGTCGGCGACGGCTCCCAGTGGGGCATGAGCATCGACTACGCCACGGAGGAGAGCCCCCTCGGCACCATGGGTCCCCTGCTCAACCTGCGCGACCGGCTCCCCGAGCACTTCCTCGTGATGAACGGCGACGTGCTCACCGACCTCGACTACGCCGACGTGCTGCACCGGCACGAGGAATCGGGGGCGCCGCTGACCATCGCCACGTACCCGAGAAAGGTCCACATCGACTTCGGAGTGCTCACCACCGACGCCAGCCGTGTCGTGGCCTTCACCGAGAAGCCCAGCATGGACTACCACGTCTCCATGGGCGTCTACGGCCTCAGCCGCTCCACCCTCGACCACTACACCCCCGGGCTGCCCCTCGGATTCGACGAACTCGTACTGGACCTGCTGGCCGGCCAGAACCTTCCGCAGTCCTACGCGTTCGACGGGTACTGGCTCGACATCGGTCGCCCCGACGACTACGACCGGGCCAACGCCGAGTTCACCAGCCGCAAGTCCTTGCTGCTCAAGGGAGCCTGACCACCTCATGCGCATTCTCGTCCTGGGCCGAACCGGCTACCTGGGCGCCCATGTCGTCGACCGCCTGCGCGCCCTCCCGGGCGCGCGGGTGTTCGACGGCGGCCGCTCACCCGACGCCGACTTCGGCGTCGACCTCGCCGCCGACCGGCCCGAACGGCTCGCGGAGGTCCTCGCCTCGGCCGCACCCGACGCGGTCGTCAACTGCGCGGGCGCGACCGGCGGGGACGCCGTGACGCTGGCCGAGGTCAACGCCCGCGGTCCCGCCGTCCTGTGCGCCGCCCTCCGGGTGGCGGCGCCCCGGGCCCGCCTGGTCCACCTCGGCTCGGCCGCCGAGTACGGTCCCGGTGAACCCGACACCCGGGTGGCGGAATCGGCTGCCACCCGTCCGGTCACCCCGTACGGCGCCACCAAACTGGCCGGCACCGTCGCCATCGCCGCCTCCGGGCTGGACGGCGTCGTCCTGCGGGTGGGCAACCCGGTCGGTCCCGGCGCCCCGACCGGCGGACTGCCCGGACGGATCGCCGCCCTGCTGCGCGACGCCGGAACGGACCCCGAGGCCGTGCTGCGGCTCGGTGACCTCTCCGCGCACCGGGACTTCGTGGACGTGCGCGACGTCGCGCACGCGGTGGCCCTCGCGGTCACCGCGCCCGGTTCGCTGCCCCCCGTACTGAACATCGGCGCCGGCCGAGCCGTCCCGGTCCGTGAACTGGTCCGGGGCCTGGCCGCACGAGCGGGCTTCCGCGGCCGGATCGAGGAGGACGCGGGCGGATCCGCCCGATCGGCCCAGGTGTCCTGGCAGTGCTCCGACATCACCGCCGCGGACCAGGCCCTCGGCTGGCGACCCGTCCACGAACTCGGCGACACGCTCGCCACGCTGTGGGCCGCCACCGTGGTGGGACCCCGAACATCATGACGCTCCTCGTTCCGCTGTACGTCCACCCCGCCGAGGACCCGGGCGCCTGGCACCGTCTCATCACCGGTGCCTCCGCGACCTACGGGGTGGTGATCAACCCGGGCGACGGGCCGGGGGAGCGCCCCGACCCGGCGTTCACCGCGGCAGCCGCCGCCCTGCGCAGCGCCGGCGCCCGCCTCCTCGGCTACGTGGACACCGCGTACGGGGAGCGCGGCCCGGCGGAGGTCGTCCACGAGATGATCCGCCACCAGAAGTGGTACGGCGCCGACGGAGCCTTCCTGGACCGGGTGGCCGCGACCCCGAGGGAACTCCCCGCGACACGCCGCATGGTCCGCTCGCTGCGCCGGCTGGGGGCCACACCCGTGGTCCTCAACCCCGGCGTCCACCCGGTGGCCGGCTACGTGCGCCTCGCCGATCTGACCGTCACCTTCGAGGGCCACTGGTCGACGTACGTCTCGGCGTTCACCCAACCCGCGTGGACGGCCCGCCATGCCCCCGAGCGGTTCTGTCACCTCGTCTACGGGGTGCCCGAGGCCCTGGTCCCGCTCGCCGTCCGCACCGCGCGCGAACGCGGAGCGGCCATATCGGGACCGGTCACGGGCGAACTTCCCAACCCTTGGAAACAGTTGACCCCCGCACTCACCGGGATGGAACGATGACCCGCACCCTTTCGACCCGCCTCGGCCTCCTGGCCCTCGTGACGGCCCTGGCCCTCGCGGGTTGCTCCGGCGCGAACGACGACGAGGACGACGACGGCGCACCCGACCCGTCCGGACCCACGGCGACCCGGGACCCGGCACCCGACCCACCCGCCGGCCCTTCGTCGTCCCCCTCCGCGTCCGCGTCACCGCCGTCGGCGTCCGGGAGCGCGTCGTCCCCGCCCGGTACGCCGTCGTCCGGCCCGGCGGCCCCCGGGACGACCCCGGGGCCGGGGGACCAGGCCGCGTCCCGTTGGAAGCCGCAGCCCGGTCTGGCCTGGCAGTGGCAGCTCGACGGCCGATCCGACCCTTCGGTCGACGTCCCCGTGTACGACATCGACGGCTTCGAGAACACGGCGGCCGACGTGGCCCGGCTGCACCGGGACGGCCGCAAGGTGATCTGCTACATCAACGTCGGGGCCTGGGAGGACTTCCGCCCCGACCACGCCGCCTTCCCCGCCGCGCTCCTCGGGGAGCCCAACGGGTGGAAGGGGGAGAAGTGGTTGGACATCCGGCGCATCGACCTGCTCCGTCCGATCATGGAACGGCGCTTCGACATGTGCCGGGAGAAGGGCTTCGACGCGGTCGAACCCGACCTGATGGAGGGGTACGGCAACAAGACCGGTTTCCCGCTGACCGCCGACCACCAACTCGCCTACAACCGCATGATCGCGGAGATCGCCCACGCGCGCGGGCTGTCCGTCGGACTCAAGAACGACCTGCCGCAGATCCCGCAACTGGTGAACGACTTCGACTTCGCGGTCAACGAGGAGTGCGCCCAGTTCGACGAGTGCGACCGGCTCACCCCGTTCATCGCGGCCGGCAAGGCCGTCTTCCACGTCGAATACGAGGGATCCACCTCGGGGTTCTGCGGCGAGTCCCGCCGCCTCAAACTGTCGTCGATGCTCAAGAAGTTGGACCTGGACACCTGGCGCAAGCCCTGCTGAACGGGGAAGGGCCGCTCACCGCGGAGGACGTCCTGTCGAGGGTCAGGCCCGACCGGTCGGGACGCGGGGCCGTTGGATGTCCTCCGGGTGCGCGGTGTGCGACACGGCCTCCTCGTAGGCGATGATGCCCGACGCGACGAGGGAGTTGATGTCGGCTTCCAGGGTCCGCATGCCGTCGCGGTGGCCGGTCGCGACCATGTTGCGGATCTGGCGCGTCTTGCCCTCGCGGATCAGGTTGCGGATCGCCGACGTCCCCACCAGCACCTCGAAGGCGGCCGCCCGGCCGCCACCGATCCGGGGGATGAGCGTCTGGTTCAGGATGCCGACCAAGGTGTGCGCCAACTGAAGTCGGATCTGCGGCTGTTGCTCGGCCGGGAACACGTCGACGATGCGGTCCAGGGTCTGTGAGGCGTCGTTGGTGTGCAGGGTGGCGAACACGAGGTGCCCGGTCTCGGCGATGGTCAGGGCCGCGGAGATGCTCTCCGGGTCGCGCATCTCGCCGAGGAGCAGGACGTCGGGGTCCTCGCGCAGGGCCGCGCGCAGCGCGGTGGGGAACGAGTCGGTGTCGGTGCCGACCTCACGCTGGTTGACCGCCGAACGCTTGTGCCGGTGCAGGTACTCGATCGGGTCCTCGATGGTGAGGATGTGCACCGACCGGTGCGTGTTGACGTGGTCGAGCAACGCCGCGAGGCTCGTCGACTTCCCGGACCCGGTCGGCCCGGTGACCAGCACGAATCCGCGCGGCATCCCCGCCCAACCCAGGACGACCGGCGGAAGCCCGAGCTGCTCGGCCGACGGCACCGTGAACGGGATGATCCGCAGCGCCAACGCCGACGCGCCGCGCTGCACGAAGGCGTTCGCGCGCAACCGGGCCTTCGATCCCCAACTGAACGCGAAATCGACCTGCTTCTCCCGACGGAAGCGTTCCGTGAGTTCCTCGCCCAGCACCCCGGTCACCAGCCGATCGACCTCCGGTTCGGTCAGCGGTTCCCCCTCGATCGCCCGCAGGGCGCCGTCGACACGGAGGAACGGCGTCGATCCGGTGGTGAGCAGGAGGTCGCTGCCTCTCCGCTCCCACAGTTCGCCGAGCAGGTGGTCGATGACGGTGGAATTCGGGCCGGTGGAATTCGGGCCGGTGGAATTCGGGCCGGTCATGGTGATCTCCGAACTGACGTGCTGGTTCATGGCAGGACCGTCCACTGCTTGACGGTGGAGGTGTGGCCGTCGAAGGACACGGCCGCCCGGACGAGCGGGCCGGACAGCAGGTCCATCCGGGTGCCGCCGAGGTGCCCCGTCGCGCCGCCGCTTCCGGCGGTGACCGTCCAGGTCACGGTCAGTCCGGCCAACCGGGAGGCGTGGGTCGAGCCGCACCGGGCCAGGTCGACCTGGTCGGTCACCGGGCCGCTCGCACCGTGACGTACCGGCACGTCGAGTGAGCCGACGCCGGTGCAGGCGCTGCCGGGGAAGTCCACCGACAACTTCACCGACTCCACGTCACCGTCCTCGTGGTGCGCCACGTGCAGGACGACGTGGTCGAGCGGGTCGGTCGCCCCCGGCGACGGTGCGGCCCAACCGCCGATCGTCAGGGACGCCCGGCCACCGCCGGGCACGCCGGCGTCCGTGACGTCGACGGGCGCGCCGGGGGCCGGGGGTGTGAAACCGGTGATCGCGGTGACCGACGTCGGTTTCGCGATCACGGCCGGGTAGGTGGTGAACTGCACCGGCTCCGGGGGGACGCCGATCACCGGACGCAGGTATCCGGGGGCCGGGCTGATGCCGAGCTCGATGGTCCGGGCGATGATGCCGCGGGTGACGACCTGCGACGTGACCCCGCTCATCGACAGGTGGACGGCAGCGGTCGGCGTGTGGACGGTGCCGTTGATCACCAGTCGGCTGTGTTCGCCGGCCGTGTCGGCGTCGTCGGTCGACTTCAGCACCGCGCACCGGTCGCCCGCGGTGAGGCAACCGGACAAGGGCCTGATGGACGGGGCACGGAACACGATGTCCAGCTCGACGCCGTCGAGTTGGACGGCGGCGCCGGTACTGCCCGCGCCCAAGGCCGTCGTGTGCTCGACAGTGAGCCGGGACAACTGCTCGTCCTTCGTGATGCCGCAGGCCCCGAGGTCGACCACGTCCACACCGAGGGCCCCTTCACGGGAGGTCAGGGGGTGTCCGGCGTCGCAGGCGGTGCCGGTGCCGGAGACGGTCAGCGCGGCCGTGGGCGGTTTCGTCGACGCGACGGGTGGCTGTGGCGGCCCGGGCACGGCGGGTCCCGTCGGCCCGGGCACGGGGGGTCCCGTCGGCGGGGCCGGCGCCGGGGTGGTGTCGTCGGCCCGGTGCGCCACGCGCAGCACGACCTTGTCGATCACCGAACCGGCCGGCAACGGCATCGCGAACGTGCCGAGCCGGATCGACGCCGTCGGGGTGGTCGCCGCGAGCGTCGCGGTCGACGTGATGGTGTCGATCGCCTGCGCGTTGCGAGGGTTGGCGAACGCCGTCGTGGTGGGCGTCGCGGTGCTGTCCGCCGTGGTGGGCCGCACCTGGATCGGAGGCCGGTGGGCCAGTTCCAGGGTGACGCCGTCGAGCTGGGCGGTGGCGGCGCCGCTGCCGGCGCCGAGGCCGGCGGTGTAGGTGACGACCATGCCGGTCAACTGGGCGGGATCGGTCAGCCCACAGGTGGCGACGAGGTCCAGGGTGTCGGTCCCCAGGGCGCCCCGGCGCACGGCGAGCTTCTGCGGGGTGGTGCAGGGGCGGGGCAAGCCGGGCCCGGTCAGGGTGACCGAAACCACCGGCGGCGGCCCCCCGGCGGACCCGGGGTCGTCGCGATGCGCGACGTGCAGCAGGGCCCCGTCCAGGACCGAGCCGGGCACCACCGCGGGGGTGTCGAAACCGCCGAGGTCGATACCGGCGGTCGGCGTGGTGACCGGGTCGAGCGTGGCGCGGGCCGTGTCGGCGCCGTCGATCGCCTGGGCGTTGGTCGCGGGGAGGAACGTCGTCGACCTCGCGTTCGTCGCGGGTCGGGGCGGCGGCGCGTCGTGGACGACTTCGAGCCACATGCCGTCCAGGGCGTGGGAGCCCGCGCTGCCGCCCGGGTTGAGTGCGGCGGTGTACGAGGCGGTCAGGCCGGTCAGCTGCGCCGGGTTGGTGATGCCGCAGGCCTTGAGGTCGACACGGTCGTCGCCGGGGCCGGGGCCGGGCCGTGGGGTGAGCGGCAGGCCGGTGCACCTGCCGCCGCCGCCGGCGGGAGTGACGTCGACGCTGGGCGCCGCCGCGTCGCCGGTCTCCCGATGGGCCACCCGCAGGACGACGGAGTCGAGCGTCGACCCCGGCGGCAGGGGCGGCAGGCCGAACCCGGTCAGGGAGATCGACGCGGACGGGGCCTGCGCGGACAGCTCGGCGCCGGCCACGGACGCCGTCGGCTGTTCGCCGATCTCCAGGGCGTTGCGGGGGTCGGTTCCGGGGGCGGTGAACCCGGTCGACGCGCTGACCGCGGTCGGCTTGAACGTGGTCGGCGTGCGGTAGGCGACATCGAGCCAGATGCCGTCCAGTCGCGTGGTGGCGGTGGCGCCGTCGGTGTCCAGGCCGGCCGCGTAGGTCACCGTCAGGCCGGTGAGCCGGGCCGGGTCGGTGAGCCCGCACGCGCCCAGCAGATCGATCGGGGGGTCGGTGGCGAGCGCCGTGTTCCGGGGCAGGTCGTCGGTGCGGCAGGTGTCCCCGCCGATCGCGGTGGTGACCTTGATCGCGCCCGGGGAGGTCAGGTCGCCGGTGTCCTCGTGCCTGACGCGCAGGGTCGCGCCGGTGATGACGGACCCGGACGGTACGCGTGGGGTGAAGCCGGCGAGCTGCACCGAGGCCGACCGGCGTGCTGTCGGGTCGAGGACGGCGTCGGCGGTGCAGCTCCCGGTGCCGGAGGGTTGCGAGCAACCGGGCAGGGTCGGCCGTTCACCACCGGTCAGCGCATCGACGGGGTTGACGAAGCCGGTGTTGGTGGCCACGGCTGTCGGCTTCAGTGTGTGGGACGGCTTCGGGGGCTGGACCCCGTACACCGCGATCTGTTGCGCGTCCGGGGTGACCGGGGCGCACAGTTCGACGCGTCCGCGGTCGACCTGGAACCGGCTGTCGCCACCCATCATGAGCTGGACGCCCTCGGGACGTGTCGTGTCGCAACCGCCCTGCTCGGGGATGGTCGGACGGGTGGGGGCCTCGGGGTCCCAGCCCGCGGGCGTGCCGCCGACCACGCTGACCGTGGGGTCGTCGACCGTCCAGAGCGCGGCGCCGCCGGTGAAGGCGAGGTCGAAGTAGTAGGTGCCCGGCTGCATCCAGACGACGGCGTTGCGGCACTCGCCGCCGGTGAGCCGGGTGAGGGCGCGGGCGTCGTCGTAGTGTCCGGGCCGCAACCGCACCAACCAGGATCCGGGGGCGGGGCATGCGGGCACCGCCTGCCGGACCGGGACAGCGGTGGTGGGCGGGGCGTGGTCCGGGTCGGCGCCCACGAGCTCGTCGGCGGGCGCAGGCGGGGTGTCGTCGGCGCAGCCGTGCGCGTACGGCGCCTGGGACGCCGGCAGGGGGGCCTGTGACACGGCTCGGGAACAGGTGCCGAGGGCCGACACGTCGCCCGACACCACCATCGAGGCGCCGTCGCCGGTGGTGATGTTCGAGTGGGAGAACACGCTTCCCTGCACGCGCACGCCCCGGGCGGTCACGTTGATGCCGTCCCCCGCCGCCTTGCCCAGGCTGCGGAGGGCGTCCTGTGGTTGCGTCGCGCGGGTCTTCGCGGGGGAGGCGTTGAGGGGGTCGCAGTGGACGATCATCTGCCGGCTGTTGATGGGCGGCGCGGTGTAGTCGGCGCACGGGTTGCCCTGCGAGAAGTTCTTGATCGCGAGCTGGGTCGCGCCGTCCGCGCTCCAGTCCCGCTTGCCCTGGTCGACGTACACGCGCGCGGCCTTCAGCCCGGTAGCGGCGAACGACAGGAGCGATACGGTGACCAGGCTGAAGACGACGACGAAGGCCAGGGCGAGGATCAGGGTCGCGCCCTGTTCGTCGCGCGGGCGGCGCTGGTTCGGGCGGCCGGTCATGACGCACTCGTTCGTCGGACGGCGGTGAGGGCCGTCGGGGGCGCGGTGGGGTCGCTCCGCACGGTCAGCGTTACCTCCGTGGACGAGGTGCACGAGGTCTCGGCACCACAACTCAAAGTCACCGGACGGGTCGACGCGGTGGTGTCGAACCGACCCAGCAAGGTGGTGACGACGCCCGCGTCGGTGCACTTCACCCGGGTCAGGGCGCCGGTCGGGCGGTCATAGGCGTAGACGATGTCGGTGCCCGGCCGGCCCAGGTGGACGATCACGTCGGCAACCCCGCACGCGGGGCCGGTCGTGACCCGGTCCGCGCTGCGCACGTCGCCGTAGAAATAGTGGTTGAGGGTGCCCGCCGCGCTGGTGGCGGCCACCTGCTTCTCGGTGTCGGCGGTGAACCGCAGGCCGAGGAGGATCGCCTGGGGGAGCAGCGTTCCGATGACGGCGACGATGACGATCGTGACCATCAACTCGGTCAGGGTGAACCCGGACTCCGAGCGCGTGCGGGGTCGTCGTGTCCTCATGACAGCATCGACTCCCGTTTGACCACCTCAAGGGTCGCGTCCTCGCCGGGACGCGGGCCGGTCGAGCGCACGGTGAGCGTCACCTTCTGCACTCCGGTGTCGGCCTTCGGGCAGGACCCGCCGAACGCACCCACCCCGTCCCAGTACTGGATCGTGAGGGTCACGGAGTACCCGGCGGGCGGCGTCGGGGTCTCGTAGTCGTCGGCGCAGGCCGCGTAGGGGTCGCTGATGACCTTCTCCGCGGCGCTGCGGATGACCGAGTCGGCGGTGGTCGCCGTCCGCTGCGTGGCCGAGCTGATGATGGCGGTGCCCATGCCCCCGAGGATGGCCAGGAAGGCGACACCCATGAGCGTCACCGCGACGAGGGCTTCGATCAGGGTCTCGCCCTCCTCGCCGCGGCGGCGCGGCGGGCGGTGTGCGGGGCCGTTCATTGGACCTCGACCTGGTTGTAGACACCGTAGATCGCCGAGAGGAGGGCGACGGCCACGAACCCCACGACGACCCCGACCAGAATCACCACGGTCGGCTCGAACAGGCTGGTCAGTCGCTTGAGCTTGTGCTGCAGTTCCTTCTCGTAGAAATCCGAGACGTTCGCGAGCTGGTCGTCGAGGGTCCCGGTCTCCTCGCCCACCCGCATCATCTGGGTGACCGCCCCGGGGAACAGCTTGGTTCGGGCGATCGGCCGGGAGATGCCGCCACCTTCGAGCATCTCCACCCGGGCCGTCCCGATGGACCGTTCGTACACCAGGTTGTTGGCCCCGGAACCGGACAGGCCCAGCGCCTCCGGGATGGGGACACCCGCCTTGATCATCGACGTGAGGATGCGGCAGAACCGTTCGATGGCCATGAAGCGGACCACGTCGCCGATCACCGGCATCGCCAACAGGGAGCGGTCGCGCAGGAACCGTCCCCGCTCGGTCCGCAGGCCGGCGATCAATGCCGCGACGAGCACGACCACCACGCCGACGATGACCGGGTACCAGGCGGTGACGAAGTCGGTGAAGCCGAGCAGGATCCTGGTGGGCAGGGGCAGTTCCGCGTTGAAGGACTCGAAGAACAACTTGAAGCGGGGCAGCACGAAGACGACGAGGACGAGGACGACCGCGAGGGCCAGGCCCATCACCAGGATCGGGTAGGTCAGGGCGGAGCGGATGGTGCGCCGGCCTTCGACGTCCCGCTCGATGTAGCGACCCAACTGGGCCATCACCACGTCGAGTTCGCCGGTCGCCTCGGCCGAGCGGAGGACGGACATGTAGAACGCCGGGAGCGCCGCGCTGTGGGCGGCCATCGCGCCGGAGAAGCTCTCGCCGAACCTCAGCGAGTCCATGACGTCGACGAGCACCTTGCCCAGCTTCTTGTCCTTGGTCTCGGCCCGGATGATCTCCAGGGCGTCCAGGAGGGGCACTCCGGCCTTGATGAAGGCGGCCATCTGCCGGGAGAAGTTGCTCAGTTCGACCAGGTCGATCTTTTGCGTGGTGAGTTCGAGCTGCAACAGGTTGCGGCCCTCGGCCTTGACCGACCGCACCTCGTAACCCTGCCGGGTCAGGCTGTCGGTCACGCCGTCGACGCTGGAGCCCTTGACGACGCCGGTGGCCCTCTCCCCGTCCTGGCCGACCGCGACGTACTTGAAGCCGGCCATGCCGGTGTCCTCCTGGTGTGCGTTGTGCGGGGTTCGCGTCGTCGACGCGTCCGGGGGTGCGCCGTCCGGCGCAGGAGCCGAACGAGAAGGACAGGTCCTAGACCACGTACACGCTGGACATGATCTCGGCGATGGTCGTCGTCCCCTCCTCCACCAGGCGGACGCCGCCGTCCAGGAGGCTGTCCATGTGTTCCTCGCGGGCGGTCGCGCGCAGGCTGTGGAGCGGGGCGTTCTCGACGAGCAGCCGCTTGACCGCGTCGCTCATCACGAGCAGTTCGAAGACGCCGATCCGCTCCTGGTAGCCGGTCCGGGAACAGAAGTTGCAGCCCCGGCCCTGCCAGAACTCGTGGTCGGTCGATCCGCCGGCCTTGACGAAGAAGGTCAGTTCGTCCATGCCGGGCTCGTAGGGCTCGCGGCACTGATCGCAGATCCGTCGAACCAGGCGCTGGCTCACCACCCCGGCGACCGTGGAGGTGATCAGGAACGGTTCGATGCCCATGTCGGCGAACCGGTGCAGCGCGGAGCAGGCGTCACCGGCGTGGATGGACGACAGGACGAAGTGGCCGGTGAGAGCGGATTCGACGGCGATCCGCGCCGTCTCGGCGTCCCGGATCTCGCCGACCAGGATCACGTCGGGGTCCTGGCGGAGGATCGAGCGCAGCCCGGTCGCGAACGAGATCCCCGCCTGGTCGTTGATCTGGATCTGGTTGATCGACGGGAACACGTACTCCACCGGGTCCTCGATGGTGGTGATGTTGCGCTCGCTCTGGTTCAGCTCACCGAGGGTGGCGTACAGGGTGGTCGTCTTGCCGCTGCCGGTCGGCCCGCCGCAGGCGACCATGCCGTACGGGGAGCGCAGCAGCGACGAGAACCGTTCGTACGTCGCGGGGGGCATGCCGAGCTCGGCCAGCCGGATCAGTGTGCGGTTGCTGTCGAGCAGTCGCAGCACCGCCTTCTCGCCCCAGATCGTGGGGGTGGTCGCGACCCGGATGTCGACCGACCTGCCGTCGATCTCGGTGGCCATCTGTCCGTCCTGCGGGCGACGCCGGTCGACGATGTTCATGTTGGCCATGATCTTGATCCGGCTGACCACGGACGGCCCCATGTTCTCCGGCAGGCTCAGCACGTCGTGCAGCGCGCCGTCGATGCGGTACCGGACCCGGACCCGGTCGCCGTGCGGCTCGACGTGGATGTCCGAGGCCCGGTCGCGCAGGCCCTGGGTCAACATGAGGTTGACCCAGGTGCACGACCGGCGCGTCCTCGCTCACGACCCTGGCTCCGGCCTTGGCGTCGCGGCCGGTCTCGGACGCCTCGAACGCCTCGACCAGGCTGCCGGCACCGGACAACGCCCGGTAGGTGCTGTCGATCGAGCGTCGGATGTCCGAGGGTGCCGCGATGGCCAGCTCCACCCGGTCCGGGGCGACCGCCCGGCCGACCTCGTCGCGCACGCGCGGGTCCCCCGGGTCGCCCGCCGCGATCAGCAGGGTGCCCTCGGACCATCGCACCGCGACGACGCCCAGCGATCGGGCCAGTGCCTCGGGCACGCGCGCCGCGGCCTCGGGGTCGGGTTCGCTCTGGCGCAGGTCGGCCACGGGCACGTCGAATTGCACCGACAGGGCCTCGACCAGGGACCGTTCGTCGACCATTCCGAGTTCGACCAGCAGGGTGCCGAGCCGCTTGCCCGAGGCCGCCTGCTGGAGAAGGGCCTCGTCCACCTGCGCGGGGGTGAGCAGCCCGCGCCGCACCAACAGTTCCCCGATGCGCGGGCGGTCCTGCCCCGCGGACGACCCCTGTTCCGCGCGGGGCACGGTCTCCCGGTCCGGTTCGCCGGTCGGGGTCGGGGCCGGTGCGGGGGCTCCCTCGGGCAGGGTGTCGCCCTCGGCTGCCGGGTCCGGCGCCGCCGCGCGGCCCCGGAACAGACGGCGGTTCGCCAAGGAACCCACCCCTTTCGCGCCTTCGGAACGGCCGGCGATCGTGCGCCGCGCCCTCCGTGGCGTTGTCAGCTGCTGATTAGTCAGCCGGATACTACATGATGTCGCCGTGCGGTCATTCGTGTCGAAGGCGCGACCAAAGCCGAGGTCACCTCTTGTGGGCCCCGCGCTCGCTGCGTAGTCTGCGACTGACTAATCAAGTGGTTACTATCACTTGCTTTCTGTGTTCGCCGTAGATGGAGAGAAATGTTCACACACCTGCCCGGTACGTTGCGTCAGCGAATGCGGGCGCGGGGCGAGGCGGCGGAAGCCGGCTTCACGTTGATCGAGCTTCTCGTGGTCATCGTGATCCTCGGCATCCTGTCCGCCATCGTCGTCTTCTCCGTCCGGGGCATCAACGACAAGGGTCAGGGGTCGGCCTGCAAGACCGACAAGGCCACGATCGAGACCGCCGAGGAGGCGTACTTCGCCCGCTACGGCAAGTACTCCGACATGGCCGACTTGAAGGAGAAGGGATACCTGTCCTCCGTCTCCCAGTGGCACACGGTCAACGTGGACCCCGCCTCGGGCTTCCCGAGTGTCGTGCCGATGAGCGGCGGCCCCTGCGCCACCCCCTGATACGCGGTCCTCGCCGAAGGTCGCCGGTCGGTGGGCGTCGGTCGGCGGAGTTGGCCAGGTGGCAGCGCAAGAGCCACCTGGCGCAGGGCGGTTCAGGGCGCGCGCCTTCACCTCCGACTGCCGTGAACCCGAGCGGTCCTGCGCCGATCGAGGGCGGCGCGGCGCGGGTCGCGGTGACCCGGGGGTGACGGTTCGACCCACCCGCACCGCCCTGGTGGCAACGCTTTTACGGCATACGGCACTATTGCGCGCATGTCACACATATTCGTCCTGATGGTCGGTCTGCTGGGACTCGTGGTGGGCTCGTTCCTCAACGTCGCCGCGTCCCGGGTACCGGCCGGCCGCTCGGTCGTGAGACCCCGCTCCGCCTGCCCGACATGCGCCACGCCGATCGCGGCCCGGGACAACGTCCCCGTCGTGTCCTGGTTGCTGCTGGGCCGCCGCTGTCGCGCCTGCCGGGTGCCGATCCCCGCGCGCTACCCGCTGCTCGAAGCGCTCACCGCGGTCCTCTTCGCCGCCGAGGCACTGCGCTTCGGGTGGTCGGCGGTCCTGCCGGCCCACCTGGTCTTCACCGCGGGACTGCTGGCCCTGGCCGCCTGCGACGCGGAACACTTCCTGCTCCCGAGGCGGTTGATCTACCCCACCCTCGGACTCACCGCCGCTTGCCTGCTCGCCGCCGCGGCGATCACCGGCCTGTGGGACCGGCTCGGCGTCACCGCGGCCTGCGGAGCGGCCGGGTTCGCCGTCTTCCTCGCCCTGCACCGGGTGCGGCCGGCCTGGCTCGGATTCGGCGACGTACGCCTCGCGGGCCTCCTCGGCACCGGGCTGGGATGGCTCGGCCCCTCGCACCTCGTCCTCGCCCTGCTGGCCGGGAGCCTCGCCGGGTTGCTGGTGGGCCTCGCGCTCATGGCGGCGGGCCGAGCGACCCGCCAAACCCGTCTCCCCTTCGGGGTTTTCCTCGCCACGGGCGCCATCGCCGCCCTCCTCGTCGGCGCCCCCGTCATCGACTGGTACGAGGGCCTGAGCGACCCGTACGCCACGGGTGTGCCCCCCACCACCGTCGGACACTGACACCGGACCACCGCGGCCCGCAGCCCATCGCGGGTCGGTCACCGGTCACCCCGCGGACCCCTGGCGGCGGCGCCATCGGGTCCACCTACAGGTCCGCGAGCTGCCGGCGCTCCATGACTAGGTCCATCGCACAACCGCCTACCGAACCCGTTGGTAGGCTGGCCGGCATGGAGAAACCTGATCGGTCCGAGCTGCCGCTGGCCGAGTGGATCGTGCTCGCACTCGTGGCCGAACGGCCGAGCCACGGCTTCGCCATCGCGGCCCTCACCGCCGAGGGCGCGGAGATCGGCGAGTTCTGGTACATCTCGCGCCCCATGGTCTACCGGTCGATCACACGGCTGGTCGAGCGCGGACTGATCACACCGGTCGGCGCCGAGGAGAGCGATCGCGGACCGCAGCGCATGATCCACGCCGCCACCCGCTCGGCGAAGACAGCGGTCGGTCGTTGGCTCGGCGAACCCGTGACGGAACTGTTCGACGTCCGCGCCGAACTCACCTGCAAGCTGCTGCTGCTCCAGCGCCGGGGCACGAGCCCGGCCCGCCTGGTCGAGCGGCAACGTGTCGTCATCGAGGAGATCGAGGAGTCGCTCCGCGCCAAGGAGCACGCCGCGGGCGACCACATCGCCCGCGCGAGCTACGCCCTGCGGCTGGAGCAGCTCCGCGCCGCGCGCCGGTTCCTCGACGCCGTCGACGTCGACGCGACCCGTCCGGCCGTCACGACCGGCTGACGTCCCGCTCACGTACGACACCCCGACGTCCAAGGTCGGCCCTCGGCATACGCGTCGTCGCCGTGCGCCCGGCCACCCGCTCGATCCGGGCGGTACCCGCCGGCCACGACCGCGGCCCACGAGCCCCGGCGGGCCGGGGCCGGCCTCACCCAGGTGTCCCGCACCGCCCACGTCGGCCCCGTGGACGTGCTCAGCAGAGTACGTGCCCCAACGAGGCGGGCCCGGGGGGGGGGGGGGGGGGGGGGGGGGGGGGGGGGGGGGGGGGAGGGGGGGGGGGGGGGGGGGGGGGGGGGAGAGGGAGGGGTGGAGGGA
>NZ_JBVIVP010000013.1:0-168446 GCF_055595445.1 Streptomyces sp. NPDC040432 | reverse complement strand
ACCCTACGCTGCGCTTTGGGCGGCGCACCCAAAAACCCCCCCCCCCCCCCCCCCCCCCCCCCCCCCCCCCCCCCCCCCCCCCCCCCCCGGGCCCGCTCCGCACGCGGAGATCTCAGGATGAGCCGCAAGGAACGGCTCGTCGGTTACGGCACCTCGACGACGGTCTCGCAGGAGCCTCCGGCCGCGATCGCGTCCGTGCCCGGCAGGGTGGGCCCGCCGTTGGCGTCACCGGCGCAGACGTCCACGCCGCTGCCGCCGGAGAGGGTGTCGCTGTCGGCGCCACCGACCACGGTGTCGTTGCCGTTGCCACCGGAGAGCGCGTCATTGCCGGCCCCGCCCTTGAGGGCGTCGGTGCCGTCTCCGCCGCTGAGGGCGTCGTTGCCGTCACCGCCGTCGAGGTGGTCGTTGCCACTGCCCGCGGACACGGCGTCGTTGCCGCCGAACGCGCAGATGGTGTCGTTGCCGCCGTTCCCGCTGACGCTGTCGTTCCCGTTGCCGGTCACGATCACATCGGCGCCGTTCGTACCGTTCACCGTCCCGTTGCCGGTGATCGTGGCGGCGAGCCCGTTGCAGCCCGCCGAGACGTTGATCGTCACGGTCGCGATGTTCGAGTCGACGGTGCCGTCGGTCGCCTCGTACGTGAAGCTGTCGCTTCCGACGTAGCCACTGCCGGCCTGGTAGCTGAAGGAGCCGTTCGGGTTGAGCGTGAGGGTGCCGTGCGTCGGACCGGTCACGAGCGAAGCCGTCAGCGCGCTGCCGTCCGGATCCGTGTCGTTGCCGAGGACTCCGGAGGCGCCCACGACGAGCGCGGTGTCCGCGCCGACGTGACCGTAGGAGTCGTTCACGGCGGTCGGCGTCCGGTTCGTCGTGTTCAGCAGCACCGAAGCGTCCTTGAGGTATGCCGCCGAACTGTTGCCGTTGGCCGTGACGACGTCGGGACGTCCGTCGCCGTCGAGGTCGGCGACCGCCGCGGACTGCGGGTTCAGGCCGTCGCTCAATCCGAAGACGAGCGGGCTGCCGAACGCGCCCGCGCCGTTGCCCTCGAACGCGATGACCTCGTTCGAGCCGGAGCTGGAGACCACCAGGTCGACGTGCCCGTCGCCGTTCAGGTCGGACACCGAGGCGGAGCTGAGGTTGGACCCCGCCGACAGGAGGCTGGCGGCGGCGAACCCGCCTGCGCCGTCGCCGAGCAGGACGGCGGCGCGCCCCGGCGTGCCGGGCGCCACCACGATGGCGTCCTGCTTGCCGTCCTCGTTGACGTCGGCGAGCTTGAGCTTTGACGGCAGCGTCATGCCGGCCGACACGCTCGACGCGGCGCCGAAGCCTCCGGCCCCGTCGCCCAGGAGCACGGAGAGAGTGCCGGCGGACGAGTTCGCCGTGACGAGATCGAGGTGGCCGTCGCCGTTGAGGTCGGTGGCCGCGACGCCCTGCGGGCCGGTGCCACCGCCCAGGGCGAACTGGGCCGCCGCGCCGAACCTGCCGTCGCCGTTTCCGAGCACGACCGAGACGTTGCTGGTGTTGGCGTTGGCCGTCGCGAGGTCCTGCTTGCCGTCCTCGTCGAAGTCGCCCACCGTGACGCCGACCGGGAAGCGCGCGACGCACGGGTTGTCGCCCGTGGTGTCGCAGCCGGGCATCGGATTGAGCTGCACCGCCGTACCGGCACCGAGAGCCCCGGAGCCGTCGCCGAGCCAGACCAGGGCGACGTTGCCGCGCGCGTCCTGACCGATGACGTCCTTGTGGCCGTCGCCGTTGACGTCCCGGATCTCCGCAGCGTTGAGGAAGCGGCTCGTCGAGGTCAGTGGCGCCGCGTACTTGGTCACGGCGCCGAAGCCGCCGCCGCCCGAGCCGAGGAACACACCGAGGCCCTCGGTGCGGATCGCCGTCACGACGTCCGGATTGCCGTCGCTGTTGAGATCGCCGATCGCGACGGCGCCGCTGCCGCGACCGTTGTCGTCGAGGTGGGCCGCGGTCCCGAAGCCCGTCGTGTTGACGCCCGTCGCCGAGGCCGGGTAGGCGACCATGGCGACGGTCGCCACGGCGAGGACGATCGTCGGGATGCGGCGCCGACGCCCCTGCTGGGGCGCGACGGGGACACCGTCCGGCGAGAGGTGTCGGCGTGGTGGTCTGTGCATGGGTGAGGACCCTCCTAAGGGCCTGGTACAGGGGAACCGGTGACGCGGGCACGGCGGCCGTCGATCGGCGACAAGCCGTGCCGTTCGTCATCGATCCGGTGGGAATGCGGGGCGGGACGACGCGGAGGGCCACCTCGGCTGATCAATTCGTTGACCCATGAGGTGGTGCGCGGTGCGTGCCGTGTGGCCTGCCGGGCGTGCGGTCAGATGCCTCCGCCGTCGAAGGGCGGGAGCGCGGTGACGAGGATCGCCGGGCCCGGACCGTCGGCGGGCCGTGTGTCCGGCCGGCCGACGGTCCGTCGCGCAGTCCTGCGGCTCGCCTAGTAGCCGTAGGCGGCGAGGGTCTGCTGGATGGTGGGGTCGTAGTCCCAGTCGTTGTTGAACAGGTCGTCCCAGACGGCCGCGGCGCCGGCGTTCCCGCCGCTCAGGGCGACGCCGTACTGCGCGATGTTTCCGTAGCCGGAATACGCGCTCGGGTTTACCTCGGTCCACGTGTTGGGGTCATTGGCCGTGGTGCCGTTCAGCGAGCTCGAAGTCCAGCTCACGTTCATGACGTTCGACTTGGCGACGAGACCCAGCTGGGTGTTGCCACCCGCGTTCGCGGTGACCGCGCCGCGCACCTGGCTGATGCCGGATTCCAGGCGCACCTTGCACGCCGTGCCCGCGCTGTCGCAGGCACTGCCGCGGAACACGTTCTGGCCCGGACCGCTGTCGGTCCAAGAGAACCCGTTCTGCACCAGGGCCTGCTTCGACGCCGCGCCGAACGGGGCGGAGGCCGGGTCGGCGACCGCGATCCGGTTCCCGCCCGCCGCGTTCAGCCAGGTCACCACATCGGGGATGTTGGTGGGCGCGCCGCCGGGAACCGGCGTGGCGTCACAACGGGGCGACTGTGCCTTGCCGTTGCCACTGCCGTTGGCGTCCGCACCGAACGCCAACGGCGGGCTGGCGGCGTTCGACGGGTCGTCGCCCTTCGTCGAGCCCGCCCAGGTGCCGATGCAGCTGTAGATCGCCAGGCGTCCGACGGCCACGAGATGCTTGGTCGAGGCGTCGCCGTTGCACTCGACGCTGCCGCTCGCCGTGCAGGTCCCGCCGTTCGCGGTCGGGATGACCGCGTCCACGTTGGCTTCGTCCGCCGACAGGAACGCGTCGATGTGCAGCGGCCCGTTGACGCAGTTGTTCGACGAGGAGGGATTGCAGGTGGTGTAGGGGCCGGCGCTCTTCAGCTGCTGGCGCAGACTTCCCGACGTGATCCCGCGCATCGTCGAGGTGTCGATCACCGGCTTGTTCCAGAACCCGCCGACCTGCGACGCGGGGTTCGCGACGAACGGCGTGAACGACTTGGTGGTCGCGATGTAGTCCTTCATGTCCTTCAGGGCGGGGTACATGTTGTTCGCGACACCCACCTCCGAATCCGTGGTCGCGGACGCCATCGGTGCTCCGGCACCGATCAGTGCCGTCGCGAGGGCGCCGACCGCGAACGCGTTCCGTACCCGGGACATCGCGCTGCGTCCGGAGCGCGACGCGCTTCGAGTGCGGCTGAGTCTTATGTGCATTCGTAACTCCCAGTCGATCTGGTTGGCGGCGACTGCCGCACCGGCACCCTGTCCACAGGGTCA
Organism: Streptomyces sp. NPDC040432; assembly: GCF_055595445.1. Classification (NCBI taxonomy): domain Bacteria; kingdom Bacillati; phylum Actinomycetota; class Actinomycetes; order Kitasatosporales; family Streptomycetaceae; genus Streptomyces; species Streptomyces sp. NPDC040432. The sequence goes on along the minus strand of NZ_JBVIVP010000013.1, from coordinate 164,698 downwards.
GGCGAATGCCGAGAACTCCTGGGCATCTGCCAGGTTTCTGGCGCGAGGGTGCCGCACACGCCTAGACGGTGCTCACGCGGACAGCCAGTAGTCAATCGTTGACAACCGTTCGGTCGGTGGATCTAATGCACGTATCCGGACTGCAACGGGCCTGGTGGGCGAATGCCGTCGGTCCGCTGCAGGAATCGGCGAAGGAGTTGACGGCACGATGGGCAGAGGCGTGGTGTGGCTGTGTTGAGCAAGCTCTTGGGCTCGCGCGCGATCAGGCGGGTCGCCCTGGTTCTCGCGGTCATCGCGGTGGCGTGGGGCGTCGTGGTGTTCGTGCGCGGTGGGTCGGGCACGGCCGCACAAGTCCAGCGACCCGAGCGTGATTGGTGCACGCCGGGCACCCCGCGCTCCGCCCTCTGCCCGAACAACAAGGGCTTCGAGGCCAAGGAATACGTCACGCACGGCGACTCGTTCCAGTGCATCAACTTCGCCAACCAGGCAGATGCCCAGGCGGTGCTGCGGACCGACCCCCGCGATCCGAACCGCCTCGATGACGGAGGCGGCGTCGCATGTCGCGGCTTGCCGGCGCCGCGCGACGTCACACCGGTTCGTGAAATCGCGGAGCGCTTCACGTGCGGTCCCGGCGAAACCCGTAGCGCGCTCTGTCCGCAGCCGGATCGAAGCTTCGACGCCCGCTACTTCCTGCGCTACAGCAGCGACGCCTACGACTGCCGGGACTTCGCCGGTCAAGCGGATGCCCAGGCCGTCCTGCGCTTCGCGCCGGACGATCCGAACCGTCTCGACAGCGAAGGAAAGGGCGTCGCCTGTCCGGACCTCCCTGGTCCGAGGGACGTCAACCCCGTGCGACGGGGAACTTTGTGACGAGGCAAGGGCTCGCGCGTGCGCTCGGGCTGGACAAGACCCATCGATTGAAGGAAGCCCCGACCGCCATGACACCGGATCACCGTCCCTTCCTCTCGCACACCAGACGTCAGGACGGCTTCACACTCATCGAGTTGCTCGTGGTCATCGTGATCCTGGGCGTCCTTTCCGCCATCGTGACGTTCTCCGTCAGGGGCATCGGCGACAAGGGACGCAAGGAGGCGGTCGCGACGGGCGCGACCACCCTGCGAAAGGCAGAAGAGGCCTACTGCGCGAAGCACGGACGCTACGGGACCATCGATGAGTTGAAGGCCGACCGTCTGCTGACGGGCGAGCCGGTCTACAACATGGTGGCGGTCGGCTCGGAGAACAAGTGCGGACAGGGCGAGAAGTCCTCGTTCACGCTGTACGGGACCGCGCCGACGGAGCGCACGGTGGACTCGATCCCGGTGGGCAAGGGTCCGATCGACCTGGCGGTCGACGAAAAGGCCAATCGGGTGTACGTGGTGGCCGGCTCTCTCAGCGGTCCGGGCATCGTCACCGTGATCGACGGCAAGACCGACGAACCGGTCGGTGCTCCGATCGACGTCTCCGGCGCCGTGTCGGCCCCGACCCGGATCGGGGTCGACCCCGCCACTGGGCGGGTCTACGTCGGGGGTACGAACAGCGTCGCGATCATCGACACGGCCAACGGCAATCAAGTGACCCGCGTCGAGCTCCCGGCAACCGTCGCCGCACTGGCCGTCTCTCCCGAGAACGGTGACGTCTATGTCGGGGGCGGTTCGGGACCTGCCTCCTTCGTCTCCTACATCCCTGCCGGCGGCACATCGGCGACGCCGATTCCTCTCTCCGGTGCGGGGCTCGTGGGTGCGGGCTCCGGCGTGGACTTCTCCTTCGACGCCGCGCGTCACGTGGTGTACTTCGTCAAGCAGGGTGTCGGCACGGGCACCAGCCCCAAGATCGGCCTGGTCTCCATTTCGTCGCAGACCCATGTGGCCAAGGTCGTGGCGGAGTTCCCGACGAGCACTTGCGAGGGTGGTAGCTCCGGGCACTACACATCCGGCTCCGCACGTGGTGCGGTTGCCATCGATCCGAACCGCAACCTCGTCTACCTCCTGGCCGCAAGGTGCGTCGAAGACCCGAAGGCCAACAAAGGGGTGACAAGCGTGGGGACGACGATCGTCATCAACCCCACCGACGAGAGCTGGACGTCGATCGACGACCTGCCCGGCACGAACTACGGACACATCAGCGTGGTCTTCAGTCCCTCGGCGGCATCGGCCTACGTCTTCTCCAAGGGCGGAACCCTATCCGGATGCAGCTCCAGTGCTGCGGGCCGCATCAGCCGAATCGAAGGTCGGACGATGGGGAAGCAGACGCAGGTCTGCGGACTTTCAGGTGCCCCCGCCAACCAAGCACACAAGGTCACCGTGCTGAAGGACTTCAACAGGATTTTCGTCGCGCAACTCATGACGGGCGACGGCAAGGGCCCCACGAAGGCGCCGGGCGGCATCGGGGTGACCGACGGAACCACCCTGCTGAGGCAGGATGCGCTCGGCACGACCCGACACTTCGGCTCGCTGGCCGTGAACAACACCACGGGGAAGCTGTACGGGATCGATCCGGCCGGTGAATCCGTCGCGGTGTTCCGGACGGGATCGGTCTAGGGCCATGTCGCACCCATCGCGCATCCCGCACGCGGGCCCGGATCACCGGCCGCGACCGGATCGTCGTCGTCCGCACATCGCGGTGGCGGTCGGAGTCATCGCGGCGATCATGCTCACCGCCTGCTCCGGCAATGCGGCTCCGGAGCACACGTTCGACGTCGCTCCCTTCGTGAACAAGGGGCACGTGACCGACTGCGACGTGTTCAAGGCCCAGGCCGACGCGCAAGCGGTGCTGCGCGCCGACCCACTGGACCCGAACGGACTCGACCGGGACGGCAACGGCATCGCGTGCCCGGACCTTCCCGAGCCGACGGACAAGAAGCCGGTCCACCGGGACTTCATGACCGACCTGGACGGCGCGCCGATCATCGGACCCCTCGCACCGGGGCCGAAGTAGCGACGGCCGGTCGGGTTCCCTTCAAAGGACCCGACCGGCCGCCCGTGGCCTCGGGCGGGTGACGGGCGCCGGGCGACCGCCCCTACCGGCGAAGCCGGTCGAACTCGGCGGTGAATCCGCACCGGTCCGCGACGGCCCGCAGCTGGTCGTCGGGATCACCGTCCGGTCGGGACAGGAGGGCCGCCATGGCTTCGGCGGTGAGCCCCAGATCGGCGAGGATGCCCGGATCCCCGGCCGGGAGCGCGCCGGGTGCGTCCTCCTCGGGAGGCGCGATGTCCAGGGCGTCCAGGGCCTGGGCGGCGAGCGTGTGCCGGTGCGCGGCGCGGGCGTCCGAGAGCAGCAGAGCGCCTGCGGCCGCCGCGGAAGAAGGGATCACGGAACGGGGGTTCGCGGAACGCAGGATCAGGAAGAAGGACTCGTCCGCGTTGAAGAACCCGAAGACCGGCTCCGAGGCCCCGACGGCGCGGACCGCGGCGATGGCCTCGTCGAGCCCGGTGAGGGCGGTGCGGTCCAGGCGAGTGCAGTGCCAGACGCCGTTCCGGCGTTCGACGGTGATCGCGTATCGATGGTTCTTGTGTTCTGTCACGGCCCCAGAGGTGCCCCGCCGGCCCACCCGCCAGCCGCACCCGGGCCCGGCATGGCCCGCACGGACCAACGGTCGGTCAGACGAGGTCGAGGAGTTCCGTGTGCACGGCGGCGGGGCCGCGGTGCTCGTCGAGGAGGTGGACCTGAAGGATCCAGTGGGCCCGCGAACCCTCCTCCAGGGCACGACGCAGGGGCCGGTCGTTGCCGGGACCGATGAAGACCTCCGGCCGTGCCCCGTCGGCGTGCCCGGCGGCCGTGGTGCCGGTCAGTCGACCGCAATGCGGGACGCCCAGAACCCGGCCGGCCCCGGCCGCCAGGCCGCGGACCTTCGCGTACAGCTCGCGGCCGGTGATGGACTCGTCGGCCCGGAAGGCGTCCCTGGCACCGGCGGCCACGGCGGTCAGGTCGTGCACGAGGCGCCGGCGCACGGGACCGTCGCCGAGGGCCACGGTCCGGGCGAAGCCCGTCTCGTACGGAGCCAACAGCGACTCGAAGTCCAGCACGACCAGGTCCTGTGCGCCGATGACCCGTTCCGGACAGCGCCCGCCCACCACGGCGCTCGGCCACGACCGTACGAACCTGCGGCGCACCCGGCCCGCCCGTACACCGAACACCTCCCGGGCGATCAGCGCGATCCGGTTGTCGACCTCTTCCTCACTGCGCCCGGGCTTGATCACCTGAGTGGCCATCACGTGCGCGAACAGGCGCTGCGCCATGCGCTGGCCCTCCAGCAGGTGCAGGGCGCGCAGGCCCACGTCCATCCGGTCCAGCGTCGTCATCGTTCGTCCTTGGTATCGGCCCGTGCCCCGGTGCTTGCGGCGCCCGCCGGGGCCCGGACCGCAGCCCGAAGTGCCCGTGCGGCGCCGGAGCGGGCCCGAGGCGGGCGTGGTGATCGGCGGTCGCCATGGGGGAGTCCTGACGGCCTGGCCGAACCTAACAGCGTCCCCCCGCACGGCATCACCGGTTGATCGTCCAACACTCGGCCGACAGCAGGCCGCCCACCCTGGTCCGTCATACGAGGAGGACCGCGGAACGCCGGGGTTGCACGGGTCAACGCCGCATCTTCTGAACGGGGTTGTCGGTGGTGCGTGCGACGGGGGCCGATGGGATCCGTACCCTGATCGCAGCCGGCGCGGACGTGTGGGCCCCACAGTTCGGACCGTGGTCGCCGGGCCGGCTGTTGCTGACGACGCCGCTCGCGCCGCTCGTCCGTGGCCTGCCGGGAGCGGTGGACGAGTTGATCCGGCGGCCGGCGCGTGGGGCGTCCCTTCACGTTTCCCGGACCGGGTGGACCGTATGGTTTGCCGGTCGGGCGGCTGCCGTCCGACCGTAGGAGATGGGGAGTTCCACCATGCGCATCCACCGGAGCCGCGCCGCGGCCCTCGCCACCGCCGTCGGGTTCGTCCTGGCCCTGACCGGATGCGGGAGCGGCGGGAGCGGTGGCACGGACGGGGCGCCCAAGGGATCCACCGCCGGCACGGCCACCCCGGCGGCTTCCGGCACCCCGGTCGCATCCGGTGCGGCCTCGGCCTCGGCGACGCCGACGGCGGCCGGTCCGAGCGGCACCGGCGGACCCGTGGGCACCGCGGCGCCGACGGGACCCGAAGGCCCGGCGAAGGCGACGGGCGCCGCCGACGCGACCACCGAGGACGCCTACGCCTACACCCACCCCTGTTCCGCCGGGAACATCACCGTCAAGGTGACCTCGCCGCAAGGCTTCCCGGCGACCGTCCGGGTCGTCACCGTGACCAACAACGGTTCCACCACCTGCGGCCTCGACTTCCACCCCGCCGTCGGGTTCAGCGCCAAGGGCTCCGCCCTCGGCATCCAGGCCACGCCGCCCGAGGGTCTGGGCGGTCCGCCCGCGCACCCGGTGCGGCCCGGGGCGACCACGTACGCGGCGGTGGACCTCAACCCCTCGGGCGGCGCCGGCCCCGTGGCCGACGAGATCAACATCCTGGCCGACCCGAGCCACATGCCGAACGCCGACGGCGTCAGCCTGCCGCTCCCCACCACGGGAACCGTCGCCGAGCCGAGGGTCGGGCTCTACCACTTCACCGCGCGCGACTCGTTCGACACCCTCTGACCGGGCGCGGCGCGGCCGACCCGCAGGTCAGGTGCTGTCGCCTCGGGCCGCGTTCAGGGCCTCGGCCAGGGCGGTGCGGGTGGCCGGGAGGGCGGGGTGGTTCGGGCCGAGCAGTTCCTCCTCGTCGGCGAGCAGCTCGGTGAGCTCGGTCGCGGCGCGGGCCGGTTCGCCCGTCGCCGTACGCCAACGGGCCAGGTCCATGCGGGTTCCCAGAGTGTGGGGATGCTCCGGACCCATCACGCGCAGACGGTCGGTGAGCAGCGGTTCCAGCAGCGCCACAGCCTTGGTCGGGTCGCCGGCACGTCCGGTCCAATCGGCGATGCGGGCACGGGTGGCGAACGTGTCGGGACCGTCGGGGTCTTCCGCCTGCTGGACTTCGAGGAGGTCCCGCAGGGCGGCGAGGGCGCTCGGCACGTCGCCGAGTTCGCCCCGGTGGTGCATGGCCGCGGAGCGGGCGCGCAGGACGTCCGGATGGTCGGGGCCGAGGCGTGCCTCGTCCTCGCGCCAGGCCTTTTCGTGCAGGACCAGGGCCCCGGCGTGGTCGCCGGCCGCCGCGAGGAAGTTGGCGAGGTGGTTGCGGTTGCTGATGGTGTCGCGGTGGGCGGCCCGTCCCAGGCTGATGCGCAATTCGTACAGGTACGTCAGCTCGACGACCGCCCCGCGGGGGTCGCCGGCCGCACCCCGCCACACGGCGGCGCTCTGCCGGGTCTGGAGCAGGCCGGGATGGTCGGGCGGGTACAGGGGTGTCTGGTCGGCGTACAGGGACGCGTACGCGCGGGCCGCTCCGGCGGGGTCGCCCGCCTTGGCCTGCCACCATGCCAGGTGTCCCCGGGTGTCGAGGCTGACCTCGTCGTCCGGCGCGAAGCGTGCGTCGACGACTTCGCGCAGCCGTCGGAAGTGCCGCAGCGCCGCCGTCGCCTGCCCGGACTCGCCGAGGCTGTGGCCCATGCGGTAGAGCACGGGGTGGGGCACGGGTGTGAGCAGATCCTCCCGGGCGTGGGCATCGAGGGTGAGGGCATTGGCGCGCAGCGCCCGGTCGAGGCGGGCCGGGACGCCCGGTGCCTGCCAGCCTTCGACGAGGGCCTGGGCGGCGGTGTTCACCGCGGTTCGGCGTTCCGATGGGTCCAGTCGGTCGCGGGTGGCGCGTTGGGGCAGGGTGTGGATGCGTATCGCCTTACCCGCGAGCGCGTCGCCGGGGCCGGGTTCGGTGGTGGGGCCGGCCTCCGTGCGGAGTGCCGTGGCGGTGGTGTCGACGGTGAGGAGGCTCAGTCGTCGCAGGTTGTGCACCGCGTCGTGGACGTCGTCGAGGGCGGCGGCGCCGGAGCGCTGCGGGGCGAGCGTGGACAGGGCCGGGGTGGCGAGGAGTTCGCCGGGGATGCCGGTGCCGTCCAGCAGGCTGAGGACGTGCATGACGGGCCCGGCCAGGCCGCTCGGGCGCAGTTCGTCCGCCCGCTCGACCGACAGTGACCAGGCGGCGGAGAGCGGCAGCGGGTAGTCGTCGGGGATGACGGCGTCGGGGACGAGGCCTGCGAGTTTGGACCCTTCCCGGGCGAGGCGGATGCGGTAGGCGGCCGGGCTGATGTCGTTGTCGACCAGGAACGTGGCCGCCTGCGCGAGTCCGAGGGGCAGGTGGCCGAGGTCGGAGGCGAGGCCGGCGAGGTCTTCGGGGGGCGCGTGGTGCGGGCCGAGTCGGGAGGTGAGGTAGGCCAGGGATTGCTGTTCGTCGAAGAAGGTGAGGTCGATGACGGTGCCGCGGGCCAGCAGGGCCTCGTCCCGTCGGCGCGTCGTCACCAGCGTGACGCCGTTCCTTGAGTGCGGCGGCCACAGTCCTTGGAGGTCCTGGGGCCGGTCGAGGTCGTCGATCACGACGCACCAACTGCGTCGGGAGCGGGTCAGCCAGCGTTCGAGTTGGGCGGCCGTGTCATCGGCGTCCGGCCGGGTGGTGCCGGTGAGTTCGGCGGCGGCGTGGGCGAGTCCGGACACGAGTTTTTCGCGGGAGCTGCCCGTCACCCAGATGACGAGGTCCAGGGTGCCGTCCGTCAGGCGTTCGCGGACGTACTCGGCGGCCGTCTGCGTCTTGCCGACGCCGCCCGCTCCGGTGAGCAGGTACCGTCCCGGCCCCGGGGGCACGCGCAGCGCGGGCCGGGCCAGGAAGGAGCGGGCGGGTTCGAGCAGCGGGCCGAACCGGCGCGGCCAGGTGCGGCCCTCGGAGGCGGCCCGGGCGTCGGCGGCCGTACGGGTGCCCGAGCGTCGTTCGGACAGGAGGTCCAGGAGGTGCTCGTAGTCGCGCTCCCAGGCGACCAGGTCGCAGGTGCCGGGCAGCCCCTGCCGGCGGTGCAGTGCGGCCACCAGGTTCTGCACGGTCTCCAGGCGTGGGACGTGCTTGCCGGAGAGGGCGTCGGCGAGGGTGCTGCGGGCCACGGGCAGGTGCGCCTGCTCGGTGGCCCGCAGCAGGTCGTTGTACGAGCCGCCGCCCCGCTCCCGTACGTGGGCGCGGAGCCGGTCGGCGAACCATTCGAGGGGCGTCTGGCCGGGTGACGGCCCGTCGTGCGGGGCCCGGCCGTTCTCTTCGTCGGTCACGGGTCGATCGTAGGAACGGCGGTGTCCGGGCACCGCCGTTCCCACGAATTCGGTGCTCCCGTTCAGTCCCCGACGTCGGTGCGGCTGCGACGGTCGCGCAGGTGGCGGCGGCCCGCGCGGACGGCCCGGCGCACCGCGGCCCCGGCTCCGCCGGCCGCGGCGACGAACTGCAAGTACGGGATGAGATCGGTCAGATGACTCAAGAGGGCGTCGGACAGATGAACCAGGTCCATCGCGGGGCTCCTCCCCGGGCGGTTTTCCGTCCCGGGTGATCCCCGGTGACGTAATCCAAGGTTGGAGGCGCGCCGGGTGTCCGACACCGAACTCGGACGGCCGTCGGACGGGGCCGGACGCGGACCGGCCCGTCGTCCGGGCGGGGTCAACGGCCGTGCCCAAGCGGCGGGTTCTCGCCGGACGGGACGGGAACGGGGGTCGGACGGTGCCCGCGCGGGGCGGGCGGTCCGGTCGGCCCCGGCCCGTCCGGCTGATCGCTCTCCGGCGGCCGGGTTTCGCGGTCACGGAGGTGGTGGAACTCCGTCAAATCGGAAGCCAGGACGTCGAAGTGCGGGATCGGGGCCCACAGGCTGCGCTCGCCGATGACGTGGAGGCGGCGTTCGGCGCGGCTCGCGGCGACGTTGAGCAGGTGAGGGGTGAGGGGTGCGGGGTGCGGGGTGCGGGCCGACCGGTCGCGGGCGCCGGGCCGGCCGCCGCCGAGCACGAGGACGACCACGTCGGCCTCCTTGCCCTGGGCCCGGTGGACGGTGGCGCAGCGCTCCTCGATGAGTGCGGAGGTCCACCCTTCGTGGCCGCGGCAGACCTTCTGGCATTCGGCGACGAGGGCCCGGAAGGGGCGATGACGCGGACGCGCTCGACGCCGACGTCTTGCCTGCGCAAGTGGTCGAGGACGAACTCGAACGCAGGGCGGTCGCGTTCGCCCCACGGGGCGTCCGCAGGGCGGGCCGGGTCGTCGCTGTCGAGCCGGCGGCCGGGCGACAAGCCGTCCCGTTCCGCATCGCGGAACGCCTCGGACTTGGTGCCGTGGACCATGAGGCCGCCGTGGGCGACCTCGTTGCTGACCGTGAACATCGGCTCTCGCAGCGGCGGTGGACGTCTAGGACCTGTCGTCGAACTCCCGAGGCCGCCCTCCGGGCGACGACGGGACTTTGACGACAGGCCCTGGCGGCGCGCCCACCCAGGCCTGCTCGTCGTCGCCGTCCGGGGCCGGCAGGTAGGTGCCGTGGCGGTTGGTCCGGTCGGCCACCGCCTAAGCCGAGGTGGCCGACGGCAGCCAGTGCTCGTCGACGCCGTAGGCGCGCGGCGGTCGGCGCTGGAGGGCCGTGGGCATGGTGACCACGGGTTCGAGCCGGAGCGGATCGCCGACCAGTGCGGGCCGGGTCGCCGGGGCCACCGGGCACCGCCCGGGTCGGGGCGTGGTCGCCGCGCCGGCGTCTCGGACCGGCACGGGGGATCGTGGAGGGCGGGGCGTGCCGTGGCCGGCCCCCTGCCGACGTGCGGCGGCGCGGTGATACTGGAGGGGCGGCGACCGCTCGATCGCAGGTCACGCCGGGTGGTCACGGGGCAATGCCCGCTGCGCGGTCCGTTCGATGGGTCGAAGGGTGGCAGCGATGGACGCACCAGCGCCCGGATCCGGCGAGGTGCCCGAGGACCCGTTCGCGCTGCGGAACTCGGCCTCGATCGTGCTCGACGACCACGGCAGGATCGTCGGCTGGAGCGAGCGTGCGCGGGAGCACCTCGGGCACCTGCCCGCCGAGGTGCTGGGCCGCATGGCATTCGAAGTCCTGTTCGATCCACGGGATCGCGGGGCGGTCCGGGAGGCGGCGGCCGCGTGCGTGCGGGACCGGGGGTGGTCCGGCGTCCTGCCCGTCCTGCACCGCAGCGGGCGGCGCGTCGAGCTGGGCTTTCGTGCCCGCGCCGTCATCCGCGCCGGGCCGGCCCTCGAATGGTTCCTCGTCGTCGCCCCGGCCGAGGAGGTGATCCGGTGGGAGACGGACCGATCGGTCCTGGAGGGCTTGTTCCGGCGCTCCCCGATCGGTTTGTCCGTGCACGCCCCCGACCTGAGCATTCTGCGGATCAACCGGGCGCTCGCCCGGTTCACACAGCTTTCCGCGGCCGAGATCCGGGGTCGGAGCATCGGTGATTTCCTCATCGGGCCGGACCTGGAGACCATCGAGACCCGGCTGCGGCGGGTGCTGGAAACGGGCGCTCCCCTGATCTTCACCGAGCAGTCCTGCCACCTGAGGAGCGACCCCGATCGTGAGCGGGTCGTCGCGGTGTCGGCGTTCCGGATGGAGGACTCCTCCGGCGGGATCCTCGGAGTCACCCAGCTGGTTGAGGACGTCACGGACCGCCATCGGGCCCGGCGTCGGCTCGCCCTGCTCAACCGGGCGAGCACCCGCATAGGGACCACGCTCGATCTCGGCCGGACCACCCGGGAGCTGGCGGACGCCGCCGTACCCGACCTCGCGGACGCCGTGTCGGTGGATCTGTTGGAGTCGGTGGCAGGGGGCGAGGAAACCTCCGAGGAGGAGAGCGGACCGGTCCGCAGGATGGCCGTCCACTCGGTCGTGGAGGAGGCGCTGCGGGTGATGCACTCCGCCGGCGAGGTCTTCCACTTCGACCCCCGCACCCCGCAGGCCAGGTGCCTGGCCGAACAGCGACCCATCCTCGAACCGGTGCTCCGGAGCAGCCCCGGCTGGTACTTCCAGGACCCGGAACGCGCACGACGCGCCCTCGGTCTGGACGCCCACTCGCTGATGGTCGTACCGCTGACGGCCCGCGGTCTGCTGCTCGGCCTGCTCAGCCTGTGGCGGGCCGAACGGCCCGAACCGTTCGAGGAGGACGACCTCACCCTCGCGGAGGAGTTCGCCGCGCGAGCCGCCGTGTGCATCGACAACGCCCGCCGCTACACCCAGCAGCATCAGGCCGCACTGACCCTGCAACGCAGCCTGCTGCCACAGGAGTTGCCCCAATACAGTGCGGTCGATATCGCCCACCTCTATCTGCCGGCCGATCCCGCGACCGGCGTCGGGGGCGACTGGTTCGACGTCATCCCCCTCTCCGGGGCCCGCGTCGCCCTCGTGGTCGGCGATGTCGTCGGGCACGGTCTGCACGCCGCGGCCACCATGGGCCGGCTGCGCACGGCCGTGCACACCCTGGCCGGCCTCGACCACGCCCCGGACGAGGTCCTCTCCCACCTGGACGACCTGGTGAACCGGCTGGCGGCCGAGCAGGAGCCGGCGGGCGGACGTCCACAGGGCCGGCAGATCGTCGGAGCGACATGCCTCTACGCGGTCTACGACCCCGTCTCCCGGCGCTGCACCCTGGCCAGGGCGGGCCACCTGCCGCCCGCCGTGGTGGCCTCCGACGGCACGGTGAGCCTCCCGGACCTGCCGGAGGGGCCGCCGCTCGGCCTGGGCGGGCTCCCCTTCGAGTCCGCCGAACTGGAACTCGCCGAGGGGAGCCTGCTGGCGCTGTACACGAACGGCCTGGTCGAGGCGCGCGGCCTCGACCTCGACGAGGGACTCGAACGGCTGCGAGGGGTCCTGTCCCGGCCCGGCCGCTCGCTGGAGGAGACGTGCGCGGCGGTGCAGAACGCCCTGCTGCCGGAGCACCCACCGGACGACGTCGCCCTGCTGCTGGCCCGGACCCGCGTGTTGGCGCCGGAGCGGGTCGCCTCCTGGGAACTGCCCGCGGAGCCGACCGCCGCAGCCCGGGCACGGCACCTGACGGACACCACGCTGACCGGCTGGGGCCTGGGGGAACTGGCCTTCACCGCCGAACTGGTCGTCAGCGAACTGGTCACCAACGCCTACCGGTACGGCGGCGGCACACCGGTGTCCCTGCGGCTCATCCACGACCGCAACCTGATCTGCGAGGTCTCCGACAGCAGCAGCACCGCTCCGCACCTACGAAGGGCGCGCACCACCGACGAGGGTGGCCGTGGACTCTTCCTGGTGGCGCAGCTCACCGAGCGATGGGGCACCCGCTACACCCGGGACGGCAAGACGGTGTGGACGGAGTTTCCCCTCGCCGCGGCGCCGGAGGGCCTCACCGGGTAACCCTGCGCCCGCGGTGGCGGGAGCGGCGCGGGAGTCCGGCACGGGAGCCGCCCGGCAGGCCGGAGCGATCACCACGGGACCTGCCGGTAGTCCTTCAGCAGGACGCCGTGCACGGGTTCTCCGGCCTCTCCCCGCACGACGGGGTGGTAGACGCGGGCGGCGCCGTCGACGACGTCCAACGGCGGGCGCCAGCCGGTGGCGGCGTGCCGGTTCCGGGCGGGCAGGGGCTTCTCGTCCGTGACCCACCCGGTGTCGACGCTACAGGTGTGGATGCCACGGGTGGCCAGCTCGGCCGCGCTGGTGCGGGTGAGCATGTTCAGCGCCGCCTTCGCCATGTTGGTGTGCGGATGGTCGCCCGTCTTCCTGCGCACGGTGAACCGGCCTTCGACCGCCGAGACGTTGATGAGGTAGCGGTGGGGGTGCGGGGAGGAGTCCAGCAGGGGCAGCAGACGGTCGGCGAGCAGGAACGGCGCCACCGCGTTGACCAGTTGGACTTCCAGCAGCTCCGCCGCGTCGATCTGTCCCAGGCGCAGCGTCCAGGAGTTGGTCCCGGCTGTCTCGGGCAGCAGACCCGCCTCGTCGACACCCTCCCGCGCCGGCGGGACGACTGGTGGGGCGCCCGCCGCGGGCGCGGTGGCGGCGAGGGCCGGGGGCGCCGGGACCCGGGGGGCGAGCTCCGCCGTCCACGGCAGGGGCGCGGTGCGCGGACCGGGTACGGAGAACCCAGGAGCGGTCCATATCGGTGGCGCTTCGAGGGACGTGGCGGCCGGAGTGGTTTCGCCGGCGGCCAGTGCGGCGTACGCCTGCGGGGAGCGGCGCAGGGTCTGGGCCGCGTTGTTGATCAGGATGTCCAGGGGCAGCCCCCGGGCGAGCACGTGGTCCGTGAAGGCGAGGACCTGCCGGGGATCGCGCAGGTCCAGCGCGGCGATCCGCAGCCGCGGCCACCACTGCGAGGCGTCGGGGACGGTCGCGAACCGGCGCACCGTGTCCTGGGGGAAGCGGCTGGTCACGGTGAGCTCTGCGCCGTCCCTCAGGAGCATCAGCGCGACCTGGAAGCCGATCTTGACGCGGCCGCCGGTCAGCAGCGCGCGCCGGCCGGTGAGGTCGGTGCGGTTCGTACGGTGGGCGAGGTTTTCACCGGCGCAGTCCGGACACAGCAGGTGGTAGAAGTCGTGGACGTGCCGGTAGTGGTTCTTGCAGACGTAACAGCGCAGCGGACGGTTCAGCAGCCGTTCCGGGCCGTCACCGGCCGGCGCGCGGTCCGGCGACCGCGGCTCCGCGGACGGCCCCGGACGGAGCGGCACGTGCTCGCGGACCGACGGACCCCGCTCCGGTGGGGCCTGCGGCAGAGCGGCGTCCATGACGCGGTCGCGGGCGCCCGTCGCGGTGGTGGCGAGCAACTCCGCATCCGCCGCGGCCCGTGCCGCGCGGGCCTCGGCACGACGCCGCAGACGACCGTCGCGGACGAGATCACCGGCGGCTCGCTCCAACGACCGGCGCCGGTCGTCGTCCAGGGGTAGCCGCCGCGCCTGCTGGATCATGTCCAGGCAGATCCGTATGCGCTCACTGTCCACGGGGTGCCTTCGGTATGAGGGATCGTGCGCGGCTCCCCCCGACCCGTCCGGTGGCGTTCCGGGCACGGGGACGACCGGACCGCGCGCGGTGGGGGCGAGCCGGACGCCGGCGGGGAAGGCGCGCCCATGATGGACGCGGAGCACGGGCACCGCGTCCGGAGACGGTGATCAGAATAGGCCGCGAGCGGCGGGACCCGGCACCATTTTCGGCCCGGACCCACGTCCGGCGAACACCTCCGAGCGGACCCCTGGGCACCGGGCGCGCCCCCGGAAATCGGGAGATTCCCGAATCGGACAGCGAACGTCTGTTTCGGGCCGGTTGGGGATGATCCGGGTGCCGGTCCGCCCGGTCAGTGGTGTGCTGGAGGGGCTGCGCCCGTCGGGGCGAGCGTCGGACAGCGTCAACAGGGGGTCCTCAGCCATGGCTTCTCTGCACTACGACATACTCACCGATCCGGCTCCGCTCCAGGTCCCGGTCGCGGGCGAGGAACGACAGGGTTCGGTGCACGTCGTCGTCTCCAACCCGACGATGGACGAGGTGATCTGGTACTCCATCGAGCTACGGGTGCCCTGCGGCCAAGGGGCCGGTGACCTGACGGCGGACCCGAAGACGATCACCGCCCGGATCGAGCGGAACACCGCGACGAGGCCGGGGGAGGAGCCCCTCGTCGTCTGGGACGAAAACACGGGTGTCCTCACCGTGACCGCCCGGCCGAACGCACTGTTCCAGGAGGCCGGTTCCATGGCCCTGGTCCTGGACGGCTTCCCCGTATCGGGCGTGGCCGGACTGGTGCTGCTGGGGGTGACGGAGCGGGCGGCGAACGGTGCCAGGGTGCAGAAGAACCCGGTGACCCTGAGCCTGCTGAAGCAACTGCCCAGGATCCCGAGCAACTTCCGCGCCGAGCAGTCCCTGGTGGCCGGCGGGCAGGACGTCGTCCTGCGCTGGGACGGGCCCGACACCCTCACCTACCGGATCCAGGGCCCCGAGGGCCAACCGGAGACCGTCGCACCGACGCAGGGCGCGGCCGGCTGGCAGTGGTCGCCGCCCGCGGGCCGGGAGCCCAGGAGGGACGCCACGTACACCCTGATCGCCACCTCCCCGGGCGGACAACAGGCCGGGTACTTCCTCACCACCACCGTCCACCTGCGCAGCCCCGAGTTCGAGGGCGTCACCGCCACCGCCGGCATCCACAGCCCGTGGATCGAGGGCACGACGGACCGGGGCAGGATCGTCCTCACCGCGCAGGGCGCCCAGCTCCGCGACACCGCCGGCGACCTCGGCACCCTCACCGCCGCCAGGGCCGACGTCGACACCGTGACCGCGACGTGGGTCCGGGGACGCGAGAACGACGCCGGGTGGATCGGATTCCCGTCCGACGGGATCAGGGTCGGCCACGGCGGCGGAAGCGACCTGGGAACCGTCACGGCCGACAGGATCAGCGTGACCGGCATCAACACCCAGTGGGTGGGGGACCGGGACTCCGGCAAGGGATGGGTCGAGTTCCCGCAGTCGGGAGTGAACGTCCGCAAGGACGGAAAGCAGGACTGGGGAACCGTCGCCGCCGACCTGGCGGACCTGAACGGCATCCATACGAAGTGGGTGCAGGGCCGCACGGGCACCGACGGATGGATCGAGTTCCCGGCCTCCGGGATGAACGTCTTCCAGGGCGCCGGAAGCCGCCAGTGGGGAACCGTCGCGGCCGACAAGGCGGACCTGAACGACCTGGTCGCCCGCCGGGCCCAGGTCGAGGAGCGGCTCACCCTCCAGGGCGGGCTGAGCGTCGGCAACGTGCTGGAGACGCAGGACGGCCCGCCGCGGCTGATCGTCCACGGCAGGCTGGAGGCCGAGGGCGAGGTGACGGCCGGCGCCACGGTCACCGTCGACGGAGACCTCACCACGCTCGGCATGCTGCGCGTCCAGGGCGAGTCGCGCCTCCAGGGGAAGGTGAACGCCGGAGCGCACCTGTCGGTGCGCAACGCGGGCGACTGGATCATGCACACCAACGACGGGAAGGTGGCGATCAACGGCGACCTGCGCGTCCACGGGGCATTCCGCTCCGATTCCTGACCGGGCCGCGAGGGGCGGACGGCCCGACGCCGCCCGGCCGATGGAGGCACGGCCGGGCGTTGCGCCGCGCGGGGGTATCCCGGCAGGTCGTGCGGCACCACGCCCGGCGGCGCCGGTCAGGGTCCGACCGGCGGTGGTCTCCTGGGGCGGGAGCCGGCGGCGGGTGCCGCTGTGGCTCCCGCCGTCCCCGCGCCCCGATGGGAAGGACCCCGACCGGTATGCCCAAGCCCCTGATCGTGATCACCGGTGCCAGCTCCGGCATCGGCGCGGCCACCGCCCGACTGTTCTCCTCCCAGGGCCACCCGCTGCTCCTGGTGGCCCGCCGGCTGGACCGGCTGGAGGCGCTGGGGCTGCCCGACGCCATGTGCCGGAAGGTCGACGTCACCGACCGGCCGGCTCTGGAGGCCGCCGTGCGGGAGGCCGAGGAGCGGTACGGGCCGGTGGACCTGCTGATCAACAACGCGGGCGCGATGCTGCTGGGCCGGATCGCCGACCAGCCGGTGGACGAATGGGAGCGGATGCTCGACATCAATGTGAAGGGCCTGCTGTTCGCGACCCGCGTGGTCCTGCCCGGGATGCTGGAGAGGGGCGCGGGCACCATCGTGAACATCGGCTCGGTGGCCGGACGGAAGACCTTCCCGAACCACGCGGCCTATGTGGGAACCAAGTTCGCCGTCCACGCGATGTCGGAGAACCTCCGCGAGGAGGTGGCCGCCACCGGGGTCCGGGTCGTGACGGTGGCTCCGGGGGCCGTCGAGACGGAACTGCTGTCGCACACCAGCGACGAACGGATCAAGAGCGACTACCAGGCGTGGAAGGAGTCGGCGGGCGGCGCGCTGGACCCGGACGAGGTGGCCGCCGCCATCGCCTACGCCTACGGCCGACCCCGCCACGTCACCGTCCGCGAGATCGTCCTGGCCTCGACGGGCCAGGAGGCCTGAACCGGAAGCCACCGGCGACTACGGCGCCGACCGGGACACCGCCCCGGCGGCCGGGGAGTGGGCCTGCCGCCCCATACAGGACGGTGCCCCCGGCGGAGCCTTCCGCGCCGTCCTTTAGCCGAAGTTGCTCAACCGGCGCCGCTCGGGGGCCGACGGCACTATCGTCCACATCTCGCCATGACCTCCGGCCCCGCCGGGAGTCCGTTCCGTCGCCCCCGGCGCGTCGTACCGCCCGGCTGTTCCTCCGTACGACCGGGATCCGGGCCGTGGTGTCGCCGCCGGCGACCGTCCCTTCGGAGGCTGCCTCTCCATGCACACCGGATCGCCTTCCGCGCGGACCTCGTCGACCGTCCTGGCGCTGGTCGTCGCCGTGCTCGCCCTGATCCTCGGCGGGGCGGGCCCGGCCTCCGCGCACGCGAGCCTCAGCGGCTCCGATCCCGCGGACGGCGGCGTCCTCAAAACCCCTCCGCGGCAGGTCACACTCACCTTCACCGAATCGGTCAGCTTCTCCGAGGACTCGCTGAGAGTGCTGTCGCCGGACAACGAGCGTGCGAACCCGCGCCCGGCACAGCACGCGGACGGCAAGGACAACACGGCGCGCGTGGAGCTGTCCGGCACGCTGCCGGAGGGCACCTACACCGTGGCCTGGCGCGTCGTCTCCGCCGACGGCCACCCGATCTCGGGCGCGTTCGTCTTCTCCATCGGCAAGCCGTCCGAGACCGCCGCGGTGGTGGGGACGGCAGCGCCGGAGGACACGGCGGCCGGCCGCCTGTACGGCTTCTTCCGGTACGTCGCGTACACCGGACTGGCCCTCCTCGTCGGAGCCGCCGCGTTCGTCCTGGTGTGCTGGCCCACCTCGGCCGCGGTCCGTCGGGTGCGCGGCGTGCCGGCAGTCGGCTGGGTGGCGCTGACGGTGTCCACCCTGGCCCTGTTCCTGCTGCGCGGCCCCTACGAGACGGGCGGTACCGTGGCCTCGGCCTTCGACCTGGCAGGGATGGGCCGAACCGCCACCGGCAGGCCCGGCGGCGCGCTGATCGTACGGCTCGCGCTGCTGGCGGTGGCCGCGGTGTTCCTGAGGCGATCGTCCGTACGACTCGAACGGCTCGAACGGACCGGGGACGGCACCCCGCGCGAGGAACTCGGCGCCGGTGTCCGCCTGGTCGGCGCGGTGATCGCCCTGGCCCTGGCGGCCACCTGGGCCGCCGCGGAACACGCCGCCGCAGGGATCCAGGTGCCGTTGGCCATGCCGGTCGCCGTACTGCACCTGCTGGCCATGGGGATCTGGCTGGGCGGCCTGATCACCCTGATGGTCCTCCTACGGCGCCGGGGCGCCGCCGGTGGGGACGTCCCGGCGTCCGCGATCGGCCGCTTCTCCACCCTGGCCTTCGTGGCCGTGGTGACCCTGGTCGGCACCGGGACGTACCAGTCCTGGCGGCAGGTCGGATCGTGGGACGCCTTGCTCACCACCTCGTTCGGCAGAACCCTCGTCGTGAAGGTCGCCGCCGTGGCCCTCGTGCTGTGCGCGGCGTCCTTCTCCCGCCGCTGGACGGCCCGCCTCGTCCACGAGGCGCCGCCGGTCACGGAGACCGCGACGGTGCCCGCGCCCGCGGCCGAGCGGGTGCGGGTCGTGGAGACGGTCGGAGCGCCACTCCTGGCGGCGCCGACGGGGCCCGGTGGCACGGCGGACGTGCCCGACGGGGGCGAGCCGGCCGACGGAGCCCGTCCGACCGGCGTCCGGCCCGACGGGTACCGGCGCGGCCTGCGCCGCACGGTCGCCGTCGAGGCCGTACTCGGCGTCGTGGTCCTGGCCATCTCGACCCTGCTCACCGGAACCCAGCCCAGCCGCGCCGCCGACGGGGCTCCGGGGACTTCCGCGCAGGAGCCGCAGGCGAAGGTGGTCACGGTCCCGTTCGACATGGGGACGGCCAACCACCGGGGCACCGTGCAGATCACGTTGGCCCCGGGACGCGTCGGGGAGAACACCGTCGAAGCCGTCGTGTTCACCGCGGACGGCGGCCTCGCCACCGTTCCCGAACTGCGCCTCACCCTCACCCAGAACGAACTCGGGATCGGGCCGCTGGACGCCGGGCTCAAGAACCAGAAGGGGTACTGGGCGACGTACGACCTGCGGTTGCCGATGGCCGGCGAGTGGACCCTGAACCTCACGGTGCGCACCACCGACATCGACCAGGTCACCGTGCGCGATACCGTCAGGATCACGTAGTCCCGGCGCAGCCGCAGCCGCAGCCGCAGCCGCACCGCGGTCGGGGGCCGGTACGCGCCGCTGCCCGGCCCCCGACCGTGTCGGTCAGGCCCCGTCGCGGCTGCGGCGCATCCACCAGAAGGTGCCGGCGCCGACGAGCACGAGGGCGGCCGCGACCACGCCGACGACGGTCCCGGTACCGCTGCCCGCCTCCTCCGCGCCCACCGTCCGTCCGCTCGGGGACGCGACGGGAACGGACGGGGCCGCCGCCGACGCCTGGAGCGACGGCGTGACGCTCGGGGTCGGCGACGGCGAGGGGCTCGGGGCGATCGGCACGGCTCCGGGGGCCGCCGCCTTCAACTCCAGTACGGGAGCCGGGTTGTCGACCTTCTCGCCGTTGCCGGGCACCTCGATCCAGCGGGAGATCTTTCCGTCGCCGTACGTCTCCAGGGTCTTGAAGGCCAGGGACTTCGCATCGGGCAGTTGGCGGACGGCGATGCTGTACTCGGCATCGGTGCCGGTGGCCAGAGCCGGGCCGCCGATCGCGTACCCGTCCGGGGTGACGGTCAACTTCCAGTTCTCGGGCGCCTCCTTGAGCGTCACCGCGTCCGGAGCGATGCCCGTCGGGAGCACGACCCGCAACTCCGCGATGCCCGCGGTGTCGGACTCGGCTTCGGACTCGAAGGTCAGCGTGACGTTCTCGGCGAGCGCGCGCGGGTCGGAGGCCGTGACTCCGGCGTGGGCGGCGGCCGGTCCGGCAGCCAGACCCAGGAGCACCAGGGCGCCGACCGCCCCGAGGGCGGGTCGGCGGAGCGGGCGGCGGATGTGTGACCTGTTCATGATGGAGGAACCCTCTCGGTGCGCGGGACGGGCCTCGCCCCACAGGTGGGAGCCCGCCAGGATCAGGGGAGCGTCTCCTGCGCCTCCGGTGGGAGGCCCCCGACGCACCACCGCGTGACCGAGCATCGTCGTCACCGTCGGCCGTGCGTGGTGCCCGTCGAGCACGACGATCGCGGTCCGCGGACCGGGTCGGACACCTGGCCGCCGGCACACGTCGAAGGCCGCTGCGGCAGCCGCGACCGCCTCCTGGGCCCACCGACCCAACGCCCCCGGCAGGCGGCTCAGCGCACGGTCGGCGCGGTGCATGAGAAGCGCCATCACGCACGCGGCGACGCAGTGGGCCGCGGTCATGGCCCACACGGCCTGTCGCGCCGCACGCCCCGCCTCCGGCACCGGCACACCGGCGTGCGGTCCGGTGTGTCCGTGGGCCGCTCCGTGCCCCACGGACAGCGCCCGGTGCAGGAGGAGTTGGGCCGTCACGGTCGCCGTGAACACGTGCGGCCCGGCCGGGACGGGGCGGGCCGCGAGCGACGACAGGGCGAAGAGGACGGCGGCCCCGGCCACGAGCCGCGGCCCGGGCACGGGCTCCCCCGAGGCCAGGTGGTGACCCACGGCTGCCAATGCCGAGCTGATCAGGGTGAACGCGGCAGCTCGCAGCACCCGCCCGCCCTGCCACGCAGACCGCGGACGCGAGCGCGTCCGTGCACGGGCTCCGGCCATATCGGGGTCATCATCCACCGGGCCCCGCGGCGTAGGACCCCAACTGTCAATTGCGGAGCATATTTTCGAGCCGGCCGGACACGGAGGCACCGTGCCCGGCCGGCTCGCGACCCTTGGCCGGGTCGATGTCAGCCCTGCGTGAAGGCCTTGAGCGCGGTGTTCAGTTCGAGGACGTTCACCCGTGGTTCGCCCATGAAGCCGAGGGTGCGGCCCCGGGAGTGCTCGGCGACGAGCTTCTCGACCTGCTCGACGTCGAGCTTGTTCCGCTCGGCGACGCGGTGGACCTGGAGCTCGGCGTAGGCGGGGGAGATGTGCGGGTCGAGGCCCGAACCGGAGGAGGTGACGGCGTCGGCCGGCACGTCCCCGGGCCGCACCGGGTGGGAGGCCGTGGAGTTGTCCGCGATCACGGCGTCCCTGGCGGAGACGACCTGGGCGCACAGGGTGCCTTCCTCCGCGCCCGCCGTGCAGAGACCGTTGACGGCGCCGTTGTCGGCGGACCGGTTGGTGGCACCCGAGAGGATCAGGGAGTACCGCGTGTTCACGCTGTTGGCGCCGAGCCCGTTGGAGGGGCGCGGCTGGAACCACCTGAGGTCCGGCTTCACTGCCTCCTCGGCGTCGCCCGGGTCGTCCTTCGGAAGGTTGTAGGTCTGCCCGATGAGGGAGGAGCCGACGACCCGACCGCTCCCGTCCTCGGGGAGGGCGGCGATCGTCATGGTGCGATTCCCTTCAGGCGTTCCGGGCCGCGGTCTCGGGCGCCTGTCGGACCGGTGCGCCGACCGGGCCGGGGCCCGTCGCCGGGGCCACCGCGGGAGCGGTCAGGGTCGGATCGACCGTCAGCGACGACGCCCCGAGGGGTCCGGCCAGCGCGCGGAGCGCGGACTCGGACAGCCGGATCCAGGGCTGCTCCGGTCCGAGGGTCGCGGCCAGCCGCTCCGCCGTGGTGAAACCGACGGCGGTACGGGCACCCAGCGGGGTGCGGAACATGCGGACCACCGCCCGGGCGGGTCCCGGCCGGGCCGGTACGAACAGGGGGCCGGCCGGGACCCGTTCCTCGGGCTCGGGGTCGTCGTCGTACTGGAACAAACACATGGGGCCCTCCCGGAGGAACCACGGATGACGGATGGGCCCCGGATGCGGGGAGGCAGCCGGGGCGGGACACCGAAGCTATCCCCGTGACCGCGCCCCGGCGGGCAGCCCATGACGGGACCTTGACGGCGACGGCCCCACTCCATACGCCGCACTGACAGCGGGGCCCCCGCGCCGTCAGGAACACGTCATGAGTTCCGGCAGGCGCGTCAGGACGACGTCAGTCGGCCACCGCACGCGCCGCCCCCGCCCTTTCATGGAGCCGTGGAAACACGTACGGACCACCAGGAGAGGACCATGGGCGTGCGCAGGATCGTGGTGGGCGTGAGCGGAACCCCGGGCAGCCTGTCCGCACTGCACCGGGCCGTCGCGGAGGCCCGGGTACGGGAGGCCGAACTATGGGTCGTGATGGCCTGGCAGGCTCCCGGAGGCGCACTCGCGAGCCGTGGCGCCTGCGACGTCCCGGCCCTGACCGACTGCCGCGCCGG
This sequence comes from Streptomyces sp. NPDC040432, assembly GCF_055595445.1. Classification (NCBI taxonomy): domain Bacteria; kingdom Bacillati; phylum Actinomycetota; class Actinomycetes; order Kitasatosporales; family Streptomycetaceae; genus Streptomyces; species Streptomyces sp. NPDC040432. The sequence continues at coordinate 142,514 of NZ_JBVIVP010000013.1, read as the reverse complement.
AGCCGTGGAACGGCTGCGCGAGGTGCTCGACGGCGCCTTCGGCGCCACGAGGCCCGGCGTCGCCCTGGCCGGCCTCACGGTGCGGGCCACGCCCGGCGCGGCCCTCGTGGACACCGCCCGCGGCCCCGACGACCTCCTGGTGGTGGGCAGCGGCTCCCGCAACGCGCTGCGCCGCCTCGTCCGTCCCTCGGTGGCGCGCTACTGCCTCGCCCACGCTGCCTGCCCCGTCCTGACCGTCCCGCCGTCACCGCTCCAGGCCGACCTCGACGAGGTGCACCGCCGCAACTTCTGGCGGCTGTCACTGGACGCGAGGGAGCTCGCCCCCTGAGCGACGTCACCCACAGGCGGCGGTCAGCGCGGCGGTGAACTCCCCGGCCAGTTCGGCGATCACCGGGAGGTCGAAGGCCAGCGCGTTGTACTGCAGCCAGCAGCGCATGCCGCCGTCCGGCTGCTCGACCACGGTCAGCTCGGGCACCCCCCGGTCGCCGCCCGGCAGCGGCCAGGGCACGGTGCTCCCGCGCGGCAACTCCCAGGGCTCGCAGGCCAGGCCGGGGAGTTGGGCGGGCGCGGCCCAGGCCTCGTAGCGGACCCAGGCCGCGAAGGGCACGGACGGACTGAACTCGGCGAACGGGTGGAGCTGGTGGTCCAGCGCCTCGCTGTGGACCGCTCTCAGCCGGTCCAGCAGTTCGGCGAAACCCGGCCCGCCGCTCGCGTCCACCCGCAGCAACAACGACTGCACGAAGCAACCCACCGTCCGCTCGGCGTCCGGGCGCGGGCGCCCGGGCACCGGGGTCATCACCACCAGGTCGGGTCGGCCGCCGCGGCGCGCCAGCAGGCCCGTCCAGGCCGCGGTGACCGCCAGGAAGGGGGTGGCGCCCAGCTCGGCCGCCCGGGCCCGCAGGGCCTCGGCCAACGGCGCCGGCACCTCGAACTCGTGCGCCTTGGTGAGCACCTCGTCCACCGCCCGTCGGCCCGCGAACTGCTCGACGGCCTCCGGCGCTCCGGCGAGCGCGGCCCCGAAGTGGGCCCGGGAGGCCGGCCAGTGCGCGTTCGCCCAGTCCACCAACTCGGCGTAGCCCGGGCCCGAGCGGGCCGGCGGGGCGGTGCGGCCCCGCCGCAGCGCGGAGTAGAACACCCCGAGGTCGGCCAGCAGCACGCCCACCGACCAACCGTCGGCGACCATGTGGTGCATCGCGACCAGTACCACGTGGTCGGTGTCCGATCTGCTGACCACGAGGAGGCGTGCCATCGGGTCGCGGGCCAGGTCGGTGAGCCGGTCGCGCTCGGCCAGCAGCAGGGCGTCCACCTCCGCGTCCGTGGCCCCCGGGGCCCGGGTCAGGATGATCCGTACCCGGGGTTCCTCGTCCAGGACCGCCCGCACGACGCCCCCGCCCACCGCCTCGAACCGGGTCCGCAGCGCCGGATGGCGGCGGACCGCCTCGGTGAGCGCCCGGCCCAGGGTCTCCGGTTGCAGCCGGTCGGCCACCCTGAACAGGGCCGTCACCGCGCCGGCGTCACGGCCGGGAGCCTCGGCCATCCAGCGGAAGAAGTTCTCCTGCTGGGAGGTGAGGGCGAGGGCGTGCGGCTGCGCGCGGAGCGCGGCCAGGTAGGGGGTCACGGTCCCCGTCCCGGCGGGCGCCGCGCCGGTCACGGGCCGCCGCCGGTCGGGGTGGTCCACCCAGGCCGCCTGGGAGCGCAGCGAGGGCCGCTCGAAGATCATGGCGGTGCCGGCGCGTACCCCGAACTCCTCGCTGATGGCGGTGGCGAGCTGGACCGCCCGGAAGGAGTCGCCGCCGAGCGCGAAGAACTCGGCGGCCACATCGGTGACCGGCCGGCCCAGCAGCCGCCGCCAGAGCCCGGCAAGCCGTAGTTCCGTCGGGCCGGTGGGGGCGAGCGCGGGTCCGGTGGGCTTCGCGGGCGCGTCGAACAGCGGACGGAGCAGGTGTTTGACCACCTTCCCGCTCGGGTTCCTGGGCAGGTCCTCGGCGAGCAGGATCCGGACCGGGAGTTCGGGCCGGCCCAACCGGGTACTCAGGAACAGCCGGAGCCCGTCGAGGTCCAGCCCGCCGGGCCCGGCCACCACGACCGCCACCGGGACGGCGCCCATCACGGGGTGCGGCAGGCCGAGCGCGGCGGCGTCGGCGACCGCGGGGTGTTCGTGCAGTGCCTCCTCGATGCGCAGCGTGGACACCTTCAGCGCCCCGCTCTTGATGACGTCGCTCTCCCGGTCGACCAGGTACAGGTGGCCGTCCGGGTCGAGGCGTCCGACATCGCCCATCCGTACCCAGCCGTCCCGGAACACCCGCTCGCCCCGCCCGGCGGCGCCCAGGTAGGCGCGCGGCGGCCCGGGCTGGCGCAGCCAGACCTCGCCGACCTGCCCGGCGGGCAGCGGCAGCCCGTCCGCGTCCAGGATCCTCAGGTCGGCGGGGTCCGTCGGGCGGCCCGACGAGCCGGGGCGGCGGGTGTCGACCACGGTGGAGATCTGCGCGGGCGAGGCCTCCGCGGAGGTGTACGTGTTGACCAGGGTCGCGCCCGGCAGCGCCGCGGCCAGGGCGGCGGCGACCGGCACGGGCAGTGCGGCGGCGGAGGAGTTGACCAGGCGCAGACTGCTCAGGTCGTAGCGCCCGGCGGTGCCCGCGTTCACCAGCTCGATCGCCATCGACGGCACGAGGAAGGCGGTGCCGATCCTGAACTCCTCGACCGCCGCGCCGAACGCGTCCGCGTCGAAACGCGGCAGGCTGAGCGTGGTGGGCGCGGCCGTCAGCGCGCCCAACAGCATCACCTGGCCCGCGTTGGTTCCGATGGGGAAGGCGTGCAGGGCGTGCCGGGAGTGGGCGTAGGCGCGCCGCCGCGGGTGGGTGGACAGGCCGGCGGTCAGGTTCCCGTGCGCGGCGAGCACGCCCTTGGGCGCACCGGTGGTGCCGGAGGTGCCGATCACCTGGGCCGGGTCGGCCGGGCCGACCCTGTGCGGCGGGCCGGCCGGCGGCTCCGGGTGCGCCGCAAGCAGGACGTCCAGACGCAGGTCCGTCGGTCCCGGGACCTCGGGCCGCCCGGCCTCCCGCAGGACCGTGCCGGCCTCGGCCAGCGCGGCCAGGGCGGCGGCATCGGCCTCGGAGAGGTCCTCTCGGACCGGGACCGGAACCCCGCCCGCGTACTGGACGGCGAGGAAACCGACGGCGTACCGCTCCCAGCTCGCGTTGGAGAACCGCAGCACCACCCGGTCGCCCGGCGCGACCCCGGCCGCGGCCAGTGCGACCGCGACCCGCAGCGCCTCCTCGCGCCAACGCCGGTACGTGAGTTGCCCACCGCCGATGACGTGCAGCGCGACGTGGTCCGGGTGTTCGACGGCCCGCGCGTCGAGGAGCTCCGGGACGGTCGTCGCGGCGGGCGGCACGGTGATGGCGATGGCGTTCTCCGATGCGGTGCGGGTGGTGAGGGTACGGGGCGGTGAGCGGGCGGGGTCAGGTCAGCCGGTCGGCGGCCTCCTCCTCGCTGAGGGCATCGATCTCCGCGATCAGCAGCGCCTCGATCCGGGCCGCCAGGGCCGCCGGTGTGGGGCTCTCGAAGACGTCGCGGATCGACACGTCGAGGCCGACGCCCGCCCGGATCCGGGCCGCGACCCGGGTGACCAGCAGCGAATCCCCGCCGAGGGCGAGGAAGTCGTCCAGCACGCCGACCCTCGGCAGGCCGAGCACCTCCTGCCAGAGGTCGACCACCAGGGCCTCGGCATCGGTGCGGGGCGCCAGGTATCCGGTGGCGGCCCCCGCCGGCTCCGGATCGGGCAGGGCCGCGGTGTCCAGCTTGCCGTTGGCGGTGAGCGGAAGCGTGTCGAGCAGCACCACGGCCTCCGGCACCATGAAGGCCGGCAGCCGCAGCGCCAGGTGCTCGCGCAGCTCGCCCGCCCCCGGCACGGCCATGGACCGCTGCCCGTCGGCCGGTCGCAGGACGGCGTAGGCGATCAGCCGACGCCCGTCGCGGACCAGCACGGCCACCCGGCCGACGGCCGGATGGGCCGTGAGGGCGGCCTCGATCTCGGCGGGCTCGATCCGGTATCCGCGGATCTTCACCTGGTCGTCGGCGCGACCGAGGAACTCCAACTGCCCGTCGGCGCGCCACCGGGCGCGGTCGCCGGTGCGGTACATCCGACCGTCCGGGGTGTCGGCGAACGGATCCGGGAGGAAGGCCCGCGCGGTCAGCTCGGGCCGGGCCGCGTAGTCGCGCGCGAGGCCGGCGCCGCCGATGTACAGCTCGCCCTCGGAGCCGGCGGGCAGCAGGCCTCCGCGCTCGTCCAGGACGTAGAGCCGCACCCCCGGCAGCGGACGGCCGAGCGGCGGGCGCTGCTCGGAGGCCGGCCCGCGGCCGGGGGCGCCGAGCTCGCCCGCGGTGACGATGACGGTGGCCTCGGTCGGACCGTAGGTGTTGACCAGCCGGACGCCGTCGCCGTGCCGCTCCCGCCACTGGGCGAGGGTGACGGCGCGCGCCTCGGAGCCTCCGATGACCACCAGACGCAACGCCGGCGGCCACGGGGTCCGCGCGCCGAGGGACACCATTTCCTGCCAGTACGCGGTCGGCAGGTCGAGCACGGTGACGGACCGCCCGGCCTCGGTGCGCAGCAGGTCGGGCAGCATCCGGCCGCCGCCGGGCAACAGGACGACGCAGGCGCCCGCGGTGAGGGCCGGCCAGATCTCCTCGGCATGGGTGTCGAAGCCGATCGAGGCGAACTGGACGATCCGGTCGCCCGGCCGGAGTCCGTACCCCTGCGGCCCGGCCATCCACCGGACGCGCTCGGCGAGGGCGGCGTGCTCGACGGCGACGCCCTTGGGCGCGCCGGTGGAGCCCGAGGTGTACAGCACGTACGCGAGGCCGCCCGGGTCGGTCCCCGGCAGCGCGGCCCCCGCGGGCTCCGCGCCCACGGACCCGACGCCGGGGCCGGCGGCCCCGGCCCCCCTGTCCGGATCGGCCACGTCCAGCACCGGGACGCCCAGGTCCGGACGCTCGCCCCCGGTGAGCAGCAGGGCGGCGTCCGCCTCGCCGAGCATCAACCGCCGGCGCTCGACCGGGTGCGCGGGGTCGAGCGGCAGGTAGCCGGCGCCGGCCTTCCAGATCGCCAACAGGGCGGTGATCAGCGCGAAGGAGGGCTCGATCCGCACACCCACCACCCGGCCGGCCACCGGGCCGAGCCGACGGGCCAACTCCGTGGAAGCCCGGTCGAGTTCCGCGTAGGTACGGACGTCGCCCGCACACTCGACGGCCGGTGCGTCGGGACGGGCGGCGACCTGGGCGGCGAAGCCGTGCAGGATCGGGTGCGCGTCCTCGGTGACGGCGGGCCCGGCGCCGAGGGCCAGCAGCGCGGCCCGCTCCTCGCCCGTCAGCAGCCAGTCGCCGTGCAGCGGGACCTCCACGTCCACGACGGCTCGGGCGAGCAGGTCGCCGGTCCGGCGCGCCAGGGCCTCGACCGTGGCACGCTCGAAGAGCTCCCGGTCGAAGCAGAACGACAACGTCATCCCGCCGTCCGGAGTGCGCCAACTGTCCAACAAAAGATCCGTCTTGGCCCGGTCGAAACCGGAATCCATGCTCGCCGTCCGGACGCCCGCGGGCAGTACGGCCCGCTCGTCGGCGCCGGTCGGGTCGTACTGGCTCTGGTGGACGAACACCGCCTGGTACAGCGGGCCGACACCGGGCAGTACCGGCAGCCCCAGTTCGGCGGCCACCCGCTCGACCGGGACGTCCTGATGGCTCAGCGCGGCCATCGTGGCCGAGCGGACCCGGCGCAGCACGGTGCGGAAGTCGGGTTCGCCGGTGAGGTCCGCGCGGATCACCCCGGTGCGGGAGAAGTAGCCGAGCAGCGCCTCGTGGGCGGTCTCGTTGCGACCGGCCAGCGGGGTGCCGACGGCGAATTCGTGGCTGCCGCACCAGCGTGACAACACGCACTGGTAGGCGGCGAGCAGCACCATGAACGGGGTGCAGCGCTGCTCGCGGGCCAAGGAGTCGATGCGGGCGACGAGGTCGGGGCCGAGGGCCAGGTCGGCGAAGCCGGCCGGGTGGGTGGGTTCGGCCGGCCTGGGACGGTCCAGCGGCATCCGCAGGGCGCCGACGCCCGCCAGCCGCCCGCTCCAGTACCGGACCGCCTCCTCTGCGGCGCCGCCGTCCAGCCGGGCCCGTTCGGCGAGCGCGAAGTCCGCGAACTGCTCCTTCAGCTCGACCAGTTCGGCCGCGCCCTCGCCGATCTCCTCGCGGTACAGCGCGAGCAGTTCGCGCCACAGCACGGTGAACGACCAGCCGTCGGAGACGATGTGGTGGACCACCACGCCCAGGGCGTGCTCGTGCTCCCCGGCGCTGACCAGGACGGCCCGCAGCGGCGGGCGTCCGCCCAGGTCGAAGGGGGCGTTGACGTGGGGTGCGCAGGCCGCGGTGAAGGACGCCTCATCGGCGTCGGGTATCGCGATCAGGGTGAGCTCGACGTCCCGCACGGGCTCGACGAGTTGGACGGGCTGCTCGCCGTCCAGGGCGAAGCGGGTGCGCAGCACGTGGTGGCGCGCGGTGAGCCGGGTGAGCGCCGCGCGCAGCGCCCGCGGGTCGATCGGGCCGCTCCAGCGGCGGTTCAAGTACATGTTGAACCCGGAGTCCCGCGGGTTCAGTTGCTGGAGGAACCAGAGGCGGCGCTGCTCGTCGGTCAGCGGATACCGGGCGACCGGGGTCCCGGCGGCAGAAACGGTCGGGGTCGGGGTCGGGGCGGGGATCGGGGTCGTGGTGGGGGACGTCATGCGTTCATCTCGCTTTTCGTACGGGCCCGCAGGGTCTCCAGGCCGATCAGGTCGTCGGACTCGGCGTCCGGGACTTCCCGGTCGAAGCGGGCCAGGACGGGAATGCAGAGGCTGATCAGGACCAGTGCGGCCATGGCGAGCCCGAACACCAGGTAGAGCAGGCCGATGCCGCGCCCGTCGCCGGTGCCGATCAGCGCGCCGACCGTGGAGGCCAGCGCGCCGCCCTCGTCCATCAACGGTTGGAGCAGCTCGGGGCCGACCGGGGCGACCAGGGCGAACCCGATCGGCAGGGTGGACCAGGCGACCATGGTGTTCACCGCGATCACCCGGCCGTGGAAACGCATCGGCACCTTGGTCTGTACGACCGTCGCGTAGATGCCGTTGAGCAGCGCCAGCCCGTAGGTCATTCCGAACGCACCGACGGCGACCAACGTCACCGAGGGCCGCAGCCCGGTGATGACGCAGGCGGCGGCGAGGCCGAGCGTGGCCAGCAGGACTCCGCGCAGCCGCATCCTGCGCGGGCCGCCCCAGACGAGCAGGGTGAGGCCGCCGAGGACGGCGCCCATTCCGGCCGCGGTCGATACCCAGCCGGCCGCCGCGGTCGAGGAGAAGGAGAGCACCAGCGGGGTGACGAGGAGGAAGAGCGGGGAGAGGAAGACGTTCAGGGCGGCGAACCAGAACAGCATGGCCCTGAAGTGGCGGTTGCCGAGGGCCCGTCGGAAGCCGGCCCGGATCTCGGCGGCGACGCTCTCGCGGCGGGTGGCGGCCATCGCGTCGGGGAAGCGCACCGCCAGGGTGACCCCGGTGGCGATCACGTAGCTGATGACGTCGAAGACCAGGATGCCGCCGAGCCCGATCACGTGCAGGATGCCGACCGCGATCAGCGGGACGAGGAACTGGGCCAGGCCGAACGCCATCTGGACCACGCCGTTGGCACGGCCCAGGAACCGCTTGGGCACCAGCTGCGGTACGGCGGAGCCCCAGGCGACGCGCTGGAAGGCCAGCGCGGCCGAGAGCACGGAGATCATCACGTAGCAGTGCCACGTCTCCAACGAGCCGCTGAGGTGGAGCACCAGGAGTGCCGCCTGGGTCAGCCCGGCCGCGACATCGCCCCACAGCATCACCCTGCGGCGGTCGCCGCGGTCGACGATGGCGCCGGCCAACGGGGCGACCACGATGCCGGGCACCAGGCCGAAGGCGGCGAGCAGGCCGAGTTGGAACAGCGAGCCGGTCTGCAGGTACACCCAGATCGGCAGGGCGAACTCGGTGAGCGCCGAGCCGATCATCGAGAGCTGCTGGCCGGTGGCGACGGCCAGGAAGCGGCCCATCGTGGGGCGGACGGGGCCCCTGCGGCGGCCCGTGCGGGCCTTCCCCGGTGTCCCGGCCCGCTCCGACCCCTCGGGCCGTGCGTGCTCCGGTCCGGGGTCCGGCTCGACGCCCGCCTCCGTCCCGGCTTCGCGGGACAGGCCGGCCAGCCACCAGGTGGCGTCGGCGGTACGCCCGTGGACGGCTTCCTCGCCGGCGGCGATCGAGCGGTGCACCCCGGTCAGGATGTCGGCCAGCTCCGCCGCGCGGTATTTCAGGTAGAAGTGCCCGGCCTCGTCCAGGACCACCACGGCGGTGGTCCCGGTGATGCGGTGCCACTCGCGGAACCGCTCCTCGTAGAACTCGGTCGCCGGGTCGCGGTCGCCGCAGACGGCGATCACCGGGGCCGTGATGCGGCCTCCGTCTGTCTCGTACAGCTCGCCGAAGTAGCGCTCGGCGCCCTTGGTGCCGACCCGGCGGTTGTGCACGATCAGCCGCAACTGGTCCTCGTCGACCTCGTCCACGTCCAGGCCCGCCGCGGCCAAGGCGTTGATCATGCCCTGGTCGCTGCGCAACCGGGCGGACAGCTCGGCGAAGCGCTCGGCCAGTGCGGCGCCGCGCCCCTTCGGCCGGGCGAACGGGAAGATGCCCCCGAGGTGGACGGCGTCGATCTCCCGGCCCGCGGCCTCCACCCGGCGCGCTATCTCCACGGTCAACCGGACGCCGACCCCGCAGTGCCCGTAGAGCACCAGCCGTCCGGGGACGTGGGCGACGATCTCCTCGGCGCACAGCCGGGCGACCTCGTCGATGTCCAGCGCCTCCTCGCCCAGCTCGTGGCCGGGAACGGCGATGGAATGCAGGGCCCAGTCCGCCGGCAGGGCGTCGGCGAGCGGTTTGTAGATCAGCGCACTGCCACCGCCGTACGGGGCGCAGACGACGCTGGCGGCCGGCTCGCGGCGCCCGGGGGTGAGCAGGTGCAGCAGCCGGCGCGGACCGCGGTCGGCCTCGGGGGTCGCCACCAGCGCGGCGAGCCGACGGACCGTCGGGTGCTTGAAGAGGTCCATCACGCCGACCGGGGAGGCCAGGTCGGGGAAGGCCCGGCGCATCCGGGCGACCACCTGGGTGGCGAGCAGGGAGTGGCCACCGAGCTCGAAGAAGTCGTCCAGGGCGCCCACCCGGGGGAGGTCCAGGAGCTCCGCCCACATGGCGGCGATCACCTGCTCGGTCCCGTCCTCCGGTTCGACGTGGGCGCCGGTGGCGGGGCCGTCCGCGGGCGCGGGCAGCGCCTTGCGGTCGACCTTGCCGTGGGGGAGCAGCGGCAGCCGCTCCAGCACCACGTAGCGGGCCGGGACCATGTAGTCGGGCAGGACCTCGCCGAGGGCGGCGCGCAGTTCGGCGGTGGTCGGCGGCGCGCCGCCGGCGGGGCGCTCCAGATAGCCGACGAGGTTCTGCCTGAGCCCCTCGCCCCGGGTCAGCACCACCGCCTGGGTGATGCCGGGCAGGGCGGTCAGCGCGGCCTCGATCTCGCCGGGCTCGACCCGGTGGCCGCGGACCTTGATCTGGTCGTCGACCCGGCCGAGGTAGTCCAGCGAACCGTCGGCGCGCCAGCGCGCGAGATCGCCGGTGCGGTACATGCGCGGGCCGCCGGTCCACGGGGTGCCCGGGTCGGTCGCGGACGGCCGCGAACCGTCCGGGTCGGCGTACGGATCGTGCAGGAACCGTTCCGCGGTCAGGTCCGGCCGTCCGAGGTACCCACGCGCGAGCCGGTCCCCGCCGACGTACAACTCCCCGGTCACGCCCGGCGGAACGGGGTTGCGGGCCTCGTCCAACACGTAGCAGCGCCCACCGGCGAGCGGTCGGCCGATGGGGGTGTTGCCCGGCGCGCCCACGCCGTCGGCGGTGACCTCGTGGACGGTGATCCCCACGGTCGCCTCGGTCGGACCGTAGTGGTTGAACACCGCGCAGCGGCCCAGCGCGGCGATGCCGGCCGCCCAGGACCAGCCGGAGGCCTCGCCGCCGAGGAGCAGCGCACGGCGCGGCAGCAACTGCTCGACGGGCACGTCGGCGGTCAGTGCCGCCAGGTGGGAGGGCGTCATCTTCAGGTAGTCGATGCCGGCCCGCTCGATCTCCGCGGCCAGTTCCACGCCCGCGATCCGGCGCGGCAGCAGGTGGACCCGGCCACCCGTCGTGAGGGCCAGGTAGAGCATGGTGATGCTGAAGTCGAAGGAGAGCGACTGCAGCAGCCCGAACGACGAGCCGGGTTCGATCCGCAGCCGCTCGCCCGCACCCGCCAGGTAGTTGAGGACCTGGCGGTGCTGCACGGCGACGCCCTTGGGCGCACCGGTGGAGCCCGAGGTGTAGATCACGTACGCGAGGTGGTCGGCGCCGGAGACCTCCTCCAGCGGCGCTCCGTCGCCCTCGCCCGCACCGGTGCCGTCGCCGGCCGGCAGGTCGATCGCAGGGTGGTCGCCGAACCTCGGGCGCAGCACGCCGTCGGTGATCAGCACCTTGGCCCCGGAGTCGGCGACCAGGTGGGCGAGCCGGGCGGGCGGTTGCTCGGGGTCGAGCGGCAGGTAGGCCCCGCCCGCCTTGAGGACGGCGACCAGGGCGACGGCCAGCTCGGCGGACTGCTCCAGGCAGACGGCCACCCGGTCGTCCGCGCCCACGCCCAGTTCCCGCAGCCGCCGGGCCATGGCGTTGGCGCGTCGGTCGAGGTCGCCGTACGTCATGGTGCGGTCCTCGAACACCAGCGCCGGTGCCCCGGGCGTCCGGGCCGCGGTACGGGCCAGCGCCGCGGTGAGGGTGGCGGGACCGTCCTCGGGCAATGGCGGGCCGACGGCCCAGGTCTCCAGCACGGCCGTCCGCTCGGCCCCGTCGAGCAGGGGGAGCCGGTCGACCGCCAGCGCGGGGTCGGCGACGCCGGCAGCGGTCAGCAACCGGAACCGCTCGGCGAGACGCTCGACGGTGCCCGCGTCGAACAGGTCGGTGCGGTAGGTGAACAGGCCGTAGAGGCCGCCGTCGGCCTCCTCGCGCATGTACAGGGCGAGGTCGGCATGGGTGGTGGTGGCTTCGTAACCGAAGCCCTCGGAGCCGGGGGCGGCGGTGGTGGAGGCCGGGTCGCCGTAGTTCTGGAAGGCGAACGTGGTCTGGAAGACGGCGGCGCGGCTGACGTCGCGTTCCACCGCGAGATCGTGGACCATCTGCTCGAACGGCACCTCCTGGTGCGCGTACGCGTCGAGCGTGGTCCCACGGACCCGGCTGATCAGCCGACCGAAGTCGAGGTCGGCGGACAGTCGGGCGCGGATCGGCAGCATGTTGACGAACGCGCCGACGACGCCTTCGAGTTCACGGTGAAGACGCCCGGCGACGGCGGAGCCGACGGCGAAGTCGCGCCGGCCCGCGTGTCGGCCCAGCACGGCCTGGAAGGCGGCCATCAGCACCATGTAGGTGGAGGCGCCGTGGGCCCGCGCCACCTCACCCACCCGGCGGGAGAGTTCGGCGCTCCAGCGGAACTCGACCGCGGCGCCGTCGAAGGTGAACACCGGCGGACGGGGCCGGTCGGTGGGCAGCTCCAGGGCGGGGACGCCGTCGAGCTCGGTGCGCCAGTACTCGCGCGAGGCGGCGAGCCCACCGTTCTCCAACCGGTCCCGCTGCCAGCACGCGTAGTCCCCGAACTGGACCGGTAGGGCCGGCAGTTCACCGTGCGCGCCGTGCGCGTGGTGGGCGTGGAGGACGTCGAGCTCGCGGTTGAGGACGTCGATCGACCAGCCGTCGCAGATGATGTGGTGCATGACGAAGGCGAGGACGTGATCGTCCTCGGCGATCCGGACGACGAGGACGCGCAACAGCGGGCCGACCCGGAGGTCGAAGGGTTCGGCGATCAACGCGCCGAGCTCGGCGGCGGCGCGCGCCTGCGGGTCCGGGTCCGTGCCGACGTCCAGGTGCCGGGCGGCGAACGGCGCGGGCTCGGCGATGCCGACCTCGGCGGTGCCCGCCTCCGTGGTGCGGAAGGTCATCCGCAGGCTCTCGTGCCGCGCCACCAGATCGGTCAGCGCGGCGTCCAGCGCGGCGCGGTCGAACGGGCCGCGGAACCGGCGGGCCGGCGCGAGGGTCCAGGCCGTCGAACCGGGAGCGAGTTGGTCCATGAACCAGAGCCGTTCCTGGCCGCTGGAGAGGGGCGGTACGGTGCCCGCGGGGCGGGGCTCCACCACCCGGGCCGGCGCCGTGGCGCCGCGCAGCCGTCGGCTGAGCAGGGCACGCTTGGCTGCGGACCAGTCGGTGGGCAGGTCCTGGGTATCCGTCATCGGGTTCCTGTTCGGGCGTTCGGGCGTTCGGCGGGGGGCTTCGGGGGTGCGGACGTGGCGGGGCCGGGCGCGGCCGAGCGGGCCGCGCCCGGTGTACCGGGCACGGGGCCTGGGGCCTGTCGTCAAAGTCCCGTCGTCGCCCGGAGGGCGGCCGGACACCGCGAGGCAGACGGGAGTTCGACGACAGGTCCTAGTGGCGCTCGCGGACGGCGGCGGCGATGCCCGCCGGGGTCGGGACGTCGAAGAAGACGTCGAAGTCCAGTTCCACGCCGAACGCTTCGCGGATCCGGGCGGCGATCCGGATCACCGTCAACGAGTGCCCGCCGAGGTCGAACAGGTCGTCCTCGGGGCCGACATCGGGCAGGTCCAGCACCTCGGCCCAGATCCGGCGGACCGCGCCGGTCGTTTCGTCGCCCCCGTCGGCCGCCCGCGGCGTCGGGGCCTCGCGCGGGGGTACCGGCAGGGCACGCCGGTCCAACTTGCCGTTCGGGGTGAGGGGCAGGCGCTCCATGGTGAGCCAACGCTGCGGTGCCATCGCGGCCGGCAGTGTGCGCAACAGGTGGTCGCGCAGGGCGGCGGGAGCGGGCGCCCGGGTGCCGGTGGCCGGGACCAGGTAGCCCGTCAGGAACGGCTCACCGCCCTCCTCGGTGTGGACGGCGACGGCGGCCCGGGCGAGGTCCGGGTGCTCCAGCAGGGCGGACTCGATCTCGACCAGTTCGATCCGGTGGCCGCGGATCTTGACCTGGTCGTCGATCCGGCCGAGGAAGTCGAGCTCGCCGTCGGACGTTCGGACGGCACGGTCCCCGGTCCGGTAGAGCCGGGCGCCGGGCGGGCCGAAGGGGTCCGGTACGAAGCGTTCGGCGGTGAGTTCGGGTCGGCCGAGGTAGCCGTGGGCGACGCCGTCCCCACCGATCAGCAGTTCGCCGGGGATGCCGAGCGGGGCCGGGTTCAGCCGCTCGTCGACGACGTAGGTCCGGGTGTTGGCGATCGGGCGGCCGATCCCGACCTGGCGGGGCTCGACGGGGATCTCCGCGCAGGTGGACCAGATGGTGGTCTCGGTGGGTCCGTACACATTGAACAACCGGGCCGTCCGCGAGCGCAGTTCGCGGGCGAGCGGCAGCGGCAGGGCCTCGCCGCCGGCCAGGCCGATGACGTGGGCGAGCGCGTCGGCGTCGTTCTCCGCCGCGAGCATCACCCGCCATCCGGAGGGGGTGGCCTGGACATGGGTGACGCCCTCGGCGCCGATCAGCGCGAGCAGCCCGGGGCCGTCCACGGCGAGGCCGTCCGGGGCCAGGACCAGGCGGCCACCGGTGATCAGCGGTAGGTGGATCTCCAGCGCGGAGATGTCGAACGAGAGCGAGGTCAGGCCGAGCCAGGCGTGCCGAGGTTCGGAGCCGAGCCGGTCGGCGAAGGAGGTGAGCAGGTTGACCAACGCCCGGTGGCCGACGGCGACGCCCTTGGGGCGGCCCGTCGAGCCTGAGGTGTAGAGGACGTACGCGACGTCGTCCGGACCGGGGGCGGCGTCGGGGGCGGCCTCCACCGCGGCCCGGTCGACCGTGGACGGTGCCGGGAGCCGTAGGACCGCGGGTGCCGCGGCGGCGACCGCCGGCGCCGGCTCGTGGTCGGCGAGCACCAGAACGGCTCCGGAGTCGCGCAGGACGAGGGCGAGCCGCTCGGCCGGATAGCCGGGGTCCAGTGGCAGGTACGCGGCGCCGGTGGCCAGGACGGCGAGCAGCGCGGCGGGCAGGTCGGCGGTGCGGTCCAGGTGGAGGGCGACCAGGTCGCCGGGCCGGACGCCGGCCGCCCGTAGGGCGGTGGCCAACTGGTCCACACGGGAGCGCAGCTCTCCGTAGCCGACGTCGCGGCCTCCGGCGGAGACGGCGATGGCCCCGGGGGTGGCGGCGGCCTGGGCTCGGAACAGATCGAGCACGGTCCGGTCGGCCGGATAGGGCCGGGCGGTGGCGTTCGGCGCGCTGGTGACGGCGCGGAGTTCGGCGGCGTCCAGCAGCGGCAGGTCCAGCAGCGGGGTACCGGGCGCGGAGACCGCGCCGGCGAGCAGCGTCCTGTAGTGGCCGACGATCCGGCGGGCGACGTCGGGGGCGAGCACGGCCGGGTCGAACTGGAGGCTGAGGTCCAGGCCGCCGCCCGGGGTGTTCGGGGTGTCGGGGCCTTCCACGACCTGGAGGTGCAGGGTGTTGCGGGCGGTACGGTTGTGCACCGCCCAGGCCACCCGGGCGCCGGCCCCGGCGAAGTCCGGGTCCGGGCCGCGCCGACGGTAGCCGAGCGAGACCGGGGTCAGCCCGACGCGGGGTTCCAGGCCGGCGACGGCGGTTCCGAAGGGCACACCGCGGTACGCGTAGCCGGCCCGCAGCTCGGCCCGGACTGCGGCGGCGAAGGCGGCGAAGGTCCGTGACGCGTCGGCCGCGGGGGCGTGGACGGGCAGCTCGTTGACGAACAGACCTATCTCCCCGCCGAGTTCGGGAGTCCGGGTGGAGAGCGGAACGGACACCGGGACGGCTTCGCCGCCGTAGCGGCGCAGCAGTCCGTGCAGGGCCGCCAGCAGGAACTCGAAGACGGTGGTGTCGGTGCGGGTGGCCGCGGCGGTCAGCCCGGCCCACTCGGCGCCGTCGAGGCGCCACTCGATCGCCTCACCGGTCCCGGCGGTGGTGGAGGTGCGGGGGGCGCCGGGCAGGACCGGTTCGGTGGCGGCGGCCCAGCGCGGGCCGTACCACGCGGCGGCCCTCCGAACGGTGTCCGGATCCGGCTCCGGGGCGGGCGTCGGATCCGGTGCCGTGATCGAGGGCAGGGGCGCCGAGCCGTAAGCGGCCGCGAGGTCGCGGGTCAGGACGTCCTTGGAGTTGCCGTCGAAGACCGAGTGGTGCGCGGTGACCAGCAGTTCGGCGCTGCCGTCGGCGCGCCGCAGCAGCGTGAAGCGGCTGAGCGGGCCGGTCTCCAGGGCGAACGGGCGGGCGGCCTCCTCCTCCAGTCGTTTCTCCAGGTCGGCCTCGTCCGAGGGTGCTTCGAGCTGCTCCAATTCGGGTCGGCGTTCCGCGGGTTCCTGATGGATCCGGCCGTCGCGTTCCACCAGCCGGGCGGCCAGTGCGGGATGGCGCCCGGTCACGGCGGCCACCGCGCGGACCAGTGCCGCCGGGTCGATCCGATCGAAGGAGATCCGTACCGGCATGTGGAACGCCTCGCGGGCCAGTCCGAGTCGTTCGGTGAGCCAGACGCCCTGCTGGGCCGGTGAGGCCGGGGTGCGGTCGGGTGGTGGGAGTGCTTCGGACATCGGCGGCTCACTTAGGACGTCGGAGCGGAGCGGAGGAGCGGCACGGTGACGTGCGGACGCGACTTGGGGCGCGGGTTGCCGCACGTCGGGGTCCGGGGACGCCGACGGCAGGCTGCGGCAGCCGGCTTCGGTGATGGTTTCGGTCATCGTCCGGCGCCCGGTCCACCCCCGGGGACCGGCCGTCGGCCGTGAGCGTTCGGGGCCGCCGGGCATGCCGGTTTCCCGAGGTGTTCGGTGGCCCAAGGCCCTCACCCATGAGGAGAATTGGTCCAGACCTGTCGAGAGATTCGCACAACACCCACACACCGTCAAGGGTTGACCATGGCCCGGAATCGACCGTCATGTGCGCACCGAGTTGTCCGGACACCGTCCCGAACGTCCCCAGTCGTGAACGGGATATGACATGCCGTCAATCATTTGCCGCCCGGCAGCCGACCGACCGTGTTTCGGACCGGCGGCGAAGGCCTTCGCTGTCGCACATCCATGGCCGTCGCCGACCCCGTACACGTGTCACTCCGGATCGTTCCGGATGCCCCGACGCCGGCCGCCCGCCCTACCTTGTCGTCGGCGCCCGCCAGACCGACCTGTCCGGAATCCGGGGAGCAGCGATGCCGACGACGGCCACCACCGACCACCGGACCGCGGCCCCGCTCGGGCACCAGGAGCGCGAGGTGCTCTCCGCGGTCGGCTGCGGCATGCGGGACGACGAGGTCGCCGCCGCGCTCGCCATCCCCGAGGAGGCCGTGGCCCAACACCTCGCGCGGATCATGGCCAAGCTCGGTCTGCGCGACCGGGTCGCGGCGATCGTCCACGCCTTCGACCGCGGGCTGACCCTACCCGGGCGCGGCCCGCGCCCCCGGCCGGTGCGCACCACCGCCGGTCGGGCATCCGGGCCGACCGTACGGATTTCCGTGCTCGGTCCCCTGGAGGCGTCGCGCGACGGGCGGACGCTGAACCTGGGACACCTGCGGCAGCAGGCCGTACTGGCGGCGCTGGCGCTGTCCGCGGGACGGCCGCTCAGTCAGCAGGAACTTCTCGATGACGTATGGGGGATGGAGCCGCCCGTGGCGAACGTGGTGCCGGTGTACATCTACCGGTTGCGCAAGGCCCTGCGCGCGGGGGACGGCCCGGACTCCGTCATCGGGCCCGCCCGGCGCGGCTACCGGCTGGTGCCCGGCGCGGTCGACCTGGACGTGGCACGCCTCGCGGAACTCGTCGCCGAGATCGGGACGGCCGAACGGGCGGGGGAGCCGGCCGAGGCGGTCCGCCTGTGCTCCCGGGCGCTGGGGATGTTCCGCGGGGAGCTGCTGGCCGGCCTGCCCGGGCCGCTCGCCGAACTGGAGCGGCTGCGACTCACCGAGCGCAGGATCGCCCTCGTGCAGCGGAAGCTGGACGGGCAGCTGCGACTGGGGCAGGACTCGGAGGCCATCGCCGAACTGTTCGCCCTGGCCGTGGCGCACCCCCTGAACGAGCCGCTGGCCGCGATGCTGATGCGGGCCCTGTACCGCAACGGCCGGCAGGCGGACGCGTTGACCGTCTTCGACGGCGCCCGCCGCCGGCTGGCCGAGGACCTCGGGGTGGCTCCGAGCCCGATGCTGCGCAGGACCCGCGGGATGATCCTGCGCGGGGACGAGGCCGGCCTCGGCCTCGCCCCCGCGGCGGGATCGACCCGTCCGTGATTACGCGGGATACCAGGCGCCGTTGTACCACTGCTCGTTGGCGCTGTCGTTGTGGTGATCCATGTTGAAGTCGTTGGGGTAGTTGTTCACGTGGTTGCCCGGGTACGTCCAAATGCCGGCGGATTCGTCGCAGACGTAGTCCCAGTGGCAGATCGTCTTGACCGGCACATTTCCGAAGTAGCGGTCGGCCCCCGCGAGGGGAAAGCCCACGAAACCACCGAAGGGCACGGCGCCGCCATTGGCCCCGGGACCGCCCTGCCGCTTCGGGTCCGACACGAGGACGGCGTTGACATTGCCGAACGTCTGCCAGTTCTCGGTGACCCAGATGTGCACCACCGCGGCGCCCAGGGAGTACCCGCCCATCTTGACGTGTTGGTTCGGGCACGCGGCGCGCTGGTCACGGACCAGCCGGTTCAGCTCGTTCACACCGGCCCGGGCGCTCGCGCCGTTGGGGATCTGGGTCGGATATCCGACGTGCTGTTGGATGTTGCCGGTGAAGTTGTCGTTGTGCCAGGAGCTTCCCGTCCCACCCACGACGATCGTGTAGGTGCCCTCGCAGGAAGCCGTCGTCGCGGCCTGCGCCGTGGACCCCTGCGCCAGCGAAATCCCGGCCGTCAGCAGCAGTCCGGCCATGGCGGCGCCGATCCTTCTTGCCCGCATTCGTTCCTCCCGTGTGGTCGTTACCGCACGACGGTGGCACCGGCCGATGACATTCCGATGAAACTCCCCGATTCCATCGGTATTTCATGGTCGCCCCCTACTGTCACCGCCGACCGAATTCCGCGGACTCGATTTCGCGACGGGAAGGGATTCCATGGCAAGAAGCGGCATATTGCGCGTGCTGACCGGGCTGGCCCTCGTGGCCGGCGTGTGGGTGTTGGTCGTCGGGATGACCGCCTCGGTCGCCCTCGCCCGCACCGGGCCCGCTCCGGCTCCGGGCGACGAACGGTACGGCGTATCCCGGTACTTCATCGATCCCCGAGGCCTGGGCATTCCGACCGAGCCCTGTGATCCGGCCGGCCCGTCGGCCATGGACGCCGTCATGGCCGCGCAGCTCAACCCGCAGCTGAACGCGAGGATGGCCGGCCACCTCGACGCCTACAGGGTGTCCTGCGCGCGGATGGTCACCCAGGCCGTGAAGGAGCGGGGGCTCAACCGGAGAGCTGCGGCGATCGCCATCGCAACGATCATCGTCGAGGCCGGCATGAACAACTACTCCCAGGCCGTCGACCACACCAGCCTGGGGCTGTTCCAGCAACAGGACTGGTGGGGCAGTCGGGAGCAACGACTGAACCCGGCCCACGCCACCAACGCCTTCCTCGACGCGATGGAGCAGCAGTTCGAGGGCGGATCATGGAACAACGAGGCCATCGGCGAGGTGTGTTGGCGGGTGCAGCGACCGCGGGAGGACCTCAACCACCTGTACGGGTTGCAGGCCGCCGACGCGGTGCTGATCGCCGACGCGCTGTGGTCCGGGATGGGCGGCGGCCCCGAGCACCCGAACGCACCGGGCCGGGTGGTGTCCGGAAAGTCCACCGACGGGCGTCTCGAAGTCTTCGCAGCCGGCGCCGACGGCGTTCACCACGCCTGGCAGACCGAGGTGAACGGCAGCTGGTCGCCGTGGAGGTTCGAGGGCGGTCCGCGCAACGCGCAACTGGCGGTGGCCACCAACGCGGACGGTCGGTTGGAGCTGTTCGCGCTGTCGGACAGCACCTTCGACCACATGTGGCAGAACGCGCCCAGCGGTGGGTGGTCCACGTGGGCGAACTTCGGTACAGGCGGCCACCGTCTGGCGGCCGGCAGCAACGCCGACGGCCGCATCGAGGTGTTCGCCTCGAACGCCGACGGCGTGTTCCACCGCTGGCAGACCGGGCCCGGCGGCAGTTGGGCGAACTGGGAGGGCACCGGCGGCGGGCCGGCCGACTCGCGGCTCGCCATGGAACGGGCCCCCGACGGGCGGCTTGAGGTGTTCGCGCTGTCGGACTCCACGTTCGGACACCTGTACCAGTCCGGAGTCAACGGTGGCTGGGCCGCCTGGGAGGACTTCGGGGGTGGCGGGCACGGTCTCGCCGTCGGTCACAACCAGGACGGCAGGCTGGAGGTGTTCGCCTCGAATCCCGACGGGGTGTTCCACCGCTGGCAGACCGGCCCGACCTCGTGGTCGGCATGGGCGGGCACCGGCGGCGGACCCTCCGACGCCGAACTGGCCACGGCGCGGTCCGTCGACGGCCGGGTCGAGGTCTTCGCGATCAACGGCGCCACCGCGAGCCACACCTGGCAGACCGGCCCGAACGCCTCGTACGCGCCGTGGGAGACCTTCGGCACCGGCGGCACCGCGATCGGCGCGGGCAGCAACGCCGACGGCCGCATCGAGGTCTTCGGCGCCGGCCGCCTCGGTGTGTACCACCGGTGGCAGACCGGGTTCGCCACCTGGTCGGATCGATGGACCTGGCTGAACGACGCCGGCCCCGCGATCACGTAGCGCGTGCGGGAAGCGAAGGACGCCCGCCGTCGCCCCGCGGCGGGCGGGACGGCGGCGGGCCGACGGTGGGCCGAAGACGGCAGGCGTTCGGCCCCGTCTGCCTCGGGTCAGGAGGCGAAGGCCCGTTCAAGCCTGGGGATCAGGTCCCGGAGGTCCTGTTCCCAGCAGCCGGCGTTGTGGCCGCCGTCGCAGTGGGCGCCCCAGGAGGAGCCGTCCCCGTAGTTGACGTAGTGGTACGGCATGCCCAGGGCGTCCATCCGGGCCTTGACGTTCTGGGCCGCGCCCTGGATCCAGAACTCCGGTTGCAGCGGCGAGCCGCCTCCGTTGCCCGTGTAGATGGAGACCCCGATCCCGGCGAGCCTGTCCATGTGCTGTGACGGGTCGACCTCGTTCCACCGCCGATCGACGTTGAACACCGGGTACGGGGAGCCGAACGCGGCGTCACTGTCCACGGCCGGCTTGTAGGGGGAGTCGTTGGGGTCGCAGGCTCCGGAGGCGGACCCGCAGAGCGCGCCCGTCGCGTCGATGAGGGAGGCGACGACGGCCAGCCGCAGGTCCATGGAGCGGGCCGACAGGTCGATGTCCCCGGACAGGGACGCGGTCTGGCCGAACAGGTCGGGACGGGCCTGCGCGTAGTGGAAGGCCCCGAACCCGCCCATGGAGATGCCCGCGACCGCCCGGGCCTTCTTCGTGGCGACGGTCCGCAGGTTCGCGTCGATGAACGGGATCACCTGCTTGAGGTGGAAGTTCTCCCAGTTCTGCGCGCCCGCCGCGGTCCTCTGGTTGAGCCAGTTGGCGTACCATCCCCGGGCGCCGCCGTCCGGGATGACGGTGATCATGGAGTCCGACATGGACAGGGCCGGATAGTTCTGTTGGATCGGGTCGTCGGGCGAGCCGTGCAGGAAGTACATCACCGGGTAGCGCCTGCCCGGGTCGTCGTAGTAGCCGCTCGGCAGGATGATCTTGATGTGTTGCTCTCCCGCGACCTCGGGCGTGGTCACGGTGAGATGGAAGTTGGTGGCGCTTCCCGCCGCCGGGGCGACCTGGGTCAGGCCGAAGCCGTTGCCCATCGGCGGCGGCGCGGCGCCGTCGGAGGCCTGCGCCGAACCGGTCGGCGCGAAGACGGCCACGGCGGCGACCATCCATGCCACTGCCGTGCGCCACCCGTGCGTTGCTCTCTTCACTGTGCTTCCCCTCATGAGGTCGGTCGTCGCGGTGCGCGACACGTGTCGGGAGGACGGACTCAGTCCAGGACCACCACCCGCAGCGCGGGTGAGGCCGCGATCAGGTCCTCGGTGAACCTCTCGGTCACCCACCCGCCCGCCGAGAACAACTTGGTCTGATCGGCGTGGTGCGGGGAGCCGGGGTCGGCCGACTGGGAGTAGGCCAGGACGGAGAACGCCTGGGGCGGGCCGTCGGCAGTGAAGCGGACCATCTGGACGAAGCTCGACCCGAAGACGACGTCCGGCTTTCCGTCGACCTGGCCCGGAGTGATCACGTTGAGCACGCCGAGTTGCCCGATCGAGCCGTGGATCGGGATCTGCTCCCCGCCGCGGGTGACCTTCTGGACGTCCGACAGCGGGGCGTTCAGGGCGATGCCCGCCTTGCGCATCGCGAAGACGGCCCGGCCGAACGCGTCACGGACCGAGGAGTGACCCGAATCGAGCGAGTTGGGCGTGTGCACCGGGTCCTTGGGATCGAAGGGGACCCGCCACGGCAGTTTCTCCACTCCCTGCCCGCCCAGCAGGAAGTACCAGTAGTTCGCGAACAGCAGGGATCCCCGACTGTTCGACGTGTAGTCGTGGTCCGTCCAGGCCGCCAGGATCGGACACGCCTCGCTCACGTTCACCAGGTTGCCGTCCACCAGGATGAGTCCGAAGGGCTGGCTCCGGCACATCGAGACGGTGGCGTTGAGGGCCAGGTCGGCGGCCCTGCTGTTGTCGGCGAACAGCAGCCGCCCCATGGTCTCCGGTGTGAAGCCCCGGCCCGGCAGGCCGTCGGTGCCGTTGATCCGGTTCTGCGCGGTCAGGATCAGCTCCTGGGTGCGCAGCGATCGGGGCGCCCCGGTGTCGCCCATCACCCTGGGGAAGGACAACGGCTGCTCGGGATTGGCCAGCCAGGCACTGTCGTTGGCATTGCCCACGTAGTCGGACCGGATCAGGCGCGGCTGCTTGTGCGGATCCAGCAGCCCGGGCGCCACCGCGTTCGGGTCGTCGGGCCAGTCGCACGCGCTGCGCTTGCCGTCGAATATGGAGATCGGCGGCACGTTGGGCAACCGCAGCGACTGGTTGAACAGCAGCTGACCCGTCAGGGTGAGGCACGACCGGGCGTGCTCGTCGGTGATGTTCGGGGTCGCCTGGATGTCCGCGTAGAGGGCCTTGCCCCCTCGGTCGGAGGCGACGGTGTTGAAGAACGGGACGCCCTGCGTGCTCTCCAGGGCACTCACCACCTCGTTGACGTCCTTGGCCCGGTCGAGCCGGAACCAGGTGTTGAGCGCCCGCAGGTTGTTCATGTTCACGTCCCGCACCGCGTGCGCGCTGACCACCCAAGGCAGCGGCTGCCCCTGCATCGACGTGGTGATCGGGCCGTACCGGGTGGACCACAGGGTCCTGGTGACCCTGCCGACGGATCCGTCCGCGTTCCGCACGTCGACACCGACCTGCTGCGAGGTCATCCGCTCCCAGGCACCGTCGACCAGGTACTTGGTCGGGTCGAGCAGATCCACCTGCACGTCGAACAGCCCGAACGGGGCGACCGTGGCGACGGTGTGGCTCCAGGCGACGTCGTCGTTGTACCCGATGTTCACCGCGGGCAGTCCGAGCAGGCTCGCCCCGGAGACGTTGAGCTTTCCCGGGATCGTCAGGTGGCTCTGCCACATCCGGTTCTTGCCCTGCCACGGGAAGTGCGGGTTCGCCAGCATCATGCCGGTGCCGCCCGACACGCCCTGCGAGCCGACGGCCAGCGCGTTGCTGCCCATGCTCTGTTCCCGACTCACCGCCATGGCGTCGCGGATCCTCGCCGCGGTTTCCTCGGGCGAGGGCGAGGGCGAGGCGGTGGTT
Source organism: Streptomyces sp. NPDC040432 (assembly GCF_055595445.1). NCBI lineage: Bacteria > Bacillati > Actinomycetota > Actinomycetes > Kitasatosporales > Streptomycetaceae > Streptomyces > Streptomyces sp. NPDC040432. Next base: position 119,635 of record NZ_JBVIVP010000013.1, on the reverse strand, counting down.
CGCGGTCCGGCCGGGGCCGCGGCGGCCGGCTGCCCGGCTGCCGCCGACGCCCCCGGGGGAGCGGCGTTCACCTGACCGTCCAGCAGCGGGTCGGCGCTGCCCATGATGATCTCGGCGTGCGCGTGCCGGTAGACGTCGAGCTCCGTGATCGGTCGCACCCAGGCCGCGCCGCGGCAGGCCGGGTCGGTGATGCCGTTCGTGCCCGTCTCGGCCAGGTACCTGTTGTAGCCCTGGACGTAGCCGCGAATGGTCTCCCTGACCTCCGGCTCCGGCCCGTCGGGGGCCGGCTGGTCGAGCAGGCGCTCCACCACCCGGTCGTCCTTGATCCGCTGGAAGTACAGGTCGCTGTTGAGGTTGCTCGTGCCGTTCTGGTTCTGGCCGGGGCTCGCCCTGCCGTCGGGCCCCAGATGGCGGGACCTCTGGGCGTTGACCATCAGATAGGTGTCGGCCAGGGTGCAGATGTTGTCCTTGGCCGCCGCGTATCCGTAGCCCGTTCCCAGTCCCTCCCAGTTCGAGGCGATGATGTGCGGGATCCCGTACTCCGTGTACCGGATCGTCGGCTTGTCGGGACCGCGTCCGCCACCGGTCGGCGCCGTGGCCGGCGAACCGGTGGCCGCCATCGTGCTCATCACCGCGACCGCGACCGCCACCACCAGCGGCAGCCTCGCCCCGTGTCTCCTCCGCGCCATCGAGCCGTCCTTCCCCTGGGTACGGGCCTTGGTTCGAACACGGCCACGGTGGGGACGACCGATGAAATCCCGATGACGCCGCCGCACCCCGGGACGGGTAGCCGACGGGCTCCCGCCTGTCAGTCCGTAACCTTCCGGGGTCCCCGGGGAAGGCGGCGTTGCTACCTTCCGGGTCGACGGCTGTGCGGCCCCCGCCCGGACGTGCCCACCCACCCCAAGACCCCCCAGGGGAGGAGCGTCACGTGCTTCCTGGAGCATCCCGCCGGGCACTGGCCCTCGTGCTCACGGCGGCTGCCGCCCTGCTGCCGACGGCGCCGGCGTCCCCGGCGTCGGCCGCCGCGAACCGGAGCACCGCTGCCGCGGCGGCCTGCCCGGCCGCCGGCATGGTGTCCCAACACCACCACGGCGGCCACAACGGCGTCGACATCGCCAACGACGTGGGGACGCCGATCCACGCCGTGGCCGACGGCGAGGTCACGATCTCCGGATACGAGCCCGGCTACGGACAGTGGATCCGGATCCAGCACCCCGACGGACGGATCTCCGAGTACGGGCACATGAGCCGGCGGGACGTCGTCGTCGGCGACCACGTCGAGGCCGGTCGGCAGATCGCCCTGATGGGATCCGAGGGGAACTCCACCGGCCCCCACCTCCACCTGCGGATCTGGGGCGACCGATCCGCCTCCTGGGGCATCGACCCCGAGACCCACCTCGCCGAGCGCGGTGTGCTGCTGCCCTGCACCCCGGGCCCCGGCCCGGGACCCCGGCCGCAGGTGCATCCGTCGGAGTCGGGCCGGGTCGTGGCGGCGCGGTCCGCCGACGGCCGCCTGGAGGTGTTCGCCGCCGGTACCGACGGCATCCACCACGCCTGGCAACAGGAGGTCAACGGCAACTGGTCGGCCTGGAAGCCCCTCGGCGGACCCGGCGACGCCGAACTCGCCATCGCCCCCAACGCCGACGGCCGCCTGGAGCTGTTCGCCCTGAACGGGAGCACCCTCCAGCACCGTTGGCAACTGGCCCCGTCCGGAGGCTGGTCGAACTGGGAGGGCTTCGGCGAGGGCGGCCGCGACATCGCGGCCGGCGTCAACGCCGACGGCCGCATCGAGGTCCACGCGTCCGGCCCCGTCGGCCTCTTCCACCGGTACCAGGACACCGCGAACGGCGGCTGGTCGAGCTGGGAGTCCACGGGCGGCGGCCCGGTCGACAGCCGCGTCGAAATGGAGAAGTCGCCCGACGGCCGCCTGGAGGTCTTCGCCCTCAACGGCACCACCTTCCAACACCGCTACCAGACCGCCCCCAACGGCGGCTGGTCCCCGTGGGACACCTTCGGCGTCGGGGGCCACGACCTGACCGTCGACCACAACGCCGACGGCCGCCTGGAAGTCTTCGCCTCCGGCCCGGTCGGCGTGTTCCACCGCTATCAGACCGGCCCCGGAGGCTGGTCCGGCTGGGAACCCACCGGCGGCCCCGCGGACTCCCGACTCACCAGCGAACGCACCCCCGACGGCCGTGTCGAGGTCTTCGCGATGAACGGCACCACCGCCGTGCACAGCTGGCAGACCGCCGCCAACGCCCCCTTCGGCGAATGGACGCCCTTCGGCACCGGCGGCACCGAGGTGACCGCCGCCGCCAACGCCGACGGCCGCATCGAGGTCTTCGGCCTGAACGGCACCGGCACCTTCCACAGGTGGCAGACCGGCTTCGCCACCTGGTCCGAATGGACCTGGCTCAACAGCACTCCCGGCCCCACCGGGAAGTGACCCGGCCCGGCGCGGCGGCGGGCCCGGCCGGCACCCGGGGGCCCTGCGGTCGTGTCCCCGGGTGCCGGGCCGCCCCGATCCTCTGACCGAAGGTGCGGATCTCGCCACGCGAAGGGGGCGATCGACGCTCCGCTCCCGACGCGAACCTCCCCCGGAGCCGGTTCAGGCCCTCCCGCCGCAGTGACCTTCCCCACCTTGAGCAAGCGGAAGGAGGCCTCCGCACCCCGCACACGGGCCCGGCGCCCGCGCCCCGGCCCGGCTGTTCCGGCCGAACGGCCGGGCCCGGCCCGACGCCGACGCCCGTTCGTCGCTTCCGGAACGGGGTCGGGACGACCCGGTCCGGCCGGCCGCCGCGCGCCGTCCGGCGAAGTGGCCAAAGTACGCCGGTGAACTCCCCTGAACGGCCAGTATCGTTCCGCTCGTCCGGCAAGCGCGACGGGTGGAACGGGGGGAACGATGAGCGGCGTGGTCGTTCATCTGCCGCGGGGAAGCGGTGGCGCCGACAGCGGCCGACCGCACGGTGACGCGGTCACGTTGCGGCTCGGCCCCGGCGAGGTCGCCCGTTTCGGACGCGGCTCCGCGGCGGTCCCCGTCGAACTGCGCCTCGCCGATCCCGCGATCTCCCGGCTCGCCGGGGAGATCCGGGTGACCGACGACCACTGGCAGCTCACGAACCACAGCACCACCCACAGCTACCTCGTCGAGAACCCGGAGGGAGCGGGGGAGTACCTGAGGGTTCCGCCCCGCAGGGTCGGCGCACCCATCCCGTTCGAGTTCGCCCGCGTGGTGCTGCCCACCCGCGGTGACGTCACCGTGTCCTTCCAGGTGTTCGCCCCCGACCACGTCTACCTCGACCCGGACGCCATGGGCGTCCCCTGGGGCAACCGCACCCTCACCGCCTACTCCCTGGACGAGACGGCCACGTACTTCCTCGTCCTCGTCGCGCTGTGCGAGCCGCGCCTGCGCGACCAGTCCCGCGTGGCGGTCCCCACCACCCCCGCGATCGTCGACCGGCTCAAGGGGCACGCCACCTGCGCCGCACTGACCGCTCGGGCGGTCAGCTCGCACATCGACTACCTCGCCGAGGAGAAACTGCGCATCAGCCTCCCGGACGCCCACGAACCGGGCAAGGGTGACCGCCGCAACGGAAAACGCGAGGAGATCGTCGGGCTCGCGCTGCGGTTCGGACTGGTACGGGAGGATCACCTCACGCTGCTGCCTCCCCTGACCGGGGCGGGCGGTCGCGAGCGGCAGGCCGCACGATGACGCTGCGGCCCGGCCTGGAAGACACCGCGGAATGCGACCGGATCGACCTGATCGCACCGGGCCACCGGCTGGGCGACTGGGTGGTCACCGGGCTCATCGGCTCCGGAGGCTGGTCCACGGTCCACGCGGCCCGCCCGGCCGACCGGAACCCGGTTCGGCCCGCCGTCGCCACCGCCGGCCGACCCCCGGTCCCCACCGAAGTCGCGCTCAAGATCATGCCGACCGCCGGGCTCGCGCCGCGCCAGGCGCGCAGGATCGTGGAATCAGCCCGCCGCGAGGTCGAGCTCGGGCGCCGTGCCGGGCATCCCAGGCTGATCGGCCTCCTGGAGTCGTTCGTCGTCGCCGCACCCGACCTGCCCGCCCTGGAAGGCGCGATCGTCCTGGTCATGGAACGGGCCTCCGGGAGTCTGCGGGACCTCATCGACGCCGGGCTGCCCGAGACCGACCGAGGGCGACTGATCGCGGGGATCTGCGAGGGCCTCGCCCATCTCCACCGGTCGGGCTGGGTCCACGCGGACCTCAAACCGGAGAACGTGCTCCTGGGCGAGGACGGATCCGTGAAGCTCTCGGACTTCGGTCTCGCCACCGAACTGACGGGCACCCACGGATACGCGCCGCCCATGGGAACCCTGGACTACCTCCCGCCCGAACGCTGGCGGGCGCCCCTCGGAGAACTCGGCGTGCGGGTCCGGCCGAGCGCCGACATCTGGGCCCTGGGCGTCGTCATCCACGAGGTGTTCACGGCGGGCGGCTCACCGTTCCCCGGAGCGACGCCCATGGCGCGGGGCGCCGCCGTCCAGCAGTACGGCGAGGGGCGGGCCCCGCTGCGCATGGACCACTCCGTGCCCCCGTTCTGGCGCGCGCTGGCCGCCGACTGCCTCGCCCCGACCCACGAGGCGCGCGCCCCGCACACCGCGGAGAGCCTGCTCGCCCGCATCGCCGCCCAGCGGGAAACGCCCGGGGCGGGCCGGCTGCGGGGCCGTGCCCGCGCCGCGGTCCTCGCCACCGCGCTCTGCGGGATGGCCGGCGCGACCCTGTGCTCGGACGCCGTACGGGCCGCACCGCCCGCACCGCCCGGCCCCGCGGGCACGGCGGCCGGCACGGTCCGGATCTTCAACGCGGAGCGCGGCTGCCAGGAGCGGGCCGATCGGGAACCGGGATGCAGCCTGGGCCTGGCGATCGATCCCCTGCGGCCCTACACCGCGGACAACGTCGTACCGACCAGGGTCTGGCACGGAGACGTCCTCGCCGCCGACTGCCAACTGCCCGACGGCCGACCCATCATCGACGAGGAGGACCGGCAGTCCACCCGCTGGTTCCGCGTACGCCTCCCGCCGGGCTCCGCGCCTCCCACGGCCTGGTTGCCCGCCGTACGCACCAAGGAACAGCCTGCGGTGCCGGCGTGCCCGCACCCCGCCACCGCGGGTTGACGGGGCGCGGGGGCGGGCCGGGCCGCGGACGGGGCTCACCCACCGATCTCGAACTCCGGCGGCTTGAGGTCCTTCAGGCACGCGGTGTTCGGCGCGGCCGGGTCGTCGAAGAAGGAGACGGCGATCCGCTGGGCGCACTTCGAGGTGGCGAACACCACGTGCGGCTCGTACGGGACCGTGACGACCTTCGCGCGGGGCAGCGTACGAGCCACGTACGGCCCGTTGTCCGCCCCGGTCTGCGAGTCGAACCCGCCCGAGAGGGCGAGCGTCGGAATGTCGCCGCGCGTGACGTCCCGGATCGACGGCGGAGCCGCGGGGACGTTCCAGACGGCGCAGTCCGGACGGAGGAACGTCAGCTGCGGGGCCTGGGCCTGCACCGAGCGGGGGAACGAGGGGAACGCCTCCTGGCCGCCGCGCAGGGCCTGCGCCTGGGTTTCGTACGGGGTCCACTCGCTGCAGAAGACGCCGTACACGAGACCGTGCGCGACCCTCCCCACGGCCTGGGGGCTCAGCTTGCCTCCCGCCCACTGGGCGGCGATCCGCTGCGGCTTGCCGTGGGCCAGTTCGTCGAGCGCGGCGGGTACTTGCGACGCGACGTGGGTCGCGGAGGTCATCCAGTTCACCAGGGCTCCGCCGTCCAGCACGACCTTGACCGGCTTGTCGCTGCCGGGCAGTTCGACAGTGGTGGTGACCGGCTTCGCTTCGAGTTCCCGGACGAGCCGGTCGAAGGTGGCCGACAGGTTCGGGTACCGCTCGGCGCAGGCGGGCTGCTCCGCACAGGCCTTGAACAGGCCGTCGAAGCCCTGCCGGGCGCTGCTCCAGGTGGTGGCCGAACCCGACCTGGACGGCGGGAGTATGCCGTCGAGGCCCACCGAGCGCAGGCCCTCGGGACGCAGGCGCATGTAGGTCAGCGCCAGGTGCGTGCCGTAGGAGATCCCGTACAGGTTCCACCGCTCGATGCCCAGCGCGGTGCGCAGGTCGTCGTAGTCCGCGGTGCTCTCGATGTCGTTGTAGGCGCCGAGGTCGATCCCGCGGCCGGCCAGTTGGTCGCGGCACGCCTTCGTGGCCTCGACGTGCAGGCGTTCGGTGGACGGCGCGTCGTACACGAGGCCGACCGCGCGCGCGTTGAACTCGTCGATGTCGGGGCACAGCAGCGTCGGGTCGGCCGAGTAGGTACCGCGCTGGGACATGAAGATCACATCGCGGTCGCGGTTCAGGCCGCCGTCGATCGCCATCTTCGCCTCGCCCACGGCGTCGTCGCCGGGCCCGCCCGCGAGCCACACGATGGGGTCCGGTTTCGGCGTGCCGGTCACGGCGGGCACGATCGCGACACCGAGTTCGATCGTGCGACCGCCGGCCTCGGTGCGGTTCTCGGGCACGGTGAGCGTGCCGCAGCGGGCCCCTTCCAACGCCGCGACCGGCTCCGGCGTCCTCGGGCAGGAACCGGGCTCGAAGCGGGCGTCACCCACCGTCCGCGCGACCGTCCCGATCGGCGGTCGCGGGGTGGGCGTGGGGTCGGTGCGGGGCTGCCCCCGGGCGGGCGCGCCGAGGAGCCCGGTGACGAGGAGACCCGTCGCCAGGGCGGCCGACGCGAGGTGCGGGCGCCCTGCGGAGCGGCGGTGACGGGGCGCGTGGTGGCGTGACATCCGGACTCCCGGTCATCTCGGGACGATCGTGAACGGCGCGGGTCGGAGACCGTCCGCGCACGAGGTGTCGGGATCGGTCGGGTGGGCGAAGAACGACGCCAGCACGCGCTGCGCGCACGGCGACTGCGGGACCACCCAGTGGCCGATGCCGGGGATCCGCAAGGAGGTCGAGCGGGACAGGTCGCGGGCCACGTCCTTCGCCCAACTCGGTGCGGTCTTCACGTCGAACGTGCCGGAGATGACGAGCGCCGGAACGGAACTGACCGTGGCCACCCGCTGGGCGGACGAGCGGTCCGCGACGTTCCAGATCCGGCAGGCCTCGTACTGGAAGGGCAGCTGCGGCACCTGGGCGAGCACCGTGTCCGGCCATCCGGGGAAGGCCTTCCGCCCGGCGGCCAGGACGTCGGCCGCCGAGTGGCCCGGCGCCCACTCGGCGCACACGATCGAGTTGGTCAGGCCGTGCGCGAACTCGCCGACCTTCTGCACGGAGGCGCCCGCGCGGGCCTGTGCGAAGCGCTCCGGGTCGCCGCGGGAGAGTTCGTCGAGCGCCGCCGGGATGTCCTTGGGCCGCGGGGAGGAGGCGACGATCAGGTTCAGCAGCGCGCCCCCGTCGAGGACGGTTCGGACGGGCTCACCGCCGTCCCGCGGTGTGACGTCCAGGGTCAGCGGCTGGGCCTCCAACTCGCGGACCTGCTCCGTCAGCATGCGCCGGAGGTCGGGGTAGCGGCCCTCGCAGGCGGGCTGCGCCGCGCACGCCGCGAGGATGTTGTCGATGCCCTCGGCCGTGCTGCCCCAGGTCCACGGCAGGGTCACGGCCCGGGGAGGCGTGATCGAGTCGATCGCGAACGCACGGATCCCCTCGGGGTGCAGGCGCAAGTACGTCAGGGCCAGGTTGCTGCCGTAGGAGTACCCGTAGACGTTCCACCGGAGGATGTGCAGCGCCTTGCGCAGATCGGCGAAGTCGGCCGCGTTCTCCGTGGTGTTGTACGCGTTCAGATCGGTGCCGTCGGCCGTCAGACGGCCCCGGCAGTCCTTGACCGCCTTCAGGAAGAGCTGCTGTGCCTGCTGCGCGTCGTAGCCCAGGCCGACGGCCCGGGCGTTGAAGCGGTCGATCTCGGGACAGGCCAGGTTCGGCCGGTTGTGGAGGTTGCCGCGCTGGGCCATGACGATCAGTTCGCGGTCCTTGTTCAGCCCCGATGCGACGAGGAACGGGATGTCGTCGAAGGTGTCGGCGCCGGGACCGCCCGCCATGAACACCACCGGGTCGGCCGCGGGCTTCGCGGAGCCGGCGGGAATGCGGGCGACGGCCAGTTCGATGGTGCGGCCGCCGGGCCGGGCGCGGTTCTCGGGGACCTTGAGGTATCCGCAGCGGGCGTCCGCCAGGGCTTCGACGGGCTCGGGCGTCTTCGGGCAGGGCCCGGGGACGAACCCGACCGGGTCCACCGGGCCCTGCCCGGCGGGGGGCCGAACCGGTGCGGTGGGGGCGGCGCCCGCCGCCACGGGGCCCAACACCGTCAGACAGACCAGACAGACCCCGGCGGTCGTCACCGCGTGGATGCCGTGCTTCGGCATGTGGCCTCGTTCCCCTGCCGACACCGGCGGCGACCGTGCCGTGCCGGGCCCTCAGTGTTCTGGGCGGAACCCACCCTTTTGACGCTACCGGGCGGCCGTCCGCCGTGCACCCGGAGCCCGGCCGGTGCCCTCCCGTCCCTCGTGGGGCTCCGCAGGCCGAAGGCGTCCGGACCGGGTGACGCGCACGGCGCACGGCCCGGCGGTCAGCCGCGGTCGGGCGGGATCGGGCGGGCCGAGAAGCGGATCGGTGCCTGGAAGCGGGCCTTGCGGGCGGCGCGGCGGAACACCGTGAGGACGGCGGGACCGGCCAGGCAGATGCACACGAAGTTGGTGACGGCCCGGCCGGTGTCCCAGCCGAGGGAGGTGGCCAGGTCGAAGGCCAGGTAGCGCTGGAACTGCTCGGTGAAGGGGAGACCGGGGAGATAGGCGATGGAACTGTTCGGATCCAGGGAGAACGGCCAGAAGGACAGGTTGAGCAGGAACCCGAAGAGATATCCGGACACCGAACCGTAGACGGCCAGCAGGGCGACCTCCCGACGGCCGCCCGCCCTCGGCAGGAAGCCCGCGAGCATGCCCACGAAGGCGCAGCCGAACATCTGGTACGGCATCCAGGGTCCGACCCCGCCCGTGATCAGGGCGGACGCGAAGAGCGAGGTGCAGCCGAGGGTGAAGCCGAAGCCCGGTCCGAAGACCCGACCGGCCAGGACCAGGATGAAGAAGACCGTCTCGATGCCCGCGGTCCCGGCGCCGAGCGGCCGGATGGCGGCGTTGACGGCGGAGAGGACGCCCAGCATCGCCAGGGCCTTGGAATTGATGCCGCCCTCGGCGATCTCGGAGATCACCACGCACAGCACGATGACGAGCAGGACGCCGAAGATCAGAGGCGGGGCGTAGTTCGAACCGAACTTGCCCGGCGCCACGAGGAACGGCCAGAAGAACGCCACGATGCCGAGGAACGCGGCCATCGCGATGACGATCCCGGTGCGCGTGTTGATGCGGATGGCGGCGGTGCGTACGGTGGCGCTCATGAGTCGGTGTCCGTCCCGCCGTCGGGCAGTTCCGCGGTCACCTGGGTGACCGTGAGGTAGGGCAGCGGCGCGAGGATCTTCGCCGTCTGGGGGGCGAAGACGGGTGAGGCGACGATGACTTCGGGCGTGGGGCCGTCGGCGACGATGTCGCCCTCGGCCATGACCACGACCCGGTCGGCCGCACGGGCGACGAACTCGACGTCGTGGGTGGAGATCACGACCGCCCGGCCCTCCGCGGCCAGTCCGTCGACGATGCGGACCAACTCGCTCTTGGCCCGGTAGTCGAGCCCGCGCGTGGGCTCGTCGAGGAGCAGGACCCGCGGGGCCGCGGCCAACTGGATGGCGAGCACGAGAGCGAGCTTCTGGCCCTCGGACAGGTCCCGGGGATGGGTGCTGTCGGCTATGCCGGGGGTGAGCCGGTCGAGAAGGGCGCGCGCACCGCCGCCCGTCACCTCGGACTCGGTGTCGGCCTGGTCGAGTTCCTGCTCGACCGATTCGAGGTAGAGCAGGTCGGTGGGGGTCTGCGGGACCAGACCCACCAGACGGCGCGCCCCGGCGGCCGACAGCTTCTTCGGGTCCAGGGGCTTCGCCCCGCCGTCCGGCCCGGCCACGGCCACGCTGCCCGCCTTGCGGGGCCCCGATCCCTGGAGGGCCCAGAGCAGGGATGACTTGCCGGAGCCGTTGCGACCCATGAGGGCGGTGACCTCGCCGCCCCGCAGGTCGAGGTCGACCTCCCGTACGGCCGGGACGCCGTGGTACGCCACGGTGACCCCGCGTGCGCCGAGCAACAGCGAACCGCCGGTCGTCGACGCGGTCCGTACCGGCGGCGGAGTTCGGCCCGCCAGCCGACCGCGCAGGGGGGACGCGGCGCGGCGGGCGTCGCGGATGGACAGCGGCAGCGGGGACCAGCCGGCGGCCCGGCCCAGTTCGACGATGGGGGGCGCGATGGACGACGTACGGAAGACGTCCGCCGGCGCCCCGGAGACGACACGGCCGTCGCCGGGAAGATGGATGACGCGGTCGGCGTACTGGACGACGCGTTCCAGGCGGTGTTCCGCGAGGAGGACGGTGACGCCGAGGTCGTGCACGAGACGTGTGACGGCGGCCAGCACCTCCTCCGCCGCGGTCGGGTCCAGGGCCGAGGTGGGCTCGTCCAGCACGAGGACCCGGGGGTGGGCGGTGAGGACGGAGCCGATGGCCACGCGCTGCTGCTGGCCGCCGGACAGCTCGTGCAGGGCGCGGTGGCGCAGGTCGGCGAGCCCGAGCAGGTCGAGGGTCTCCTCGACGCGTTTGCGCATGGTGGCCGGCGGGACCGCCAACTGCTCCATCGCGTAGGCGAGTTCCTCCTCGACGGTGTCGGTGACGAACCCGTCGAGCGGATCCTGGCCCACCACGCCCACGACATCGGCGAGTTCACGGGGCGGGTGGTCGCGGGTGTCACGGCCGTCGACGGTGACGCGGCCGAAGAGGGTACCGCCCGTGAAGTGCGGGACGAGGCCGTTCACGGCGCCCAGCAGAGTGGACTTGCCGACGCCGGTGTGGCCGACGACGAGGCAGAGTTCACCCTCCTCGACGGTGAGGTCCACGTCCCGCAGGACCGGTTCGGCCGTGTCCTCGTACTGGACGGTGACCTGGTCGAAGGTGATCACTTGGGTTCCTCGGTGCGCGGTACGGGGACGGTCGGCCGGACGGGTGCGGAGGGCGGCGGTGCCAGGAAGCCGGCGGCGCCCGCCAGCAGGATGGCCGCGGCGGGGACCGGCGGCAGGGTGGGCCAGCTGAGCGGATAGATCGACGGGTTGAGTTCGGCGGCGTTGAAACCGACGTTGGCGAAGAGCAGGACGGCCGACAGCACACCGCAGCCCGCCACGGCCCATTCCGCGAAGCGCCAGGGATCGGGCCGATAGGTGGTGCGGCTGACACGGCGACCACCGAGCCGCAGACCCGCGAAGCACAGGACCGCCCCCGCCGCCATCGCGGGCAGCCCCAGGAGCTTCGGGGCGGTGGCGTCGAGGAGTCCGTAGGCCCCCGCGCACAGGCCGCACATGCCGAGGAGCATCAGGGCGCCGGTGGCGCGACGGGAACCGCGGGTGGCGGTGCCGGCGCGGCCGTAGCCGCGCGAGTCCATGGCGGAGGCCAGCCGCAGCGAACGCTCCAGGGCGTCTTCGAGCACCGGGACGACGATCCCGCGCAGGGCCCGGAGCCCCTTGGCGCGACCGGCCCGCAGCCGCTTGGCCCGGTGCACGCGCTGCACGCTCTGCACGAGTTGCGGGGCCACGCTGATGGAGACCGTGACGGCGACGCCGAGTTCGTGCAGGGCACCGGGCAGGACGCGCAGGGCGCGTTTGGGGTTGGCGAGGGTGTTCGCGGCGCCGATGCAGCACAGCATGCAGGCCAGCCGGAGTCCGTCGGTGGCGGCGGAGAGCAGTGCCTCCAGCGAGACCGGGCCGCCGAGTTGGATGCCCGCGTACCAGTCGGGCGTGGGGATGTGGGGGAGGGAGAAGAGGAAGTGGTCGCGGGGCGTGATGCCGGTGGCGAAGACCGCGCGGAAGACCACACGGATCGCGACGACGGTCAGCGCGAGGTACAGGTAGTACTTGAACCCCCGGGCCCAGGGGGCCTCGGTGCGGCGCATGGTGATGACGTAACCGAGGACGGCCAGGACGAGGAAGAGCAGCAGCGGGTTGTTGGTGCGGCTGACGGCGGTGGCGAGGGCGAGCGCCCAGATCCACCACGCGACGGGGTGCAGGGTGCGGGGCAGCCGGCGGCCACCCGGGTCCGGCGCGGGGCCGGACACGGGTGGCTTCGCCGCGGCCGCGGTGGCGGTGCGGGACACGCGGCTACTCCGTACGACGGCGGCGTTTGGCCGCGTACACGGCGGCCGCACCGATCAGCAGGACCAGCGCCCCGGTGGCGACGGCCGGCAGGTACGAGCCCGCGTCGTGCTCCGCGTCGGCGGCGGGCGCCGCGTCGACGACCTGGGGGCCGGACGCGGGAGCGGCCACGGCCGCCGTGGTGGTCGCCGAGGGCGACGGCGGGCCGGAGGGCGACGCCGTTCCTGTCTCGGTGGTGGAGGGGGACGGGCTCGTGCTCGGGCTCGTGGTGTCCGTGGGGGAGGGGCTCTCCGCCGACGGCTGCGACGGGGCCTGCGGCTGCACGGGATCCGGCCGGGCGGGCTGCGGGTCCGCCGGACGGGGGGCCGCCGGGGGCGGGTTCTCGGGCTTGGGCCCCGTGTTGACGTTCGGCGGCAGGGGCGCCGCCGTGCGGGTGTCCTGCGGCACGGGCTTGTCCCCACCCGTCGGCCGGGCGTTCTTCGCGCGCAGTTGATCGGGGGTGAGGGTCGGACGCCCCTGGGTGCCCTCGATGTTCGTCGCTCCGAAGATCCACAGATCGACGCTGCCGGGCTTCGGCTTGTAGAGCATGGCGCCGAGCTGGCTGTACTCCCAGGTGTTCCGGCCGGGGTCGGCGTGCCAGTACGACCAGTACGCGGAGGCGGGCGGGGTCAGGACGCAGTCGTCCTGCTGCGGGGTCGGGTACTGCCTGCCGCCCTGGTGTCCGCTGTACCCGATGCGGCAGATGAAGGCCGGGCCGTCGTGTCCGGTGCCGGTGGTGGCCCAGCCGCCCTGGTTGAGGAGTTCGTAGCCGGTGGTGGGCGTCGTACCGCAGGAGCGGTAGACGGGTCCGCCCCAGCGGCTGAAGTCCACGGCGAGGACGACGCCCGAGGAGGTGGTGCACTGGCTCATCGGCTGGGGGGCCGCCCCGGCCGGGGCGGCGGTGGCGGCGAAGGCCGCCACCGTCAGCCCCAGCGCGCCGGCCGCACGGGCCACGGCGCGCAACAGGCGGTGGGTGCTCATGCTCGGCCTCCGGTCGTTTCGCGACGGCGCTTCGCGGCACGGATGGTGCCCCAGCCGCCGAGGGTCAGGATCACGGCCGCGGCCGCGAGGGCGCCGACCTGGGCACCGGTGGATGCGAGGTGACCGGTCGGGGCGGGGCTGTTGCCGGCTCCGCCGGAGGTGCCGGTTCCGCCGGAGGTGCTCGTGCCGCCGGAGCTTCCGGAGGTGCTGCTTCCGCCGGAGGTGCCGGTTCCGCCCGAGGTGTTCGTGCCGCCGGAGGTGCCGGTTCCGCCGGAGGATCCCGTACCGCCCGCGTCCTCGCCCGGGGTCACGATCACGGGGCCGGAGGAGGAACCGGTCGAGGAACCCCCGGTCGTGCCGCCGTTGGCTCCTCCGGTGGTGCCACCCGTGGTGCCGCCGGTGGTGCCACCCGTCGTGCCTCCTGTGGTGCCGCCGGTGGTGCCGCCCGTCGTGCCTCCCGTGGTGCCCCCGGTCGTGCCGCCCGTCGTGCTGGGCACGGGCTCCGGGGTGGTGCCGTCCAGGTTGCGCGAGAGGGTGCCGAAGGAGATGCCGGTGGCGCCGCCGACCGCCTGCGCGGAGGCGCGGACGTCCGACCCGGGCTGGGAGCCCTTGGCGATGTTGAAGCCGCCGTCGCCGTTCTGCTGCGACTTGAGGAACGCGCGGGCCTTGGCGATGGGGCCCGCGTACTTCTCCCCGCCCAGGGACAGTCCCTGGACGGCGAGGGCGGCCGAGTTGACGGAGTTGCCGGAGGCACCGGGGAAGCCGCCGTCGTCCTTCTGCTGCGTCGCCAGCCAGGCGACCGCCTTGTCCACGGCTGCCTGCGAGGCGGCGTCCGGGAGCAGGTCGAGGGCCATGGCGGCCATCGTGGTGGAGTCGACCTCGGCCTGGCTGGCCTCGCCGATCAGGCTCGGCCAGGCACCCGAGGGCTCCTGGAGGCTCTTCAGGTAGGCGATGGGGTCGGCCGCGGCGGCCGTCTCGCCCGCGCGGACCTGGGCCATGATGCCGAGTGACTGGGAGAAGACGGAGGTGGCGTTGGTGTAGTTGCCCTTGGCCGCGCACCTGACCGGAGCCGGGGACGCGCCGGGGCAGACCGCCTTGGACAGCGCGGCGAGCAGGTCCTGACCGCCGAAGCTGCGCGGGTCGCGGCCCACGGATTCCGCGAGGAGGGCCGTCTTGCCGATGGAGCCGCCGGCGGCGTACTTGGTGCCGATCAGGGTCCAGTCGTGGACGCCTCGTCCCTTGCCGTCCTTGCCGCCCTTGTCGAGGAAGTCGACGATGTTGCGCAGGGTGGCGTTGTCCTGGCCGGTCGCCGCCAGGGCGTAGGCGCCGTCGATGGTCAGGCCGTAGTCGGCGAAGCCGGTCCCGGGCATGCTCTCGTAGAAGCGGCCCTGGATCAGACGGCTCCGGTCGCCGAGGTACGCCGTCCCCTTCTTCAGGTCGGGTCCGTCACCGGCCGGGATCGTCGGCCCGGTGTCGGTCGGCGTGGGCTTCGGGGTCGGGGTCGGGGTCGGGGTCGGCGTCGGGGTGGGAGTCGGGGTCGGAGTCGGCGTGGGAGTCGGCGTCGGAGTCGGCGTGGGAGTCGGCGTCGGGGTGGGCGTCGGAGTCGGCGTCGGTCCGGTCCGCCCCGTGGTCAGCGTGACCAGGTCGCTCTTCGCGCTCGCGATGGTGACGGGCGAGGTGGCGAACAGCCTCGACTCGGTGTCCTCCTCGTCGAACCCGAATCCGCCCGAGGGGAACTGGTGCCGGGAGAGCCACGAGATGCCGGCGTCCGCGAAGGCCGCGTCGCCGAGCGCGCGCAGGGCCTGCGCGGCCCAACCGGTGGATGCCGGGCTGCCCGTGGTCAAGTAGGTGGCGGACGGCCAGGCGCCGCTCGCCAGCTGGGTCCTCTTCAGATGGTCGCGCGCCTTCTGCACGGTCGCGTCGTGCCCGCCGGCGCGGTGGAGCGCCAGCGTGATCAGGCCGGTGGAGTTCGCGTCGCTGTCGCACCAACCACCCGAGCGGATGAGGATGGAGGTGAAGCCGCCGTCCTCGCACTGGAGGCCGGTCAGCCGGTTCACCGCGTCGGCGGGCGGCGTCACACCGCCGTTCAGCAGTGCGATGACGGCCATGGCCTGCGCGTCGGACTGGCCGGTGGTGCGGAAGTCGCCCTTGGTCAGGCAGCCTTCCACCGTCTCCCCGTCACCGATGTCGCGCGGGCAGACGTACTTCACCAGATCGCCGAGGAGGTCGTGCCCGCCGAAGGCACGGGGGTCCTTCCCGGTGGCCTCGGCGACGAGCGCCAGCCGGGCGGCGGCCGTGGCGTCGGGAATCCCGTCCCTGCCGGCCGGATAGGCGTAGGCGTCGGTCTGCGCGGGCGTCGAGAGGAAGTCGGCGGCCTTCTTCGCCACCGGGCTCCCGGGATCGGCCGCGACCAGGGCGAACACGGCCTCGGTGGTCAGGAAGTGGTTCGCGGTGGTGGACCCTTCGTCGACGACGCGTTCCCCGTCCGTCAGCCCGGCGGTGATCCAACGCGTGGCGGCCGACACGTCGACCGCTCCCGCGGGCACCTCCGGCGGGGCCGTGGGGACGGTCGGGTCGGGCGTGGTACCGCCGGCGGCCCGGACGTCGTCGGGGGAGAAGGTCGGCTTGCCCGAGGTGCCGCCGATGTCCGTGCCGCCGAACACCCAGGCGTCCACGTCACCGGGCTTCGGCGTGCGGGCCATCGCGCCGAGCGGGCTGTAGGTCCAGTTCTTCTGGCCGGGCGAGGCGATCCAGTACGACCAGTAGGCGGTGGCCTGGGGGGTGAGGACGCAGTCCTCCTTGTCCGGCGTGGGGTACTGCGTGCCGGTGCCCTTGCCGATGCGGCAGATGAAGGCGTCCCCGTCGTGGGCGGTGCCGATGGTGGTGAAGTCACCCGCGTGCAGCAGCTCGTACCCGGTGGTCGGAGTGGTGTCGCAGCCGCGCTCGACCTTCCCGCCGAACGGGCCGAAGTCGACGGCGACGATCGCGCCGGTGGTGGCCGTGCACTGCTCGATCGGGTCGGCCGAGGCGGAGACCGTCCCGCCCACGAAGACCACGCTCGCGGCGAAGGTCAGCAGCGCCGCCGATACGAGCGACAGCAACCCCTTGCTGCGCATGCGTTGCTCTGATTGCTCTGCGGTCCCCACCACGGCCCCTCGTGTCGGCCGGGCGGACCAGTGCGTGGCAAAAGGGCTTCCACGGCCCACGGGGCCAGGGGAAGCCGTTCGAACCACGCCGTAGTCCGCGACGGCGTTTCTCGCTGCAAAACCTGGCTCCAGGCATTCCGACTCGCCCGGACGGTGCCGGGCCTACGGTTGCGGGTCAGCGCCGGACTTCGACCGGCTTCCCCTGGAGCTGAGTGCTTATCAGTCGGAGTGGACCACGCGGATAAAGACAGCGTCAAGGTGGTCTGCGTCTCACGGCGGCGGGCTCGACCACCGCTCCGGCGGTGCCGTTCGCGGTGGCTGGCGGACCCTTGATCACTCGGGTAGCGTCCTGGGCTGCCACGTGGGGGAACCCGGTGTGAATCCGGGGCTGACGCGCAGCGGTGTGGGACGGCAGGGGGCCGTTTCCGAGCCCGAATGCCCGTGTGGCGAGGCATTGCACAAGCCGTACCACGCGTTCGGACGGCCGCCACCGAGCTCCGGGCTGCCCGCCCGCACGAGCCCCGGTCGGGTCGGCGTCCCTCATTCCAGGAGCAGGCCATGTCCCGTCCCCGTACCTCCCGCCGCCTCACGCTCGCGGTGCCCGCCGCGCTCGGCGCCCTCGTCCTCACCGCGCTGCCCGCCTTCGCCACCTCGTCGCCCGCGCAGATCGCGACCTCCAGGACGAACGGTGTGACGTACCTCAAGTCACTTCAGGCCGCCGATGGTTCGTACGCGGGCGCCGGCCTGTCCAACGAGTGGGCGTTCAGCGCCTTCGCGGCCACCGGTACGGCCGTCGTCGACGTCTACCCGGGCGGTGACACCACGAAGAACGCCCGAACCGTCTACCGCAACCTGCTGTCGACGGCGGGCTGGCCACAGGCCTCCCCGGTCGTCACGGACTACGAGCGCGGCGCCCTCAACGCCTACGCCGCCGGCATCGACCCGGCCCGCGTCTCGGCCTCCCGCAACCTCGTCGCGCACATCTACTCCTACTGGCAGACGGCGGAGCCGGGCTACTTCGGTCCGTCGGGGAACTTCAACGGCACGGTCTTCGCCGCGCTCTCGCTGCGGGGGGCCAGGACCCAGGGCGGCGCGAACCGCATCCCGCAGGCGCTCACGGACTCCCTCGTCACCCGTATCCGTGCCAACCAGCACGTCGACGGCGGCTGGACCTACCAGAAGGGCGAGGGCAACCCCACCGTCCTGAACTCCGCGAGCGACGTCGACATGACCGGCGCCGCCATGGCCGCGCTGTGCGTCTCCGGCGTCCCGAACACCGACACGGACGTCGTCCAGGCGAAGAACTTCCTCAAGGGCACCCTGGTCCCCGGCAGCGGCGCGTTCAACTCGCTCTACGGAGTCAACACCAGCTCCAACGGCTGGGGCGTGGCGGGCCTGAACGCCTGCGGTTTCAACCCGCAGACGGGCGACTTCCTCACCGGAAGCGGCAAGACGCCCATCGACTTCCTGATCGCCAACCAGTACAACCCGGCGGGCGGCTTCAAGTACAAGCCCGCCGATGCCGGCCCCACGGCCTACGCCTCCATCGACGCGCTGCGCGCGGTCGCGGGCGGCGGATTCACCACGGCCCCGCCGGTGCCGGTGACCCCCGGTGCTCCGCAGTGGGTCGCCCAGTCCACCTTCACCGCGGGTACGGCGACGAAGTTGGCACTGTCCGTCGACGACGGTGCCGGCAACCTCAAGGTCTGCTCCGTGGCGTTCACCCCGACCGGGACGACCACCACCCTCGGGGACGTCCTGGCCGCGGCCACGGGCGGCGCCACGCCGTCGGGTTGCGTCACCGGTGTGACCCCGTCCTCCGGGACCGGCACCATCACCACGGTCAACGGCAAGGCCAACAGCGGCTCGAACACGTGGAAGGTCAGCGTCGACGGCTCCTCCTTCGCCGGGGCGCTGCGCGAGAAGGTCATCAACGTGGGCGACACCATCGCGCTGCGGTGGGGCGCCTGACGATCCGTCACCGGTGCGGTCCGCGAGCCCCGGGGCTCGCGGACCGCACCGCTGTGCGCGGGGTGATCGCGATCGGATCAGAAGGAGGTCCAGGTGAAGGCCACCTGGTCACCCGCACCGATCTTGAACTGGCAGCCGCCGACCGGGGTCGGAGTGCCGTTGACGGAGATGCTCCAGTAGGCGGAGCCGCCGCCGCTGACGTTCTTTATGGTGTCGACGGAGAAGTCGTCGAACGACGAGTACCAGGTCCCGTCCCAGGTGAAGCCCTTCTTGCGGGCGGCGTCGTCGAGCGCCGCCGTCGGCGTGGGCACCTTGGAGGCGTGGGCGCCGCCGTTGGTGCCGTCGCACTTGTGGGTGCCACCGGTGGCGGTGGTGACGTCGTGACCCTTGGTCTTGACCTTGCCCTTGAAGAGCAGCCCGTTCGGGCCCTGGACCGTGAGTTCGACCTTGACGGCCGCGTTCGTGTTCGGCTTCGGGGCGGCCTCGGCCACGGCCGGGGCGGAGGCGAGGGCGAGACCGAGGGCGACCGTGGTGATCACGGAGCGGCGGGCGAGGGTCGGGCGCATGAAGTGCCTTCTTCCGGAAGGGATGACGGTCCGCGCCGACGATCCCTCCGACCCACGCGCCCACCCCCGGCCGCCTCCCTCGGGAAGCGGCCGGGGGTGCCGGCCCGGGCTGGGGGCTTCGCGCTGCAGACCATGACAGTGGGAAGCAATTCACAGCGCATCCCGGGTACTCCGACTCACGGGGCACGAGGCCCCGTTCACGGTTGCAGGTCAGCGCCGGATTCCCACCGGCTTCCCCCAGGCATGCGTGCATTCGGTTGTGGGCTCCGCCGAACGGGCCGGAGCAGAACGCATCGTACGGTGTCGTGGGGGCGCGCCGTAAGTGGATCCCGGGAACACGGCGGAGCGGGGCGCGACGACACCACTCGTCACGCCCCGCTCCTTCCCTCAGCCGGGGCACCCTCGGAGCCCGGGCGGCGTGCCGGGACCCTCAGTCCCGGCCGTACGTGTGGAACCCGCGGCCGGTCTTGCGGCCGAGCAGCCCCGCCTGCACCATCCGCAGCAGGAGCGGGGGCGGGGCGTAGAGGGGTTCCTTGAATTCGTCGTACAGGGATCCGGCGATGGCGGCGACGGTGTCGAGACCGATGAGGTCGGCCAGCTTGAGGGGGCCCATCGGATGGGCGCAGCCCAGGACCATGCCGTCGTCGATGTCGGACGCGCTCGCGAACCCCGACTCGGCCATCCGGACGGCGGCGAGCAGATAGGGGATCAGCAGGGCGTTGACGACGAAGCCGGCCCGGTCCCGGGAGCGGATCGCGGTCTTGCCGAGGGTGTCGCCGACGAAGGCCTCGACGGTGTCGGACACGTGCGCCGCTGTGTGGAGGGAGGAGACGATCTCGACCAGGGGCAACACCGGTACCGGGTTGAAGAAGTGCAGGCCCAGCACGTGGTCCGCGCGACCGGTCGCCATGCCGAGCCGCATGACGGGGATGGCGGAGGTGTTGGTGGCGAGGATCGCCTCCGGGTCCTCCACGATCTTGTCGAGGGCGGCGAAGACCTCGATCTTGGCGTCGGCGCTCTCCGTGACGGCCTCGACCACCAACTGACGGTCGGCCAGGTCGTCGAGGTCGCTGGTGAACAGCAGCCGGGCCAGGGCGTCCTCGGCGGAGATCCGGTCGAGCTTGCCCCGCTGGACGGCGCGTTCCAGGGAGACGGCCATCCGCTCACGGGCGGCGCGGGCGGCGCCCGCGTCGGCTTCGGCGACGACGGTGTCCAGGCCGGCCCGGGCGCACACCTCCGCGATGCCCGCCCCCATCTGTCCGCCACCGACGATCCCGACCCGCCGGATGCCGCTCGACGGCCGTGCGGGGGCGTTCACGCGGTCACCGGCCCGGCCGCGCGGCGGACGAGGTGACGGGTGTAGGCCTCGGGGGTGAAGAAGGCGGGGAGCCGCCCGGACAGCGCGCCGTCCACGAAGACCTCACGGGCGTCGAGGACATGGGCCTCGGGGTCCTCGTCCTCCAGCGCGGCGCACTCGGAGTCCAGGAGGTCGAGGAGCGTCGCGCGGTCCACCCGCTCGTGGCGCAGCCACTGCCAGATCTGGACGCGGGCGATCTCGGCGGTCGCCGCGTCCTCCATCAGCCCGTACAGGGCCACGGCGCCGCTGCCGCGCAGCCAGGCGTCGAAGTAGCGCAGGGCCACGGCGACGTTCGAGCGGATCCCCTCCGGGGTCGGCGGCGCGGCGATCCGGCGCACGGACAGCAGATCGGCGGCGGTGACCTCGACGTCCTCCCGGGTCCGGTCCAGTTGGTTCGGCCGCCGTCCCAGTACGCCCGTGAAGACCTCGCGGCAGACGGGGACCAGCCCCGGGTGGGCCACCCAGGAGCCGTCGAAGCCGTCCTCGGCCTCGCGCTCCTTGTCCAGCCGGACCTTGGCGAGCGCCGCCCCGTTCGCCTCGGGGTCCCTGCTGGGGACGTGGGCGGCCATCCCGCCGATGGCGTGGGCGCCGCGCCTGTGGCAGGTGCGGACGAGGAGTTCGGTGTAGGCCCGCATGAAGGGGGCGGTCATCGTGACGGCGGCCCGGTCGGGCAGTTGGAAGTCGGTGCGGTGGCCGAAGGTCTTGATGAGGCTGAAGAGGTAGTCCCAGCGGCCGGCGTTCAGTCCCGCGCTGTGCTCGCGCAACTCGTGGAGGATCTCCTCCATCTCGAAGGCGGCCGTGATCGTCTCGATCAGGACGGTCGCCCGGACGGTGCCCCGAGGGATGCCGAGCAGTTCCTGGGCCAGTACGAAGACGTCGTTCCACAGCCGGGCCTCGTACCGGTTCTCCAGCTTCGGGAGGTAGAAGTACGGGCCGTGACCGGAGTCGATCTGCCGCTGCGCGCAGTGGAAGAAGTACAGGCCGAAGTCGACCAGCGAGGCCGGCACGGGCCGGCCGTCGATCTCCAGGTGCTCTTCGAGGAGGTGCCAGCCGCGCGGCCGGACCATGATCGTGGCGAGGTCCGTGCCGAGGCGGTACTCCTTGCCCTCCGCAGTGGTGAAGTCGATGCGCCGCTCGATGGCGTCCAGCAGCGTGAGCTGGCCGCCGATGACGTTGCCCCACGTGGGGGCGGTGGCGTCCTCGAAGTCGGCCATCCACACCTTGGCACCGGAGTTCAGGGCGTTGACGGCCATCCGCCGCTCCGGCGGCCCGGTGATCTCGACCCGCCGGTCGGTGAGGCCGGGCGCGGGCGGGGCGACCCGCCAGTCGGCGTCGGCGCGGATCGCCGAGGTGGCGCGGGAGAAGTCCAGGGGCGTGCCCGAGGCCAGGTGCGCGGACCGGCGGCGGCGTTCCTTGAGGATCTCCGTACGGCGGTCCGCGAACGCGGTGTCGAGCCGGGCGATGAAGTCGAGCGCCGCCGGGGTGAGGATCTCCTCGTGGCGTTCACCCGGTGTGCCGAGGACTCGGACACCGGCGGTCAGGGACGTGGATGACATGCGGTTCTGCTCCTCGGCGGGGGTGGTCGGCGCCCGAGGGGGGAGCCTCGGGCGCCTTCGGACGGCTATCGGCGGGCGGGCCCGCCGGATGGGGCCCTAGTGGAACTGCTCTTCCTCGGTGGAGCCGGAGAGCGCCGTGGTGGAGGAGGCCGGGTTGACGGCCGTGGACACCAGGTCGAAGTAGCCGGTGCCGACCTCGCGCTGGTGCTTGACCGCCGTGAAGCCCTGCGCCTGGGCGGCGAACTCCCGCTCCTGAAGGTCGACGTAGGCGGTCATGCCGTGCTCGGCGTAGCCGCGGGCGAGGTCGAACATGCCGTGGTTGAGGGAGTGGAAGCCGGCCAGGGTGATGAACTGGAAGCGGTAGCCCATGGCCCCGAGCTCGCGTTGGAACTTGGCGATCTGGTCGTCGTCCAGCGCGGCCTTCCAGTTGAAGGAGGGCGAGCAGTTGTAGGCGAGCATCTGGTCCGGGTACCGCGCGTGGATCGCCTCGGCGAACTCGCGGGCCTGGGCCAGGTCCGGGGTGCCGGTCTCCACCCAGATGAGGTCCGCGTACGGGGCGTACGCCAGACCGCGGGCGATGACCGGGGCCATGCCGTTGCGGACGTGGTAGAAGCCCTCGGCGGTGCGTTCACCGGTGCAGAACTCGGCGTCGCGCTCGTCGACGTCGCTGGTCAGCAGGGTCGCGGCGAGGGCGTCCGTACGGGCGATGATCAGCGTCGGGGTGTCGGCGATGTCGGCCGCCAGGCGGGCCGCGTTCAGGGTGCGGACGTGCTGCGCGGTCGGGACGAGGACCTTGCCGCCGAGGTGGCCGCACTTCTTCTCGGAGGCGAGCTGGTCCTCGTAGTGGATGCCGGCCGCGCCCGCCGCGATCATCGCCTTGGTCAGCTCGAAGGCGTTCAGCGGGCCGCCGAAGCCCGCCTCGGCGTCGGCGACGATCGGTGCCAGCCAGTCCGTGGTGTCCGAGCCGCCCTCGGCGGTGGCGATCTGGTCGGCGCGGAGCAGGGCGTTGTTGATCCGTCGGACCACCTGGGGGACCGAGTTGACCGGGTAGAGGCTCTGGTCCGGGTAGGTGTGCCCGGCCTGGTTGGCGTCGGCGGCGACCTGCCAGCCGGAGAGGTAGATCGCCTGGAGACCTGCCCGCACCTGCTGGACGGCCTGCCCGCCGGTGAGCGCGCCGAGCGCGTGGATGTAGTCCTGCTCGTGGAGCTGCCGCCACAGCCGCTCGGCACCGCGCCGGGCCAGGGTGTGCTCCTCGCGGACGCTGCCGGAGAGCCGCACCACGTCCTCGGCCGTGAAGGTGCGCTCGATGCCCGCCCACCGCGGGTCGTCGGCCCACCGCTGCTTGAGCTGCTCGGCCGCCGCCGTCGTGTTCGCCTCTGCCATGACCGTCACCGTCTCCATGAGTCGCTTCAACGTCCTCGCACGCCATAGGTGCGAAGCTGTGGCACCACGTGCCGTATCGGATCGCGGCCCGCCGTCCCTGACCTGGAACGAGTGAGCAATGTTGTCGATCCATCAGCCGGGAGTTTCCGGGTTGCCCGACATCAGGGCGTGATTCGGGCCCGGTTCTCCCGCCTGGATCCGCCTGGTCCGGCGGGCCGCAGGACGACTCTCGCAGTGACACCCAGTGCCATCAATCGTGGACGCATGCCAACTTTTGCGAATCTTCTCGCCGCACTTTGCCAAGGTTGCGAAGGGTGCGAACGGTCCCCTCCCGCATAGGGTGGTCAGTGGAACGAGGGAGGCGCGGTGAGCAAGACGTACGCGGGCACGCGGTTGCGGAGGCTACGGGAGGAGCGGCGGATGTCGCAGGCGGAGCTGGCCCGGGTCCTCGCCATCTCGCCCAGCTACCTCAACCAGATGGAGCACGACTCCCGCCCGCTGACGGTGCCGGTGCTCCTGCGGCTGACCGAGGCATTCGGAGTCGATCCGGGCTTCTTCTCCGAACGGGACACCAGCCGGCTGGTCGCGGACCTGAGGGAGGCGCTGGCCGGGGAGGTGGCCGAGGCCAGGGTCTCCTCCTCGGACCTGGCCGAGTTGGCCTCCCGGATGCCGGCGGTCGCACAGGTGCTGCTCGACCTGGGCCGCCGCGGCCAACTGCTGGCCGAGCGACTGGCGGGGTCCGCCGACGGGCGGGACGGGGACCCTGGCACCGGCCTGCCGCGCTCGCCGCACGAGGAGATCCGGGAGTTCTTCTACCGGCGCCAGAACTACCTCCACGACACCGACCTCGCGGCCGAGGAACTGGCCCGTACCATCCGGATCCGTCCCGGTGAGGTCGTCCGCGCCCTCTCGGCACGGCTCGCGGACCGGCACGGGGTCCGGGTGAGCGTCGACTCGGACCGGCTGCACCACTACGACGACTCGGGCCGGGTGCTGCACCTGTCCGCCCGGCTGCGGCCGGGCCAGCAGGCCTTCCGGATGGCCACCCAGCTGGCGCTCCTGGAGTACGGCGGCGAACTGGACCGGCTGGCGGCGGAGGACTTCCCCGCGGGGTCGACCCCGCACGCGCTGGCCCGGATCGGCATCGCCAACTACTTCGCCGCCGCCCTGATCCTCCCGTACAGGGCCTTCCACACGGCCGCCGAAGAATTCCGCTACGACATCGAGCGCCTCACGGACCACTTCGGCCTCGGCTACGAGACCGTCTGCCACCGCCTCAGTACCCTGCAACGCCCCAGGCTGCGTGGGGTGCCCTTCTCCTTCGTCCGTGTCGACCGCGCCGGGAACATGTCCAAGCGGCAGTCCGCCACCGGATTCCACTTCTCCCGTGCGGGCGGTACCTGCCCGCTGTGGAACGTCTACGAGGCCTTCGCGGCGCCCGGCCGGATCCACGTACAGGTGGCCGCCATGCCCGACGGGCAGCGGTACCTGTGGACCGCCCGCGCCGTCACCCGCCACCGCGGCGGCTGGGGCGAACCCGGCAAGACCTTCGCCATCGGTCTCGGCTGCGAGATCCGGCACGCCTCCCGGCTGGTCTACTCCGACGGGATCGACCTGGACAACGCGGCGGCGGCCACCCCCATCGGTATGGGCTGTCGGCTCTGCGAGCGGCTCGACTGCCCGCAGCGCGCCGTCCCGCCACTGGGGCGGCCGCTCGCCGTCGACGAGAACTCCAGCACCTTCGTCCCGTACCGGGTCGCCGACCGGGACCGCTGAGCCCGGACCCGGACCGGGACGAGTCCGGTGCCGACCCGCACGTCGAGGTGGAACCGGCTCCTGGCGGCGTTCCGGCTCCGCGCGGTCGAAGGTCACCTGGATCTGCCCGACGGCCGACATGGGGGCACCGCACCCGCGGTGGCCCGCCGGGGCGGCGGGGTTTTCGCACGACCGCGCCAAGGGTGGGGGTGGACTTACTAGGACGTCCAACTATATGTTCGTGGCAAGCCCGCGGTGCAGGGAAGCCGGTGTGAATCCGGCGCGGTCCCGCCACTGTGACCGGGAAGTGCGTTCTCCAGCAGGTCAGGCCACTGACGGCAGCCATCCGTCGGGAAGGCCGGAGAGCACGCGATGATCCGGGAGTCAGGATACCGGCCGTGGGGTGATCCGTGTTGTCCACGAGGATGGAGCAGACACGCATGGCACCGGTACGTGACCACGGCCCAGGTGATCCGGCGGAGTCCCCGAACGACGAGGCCCTGTCCTCGCGTTCGTGACTCGACGAAGGCCCCCGGGCCCTCCCTGTCCCGCGGTCGGAACCGCGGTCCGCACCCCGATCGGTGCCGTACCGCTCCCGCGCCGCGCCTTCCTCGGATCCTCACCTGACGAGAGCAGGCTTCGATGGTCCGCGAACTCACCCACTTCATCGGCGGCAAGCACACGACCGGCACGTCCGGTCTCTACGCCGACGTGTACGACCCCAACACCGGCACGGTGCAGGCCAGGGTCCCCCTGGCCGGACGCGCCGACACCGAGGCGGCGATCGCCAACGCGGAGGAGGCGCAACTGGAATGGGGGCAGTGGAACCCGCAGCGACGCGCCCGCGTCATGTTGCGCTTCCTCCAGCTCGTCGAGGGCGAGCGGGACTCCCTGGCCCGGCTGCTGTCCTCCGAGCACGGCAAGACCGTCGCCGACGCCCACGGCGACCTGCAACGCGGCCTGGAGGTCGTCGAGTTCGCCGCCGGCGTACCGCACCTGCTGAAGGGCGAGTTCACCGACAACGCGGGCACCGGGATCGACGTGCACTCGCTGCGTTCCCCACTGGGCGTGGTCGCGGGCATCACCCCCTTCAACTTCCCCGCGATGATCCCCCTCTGGCAGGCCGCACCTGCCCTGGCCTGCGGAAACTCCTTCATCCTGAAGCCCTCCGAGCGGGACCCCTCCGTCCCGTTGCGACTGGCCGAACTGTTCCTGGAGGCCGGACTGCCGCCCGGCGTGCTCAACGTGGTCAACGGCGGCAAGGAGACCGTCGACACCCTCCTGGAGGACCCCCGCGTCCAGGCCCTCGGCTTCGTCGGGTCCACCCCGATCGCCGCGCACATCTATGCCACCGCCGCGGCCCACGGCAAGCGCGCCCAGTGCTTCGGCGGCGCCAAGAACCACATGATCGTGATGCCCGACGCGGACCTCGACCAGGCCGTGGAGGCACTGATCGGCGCCGGCTACGGCTCGGCGGGCGAGCGCTGCATGGCCATCGCCGTCGCCGTCCCCGTCGGCGAGGAGACCGCGAACACCCTGGTCGCCAAGCTGGCGGAACGCATCTCCACCCTGCGCGTCGGCCGCTCCGACGACCCCGAGGCCGACTTCGGGCCCCTGGTCAGCCGGGACGCCCTCGACCGGGTGAACCGCTACGTCGGCATCGGGGCCACCGAGGGAGCCGAACTCGTCGTCGACGGACGCGGATTCACCCTGCCCGGCCACGAGGACGGCTACTTCGCCGGAGCCACCCTCTTCGACCGCGTCACCCCGCAGATGCGGATCTACCGCGAGGAGATCTTCGGCCCGGTGCTGTCCGTGGTCCGCGCCGCCGACTACGAGGAAGCGCTGCGCCTGCCCACCGAGCACCCCTACGGCAACGGCGTCGCGATCTTCACCCGGGACGGCGACACCGCACGCGACTTCACCCGCCGCGTGGGCGCCGGCATGGTCGGGGTCAACGTGCCGATCCCCGTGCCCGTCGCCTACCACACCTTCGGCGGCTGGAAGCGGTCCGGCTTCGGCGACCTCAACCAGCACGGGCCCGACTCGATCCGCTTCTACACCCGGACCAAGACCGTCACCTCGCGCTGGCCCTCCGGGGCCAAGGAGAGCGCGAGCTTCACCATCCCGACGATGGGATGAGCGCCGTGACCACCCTCACCGAGGACCAGCTCGCCCTCGCCGAGGTCACCCTCGACTTCGCCCAGGAGCAGTTGGCCCCCCACGCCGTCGCCTGGGACCAGGCCAAGCACTTCCCCGTCGACGTCATCCGCCGGGCGGCCGCGCTCGGCCTCGGCGGCGTCTACGTCCGTGAGGAGCACGGCGGCTCCGGCCTCACCCGCTCCGACGGGGTCCTCGTCTTCGAGACCCTGGCGACCGGCTGCCCGTCGATCGCCGGCTACCTCTCCATCCACAACATGGTCGCCTGGATGATCGACCGGTACGGGGACGCCGCCCAGCGCCGCCGCTGGTTGCCCGCCCTGTGCACCGCCGACGTCCTGGGCAGCTACTGCCTCACCGAGCCGGGCGCCGGCTCCGACGCCGCCGCGCTGCGCACCCGTGCCGAACGGGACGGCGAGCACTACGTCCTGACGGGCGTCAAGCAGTTCATCTCCGGAGCCGGGGCCGCCGGCGTCTACGTGGTCATGGCCCGCACGGGGGAGGGCGGGTCCGGCGGGATCTCCGCGTTCGTCATCGAGCGCGAGGACCCCGGGGTCTCCTTCGGACCCAACGAGCACAAGATGGGCTGGAACGCCCAGCCCACCCGTCAGGTCGTCCTCGACGGCGTGCGGATCCCCGCGGACCGCCGGCTCGGCGCCGAGGGCGACGGCTTCCGCATCGCCATGAACGGCCTCAACGGCGGTCGACTCGGCATCGCCGCCTGCTCCCTGGGCGGCGCCCAGAGCGCGCTGGACCGCAGCCTCTCGTACCTGGCCGACCGGGAGGCCTTCGGCGCCCGGCTCCTGGACGCCCAGGCGCTCCAGTTCCGCCTCGCCGACATGGCGACCGAACTCTCCGCCGCCCGCGCGCTGGTCCGTACGGCCGCCGAAGCGCTCGACCGCGCCGACCCGCAGGCCGCGCAGCTCTGCGCGATGGCCAAGCGGTTCGCCACCGACACCGGCTTCGCCGTCGCCAACGAGGCGCTCCAACTCCACGGCGGCTACGGATACCTGAGCGAGTACGGCATCGAGAAGATCGTCCGCGACCTCCGTGTGCACCAGATCCTGGAAGGGACCAACGAGATCATGCGCGTCATCGTCGCCCGCGGCCTGACGGAGGCTCTGCGATGAGCGGGGAGGAGGACGACGTCCTCGTCCGGGTGGAGGGCGGGGCCGGCCGGTTGGTCCTCAACCGACCCAAGGCCCTCAACGCCCTCAGCCACCCCATGGTGCTGCGGATCGAGGAAGCCCTGACGGCTTGGCGCGAAGACCCCGCGGTGCGGACGGTGGTCATCTCCGGGGCCGGGGAGCGCGGTCTCTGCGCGGGCGGCGACATCCGGGCGATCCACGAGGACGCCCGCACGGGAGGCACCGCGTCGGCGGCCTTCTGGCGCGACGAGTACCGGCTCAACGCGCTGATCGCCCGCTATCCGAAGCCGTACGTCGCCCTGATGGACGGCATCGTCATGGGCGGCGGCGTCGGCGTCTCCGCCCACGGCTCGGTCCGGATCGTCACCGAACGCTCCCGGGTCGCCATGCCCGAGACCGGCATCGGATTCGTCCCCGACGTCGGCGGCACCTACCTCCTCGCCCTGGCACCCGGCGAACTCGGCACCCACCTGGCGCTGACGGGAGCCCCCGTGGGCGCCGCCGACGCGATGCTCTGCGGCCTCGCCGACCACTTCGTCCCCGCCGATCGGCTCGGAGCCCTGGTGGCGGACCTGGCCGACGGCAGCGTCCACGACGCCCTCGCCGCGCACGTGGCTCCCGCCCCCGCCGGCGAACTGGCCTCCCACCGCGAGTGGATCGACCACTGCTACGCCGTCGACACCGTGGAGGAGGTCATCGACCGGCTCCTCGCCGCGGACGTCCCGGCGGCGAAGCAGGCGGCGACCACCCTGGCCGCGAAGTCCCCCACGGCCCTGAAGGTCACCCTGGCCTCGCTGCGCCGGGCCCGCGGGCTCGGACCGCTGGAGCGGGTGCTGGAGCAGGAGTACCGCGTGTCCTGCGCGGCCCTGTCCTCGCACGACCTCGTCGAGGGCATCCGGGCCCAGGTCATCGACAAGGACCGCGCCCCCCGCTGGTCGCCCGCCACGCTCGCCGAGGTGACGGCCGCCGACACGGCCCGCTACTTCGCACCGCTCGGCGACGACCACGAACCGGCCGTCGCCGCCACCGATTCCTTCCAGGAGGTGCCCTGGTGACCACCGTCATCGCTTTCGTCGGCCTCGGCCACATGGGCGGCCCGATGGCCGCCAACCTCGTCGCGGCCGGCCACCGCGTCCTCGGCTTCGACCTGGCTCCGGACGCCCTGGCCGCGGCCTCGACGGCCGGGGTGGAGATCGTGGACTCCGCGCCGACGGCCGCTGCCGCCGCCGACGTGGTGATCACCATGCTCCCCGCCGGCCGGCACGTCCTGGCCCTCTACCGTGACGAGGGCCTGCTCGCGGCGGCCAAGCCCGGCACCTTGTTCATCGACTGTTCCACCATCGACGTCGCCGACGCCCGCGCCGCCCACGAGGCGGCCACCGAAGCCGGGCAACGGGCGCTCGACGCGCCCGTCTCGGGCGGGGTGATGGGCGCCGAAGCGGCGACCCTCACCTTCATGGCGGGCGGCGGCGGGGCGGAGTTCGCCGAGGCCGAACCCCTGCTGGCGGCCATGGGCAGGAAGACCGTGCACTGCGGCGGCCCGGGAGCGGGCCAGGCCGCGAAGATCTGCAACAACATGATCCTCGGCATCTCGATGATCGCCGTCAGCGAGGCCTTCGTCCTCGGCGAAAGCCTGGGCCTCTCCCACCAGGCGCTGTACGACGTCGCCTCCACCGCCTCCGGCCAGTGCTGGGCGCTCACCACCAACTGCCCCGTCCCCGGACCGGTTCCGGCCAGTCCCGCGAATCGCGACTACCGACCCGGATTCGCCGCCCCGCTCATGGCCAAGGACCTCGGCCTCGCCGCGAACGCCCTGCGGGCCGGCGGCATCGAAGCCGGTCTCGGGCTGCGCGCGGCCGACATGTACGCCGCGTTCGCCGAGGCGAGCGGCGCCGACCAGGACTTCTCCGGAATCGTCCACGTCCTGCGCGACGCGGCGACCGAGGCACCGAAGGGAACCACCCAGTGACCGGCACCACCGAGTACGAGACGATCCTCGTCGAGCGCAAGGGCCGCAGCGCCCTCCTCACCCTCAACCGGCCCAAGGCGCTCAACGCGCTCAACCTCCAGGTGATGAACGAGGTCGTGGCCGCGACCGAGGCCCTCGACCGCGACCCGGACGTCGGGTGCATCGTCCTCACCGGATCCGCCAAGGCCTTCGCGGCGGGCGCGGACATCAAGGAGATGCAGCCCCAGGGGTACATGGACATGTACCTCACCGACTGGTTCACCGCCTGGGACCGCCTCGGCGACCTGCGCACCCCCACCGTCGCCGCCGTATCCGGCTACGCGCTGGGCGGCGGCTGCGAACTGGCCATGCTCTGCGACATCCTCCTCGCCGCCGACACCGCGGTCTTCGGCCAGCCCGAGATCAAACTCGGTGTCATCCCGGGCATCGGCGGCTCGCAGCGCCTCACCCGGGCCGTCGGCAAGGCCAAGGCCATGGAACTCTGCCTCACCGGCCGGACCATGGACGCCGTCGAGGCGGAGCGGGCCGGACTCGTCTCCCGCGTCGTCCCGGCCGACCAGCTGATGGCCGAGGCCCTGGCCGTCGCCGACACCGTCGCGGGCATGTCCGCGCCCGTCGCGATGATGGCCAAGGAAGCCGTCAACCGGGCCTTCGAGACGACCCTCGCCGAAGGCGTCCGCTTCGAACGACGCCTCTTCCACGCCGTCTTCGCCACCGCGGACCAGAAGGAGGGCATGAGCGCCTTCGTGGACAAGAGGTCCCCGGACTTCACCCACCGCTGACGCGGCCTCCCGAGCGGCTCCCCGTCCCTCCCGGGGCGGCGAGCCGCTCGGGGCCCCCGCCGCGCAGACACGCGCGGTGGGTGGCCTCGTGCACGGCCCGGGCCAGCCGCGCCCCCCAGACCGACCGCGGGCCGGCGAAGGGTTCGACCGGACCTCCGTCCGAGGGCCGCAACGCGGCGACGCACACGGCGTCCGTCGGCGTACCGGAGGCGTCCACGCCCGCGTCGCGCAGCGCCTGGACCTTGGCCTCGGTGGCCGTGGCGACCGCGTTCACCAGGGCCGCGTCGGAGAGGGCCACGGGCACGGACACGATGATGTTGATCGTTCCCGCCGGCCTCGGCCCCGGGACGCCCGGGGCC
Organism: Streptomyces sp. NPDC040432; assembly: GCF_055595445.1. Taxonomy (NCBI): domain Bacteria; kingdom Bacillati; phylum Actinomycetota; class Actinomycetes; order Kitasatosporales; family Streptomycetaceae; genus Streptomyces; species Streptomyces sp. NPDC040432. The sequence goes on along the minus strand of NZ_JBVIVP010000013.1, from coordinate 88,241 downwards.
GGATCGGCGGCCCAGCCCCGCACACCGAGCCCGGCGGAGGCCAAGGCCCGAACGCCCCCGTCCGAGGCGACGCCGTGGTCGGCGACCGACGCGGCCGTCATGAGACCCACGCCCGGCCCCGGGGCCCCGGCCCGCGCCGCGAGTTCGGCGAGGTGGACGTCCGGATCCAGCCGCCGGTACCCGTGGGCCACTTGGGCGTTGAGCACCCACCGGCGCTCTCCGATGCCTCCGCCCAGCGGGGCACTGGAGATCATGCGACGACCCCGGCCGGGCACCCACAGGAGCATCGGCAGGGAATGGCCGTCCTCCACGCGGGAGAGGAGCGGCAGGCGCTCCAGAGCGGACAGGTCGAGCGGCGCGTTGGACATGCCGCACCCTATCCCGCTGATCACACCCCGAGCGGGGCCCCGGCACTGCTTGGGGCGGCCGATGGCGGGTAGGCGCCCAGTCTCGGGTGACGGGCCCGCCCCGTGCCGACCCGGCCCGCCCTCCGAGCGTGGTCGAACGACACCCCGAGGTCCGGACGGAAGGGACGATCGATGAACGAGCAGGAGCGCCGCAGGCCGACCCCCGACACCCCCGGTCGGGGCGGGCGGACCGGGCGGACAGGACGGGATGCGTGAGTGCCATGAGCGACGGGCAACAGATGGCGGACGACGTGTACCAGCCGACGGGCGACAACGAGGACCAGGCGGACGCCGCACCGCTCGACCTGCAGAACGCCGTGGGGGAGCGGACGTACGACGACATGCTGGACGAGGGCTACTCACCGCCGGAGAAGCCACTGGGCGTGACGAAGTACGGGACGACCGCCGCCGAGCAGCGCGAGGGCGAGTCCCTCGACCGGCGGCTGTCCCAGGAGGTGCCCGAGACGGGCCAGGATCCGGGCGACGGGCTGGGAGACCTGCCCGGAGGCGACGGAGAACTGTGGGACGAGGAGACCGGCACGGTGCGCGCGGGCCGTCTGACCGCTCCGGACGAGGGCGCGCACCCCAACACCACCGGCGAACTCCTCGCGCGGGATCACGGCATCGACGGCGGCGCGGCCGGCGCGGAGGAGGCCGCCATGCACGTCATCGACGTGCCGGCGGACGAGCCGGACGACGGTGCGTACGCGTAGGGACGCGGGCGGTACCGGGGGCCGGCCCCGCCCGCGCCCACCGCGCCGCGCCCGTGGTCAGGGCCTCCTGGCGGGGCGGCGCAGGACCCGCATGCTGCGGGCGGTCAGGACGGTCGTCGCCGTCGCCTTGACCTCCGTCTCGTCCTGCGCGTCGTCGCCGTCGAGGGCCGTGTCGAGGGCCACCGTCCAGGTCTCCCCGTAGGCGGCGGGCGGGAGCCGGAAGGACGCGTCCTCGTCCGAGGCGTTGAACATCAGCAGCAGCGAGTCCGGTCGCGCGGCGGCCCCGTCGCCGCCGTCCGCGGTGAGGTTGTCCCCGCAGAGGTAGACGCCGACGCGGCGGGCGTCGGACCGGTCCCAGTCCTCCGGGGTCATGCTCGTGCCGTCCTGGCCGAGCCAGACGATGTCGGCGACCGGAGCGGCGGCGTCCGTGGGGGCGCCCTGCGGGAAGCGCCGACGGCGCAGGACGGGCTGCGCGCGGCGCAGGGCCAGGGCCCTGCGGGTGAAGGCGAGCAGTTCGGAGTGCTCCGCGCCGAGGTCCCAGTCCACCCAGGCGAGTTCGTTGTCCTGGCAGTAGACGTTGTTGTTGCCGTCCTGCGTGCGGCCCAGTTCGTCCCCGTGGGCGAGCATGGGCACGCCCAGGGACAGACAGAGGGTCGCCATCATGTTGCGTTGCTGCCGCGCCCGCAGGAGGCGGATCCCCTCGTCGTCGCTGGGGCCCTCCGCACCACAGTTCCACGAGCGGTTGTCGGCGTCGCCGTCGCGGCCGTCCTCGCCGTTGGCCTCGTTGTGCCGGTCGTTGTAGGAAACCAGGTCGCGCAGGGTGAAACCGTCGTGCGCGGTGATGAAGTTGATGCCGGCCCGGGGGCGCCTGCGGTCGGACTGGTACAGGTCGGCGGAGCCCGCGATGCGGGCGGCGAACTCCGGCAGCGAGGCTTCGTCCCCCCGCCAGAAGGAGCGGACGGCATCGCGGTAGCGCCCGTTCCACTCGCTCCACAGGGCGGGGAAGTTGCCGACCTGGTAGCCGCCCTCCCCGATGTCCCAGGGCTCGGCGATGAGCTTGACCCGGCTGATGACCGGATCCTGGTGGACGATGTCGAAGAAGGCCGAGAGCTTGTCGACGTCGTGGAACTGGCGGGCCAGGGTGGCCGCGAGGTCGAACCTGAACCCGTCCACGTGCATCTCGGTGACCCAGTACCGGAGCGAGTCCATGATCAGCTGGAGGACGGCGGGGTGCCGCATCAGCAGGCTGTTTCCGGTACCGGTGGTGTCGAAGTAGTGCGCGGGGCTGTCGTCGACCAGGCGGTAGTAGGAGGGGTTGTCGATCCCCCGGAACGACAGGGTGGGACCTTGCTCGTTGCCCTCGGCCGTGTGGTTGTAGACCACGTCGAGAATGACCTCGATGCCCGCCCGGTGCAGCTCCTTGACCATGGACTTGAACTCGTCGACCTGGCCGCCGACGCTCCCTCCGGCCGCGTAGGCGTGGTGCGGGGCGAAGAAGCCGATGGTGTTGTAGCCCCAGTAGTTCGACAGGCCCCGGTCGGTGAGGAAACCGTCCTGGGTGAACTGGTGCACCGGCATGAGTTCGATGGCGGTGACGCCGAGCGCCAGCAGGTGTTGGACGACGGCCGGGTGCGCGACCCCGGCGTACGTGCCCCGCAGTTCCTCGGGCACCTCCGGGTGGCGGAAGGTCAGCCCCTTCACGTGCGCCTCGTAGATGACCGAGTCGTGGAACGCGTGGCCCGGAGGGCGGTCCCCCTCCCAGTCGAACTCCCCGCCCGTCACGACGCCGAGCGGGACGTGCCCCAGGCTGTCGCGGTCGTCCGGACGGCCCGGGTCGGTGTCGCAGTGCCCGCTCAGGGAGGGGTCGCCGTCGATCTGGCCGTCGATCGCCCGCGCGTAGGGGTCGAGCAGCAGCTTGGCCGGATTGCACCGCAGGCCCTCGTCGGGGCTCCAGGGTCCGTGGACGCGGTAGCCGTACCGCTGTCCGGGGCCGACGTCGGCCACCCGGCCGTGCCACACGCCCCCGTCCACCTCCGGGAGCGCGATCCGGTGCTCGCCGCCGTCCTCACCGATCAGGCAGAGCTCCACCTTCTCGGCGCAGTCGGAGAAGAGGGCGAAGTTCGTCCCCGAGCCGTCGTGGGTGGCGCCGAGGGGGTACGGACGTCCTGCGGAGATATCCATGAACGAAGATAAGCACGGGACACGAGCGGGTGCTCGGGTCGGATTCGGCCGAACGTGACCGCGCGGCCCCACCGCCGGGCCGCGCGGGTACGACAGCGGGCGAGGGGGCCGGCCCACCGGTGCCCGGGGCACGGGCGGCACTCAACCGGTCGGGCGCGCCGCCCCGGCCGCGTGGGCGCGGACCAGGGACAGGTAGTCCGCGGCCAGGCGGTGGCAGTCCCCGGGCCACCGCGCGGAGACGTAGTTGCCGTCCGTGACGGTGAAGCCGCGTCCGGTGCGGGCGGCGGTGTCACGGACGGGCAGGGGCGGACCGGCGCGGAAGTGGGTCGGATCGGCGAGCGCCGCGGTGACCTCCTGCTGCACGGTGGTGCGGTAGGTGCGGTAGTAGCGTCCCAGCCAGAGCCGGGTGAGGTTCCAGCCGGTCAACTCCAGCAAGGACGTCAGCGCGGTCGTCCGCCGACCGTGGAGGACCGAGCGTCCGGTGGCGGGATCCTCGGCCCGGGCGGCGAGCAGGACGCCGTGGCACACGGCGCCCACGGGCAGCCCCCGGGTGAAGATCCGGGCGAACAACCGCTGTGCGGTGGCGTCGTCGAGCAGCGTCCGCATCCCCGCCGCGTGACCGCCCGGTACGAACAGGCCCGTGACGGCGTCCGGATCGATCTCCCCGTACGAGGCGGGGGAGCGGAACCAGGGGTCCTCGGTGAGGCGCCGGTAGGCGGCCAGTTCGGCGCGACGGGTCATCAGCCAGGGCGAGAGCCAGGAGAAGCCGAGGTCCGTGAGCCGGGGGTCGGCGAGGGCGACCTCCCCACCGGGGGTCGCGAACCGCACCTCGAAGCCGGCGTCCCGCAGCGCGGCCCAGGGCACGGCGGCCTCGGTCGGGTCGTAGTCGCCTGCGGGGAGCAGGAAGAGAATCACGGCGTACTCCTCTGAGCGGCGGGGATCGGGCCGGCGCGCGTCCCGGGCTCCCGGGCTCCGGAGCCCGGGAGGGGCCACTGATCCCCCCCGGTGGTCCGGAGCCGACCCTAGAGGTGCTCCGCCGCCCCGTCATTGACCCGCGAGGCCAATCCGTTGACCCTCCCGACCGGCTCCGCCCCCCGAGGGTGTTGACGGGGCTGGTGCGCCCGCATTGACTGGCGGTCGTGTCCACCAGCGAGCCGCCCTCCGTCACCGCGAGCTACGCCCTCTCCGTCCTCGGCGCCCCGTCGGACGGCGCCGGGGGATCCGCCGCCTGGGCGCTGCCCACGGACCGGCTGGAGTTCGGTGAGATGCGCGCCCTGTGGGACGAGGTGCTCGGCGCCCCGGGTGCCGGACCGCACACCGGGCTCCTCGTGGGCGACCGCATCCGGCCCGAAGGCCTGCACATCCTGGGGCACCTCGTCCTCACCTGCGCCGGCCTGGCCGATGCCGCGCTGGCGGCCGAGCGCTACCACCCCCTGGTGAGCCAGGCGGGCACGGTGACCCTGCACCGGGGCCCCGGCCACAGCCGGATCCGCTACCGACCGAACGTCGCCCCGACGGCCATGCACCCGCAACAGGTGGAGGCCGTCATCAGCAGCATGGTGCGGGCCGCCCGATGGATCGCCGGCGACGACTGGGCGCCCTTGGCGGTGTCGTTCGCCCATCCCCTCGTCGGCGCGGCCGAACCGTACGCCCGCGTCCTCGGCTGCCCCGTCGCCTTCGACGCTGAGGAGAACGCGATCACGGTGGGCAACGCGGACCTCGACCGGCGCCGCCCCCTGTACGACCCGGCCCTCAACGCGCTGCACCGGGCCTACGCCGACCGGCTCCTGGACGGGCTGTCCGCAGAGGTCACCACGGCCGGGAGGGTGCGCCGGTGGCTGGAGCGCGCCGTGCTCGCGGACGTCGGCCCCGAGGGGCCCGCCCAGGAGCTGAACCTCAGTGTCCGGACGCTGCGCAGGGCCCTCGGGGCGGAGGGCACGTCCTGGCGCGAGCTCCTCGACGCCGCCCGCCACGCCCGCGCCAGGCGACTGCTGGAGACCACGACCCTGTCCTTGGACCGGATCGCCCCGCTGGTCGGCCTGAGCGGCGCGACGGCCCTCGTGCGCGCCTTCACCCGCTGGGAGGGCATGCCTCCCGGGGCATACCGCGGCCGGCACCGGCCCGCGCCGCCGGCGGGCGGGGCCGTGGCCGGCGGGCCGGTGGCGGGTGAGGAAGGTCACCGTCGGCCCGTCCCCGGGTGACGTCCGCCGTTGCCAGATTTTCCGGCGGCCGGATCCACGGCCCCGGACGAGACGCGCCGTACCCGGTTACGCACGACGACGCGCGAGGTGCCGCACGAGCGGCGCCATCCGCCGTCCGCACCCGGGCGGCTTCCTCGTCGAGCAGATGGGCCCCACGCCATGGCCGTGCCACTCACCGGCACCCTGTACGAAACGACCGCGCACGCCGTCGGAGGCCCCGCCGGCCACGGTCTCGCGGTGGCCCTCACGGTGAGCCTTCCCGGCTGGGCGGCGGCGGACCTCCAGCCCCTGCTGCACCGGGCCGACGTGGTCTGCCCGTACTCGCAGGCGGGGCGCGGCAACGTACCGCTGACGCTGCCGGCCGTGGACGCCGACGCCGCCAACCATGACCGGCACTGACCCGGCCGGCCGGCCTGCGGTGGGTCCCGGCGTCCCGCCGCCCGAGCGCGGTGCCTGGCTCCGGCGCGGCATCAGCCGCGACGGCGGACCCCTCGTCGAGGACCGCGAAGTGGTGTGGTTGCAGGTCGGCCGGTACTACGCCGACAGCCGTGGCTTCGCCGGCACGACCTCCTTCGACGGCGAGCGGGTGCGCTTCCACCACCTCACGGGCGAGCCCGGCGAGGACACCGGCACCCTCCGGCGGGACGGCGCCGACCTCGTCGAACGGGGCACCAACCCGGACGGCAGCACCTTCCTGGAGATCTGGACGCCCCTGCCCGGCGCCGAAGGGGCCACCGGCTCCTGGTCGGGCCCGGACCACCACGTGGTGCGGGTCGGTCGGCACGTGGTGCACGTCGATTCGCGTGCGGGGACGTACTGGCGGCTGTGACCCTCCTACGGCGCGCGGAGGTGTAGCGCGGCGAGGACGGGGAACAGGAAACGCGACCGGAAGCACTTGGTCCGATTGCCCACCGCCCCCGCGCGAAAGTTCCCGTCATGGCTGGTTCCGCCCCACTGCACGCCCGACACCGCCGGCAGGCCGCCCGGTCCCTTCCGGGACGCCGCCTGCTGAACCGGGCGGTGGCCGTGGGGGCGGTCGCCGCCCTGTACACGGCGGCGACGGGGACCGGGGCCCAGGCGATCGTCCGCGGAACGGACTCCTCGGAGCCCTACCCGTTCATGGTGGCGATCCCCATGACGCCCGGGGACGGCGAGGGCTCCCTCGACGCCATGTGCGGAGGGGCCCTCATCGCTCCGCAGTGGGTGGTGACGGCCGGACACTGCGCGCAGGACGTGATGCCCGCGCACCCCAGCGGGACCGTCCGCGTCGGCAGTGACCACCGGAACGCCGGGGGCACCGTCCGCAAGATCGTCGGCAAGTTCGTCCACCCCGGTTTCGACTCCTCCGGCGACAAGCGCTCGAACGACGACATCGCCCTCCTGAAACTGGACCGCCCCGTCCGCGAGCAGCCGGTCCGCATCGCCGGCCGCGCCCCCGCGGTCGGCGCGGACACCCGGGTGATCGGCTTCGGCACCGTGGTCGACGACCCCGAGCCCGGGCGGTGGGTGTTCCCCGACCGCCTCCAGGAACTGGACACGCGCCGCACCGCCACGACCGACTGCATGGACATCAACGGCAAGGGCGAACTCTGCACCAGCAGCCGGGTCCGCGGCGCCATGGCCTGCTCCGGGGACTCCGGTGGCCCGCAGGTCCAGCGCGTCGCGGGACGCTGGGAACTGGTCGGCGTGACCTCCGGCGACGGCGACTACGCCGTCGACCCGCACTGTGGGAGCGGTCCCGGCATCTGGACGTCGGTGTCCGCGTACAAGGACTGGATCAACCGGACCATCGCCACCCACTGACCGCCCCCGCCGCGCCCCGGCCCGTCGGTCGGCGTCGCCGGTTTCCACCACGACTCCCGGCGGGCCGTCGTGGCGGCGGACCGGCGGGCAGCGGGAGCCGCGGCGGACCCGTACCGGCGTCCCGCGCGGCTCAGGTGCCCGCGCCCCGCGGGGCGACGACGGTGAAGGGCGCCCCGTCGGGATCGACGAGGACGACCCGGCGGCTCGTGGGGGAGTTCTCGACCGGAGAGGCGGTCCTGCCGCCCATCCGGTCGGCGGCTTCCATCGCCGCCTCCAGGTCGGGCACCCGGAAGTGGACGTGCCAGCGGGGACGGACCTCGGGGTCCGGCGCCGCTTCCAGTGCGCCGCCGCGGATCCGGGCGATGGTGTCACGCCCGTGCCGCAGCACGACGTGGTCGTGCTCGTAGGACACGACGCAGCAACCGGGCAGCTCACCCGCCCAGTCGAGGACCTCCCCGTAGAAGATCGCGGCGGCGAACGCGTCGCGCGTCCGCAGTTCGAGCCAGGCCGGGGCGCTGCCGCGTCCCACGGACCAGTCGGGGACGACGACCCCCTCCCAGATCCCGAAGACGGCTCCGGCCGGATCGGCGGCCAGCCCCGCCCGCCCCGTCCCGAAGGGCAGGGGGCCGACGGCCATGGTGGCGCCCCGCTCGCGGATCCTGGACGCGGTGACGTCGGCGTCCTGGACGGCGAAGTACGGCGTCCATGCCGCCGGTACGTCGAAGACGTCGGTGACGGCGCCGATGCCCGCGACGGGGGCGCCGTCCCGGAACGCCACGGCGAAGTCGTCCCCGAAGGGGTTGGGCCGGATCTCCCAGCCGAGCACGGCCGTGTAGAAGCGCCGAGCGGAGTCGGGGTCCCGGACGAGCAGGCTGACCCAGCAGGGCGCCCCCGGAATGTCGTGACTCGATGTCGACACGTTGACCAGCCTCATCTGCCGCGCACGGGGGGGACGGACAGTCCCACACTAGCCCCGGCGACCTCCCGTGCCCGCGAACCCCGGCCGATGGGCCGGGGTTCGCGGGCACGGGAGGTGTCGGCCCCTTGACGGGGCCGGGACTACGCGGCGGCGCCGAGCGTGGTGGTGACGGCCTCGACGGCCTGCGGCAGGGTGGCGTGGACGTACGGCGCGTGCGCCCCGACGCCGATGGTCAGTGCGCGCCGCGCCTCGGGGCCCGGGGCGACCACGGCCAGGGGCACGCCCGCGTCGGCGCAGGTCCGGTGGGCCCGCACGACGGTGCTCACGACCGCGGGGCTCACCCCGGTACCGGACAGCTCCAGGACGACGGGTGCCGCACGGTGGGCCGTCAGGAGGTCCTCGATCTCCCAGGCCGCCGCGGCACGGCTGCCGATGTCGAGGTCCGACCGCAGACGGATGATCAGCACGCCACTGTCGGTCACCTTGCTGGGCAGCACGGGCACTCCTTCTCTACGCCAACCACACCTTGTGAGCACCGCGTGCCCGTCCGTGGTGTTTGTATGCGCGCACGGAAGGGATCCGTGGGGCGCCGGCGCTCGCGACGGGCGGGGTCCGCCTCGCGCCGACGGTTCGGGAGGATTGATGTCGGCGGCCGGGGGCAGTCGCCCCCGGTGACCCGGAAACAGCCGCCGCCCCTCACCCCCGACGGACACCACGTCGTCATCGGCGGCCGCCGATGGCGTGCCACCGACCCGGCCGTGCCCGAGGAAATCGGTGCCCGCCTGCGGGTCCACCTGATGGCGGCGCGCCGGGCGGTGGGCGCCGCTCGGCGCGCCGAGGACCCCGGGGCGGAGCGCGCCGCCCGGGACCGGGTGCGGATCGCGAAGGTGGCGCTCGGGGAACGCGGCACCCCGTGGTGGGAGCAGGGCGAGGCGGAGCGCGCGACCCGGTGGCGGGAAGGCCTGGCGGAGCTCGACGCCTGACGGGGCGGTGTGCGGGGCGCCGGCGGCGTCAGAACGCGTAACGGATCCGCAGCCACGGGGCGTGGGCTGCCACCAGACGCCGTACGGTCTCGACGGCCTCGGCCTTGGTGTCGTTGCGGTAGCGGACGTTCCAGCTGCCGTTCTCGGAACGCTTGGCCTGCTGGATGTCGGGCCGCCACAGGGCGTCCTCCGCCCGGGGGTGCCAGCCCAGGTTCAGTTCGTGCAGGTCCCGGTTGTGCGTCAGCATGATCACCTCGGCCGCCGCCTGCCGCTTGACCGCCTGCGGCAGGACGTCGTCCAGGTGCCGCAGGAGCAGGCTCCAGTCCTCCTCCCACCCCGGCCGGACGACCACGGGCGACAGGTTGAAGTGGACCTCGTACCCGGCCTCCAGGAAATCGGCGGCGGCCGCGATCCGCTGCTCCACGGGGCTGGTGCGGATGTCGAGCAGCCGGGAGTCGCGCGGCGGCATCACGGAGAACCGCACCCGGGTGCGGCCGCGAGGGTCGAGGAGCAGCAGGTCGGGGTTGACATACTTGGTGGCGAACGAGGCCTTCGCCGTGGGCCGGTGCGCGAAGGCGCGCACCAGGTCCGCGACGTTCTCGCTGATCAGCGCGTCCACCGAGCAGTCGCCGTTCTCGCCGATGTCGTAGACCCACGCGCTCGGGTCGCACTGGGTGGGCTCCCGCTTCGGCCCCTGGCGGGTGATGTGCCGGTCGAGGTGGGCGATGATCCGCTCGATGTTGGTGAAGACGGTGATCGGGTTGGCGTAGCCCTTGCGCCGCGGTACGTAGCAGTAGGCGCAGGCCATCGCGCAGCCGTTCGACGGGCCGGGGGCGATCCAGTCGGCGGATCGGCCGTTGGGGCGTGTGGCGAGGGTCTTCTTCTCGCCCAGGACGAGGACCTCGCTCTTGACGCGGACCCAGCGTTCGAGGTTGCCGGCGTTGCCGTGGAGTTCCGGGATCCGCCAGTGCGAGTCGACGTCGATCATCCGGGCGTCCGGGTAGCGGGCCAGGATCTCCCGGCCGCGGGGCGACGCGGCGGCTGCGGGCTCCGCGTGGATCTCCCGGACGGACAGCAGCCTGCGGGCGGCCGGGGAGTCCCGGTGGAGCGGCCCGTACGCGGTGCGTCCGCCGCCCCCGCCGGACGGGCCGAGCGCGGGACCGGACCGCAGCTCCTCCAGGCCGAAGAGGGCGTCCGCGTCACCGTCGGACGCCGCGACCGCACTGTCGCCCATGACCGCACCCCGGTTCTCGCGCCATCGGTCCCGCGGCGGGGCGCTGCGGGTGACGGCGAGCCTCCCACTGTAGGCGCCGGGAGGGCCACTACTTCCTGCGGGCGGACAACCGCGGCGCCCACCGCCGCGCCGCGGCCGGACGGCCACCTCGACGGCGGGGCGACGCACTGATCCGTACGAGTGACAGCGGCGTCCCCGGACCACGACCCCGGGCGGCGGACGGCTCGCGCGGCCGAAATTGGGCATGCGCCAGGTCATGACCGGACAACAGCAGCAGGAACACACGCGGACCGTCCCCGCTCCCCGTACCCAGCCCGAGGCGGGCGTGCGCCTGGTCGGCTTCGTCACCGCCGGGCCGGGCGGTGCGATGACCGACGAGGTCGGTGTCATCACCGGCGAACTGACCCTCGCCACCGAGGACGACGGCGCGGGCAGTGCCGCGCTGACCGTCCAGTACACGGGGGCGTGGGAGTGGTACACCCTCACCGGCAGCCCCGTACCGCTCCCGGAAGCCGGCCTGGCGGCCCTCCACGAGGCGGCGCTGACCGCGCTCCGGGCCGGCGGCGGCGCGGAGGCCCCCGATCCGTTGTCGGGATCACGTCCCGAACGCTGAGGGGGGACCCGCCCCCCGGTCAGGACGCCGGCTCCCTCCCGTCGCGCAGCCGCTCGGCGAACGTCCGCGCGGCGCTCAGGTCGCCGGCGTCCGGACGCCGCTTGTTGATGCCGCCGACGATCCTGAACGGGGCCCAGGTGTCGAACGCGCGGCACGAGAAGCTCCCCTCCACCTCGAACCCCTTGGCTTCGAGGCGCCGGACCAGGGGGCGGGTGAAGGGGGCCGGGGGCAGCTCGGGGAGCCCGCTGGTGGCGAACACGAACGCCCGGCCCCGCGAGGCGGGCAGCGTCGTCACGAGTTCGGTCAGTCGGGGGTGGAGCCTGCCGAGGAAGACGCCCGAGCCGAACCCCACGAGGTCGGCGGCGGCCAACTGCCCCACGTCGACCTCCTCGGGGGTGACGACCCGCGCGCCCAACACCCGGGCCATGGCGTCGGCGACGCGGCGCGTATTGCCGTGTGACACGGAGACGCACACGATGACGGCCTTCATCCTGGTGATCCCTTCGCTCGCTTCGTGGGGCGATCCGAATGAGGGACAGCGGAGCGGCGACGGACGTGACACCGGCCGGTTGTGACGGCGGTCACATCGGGGCCGCCCGGTCGTGAACGCCGCGGCGGCCCCGGCCACGGTCCGTGACACCCCGCGCGCATCAACGGGCCGTCACGGGCAACAAGGTCGCCATGACGACGGAAAGCGGCACCGCCGCGAGACGCACCCGGCTCCTGTGGCTCGTACCGGCCCAGTTCGCCGCGATGGTGGCACTGGGCCTGTTCGTGACCGGGGCGCCGGTGGCCCGGCGGCTGCTGCCGATGGAGGACCGCGTCACGGACGCGTTCGCCGCGCACCGGACCCCGTGGGCGGACTCCGTCACGGAGTGGCTGTCGATCATCGCCTCGACGGAGGGGATCGTCGGCGTGACGCTGCTCTGCGTCGTCGCCCTGTTGGTGCTGCCCGGCACCCCGCGGTGGGCGGACGCCGTCTTCCTGGGTGCTTCGGTCGCCGTGCAGTCGGCGGTCTTCCTGGCCGTGACGATGTGCGTGGAACGCCCCCGCCCGGACGTGCCCCGCCTGGACGGCGCGCCGCCCACGTCGAGCTTCCCGTCCGGCCACGTCGGGGCCTCCGTCGCCCTGTTCGGAGGGCTCGCGGTGCTGGTGTGGACCCGGGTCCGCGGACCGTGGAGGTACGTCGCGGCGACGGTCCTGGCGCTCGTCCCGCCGGCGGTCGGGGTGTCCCGGATGTACCGGGGCATGCACCACCCGTCCGACGTGGTGGGCGGCCTGCTCAACGGCGTCGCCACGCTGCTCGTCGTGGGCGCGGTGTTCCTGGCCGGCCGCACCCGTGACGCCGACGAAGGCCCGAGGGACGGCTCGGACACGGTCCTCCCGGCGGTGCCCGGACCGACCGCCGACGGGCCGGCCGACCCCTTCGACCGCGCCGACCCCTTCGTCCCCGCCGACCCCTTCGACCGGGCCGTCCCGGAAGCCCGGGACGGCGGGCGTCGCGGCGGGACGGTCGGGGGAGCTGCGGGACGGACGGCGGTCGTGGTCCGCCATCCGCACGGCTGCGGCGACGACCTGGCCGAGCAGGTGCGGCTCGACCTCCGACGCCACGGGTACACGGAGCAGCGGTGGACGCACACCTCCGTCGAACAGCCCTGCGGGACCCTGCCCGAGGAGTGCGCCGAGCCCGGAGTGGACCTGGTAGTCGTCTGCGGCGGGGACGGCACGGTCCGGGCCTGCGCCGACGTCGTGGCGGGCACCGGCGTCCCGCTCGCGCTGGTGCCCTGCGGGACGGGCAACCTCCTCGCCCGCAACCTGGACCTCCCCCTGGATCCGCGGGACGCCCTCGAAGGGGCCCTCACCGGCGGTGACTTCCCGATCGACGTGGGACGGGTGCGCGGCGACGGCCTCCCGTCGACGCGGTTCACCGTGATGACGGGCGCCGGCTTCGACGCCGCCACCGTCGGAGACACCTCGCCCGCCCTCAAGGCCCGCCTCGGATGGGTGGCCTACGTGCTGTCCGGTGCCCGCCACCTGGCGGACCCCGGCATGCGGCTGTCCCTACGGCTGGACGATGGCGGCGTCCGGCGCCGCCGGGCGCGGATGGTCGTCATCGGCAACGTCGGGGCCCTCCAGGGCGGCCTCGAACTCCTGCCCCGGGCACGGCCGGACAGCGGAATGCTGGAGGTGGTGCTCTTCGACCCCCGGGGCGCCGCGGGCTGGCTCGCCGCAGCCGGGCACCTGGCCTCCCGGGTCGTCCGCGGGGGCGCTTCCGCGGACGGCGGGTCCGCCCCCGCGCCGGCCGGCCGCCGGACCGCGGCCGGCGGGTCCCTGGAGTACTTCAGCGCCCGGCGGATCGAGATCCGCTTCGCCGGGGCGCAGCCCCGGGAGGTCGACGGCGACACCATGGCCGACGGTTCCCGACTCCTCGCCGAGGTGGAACCGGGCGCCCTGCGCGTCCGCCTGCCCGGGACCCCGGGGACGGTCGCGCACGACCGCGCGGCGCACGCCGCACCCGACGCCCGTGACGTGCACGCCGCGCACGAGCGCACCGTCCAAGAAGAGCGCGGCGCGCCCGCCCGCCCCCGCCCCACCCACCACTGAACCCGCCCTCCCCGTCGCTCCGCGCGCCGGGACCACACAGTCAGGAAGCCGATGGGAACCGCGACCCGGGTACCGCAGAGACGCGACGTGGTGGGCGAGGAACTGTCCGGGGACGAGGCCTGGGCCGCCCTGCGCCGCTACGGGGGATGGAGCCTGGCCCGCGACTCCTTCGTGCGCTTCCGCTACGCGGACGGCTTCAGCCACTCGCGTGCCCTCGCCCTCCAGACCGTCCTGTCCATCGTGCCGATGGCCATCGCCGCCATCGGTCTGTCCAGCGTTCTGCACACCGAGGACATCGGCCGGGTGGCCGAGCTGACGATCGGACGGATCACCAGCGGACCCAGCCGGGAGGTGGTGGACGAGGCCCTGCGCGAGAGCCGACGCCACGCCGGGGACGGCGGCCAGCTCGCGCTCTGGCTGGGCCTGCTCTTCTCCCTCGTCAACGTCACCACGAGCCTGTGCCAGGTCGAGCGCGGCGCCAACCGGATATACGGCAACGAACGCGACCGGCCCTTCCTGCGCAAGTACGCCCGCGGTGTCGTCATGGCCGTCCTCGCCGGCCTCCCCCTCGGCCTGAGCTTCGTCCTCACCGTCCTCGGCGCCGACCTCACCCACGCCTTCGCCGAGGTCTACCACCTCGGGCCCACCACCATCCGCGCCTGGGACGTCCTGCGCTGGCCGGTCGGCGTGCTGCTGGCCGTGCTGGCCACCAGCGCGATCTTCCGCCTCGCCCCCCGTCGCGACCAGCCGGGCTACACCTGGCTGGCCTTCGGCGCCGTCGTGTACCTCCTGCTGTGGATCACGGCGACCTGGGCGTTGAGCCTGTACGTCGGCGCCAGCAGCACCTTCACCAGCGTGTACGGGCCCCTCAGCGCTCTCGTGTCGCTGCTGCTGTGGTCCTACCTGACCTCCATGGCCCTGTTCCTGGGTCTCTCCTTCTCCGCCCAACTGGAAGCCGTACGGGCCGGTGTGCGCGAGCCCGTAGCGCAGGACCCCGGAGTCTGACCCGGCGCGCCCGCCCGTTCCCGTCCGAACGCCCCCGATCGAAAGTCGCGTACCCATGGCACAGCGCCCGCCCCGCCCCGGACCCGACCCCCGCTCCCGACGTCACGCGGTCCGCGCGTTCCTGACCGGACGTTCCGGTCCCGACGCGGCCTTCGGCACGAGGCTCGTGCTGACGGTGGCCGCGACCGTCGTCGTGAGCGTGCCGTTCGTCCTCGCCCTGGTGCTCGTCGAATCCCGCTGGCCGCCGCTGTACCGCCTCGACCGGGACACCGCCGAACGACTCCACCGGGCCGCCCTGGAGAACCCGGACCGGGTGCGGGTGCTGGAGTTCCTCACCGGCGTGCTGTGGGACCCGGTGACCATGCGGTTGCTCGTGGCCCTGCTGGTGATCTGGCTGCTGCGGCGCCGTGCGTGGCGCCTGGCGGCCTGGGCCGCCGTCACCGCCACGGCCGGCGCCCTCATCGGGTTCCTCACCAAGAACGTCGTGGAACGCGCGCGCCCGCACCTGCCCGACCCCGTCTCCCACGCGCCCGGCTTCTCCTTCCCCTCCGGGCACGCCATGACGGCCATGGTCTCCTGCGCGGTGCTGCTCCTCGTCCTGCTCCCGCTGGTGCCGCCCGCCTGGCGTTTCCTCCCGTGGGCGCTGGCGGTGACGAGCGTCCTCGGGGTCGGCTACACCCGGGTCGCGCTCGGCGTGCACTGGGTCAGTGACGTCGTGGGGGGTTGGCTCCTCGGGCTCGTGGTGGTCACCGCCACGACGCTGGTCTTCGAGGCGTGGCGGGCCGACGCGGGACGCCGCCGTACCGCCGTCGCGGAGGGCCTGGAGCCCGAGATCAGGACGGCCGAACCGGAGCCGGCCCTCGGTACGTCCCCCGGGCCGGGATCCGAGGACGGACCGAGGGGCTGACCTCGGGCCCGGGGCGCGGGAGGCTCACGCCTCCGGGCCGGGGCCCGCCCCGGAGTGCGGGGCGGGCGTGAGCCGGGGGTGGAAGCAGGCGGTGATGGTCTTGCCGCCGTGGAAGGAATGGGCGTCCCAGGCGTCGGCCAGGGCGTCGATGATGGCGAGCCCCCGCCCGGAGGTCGCCTCCCGGGAGGCATCGCGCGCGGCGGGCAGGCTCGGGTCGCTGTCGGCCACGCTGACGTGCAGGCACTGCCCGTCCCACGTCAGCACCAACCGGGCGCTGCTGTGCGCGTGGACGTGCGCGTTGGTGACGAGTTCCGAAACCGTCAGCAGGACGGAGTGGGCCGTGTCCGGGGCATCGGCCGTCCACCGCAGGGAGTCCAAGTGCTCGCCGGTCCACCGGCGGGCCTCGCGCACCCCTCTGTGCACCGGGAAGGACCTGGCCCACCCCTTCGCACGCATGGACACCGCGCTCACCTCGCTTCCGCTCGTGTCTGATGCCGACCCGGGCGGGCCGGTACCCGGCTCAGAACCGGCTCGCCCGGTGGCGGGCACGATGGCCGCCCTTGCGGTGGACGAGCAGCAGGGCCAGCACCATGGGGGCGATCAGCAGGGCCATCGTCGTCATGGGTGTTTCCTCTCCTCGTGGTCCGTCGCTCCATGTCCGTGTGGCCGCTGAGCGTCGTCCGAAACCCGACTCCCGACCACGGCACCCCGGTTGGCCCCGCCGCACGGCGCGCCACGCCTCGCCGCCTCCCGCGCCCGGCGGGCGGATCCCGCCGAATGCGCGCGGAATCAGCCCGTCCGGATGTCGGCGGGTCGAGGGCCCGGGCGGCGCTTCCCGGACACCCGCCGAGGTGGGACGGCCATCGGTCGCCCGGGGGTGGGACCGGGGAGCGCCCGGCTTCGGCCACGCGCCCCCGTACGCCTCCCGTCGGGACGTTCCCCCATGGCGGTAGCTGGGCAGCCGGTTGGTGCTGATCGCTCGTCACACGAGGGGAACCCCGATGACCAAGGTCCTGGTGCTGCACAGCGTGTGCCTGGTGAGGTCCGCCCTGGCCGCGCTTCTGAGATCCGAAGGCGACTTCGACGTCACCTCCTCCGGCTGGCGCGCCGCCGCGCGTCAGGCGGAGTTCTTACGACCCGACGTGGCGGTCGTGGACTTCGACTGTCCGGAGGTGTCGGCGGCCCTCCTCGCCGACACCGACACCGACGCCGGCCGTCTGCTGCCCCACTGTCCCGCACCCCTGCTCGTACTCGCCCGGGCCGACATGCCCGGCACGCTGGGCCGCGCCTTCCGGACGCGGGCACTCGGCTACGTCGACAAGGACGGGTCGCCCGACCGGCTGGTCCGGGCCATCGGAAAGGTCGCCGCGGGGGAACGCTTCATCGACGCCACGCTCGCCTCCGCCTTCATGGAGGCCGACCCCATGCCGCTCAGTCCGCGCGAGCTGAGCGTCCTGGCCCGGGCCGCCGAGGGCGACTCGGTGGCGGAGATCGCCCGCGCGCTGCACCTCGCCAGCGGAACCGTGCGCAACTACATGGCCGCCGTGACACGCAAGACCGGCGCCCGCAACCGGATCGATGCCATCCGGATATCCCGGCGGGCCGGCTGGGTCTGAGCCACCGGCCCGACCTCCCCACCCCGCACCTCGACGGCGGACGGGCGATCGCCCCGCCGTGCGCGCCTCACCCGCGCGCGTTCCACAGGCCCACCAGATCCCGGTACAGGGGCGACCTGGCCGGGAGCTCCGCATGCGTGCCGCACACCGCCCGGGTCCCGTCGAGGACGAGGACCCGGTCGGCCCTGACGGCGGAGGAGATCCGGTGCGCGACCACCACCAGGGTGCCGGGGCGCTCGGCGAGCGCCCGCTCGGCTCGTTCCTCCGTCCGGGGGTCGAGGTGGCAGGTCGCCTCGTCGAGCAACAGCAGCGGAGCGGGGGAGAGGTAGGCCGCGGTGAGGGCCAGGTGCTGGCGCTCGCCCTGCGAGAGCCGGCCCGGGTCGACGACCGCGTCCAGCCCGCCGAGCCGGGCCACGAGCCCGTCCGCGCCGAGGGCGGCCGCGGCCCGCTCCACCCGTGCCCCGGACACCCGATCGGGGCACAGATGGGTCAGGTTCTCCCGGACCGTGCCCGTGAACACGTAGGCCTGTTGGGGCAGCAGCGTCCGGCGGACGTCGGGGCCGGACCCCGGGGCGCCCCGCGCGGGCGCCCCCGCGACCCGTACGGTGCCGCCGCCCGGTGGCAACAGTCCGGCGATCAGCGCGGTGAGGGTGGACTTGCCGATGCCGCTCGGCCCCACCACGGCCAGGTGCTCGCCGGACCCGACCAGCAGGTCGAGGCCGTCGATCACCGGCTCCGCCCGGGGGCCGTAGGCGAAGCGGACCCGACGCAACTCCACGGCCGGCGGCGCGGGTGCCGCCCCGGATACGGGCGCGGGCGCGGGCGCGGGCGCGGGAACGGGGACGGCCGTGGGCGCGGGTGGCGGGGTGGGCGTCACCGTTCCCGGGGGCCGCTGCGCAGGCCCCGGTTCCGGGTCGCAGAACCGGTCCAGTACCACCAGCAGCCGGGTGCCCGCCGCGCCCAGGGCCGTCATCAGCGCGTCCAGGGCCGGGAGCAGCGACTGGACGAGATAGGTGAGCGCCCCGGCCACCGCGCCCGTGCTCACACCACGCCCCAGCAACCAGGGCGTCGCGGCGAGCAGCACCACGACGGGCAGCCGACCCGCGACGCCCAGGGCCAGCGTGCGCAGGGCGGTCCACCGTGCGAGCCGGACGGTGAGCCGCTCCTGCTCGGCGATCAGCTGCTCCACACCGGCTCCGGCGCTCGTGGCGCCGCCGCACGCGACGACGTCGCGCAGCCCCGACGCCAGCTCGGCGGCGCGCGCGGACAGGGCCTCGTCGGCGTCGAGCGCCGCCCGCTGCACGCGCGCCATCGGGTGCAGCGTGGCCAGGAAGCCGGCCGTGCCCAGGAGCAGGGCGGGCAGTACGAGGACCAGCAGGACGGGAGCGAGGGCGGCCAGCCCGAGCAGTGCGCCCAGGGCGGTGAACACGAACGACCGGGCGACCAGGACGAGTCCGGCGAAGGAGTCCCGGGCCATCTCGGTCTGCTGCGTGAGGCGGGAGACCGCGCCCGCGTCACCGGCCCGCCCGGGATCGGCCACGGCCCGCCCCAGCGCCTGGCGCACCGAGCGCCGCACCAGACCGTCCCGCAGCGGTTCGACCAGGTCCGCGAGCCCACCGAACACGCCCCGCAGGGCGAGCGCGCCGAGCAGGGCTCCCGCACCGGCCACGGCCAGCCAGCCGATGCCCGCACCGGTGCGGCCGGCGAGGAAACCGTCGTCGAGGGCGCGGGCCACCGCGTACCCGCCGAGGAAGGTGTGCGCGGACTCCAGCAGGGACCAGAGCGCGAGCCTGCGCAGCGAGCGGGGCCGTTCGCGCAGGAAGCGGCGGCCCTCGCGGGACACGCGCCGCCACGTTCCGTACTCGCTCACCGGACCGCCTCCCGGCCGGGCGGCTCCTGCACGCCCCACCGCGCGACACCGTCGGTCGGCCCGGAGGCGGGCTCGTCGGCACGTCCCGGCGCCGGCGCCGCGACGTCCTCCGTGCCGTCGCCGAACACCGCCCGGTAGGCGGGGTCCCGCCACAGCTCCGCGTGCGGACCGGTCGCCCGGACCCGTCCCGCGTCGAGCCATACGACGAGGTCGGCGCGGGCGGCCGAGGAGATGCGGTGGGCGACGACCAGACGGGTGCCCGGCCGGACGTCCACGGCCAGGGCCCGCTCCACCTCCCGGGCGGTGAGCGTGTCCAGGCTCGATGTCGCGTCGTCCAGGACGAGGAGTCGCCCCGCGCGGCAGAACGCCCGTGCCAGCCCGAGGCGTTGCAGCTCTCCACCGGACATCGGCGCCCCGGCGAGCGCCGTCGCGTACCCGTTCGGCAGGCGGCGCACGAAGGCGTCGGCGCCGGCCGCCCGCGCGGCGGCGCGCACGGCCTCCTGGTCCGGTGCGGGGCCGCCGCCGAACGCGAGCGCGCCCGCGACGTCCGCGCCGAAGAGCGCCGGCCGTTCGAAGGCGTGGCCGACCTCCCGGCGCAGTTCCGCCGGGGACAGCTCGTCCAGCGGTACGCCGTCGAGCAGTACCCGACCTCCGTCGCAGTCGGTGAGCCGGCCCGCCGCGGCGGCCAGCGTCGTCTTGCCGGAGCCCGAGCGGCCGACGACGGCCACGGTCGTCCCGCCGGGGATGCGCAGGTCGATGTCGTGCAGGATCACGGCGCCCGCACGCACCACGCGCACCCCGCGCAGTTCCAGCGCGCCCGGTCCACCTTCCGGCAACCGGCGCGTTCCGTACGGTAGTTCGGGCAGTTCGAAGAGGGCCGCCGTGCGGCGGGCAGCGGCCCGGCCGCGGACCACGGCCGACAGTCGGCCCGTCACCGCGCCGGCCCCGGCCGCCAGGCCCGCGTAGCGGACCGCCGCCAGGAGCCCGCCGACCCCGAGCGCGCCGTCCGCGAGGCGGACCCCGCCGACCCCGAGGACCACGTACAGCAGCAGCGGCATGAGGGCGCTCGTGCGGGCCACGGTCGAACCGTAGATCCGCCACGTCCGCCGTCCCTCGGCGTCGAGCTCCGGCAACCGGGCCAGCACCCGGGCCTGTTCCCGCTCGGAGGTGCCGGCGGCGGCGATCGTACGGGCGCCCGCGAGGGCCTCCACGAGGCGGCCGGCCAGGGCGAGCTGCACCTCCTGGTAACGGCTGACGCTGGCACCGGAATCGCGGGCGAAGGCACGCAACAGCAGGACGAGCAGCGGAAGCCCGACGAGGAAGGCCAACCCGGTCCACACGTCCACCAGGAACAGGGCCACCAGTCCACCGACCGGGGGCAGCAGGGCCACGGCCGCGCCGACGACGGCCGCCGGTACACCGCCGGCGGTGGTCGCGTGCGAGGTCAGCCTGGCGGAGAGTTCACCGGGGGAGTGGCGGGCGGCGTGGTGCGGGGCGGTGCGCAGCAGGCGGGCGAGGCCCGTCCGGCGCAGCCAGGCGGTGGAGCGGGCGTCGACGCCGCCGCCCAGCCGGGCCGTGGCGGCGTCGAGGAGGACCTCGGCAGTGATCACCGCCGCACACCACGCGGTCCACCGGGCACCGGCGGGGTCCTGCCGCAGCAGCAGGTCGAGGGTGTGGCCGAGGACGGCCGGTTCGGCCAGGGCCGCCGCGGCGGCGCCCACCGAGCAGGCGGCGCCGGCGGCGAGCCGGCCGGCGCTGTGGCGCGCGGCCGCCCGCAGGGCCCTGTCGGCGCCGCGGGCGGCCGCCGCCTCACCTACGGGATCGGGCGCGGTCATGGGCGGCGGCTCCAGGGGTGTGGTGCGGGCCCGGGCGGTGAACCGCCCGGGCCCGGAATGACCTGATCAGTTACAGGTCGTGATGCTGAGGCTGCTGTCGCCACAGAGAAGCAGGCTGGCGCGGCTGCCGCCGCCGGTCAGGTGCGCGGCCTCCGTGGTCTCTTCCTTCGGGGTGTCCATCGACTGCAGGTCCAGAAGCGTCATGTCTGATTCCTCTTCACTGTGGTGTTCCGATGGGTCACGGCCCCCGTGACGGGGACCGGCTCTGGGGCCGCCGCGAAGGACCGCGGCGGCGGGAGGAACGGCAGCTGGGCGCGCCCGCCGGGCGCGGCGCTGCCGAGGGCGAGGAGAGCGCCGGCCGTGCCCGTGGACAGGTCCATGGACAGGCGCATCATCTGCTCGCCGGGAAAGGCCAGGAAGCCCTGGTAGGGGACCGCGTGCCGGGCCAGGGCCTCCACCTGCCGGGCTATGTCCCCGGGGTCGGAGCCCGGGCCGGGGGTGGTGGTCCGCGCCAGGTGGAGGATCATGCCGGCCGCGCCGCGGAACAGGCCGGGCTGCGCGTAGAACGTCGCCTGGGCGGCGCGCACGATCTCCGGCCGGGCCCGTTCGAAGCGGTCGTCCCCGGCGTGCTCCAGCCAGTCGTCCAGCACCATGCCGATGCCCACGCTGCCGGCGCCGAGGTAGGGCATCGTGCGCCACCCCTCGTCGACCTGAAGGGTGCCGAAGGCACTGGTCACGCAGCGGTCGAGGTCGCGGTGCAGGGCCAGGCCGGCCCGGCTCAGCAACTCCCGTTCCCCGGTGCGTTCGTAGAGTCGCAGGTGGAGCAGGGCGGGGCCGCTGTGGCCGTGGAGCAGACCGGCCCGCTTCGGTCCGGCCGCCGGCTCGCCGAGGAGTTCGGCGCACCGCAGGGCCGCGGCGTGCAGTGCGCCCTCGCCGGTGGTCGACCCCAGGGAGTCCAGTGCCAGGCCGATGCCGGCGAGCCCGCCGTGCAGGTCGGGCCCGGCCGACTGCCAGGGTTGGGACAGCAGTTGCTCGGCCAGGGCGAGGGCGCGGTCCCGGTGGCCGAGCCGTTCCAGGGTCCAGGCGAGACCGGCGAGGCCGTCGTAGAAGCCCAACGGCATGCCGGAGGCCGGTTCCTTCGTCCGGGCCAACAGCCATTCCTCGGCCTCGGGCCACGGTTCGGCGCCGGTCTCGGCGAGCGCGTACAGGACACCGGCCGCTCCGTGGCCGAAGCCGGTTCCGCCCCCGGCGGTCGCGAACTGGGCCGTGTCCCCGGGGAAGAGCCGGTCGTCGCGGTCGAAGGTGGCGCTCGCCCGCAGCGCCGCCGTCATCGAGGCGCGGGCCGCCTCCCAACTGCCCGGCTCGACCGGCAGGTAGGGGCGACGGGCAGCCACCGACCGGCCGCCGGAACCGGAACCGCGTTCGGTCCCGGAGCCGTCCTCGGTCCCGGCGAGGATCTCCCGTACCGCCTCGTCGAGGAACTCCCGCGGTACGGGGAACTGCTCGGCGGCGATGTCGGCCAGGTGCGCCGCCTTCGCCCGGTCCATCACCAGCAGGCTCGTCAACGGCAGGAACAGGGCCAGGCGCAGGCAGGCCAGGGCGTACCGGTCGACGGCGAAACCGCGCCGGTCGGCCGGGGCGACGAACGCCGGATTGGCGACGGTCTGGCGCAGCCCCTCGTCGACGTGGGCGGCGGCCTCGAAGTCGAGCAGCGCGACCGACGGCGCACCGGTCACCTCGTCCTCCGCGACCATCACGTTGAACAGGTGCAGGTCGTTGAAGACGATGCCGCGGGCGTGCACGGCCTCCACGGCCCGCGTCACCTGTCGGTGGATCTCCAGCGCCCACCGGGTGTACTCGGCGAGCGCCTCGGGGTCGGGGTCCGCCTCGATCAACGGGTGTCGGCGGGCGAAGTAGGTGTTGAGGGGCTTGCCCTCCAAGTGCTGCATCACGAGGAAGTGGTGGTCCCCGACGGTGAAGGTGCCGTGCACCGCGGGCACGCAGTCCAGACCGGCCAACTGTTCCAGGGCCCGGCGTTCGCGGTGCAGCCGGGTCACGGCGTCCGCGCCGTCGGCCGCGAGCCCCGCGAAGGGGCGTCCCTCCTTGAGGACGACCCGCTCGCCGGAGCGGACGTCCCGCCCCGCGTACACGCCGCCCCCGTTGGAGAAGTGCAGGGCCCGCTCGACGGTGTAGGGGAGTCCCTCCAGGGTGAGCGCGGCCCGCCCGGCCAGGTGGGGCGCCAGGTACGCGGGCGGTTCGACCCACTCGGGCGGCTGGAACACCGGCCCCCGCGGGTCCGGGACGAGCCGGCCGTCGGGGGCCTCGATCGCCGGGACGAGCTCGCCGCGGTCGTCGTAGCAGTGCCGCAGGGTGAAGCTGCCGTAGCGCAGGTGCACGGGGCCGTCGTTCCAGCGCAGGTCGCTCAGGATGTACGGGCCCGGCTCGCCGGCCAGCAACGCGTCGAGGTCCTCCGCGATGCGCCCGCACTGCTCCTGGTCCGCCGGGTACACGGTGAGGAACTTGCCGCTCGCCGCGCGGTCGGCGTACTTCGCGTTGCGCAGGTGCAGCAGGTAGCGGCTCGGTACGAACTTGAACGCGATCCCGCGGTCCACGCAGTAGCGGTGGACCCGCTCCAGGACGGACTCGGCGTTGTCCAGGCACGCCGAGACGTGGATCTTCCATCCCTGGGAGGGGAGTCGGGCGTCCAGGGGGCGCAGCGCCAGCCAGTCCCCGCTGCGGTGCGTCTGCCACCCCGCCGGTACGGGGGCGAGCGCGGCCGGGTAGTTCTCCTCGGCCCGCCGGTACGGCGCGTCGTAGAACCAGCGGTCGGCGTCGCAGAAGGCGGCGTACCCCTTGTTCACTCCTGCTCCCTCGGTCGGTGACGTCCTCACGCTGTCACGCCGGGAGAGGGCCGCGACAGTCACGGCTGTCACCGACGGGGCGTGCAGTACGCACGAGTCACCACGGGGCCGGACACCGCACGCGCCGCCCGCCACGAAGGAACGCCCCGACGCGGGCACTCGCGTCGGGGCGTTCCTCCCGGCCCCTGCCGGGGCTCGTGGCGGCAGGCGGAGGTCAGTCCTTGGAGGCGGGCTCCCAGCTCATGCCCCACCCGTACGCCAGGTCCACCGCCTGTTGCTTGAGGATGCCGGGCGGCAGCACCAGGTACTTCGCCTCCCGCCGGACGATCAACTCGCCGCCCACGTTCTCGATCAGCGCGATCGCGGCCACCGGCGCGGGCACGGTGCATTCGTCCAGGCGGACCTCGATCGGCGGCCCGACGGGCGGGTACAGCGTGGCGACCCCTTGCAGGCCGGCGAAGTTGGTGGCGCCCGCGTAGATGGACACGAACACCAGGAGGCGTTTGATGTCGGCCGTGTGATCGAGGTTGATCATGAGGTTCTCGCCGTCCTCGCTGCCGCCGGTCCGGTCGTCCTGGTCCAGCAGGACGTACGGGGGCTGGTCGAACGAGCCGAACTGGTTGTTGATGGGATGGACGATCCCCATCGTTCCGTTCCGTAGTTCCCACAGGCAGGAGAGGTCGAGGTCGACGTCCTCCAGCCGAACGGCCTCCTTCCCCTTCCGCATCCAGCCACGGGCCGGAGCGGCCGCGCTCCACTTCAGGTTGACCCGCATGCCGCCGGAGGTGGCCCCCTGCTTGGCCAGCGACACCGCCGGCGCCGCCTTCGTCAGCGTGATCTTCGACAGCCGCACGGGCTGGGTGTGGGCCGGCTCGGGGGCCGGCGGGGCCTGCGGAATCCGTGGAGCCGGCGGACCGGCCACCGACGGACCCACCGCCGGCCGCACGGGCTGCCGTACCGGCGCCGGCGCCGGCGGGGCGGGGTCGTCGACCGTGATGCCGAAATCGGTCGCGAGCCCCGCCAGACCGGATGCGTAACCCTGGCCCACCGCACGGAACTTCCACGCCCCGGCCCGCCGGTACAGCTCCCCGAGCACGAACGCGGTCTCGGTGGTGGCATCCGTCGCGTCGAACCTCGCCCGTTCCACGCCGCTGTCCGCGTCCAGCACGCGCACGAACAGGCCGGCCACCTGCCCGAACGTGCCGTCCGTGGACGCCGCGACCACCACCCTCGCGATCTCCTGCTCCACCGCCGACAACGTCACCGTGATGGTCTCCAGGGGGCCCGAACCGTCCTGGCGCCGGCCCTCGTGGCGCACGGCACCACTGGCGTGCACCGGCTGGTTGTAGAACACGAAGTCGTCGTCCGACCTCACCTTCCCGGCCGCCGTCAGCAACAGGGCCGAAACGTCCACGTCCGGCGCCCCGGGCCCACCGCGCCAACCCAGCTCCACCCGGACCCCGGCACTCGGCACCGGCACGTTGGCGCCCTTCTGCAAGGACATGCGAATCCCCCTCCACGACGTCTCCCACTCCGTCGCAGCGTACGAGGTTTCGGCGCTCCGCCCCCGCGGAAGGGCGGGATTGGCCGCGGCTCCGTCGCTGCCCGAGGGCATGATGGGTGGATGATCACCATTCATCTGAAGTACGAGATCGACGTCGAGAAACTCGCGGACTTCGAGGAGTACGGGCGCCGTTGGGTCCGGCTGGTCAACCGCTTCGGCGGCACCCACCACGGGTACTTCCTGCCCGGCGAGGGCGACAGCGACATCGCGTACGCCCTCTTCTCCTTCCCGGGCTTCGCGGCCTACGAGCAGTACCGGACGGACAGCATGTCCGATCCGGAGTGCCAGGCGGCCTTCGAGCTGGCGCGCGAGACCCGCTGCATCAAGCGCTACGAACGCCGCTTCCTGCGCCCGCTGGAAACCCCCGGGGACTGAACGCCCCGCCGGGCCGGCGCGCCGGGCCGCCGTGCCCGGCGGCCGCGCCCGGCCGCCTCATGCCTCGCGGTCCATGACGCGGCGGGCCGCCTCGGCCTCCGCCGCGGGCGGGGAGAGCTCGTCGAGGGTGTCGAGTTCGTCGTCCGACGCCAGTTCCTCCTCCCACGCGGCCGCGAGGCGCTCCTGCTCCTCGTGCGGTCTGCCGGTGACGGCCTCCCGCTGCCGGGGGTCCAGGGCCGCGAGGAACCGCTCCACCGTGTCCGCGGGCATGTCGTACTCCTTCTCGCTCGGGGGAAGGGGCAGCGGCAGGTGCGCCGCCGCGCCCGGCCCAGAATGACGAACCGGCCCGGCGGCGCCGGCCCGACACGGCGCGCCACCACCCGGATGCCCGAGCGGGCCGGGAGCCGGCCACGCCGTCATGGCGGCGGGTACCGCGGATCGTGCGGAGGGTGATCGATTCGCGATCGCGTGAGGAGTTTTTGGCATCAGAGGCCAAGTATTCGTTTCCGCCCCGGATGGCCGACTACAAAGAACCGGACCGAACCAGGCCCGGCGACAAGGGCGATGAGAGCCGTCGTCGACCGGGGTGATGTCGAAGGCGGTGGATGTGTCGTGCGTGAATGCGGCGGGATCGAACCGGCTGCGACGGTATTTCCGACGGGGAGCGCGGGTTCCGATCTCCTCCGACCGGCGGATGCCGTCGTGCTGAACACCGTTTCGTTCTCCGTGGAGGACGCCACGGTGGCGGAATACCGACTGCTCGTGTCGGCCGTCCGGTCCGGTGCGGCGGAAGCCCTGTGGTTTCCCAGAAGATCGGGCACCGGGGAGGAACCGGTGCGGTACCTGCCCCTGAACATTCGGTTGAGGGGTTTGTCCATCGACTTGTACATCGAGTTCCTCCCGCGGGATTCGGACGTTCGGGTCGTCGGTTTCCGCAACACCTTCGAGGACGGACAGGCCCCGCCGGAGGCCTACTTCCGCCACGTGCGGGACTCGGTCGCGCCACCGGGCATGCCCCGCACGGCGGCCCTTCCGTTCGGCGGGGGGTGTTCCGACCTGGAGGCGGTGGCGGGCATCGGGCGCACGGACCTTCCCGTGGGGCGCCGTCCCATGATCAACGCGGTCATCTGGCTGCATCGGAACAGCGACCCGAGGTGTACGGCGCGGGGGATCCTCGTGCTGTCGGAAATGCTGTGCGCGGCAGCCCGCTCCCCCCGCCTGGCGGACGACGTGTCACGCATCTGGATGACCGGCGGGCCCCTGTCGACGGCGCCGTGGGCAGCCGCGTGACCGGGCACGTCGAATTTCCGAAGAATTCTTCAACTCCGCACCAATCCAATGCTGTTGGAGCTTCGAAGAAGTAACGGAGATCCTCTCCCGAGGATCGTTTCATCCGTGCGATCCGTGATTCCCGTCCCGGGGATCCGAGGAACAGGAGCGAATGTGATAGTCAAGCGTGCCGGCCGCCGACTCGTGGTCATCTCCGCCGTGCCCGCCGCGGTGTTCCTGACCCTGGGCCTTTCCGGCCCGGCTCTCGCCGAGGAGGGCAAGTCGTACCAGATCGACCTGGCGCAATTGAACGACTCGGGCTCACGCGGGACGGTCATGCTCAGCCTCAGGGGCAAACAGCTGACGGTGCAGATCGAGTCCGAGGGGATGGTGCCGGGACAGCCCTCGGCCCAGCACCTGCACGGTTCGACCAAGGGGCACGACTTCCACTGCCCCGACGCGAGTGACGACACCAACGGCGACGGGATCCTCAACAACACCGAGGCGACCGTCGACTACGGCGACATCAACATCTCGCTCACCACGTCCGGAGACACCAAGGCGACCAGCGGACTCGCGGTGGACCGCATGCCCGTCGCCGACAAGGCGGGCAAGCTCTCCTACCAGCGGACGATCACCGTCGGCCAGGACGTGGTCGACCACATCAAGGACCTGCACGTCGTGCAGCACGGCATCGACCGCAACGGCAACGACAAGTACGACGTCGGCGGCGCCGGCAAGAGCGAGCTCGACCCGAAGCTGCCCCAGGAGGCCACGGCTCCGACCAACTGCGGCGAGGTCAAGGGCGCCGCCGTCGGGTCCGTCCCGGTCGGCGCCATCGAGACGGGCGGCGGTTCCCCGCAGGACACGGCCGTGCCGCTGGCAACGGCGGCGGGCGTGGCGGTCCTCGCGTACGCGGCGATGGCGGGCGCGATGACGCTCGTGCGCAAGCGGGCCACCGTGCCTCAAGGCGGCCCCGCGCGGACCGAGGAGGACGCCGCGTGAAGGACGTCCGGTCCGCCCCGCACGCGATGTCCGAGGCGCCGCCCCGCAGGCGACGGACCGCGGCACCCCTCGCCGCGGCGGCCCTGGCCGCGCTGCTGCTGGCCGGGTGCGGCGGCGAGGACCCGGCGCCCGAGGGTCGCGCCGCACAGGCCGCGGCACCGGCCCAGGAAGGAGCCCCCACCGGGGAGGCGTCCGCCGGCGGCCACGGAGGGGCCGCCGGAGACGGCTCCCAGAAGGGAACGGGGGCCGGTTCGGGAGCGGGCCGGGCAGAACCCGCCCTCGCCCGGTCGGAACCACAGAAGATCACGATCCCGTCCCTCGGCCTCTCCAGCTCCCTGGAAACGCTGAGGCTCAACGGGGACGGGACGATGCAGACCCCGAAGGACCCGGGTCTCGCGGGCTGGTACGAACCGGGGCCGACGCCCGGCTCCCAGGGGCCCGCCGTGATCGCCGGCCACGTCACCTGGAACGGCGCCTCGGCCGTCTTCGAGAAGCTGAGGACGATGAAGGCCGGCGACACCATCAAGGTGACGCGGCGCGACAAGAAGACCGTCACGTTCACCGTCGACAAGGTCGCCGAATACCCGAAGGCCGCGTTTCCCACACTGGAGGTGTACAAGAACCTCGACCACGCGGGCCTGCGCCTGGTCACCTGCGGCGGCGACTTCGACCCGAAGAAGCACTACTACGACAGCAACGTCGTCGTCTACGCCCGTATGACGGGCGCCGCGTGACGGTCCCTCGGGGACGGCCGGCGCACCCGCCCGTCAGGCGGGTTGCCGCGCACGGGTCGGAAAGTGTCCGCGCGCCCCGGGCAGGTACGTGAACACCGCGGCCGTCGCGGCCAGCAGCTCGGGGAGCGCCGAGAACAGCTGCCACCCGTCCGGCCACGGCCCGTTCATGCCGGAATCGGCGAACGACAGCAGCAGGCTCAGCGCCGTGAGGACGGCCAGCACCGTCCGGGCCGGGCCCCGACCGGCCCGCACGTAACGGGCCAGGATCAGCCAGCCGGCGAGCAGAACCGCCATCACCGCACCCGAAAGGGCGAGTTGGCGGTATGCGGCCGACCTGCCGGACACCTCGCTCAGCTCGTCCAGACCCGTGGGCGCGACCAGGAAGGAACCCGATACCCAGACCAGGACCTCCACCACGACGGCCAGGACGGTGAGCCACCAGGCGACCTCGACCTCCCGCGGTCGCCGCCGGCCCCGAGGACCGGCCTCCGTCCTGCCCGTCGCACCGATCCCGCCGGCCCCGCCCGTCCGGTCCGTCATCCGCAGCCTCCTCGTCGTCCGACCGGTGAGAGGCACACAGGAGGAATCCGGTTCCACCACCCGCGCATCCGTTACCAACGCCCCAGGCGTTTCCTCGACATCCCAGTCCCCAAGATCCCCGACGTCGTCACCCGCGATCAGCTCCGCGCATCCTCGCGGCGTCCAATGGCGGTCGCACCGGGTACGACGAGCAGCTTGCCGGTGGTACGGCGGGCCTCCAGATCGCTGTGGGCCCGGGCGGCCTCGGACAACGCGTAGCGGCCCGTTACGGTGACCTCAAGTGCCTTGGAGCGCACCCACTCGAACACATCGGCGGCCCGTCGGAGCAGTTCGGACCGATCGGCGATGAAGTCCCCGAGGCTGGGCCGGATCAGGGTCAGCGAACCGCCGTGGGCGAGCCGAATCGGATCGAACGGCGGCACGGCACCACTTGCCGCGCCGAAGAGCACGAGATGGCCGCGGGTTCGCAGGCCGGCGAGGCTCGCGTCGAAGGTGTGCGCGCCGACGCCGTCGAAGACGACCGGCACCCCCTGACCGCCGTTGAGCCGCCTCACCTCGGCTGCGAGATCGTCGACCCCCGAGGAAAGGATCACCTCGGCGGCCCCGGCACGCTTCGCCGACTCGGCCTTCGCCGCGGTCGACGTCGTGCCGATCACCCTGCCGCCGAGATGGGTGACGAGCTGGGTCAACAGCAGCCCCATGCCGCCGGCAGCCGCATGCACGAGCACCGTGTCGCCCCCCTGCACCGGGTAGGCGTCCTTGACGAGATAGTGCGCGGTCATGCCTTGGAGGAGCACGGCGGCGGCTGTCTCGAAGCCGATATCGTCGGGCAGCGGCACCAGCCGGGAGGAGTCCACGACGGCCCGCTCGGCATACGTACCGGGAATCTCCACCCAACCGACCCGGTCCCCGACTGCGACGTCGGCGACGCCGGGTCCGACTTCGACGACCGTGCCGGCGCCCTCGGTGCCCGGCGTGAAGGGCAGCGGCAGGCTGTACCGGCCTTCGCGGTGGTAGACGTCGAGGAAATTCACCCCGGATGCGGCGACCTCCACGACCGCCTCGCCCGGACCCGGGCACGGCTGGTCCACCTCGGCCTCCCGCAGCACCTCGGGACCGCCCACTTCGTACACCTGAATCGCTCGCATGACCCCTCCAACCCCGTCGACGGCGCCCCGATTCCCGGCAAGCAGCTCCGGCTCCGGTCCCACGATCACCACCGCGAACACGCCCTAGGACTCCAGGTAGCGGAGCACCGCGAGGACGCGGCGGCTGTACCCCGTGGTGCGGGAGAGGTCGAGCTTGTCGAAGACGGCGTTGAGGTTCTTCTCCACCGAACTCAGCGAAAGGTGCAGGCGACGCGCGATGGCCGTGTTCGTGAGCCCCTCGGCCAGCGCCTCCAGCACCGTGCGTTCGCGCGGGGTCAGCCGGGCAAGCGGATCGCCGTGGGTGGTGTGGACGACCAACCGGCGCACCACCTCGGGGTCGATGGCGGCGCCGCCCGCGTGGATCCGCTCCAACGCGTCGAGGAACTCCTCGACCTCGGCCACCCGGTCCTTCAACAGGTAGCCGACCCGTTCCGCGTTCGAGGACAACAGCCGGACCGCGTAGTTGCGTTCGACGTGCTGGGAGAGGACCAGGACACCCACGGCGGGCCACCGCTCGCGGATCTCCACCGCGGCCCGCAGTCCCTCGTCAGTGTGGGTCGGGGGCATCCGGATGTCGACCACGACGATGTCCGGCTGCCGCGCCTCGACCTCCCGGAGCAGCGACACCGCGTCGGGCAGCGCGGCGAGCACCTCATGGCCCTCCTCGACGAGCAGCCGTACGAGGCCCTCCCGAAGCAGGGTCGAGTCCTCGGCGAGAATCACGCGCACGGCAGCTCCGCGGTCACGGTGGTGGGTCCCCCGAGGGGGCTGTCCAGGTGCAGCATTCCGTCGAGGGCGGCCACCCGGCCGCGCAGGCCGCTCAGCCCGGGACCCGCCGGGTCCGCGCCGCCCCCGCCGTCGTCCCGGACCTCCACGGTGAGGATGTTCCCGCGTCGGGACACCCGTACCGACAGGGCCGTCGCCCCCGCGTGCTTGGCCGCGTTCGTCACCGACTCCGACACCACGAAATAGGCCGCGGTCTCCACCGGTTGGGGCAGCTTCCCGGCGACGTCGAACTCGGTGCGCAGCGGAATGCCGCACCGCTCCGCCACCCCGCCCAGCGCCTCCTCAAGCCCCAGGGTGTCCAGCGCGGACGGGTAGACCCGCCAGGCCACTTCGCGCAACTCGGTCAGGACGTCCCGGGACTCCTGGTGTGCCTGGAGCAGCAGTACGTCCGCCCGGTCGGGGTCGCGGCCGTGGCTGCGCCGGGCCCGGCCGAGCAACATGGCGAGGGCCACGAGCCGTTGCTGGACCCCGTCGTGCAGGTCCCGTTCGATGCGGCGGCGTTCCGCGTCCACCGCCCGGACGACGGCGGCCCGACTGGAGGCGAGTTCGTCGATGCGGCGCCGCATCAGCTCGCGTTCGGACGGCCCGAAGCAGGAGCGGGCGATCCGGGCGTCGAGGGAGGCCAGCGAGAGCAGACCCTGCACGTTCAGGAAGAGCAGCACCCCGCCCAGCAGTACCTGTGTCAGGAACTCCGCCCGGTCCACGCTGCCGCGCAACGCCCCCGCGACGAGCAGGCCTGCCAGTGCGGCGCCGAAGCCGAGCAGCCCGAGCACCACCGCGCACAGCAGTCCCGAAGGACCGCGGGCCGCGAGGTAGCGCAGCACCTTCCGGTCGGAGGCCTCGTACCGGGCGGGGAACCGGTCCCCGAAGAACGCGGTGCGGCGGAGCCGTTCGGCTGCGGCCAGCCGGCGGGCGCCGCCCATCAGCACGGCCAGGGCGTCCGGCCGCGTCCGCGGCCACAGCAGGAACGCGCCGAGGGCGGTTCCGACGAGGAGGAAGTACGCGCACCCCAGCAGGGCCGTCGCGCAACCGGTCAGCATCCCGAGTCCGCGCCGCGGCAGGGAGGGGCGCCCGGTCGCCGTCCCGCCCGGGGCACCGGTGCCCGACGCTTCCGGCAGGCGCGCGCCGTGCGCGGCGCCCTCCGTGAAATCCCCCCGCACGGAGCCCGAGCCTAGGCCGGCCCCGGAGCCCGGACAAGATCGTCCGGGCGGTGCGGTGCCCGCCGTGCCGGTGGCGGAGGTCACGGGGTGCGGCGGTGCTGAGCCCGGCCGCGACCGCGGAGCCGGACCGCCAGGTAGGCGACCAGGGCGACGACGACCAGCGCCAGCACGACCTTGGACAGCACGCCGACGTAGGCCTCCACCACGTCCCACTGCTCGCCCAGCCAGTAACCGGCCATGACGAGAACGCCGTTCCAGATCAGGCTGCCCAGCGCCGTCAACATCAGGAACACCGTCAGCGGCATGCGCTCCACGCCCGCCGGTACCGAGATGAGGCTGCGGAAGATGGGCACCATCCGGCCGAGGAACACGGCCTTCGTACCGTGCCGGGCGAACCACGCCTCGGTGCGCTCCAGGTCGGAGGCCTTCACCAGCGGCAGCCTCGCCCAGATCGCGTGCATCCGCTCGCGGCCGAAGAGCATGCCGATCCAGTAGAGGGCCAGGGCGCCCACGACCGAGCCGAGGGTGGTCCAGAACAGCGCCGAGACGAGGCTGAGGACCCCCTGCGAGGCGGCGAAACCCGTCAACGGGAGGATCACCTCACTGGGCAGCGGCGGGAAGAGGTTCTCCAGGGCGACCGCCAGACCGGCCCCCGGGCCACCGAGCGTGTCCACGAGGCCGGCGGCCCAACCCGCGAAGCCGTCGGAGGGTTCTTGGGGAAGTGCCGCGATGTCGAGGGGCATGAAGGAGCTCCAGGAGGTCGGTCCGGTCGACCGGGACGACCGCCCCGATCTCCCCTCCACGCTAGGAAGCGCAGCTCAGCACCGGTATGAGGATTCCCGTCCGGCCCGGTGCGGTTTCCCGCGCTGCCCACCCTGCGGAAAACCGCAGGGTGGGCACCGGCCCGCTCCGCCCTCCACGCCCCGCCGGGCCGTGCGGCGCCCACCGGCCCCCGGGAACGTCACGGGGACCGGACAGGGGTTCACGGGGCCGCGGGTTCGGTGTCCGACGCCACGAGGAACGGCAGGTGGGCGCGGACGGTCCCGACGAACTCCGCGAGGTCGAGGAAGCCGCGTTCCCGTAGCGCCGGCAGGACCTCCGTGGCGTCGGCGACCCGCCAGGCCCGCAGCAGCCGGGCGCACTGTGCGGCGGTCCGCGACTCCTCCTCCTCGGCCGGCACCACGACGCCACGGGCCGCGACCAACTCCGCCGCGGTGCGCGCGAACGCAGGGTGGTCGACGAGGGCGGCGACGACGGGAGTGAGCCAGTCCAGCAGCGTGGTGGCGCGCCACATCCGGGTCGCCAACAGGGCGGACGCCCGCGCCGCGGGCAGCGCCGCTTCGCGGGGCCGCAGGAGCGCCGCGTACGGAGCGGCCCCGGACCCGTCGGTCGGGAGGTGCAGCGGGCGGAGCCGGGCCGCGAGCTCGGCCATGACGTCTCCCGTGCGGGGCTCGGGTTCGGGCTCATCCAGGGTGGCGAGCAGCTCCCGGGCGGCGAGGTCGCGCAGGAAGTCGGGGAAGCCGGGCCAGGTCAGCGCCATCGCCTCGGCGACCTGCTCGCAGCCCACGTCCGCCGGACCGCCGGAACCGGAAGGGGTCCGGACACCGGGCCCGGGGCCGGTCGACCCGGCGCCGGCGGACTGTGCCGGGACGTCACCACCCGGCGGTACGGCGGCCCCGTGCGGCAGCGGCGTGGCACGCCAGGCCCGCAGGAACACGGTTTCGGAGAGCGGGGTGGGGACCCCCCGGTAGGTGAGCCGGCCGCTGTCGCCCTCGACCGGGGGGCGCTCAGCCGGACCCCGGCCCGGGCGGCGCGCGAGGTGGCGCACGGCGGTCAGGGCGTCACGACGCTTGATGCGGGGGCCGCCCCGGGCGTACCCGGTGGCGAACGCGCCCAGCTCGCGGGGGTCGCCCCCGGCACGGCGGGCGGCCTCCAGCACGGTGGGGGAGTCGCGCCAGGAGAAGGGGAGCCGGCGGGCGGCGTCGACGATCAGGTCACCGGTGGCCCGGCCCACCGTCCCGGTGCGGACGGCGTGGCGCACCGCGTGACGCAGGTCGACCAGGGCCCAGCCGAGCGGCCGGTGATCGGCCTCGGCGTCGGCGTGGACCAGCGCGACCTCGTCGTCCGCGACGATCTCCCCGTCCCGGTAGGCGCGGAACACGGATCCGATGCCCACCATGCCGAACGGTGCGAGCTCCGCGGCGCGCAGTGCGCCCATGCTGGACGCCCCGTACACCTCGACGCCCCGGTCGAGGAGGGCCAGCAGTTCCTTGTGGCGCACGGCCCGGGACTGGAGGAACAGGCCGTCGATGACGAGGAGGCGGTCCCCCGGGCCCAGACCCCAGCGCAGGACCTGGCCCGCCGCGACGGGCTCGCGGACCTCGGCGCCCGGCAGGTAGCGGAGCACTTCTGCGCGCGTCAGGGTCGGGCCGACGGTGACGACGGTGCGGGTGGTGCGGTTGCCGTGGGGAGTGCGGACAGTGCGTGTGGTGGGGTCGGCGGGGGTGGTGCTCGCGGTGGGGTCGGCGTGGGCCGTGGGGGCGGTGGTCATCACATCAGCTCCAGGCCTTGTGGTCGAAGGCGGTGCCCGGGACGACGATGCGCACGACCGCGAAGGGCGAACCGACGGGTGTCAGGTCCGTGCGGAGCACCCGCAGGCCGTGGCGCTCGGCCAGGCGCGTGAGCCGCCGGAGGTCCGCGTCGAGGTCGCGCGCCGCCGGGTGGTCGTCCGCGGGTGCGTCCCGGTGTCGGGCCAGCAGCACGTCACTGTCCGGCCCCTCCCGGTGGGGGCCGCTGCGCGCTGCCGGCCCGCCGAGGGTGAAGTGGGTGGGAGGCAGGTCGTCGCGGGCTCCGGCGACCGCGGTCAGCCGGGACTGGACCGCCTCCGTGACCGCCCGGGAGAGTGCGACGTCGGCGTCCGGATGGGTGCCCGACCCGGAGAACCAGGCCGGCACGCTCGACGACCACACGCGCGCCGCGAACGTGGGCACCCCCCACGGGCCCGTGCAGTCCACCGCCTCGACGACGGCTCCGGCCGCCGCGCACCTGCGCAGGACGGTCGCGGCCGCGCCGGCCCGGCCGGCGCGGACCGGGAGGGCCCGCGCCCACAGGCTCCCGGCGGCGTGGACGCGGGCGAGGTCCGCCCGCTCGACGACCTCCAGCAACGCGTGCAGGGAGGCCTCCGTGAGGGTGTTCCCGCCGGCGAGCCCGTTGCTGGAGACTCCCGAACCGGCCGGCGGCCTCCAGGCGCGGTGGACCCGCAGGTCCACGGTGACTGCCGCGGTCGGCAGCCACGTCGTGCTGCCGTCGGTCAGATCCTCGGCGGGGCACCAGCGCAGGGGAGTGGTGGGCCGGGGGCGGTGGCCGGGGGTGGTACCGAGGGCGTACGGGTCGTAGGTGAGCTCCCCGGCGAGGCCCGCCGTGGTCGCCGTGATGGCGTCGGGCCGCTCCTGCTCGGCGGCGTACGACTCGTAGGACTCCATGACCGCCGACACACGGGCCAGCGCGTGCGTGAAGCCCTTGCCCTGGGAGACGGACAGGTTGCGGGAGTTGGGGCGGACCGCCTGCCAGACCGGCACGCCGATGTCGTCGAGGCCCGTCAGGTCGGCCACGCGGGTGATCCCCGCGTCCGCCAGCAGCGGTCGCAGCCGCCGCCAGGTGGTCTCGGCGTCGACGACACGGTGGGTGCCGAGCCGCTCGACGCTCCGTTCCGGAGCCGCTGGGGAGGTGCCTGCCACGGGGACGCGGGCCAGGGGCGGGCGGGGGGCGGGCGGGCGGGTCCGGAAGGTCGGCCGGGTCCGGCTGGTCATGGGGAGGGTCGCTTTCGGGAGGGGCTGTGGGGGCCGCCCTCGGGCGGTCGGCTGCGGGCTCCGGCCTCGTGGCCGGGACGCGGTGCGGCCGGGGACCGCCGATGGGCGGTACCCCGGCCGGGGGAGGGCGCGGAGCGGGGACGTCCGGGGGAAGCCGCGCGGCTCACGCTCGTCGGATCTCCGCTACCGGCTCACGAGCACGGTGGCCGAGGTGGCGCCGAACTCCTGTTCCAGCGTGTGGGCCAGTTCCGTCGCGAGGTCCGCCGAGAGCTCCGCCGTGAGTTCCGTCGCTACTTCTGCCATGGTGATCATCTCCGTTCGGGTGGTGCGACGCGGGCTGTCCGCGCCTTCCCCACGAGAACACCACGGGGCGGACGCGGCCCGTGTCCTTCGATCGGTCCGTCGAGGGGATGACCGAGGGGATGGCGGGGTGCGGCGCACCTCAGCAGGCCGACAGCGCCCGCTCCCAGTGCACGCCCGTCAGCGCCTCGGAGGCCTCCCACAGGCGGCCCGCGGTCGACTCGTCGTAGGCGTGGTCCGCGGCGTGCTCGATCGAGGGGGCTCCGCGCAGGGAGCCCGGGCCGCCCGGCCCGAAGTACTGCCCGCCCTGCCCGTCGGGATCCGCCGCGGCCCGCACCACGGGCCACGCGCCCCGGTCCTTGCCCTGCGCCATCGCCGCGAGCGGGCGGCTGCGGAGCCGGTGCCACCGCGACGGCTCCCACATCGGGGGCCGGGCGGGCGTGAGGCCGTCCACGGCCCAGCCGGGATGCGCGGCCAGGCTCTCGACGGACGAGTCCGCGGCCCGCAGTCGGCGGTCCAGCTCGAAGGCGAACAGCATGGCGGCGAGCTTGGACCGCCCGTAGTTCCGCATCGAACGGTACGAGTCCCGGCCGTGCAGGTCGTCGAAGTCGATGCTCGCCCGGGTGTGGGTGAGGCTGCCCAGCGAGACCACGCGCGCGGAACCGGCGCTCACGAGCGCCGGCAGCAGTTGGAGGGTCAGGGCGAAGGGACCGAGATGGTTGGTGCCGAACATCAGCTCGAAACCGTCGCGGGTCTCGGCGCGGTGGGGAGCGGCGGTGACCCCGGCGTTGTTGACGAGGATGTCCAGCGGGCCCGCGGCGCGGATGGTTTCCGCCGCCTCGCGCACCGACTCCAGATCCGCGAGGTCGAGGCGGACGGTGGTGAACAGGACGTCGGGCGCGGAGCGGGCCAGCGCCGCGACGGCGGCCCGGGTCCGTTCGGGGCTGCGGCCCGCGAGGGTCACGTGGGCGCCGGCCGAGGCGAGTTGCTCGGCGACGAAGAAGCCGATTCCGGCCGTGCCGCCCGTGACGACGGCGGACCTGCCGCGGAGGTCGGGCAGGAGCCGGGTGTTCCAGGACATGGGAATTCCTTGGGTGGATGAGTGGGTCAACTGTGGTGGGAGCACGGCCGGGAAGCGTCGTCGCCGAAAGCCTCCGGAGGGGGCCAACCGGCGACGCGCGGCAGCAGCCGGGCGAGGAGCGGGGTCCGGGCCCCGTCCGCCGCGTCGAGCGGCGCGGCGGCCCGGACGCCGGCGGTGCGCGGAGCGGTGGCGGTGCCGGGTGCGGACCGGAACGGGCGCGCTGTGTCCATGACATGAACCTTTCCGAGGAGTTCTCCGATTTCCAGCACACCGCGTGCCCGCTTCGTGCCCCGTCCTACGACCGGCCCTTCGTGAGGAGGAACCCGCGGGCCGTCACCCGGTGCCGGGCGGACCGGCGTTGGGCGCCTCGTGGGAAGGCATCGGCCCCGCCCCGCGGCCTGCCCGCTGTCGTCCGTCCGGTCGGACCCCGGACGGTTTTCGACGTCCGGGGTCCGACCGGACGGAGGACACCGTACGTGCTCGTTCGGGGGCGAGTGTGGGGAGGGCCGGGGCTTGCCCCCGCCGTCCGCGCACCCGTCGGGACGGCCGGTCCGAGCCCGGCCGGTCTGAGTGGAAACCACTCACGACATCCGCGATTCCCGCCGGAAGACTGGGCCGCGGTCCCACAGATCCTCCAGAGGTACTGCTCATGCACGTCCGTCGCGACACCGACGCCCAAGTGGCGTGCGTCGCCCCGCCCGGGGCCGCCCACCGGCCCCGGCCGGCGGTATGACACCGCGGTGACCACGATGTACACGACCGGCTCCCCCACCGGGACCGCACCGGCCGCCGGGTCCACCGAGGCCGCCACGGCGCCCGGAACGCCCTGGCCGCTCGTGGGCCGTGACGCGTACGTGCGGACCTTCACGCGGGACCTCGCCGACCCGGAGCGGGACGGTTTCCTCGTCCTCGGTCCGGCCGGCGCCGGCTGCTCCCGGCTGGCCCGGGAGTGCCTCGCCCGAGCCGCCCGGGCGGGGCACGCCACGTTGGCCGTGCGGGCCACCACCGCCGGCGCCGACGTGCCGTTCGGGGCCGTGGCCCACCTGCTGCCCCCGGACGCCCGCGCACTGCCACCGGCCGCCCTGCACGCCGAGGTCGGCCGCGGACTCGACCGCCGGCGGGCCGGCCGGCCCGGGCGGCAGGTGCTGCTCGTCGACGACCTGCACCACCTCGATCCCGATTCGGCCCTGCTGGTGCGCCGGCTGATGGACGACCAGCAGGTCTTCCTGCTGTCGACGGCCCGCTCCGCCCCGCCCGGGGACAGGCCCCCGACCGCCGTGGCGACGCTGACCGACGAGGACCGCGTACGCCGCGTCGACCTGCCACTGTTGGACCGTGCCCGCACCGCTCTGCTGCTGGAGCGGACCCTCGGCCTGCCCGTGACGGACCGCACCCTGGGCCTCCTCTTCGACCTGAGCGGCGGGAACCCGCTGTACCTGCGCGAACTCGTCCGGGGCGCCCTGGCCGGAGGGGCCCTCACCGGCGACGGCCGGATCTGGGACCTGGACGCGGCCGAGGTGCCGCTCACCCCGTACCTCGTCGGCCGCGTGCACGACGAGGTACGCCCGTACGACGCCTCGCCGGTGCTGGAGGCGTTGGCCGTGTGCGGGCCGTTGCCCCTGCACCACCTGCTGGACGTGGCCGGTCCGCGAGCCGTGGACGCCCTGGAGCGCGCCGCCCTGATCGCCGTCCGGACGGACGGCCGTCGCCGTGACGTCGGCCTGGTCCTGCCGCTCCACGCCAGGGTGCTGCGCGAGGGACTGACGGAGGTGCGGCGCAGGGACCTGCTGTTGCGAAGCGCCGCGCTGACGGAGCGTTCCGGGGCCCGGCGCGGGACGGACCCCGGCCTGATCGCCGTCCGACTGCTGGAGGCGACGGGCCACGGACACCCCGAACCCCTCGACCCGGCGGCCGTGCGGGCCTCGGACACGGCGGACCCGGGCCGGGCCCGCCGGCTCCTCGAAGCGGTGCCCGAGGGACAGCACGGTGTGGCGGCCCTGCTCCTGCTCGCCGAGGCCCGGTACCGGGCGGGCGAGTGCGCCGCCGCCGAACGGACCCTGGCACGCGCGGCGGCCCTCGCCCGGACCGAGGCGGACACGCTGCTCGTCCTCGGGGCCCGGGTGCACAACCTCGTCCACGGCCTGGGATCTCCGCCCGCCGTGTGCCGGGCGGTGATCGAGGCGGCCCGCCCCCGGGTGCGCGGCGAGGCCGGTGCCGGGGAGTTGGCCCTGGCCGAGGCCGTCGTCGCCCAGGGGATGGGCGACGGTGCCCGGGCGCTGGAACTGACCGCGCCGCTGGTGCCCGCGGGCGGCCCGCACGAGGCGCCGACGGACAGCGTCCGGTTGCGGGCCTGCCTGGTCCGCTCCCTGGCCCTGGGGACCCTCGGGCGAGGCGAGGAGGCCGTGCGGTGGGCGCGCGCCGCGGTCGACGCCCCGGTACCGCATGAGGCTCCCGTCTACACGGGGTTGGTCATGGAGGCGGCGAAGCAACGGGTTCTCGTGCAGGCCCTGGTGACCGCCGGGCGGCTGCCGGAGGCCCGGGCGTACGGTCGCCCGGCGCACGAGGCCCGGTCGGCCGTACGCGACCACGAGAGTCGGCGCCTGGTCCTCGCCCTGGGCCGCGCCGAGCTGGCCGCGGGCCGGCTGGACCGGGCGCGGCGGCTCTTCGCGGACGCCGCGCACGCCTCGCGCAGGCAGCGGACGGGTGTGTTCGCCGAGGCGTCCGGCCTGCTCGCGGTGGCCGCCGCCCAACAGGGCGACCTCGCCACGGCCGCGGCGGCCGTCGCCGAGGGCCGGGCCGCCGCCTGCCGGCCCGACGGCCACACCGACCATGCCGAGACGACCGGACCTTCCGACGACGCGGCCTCCGTCGGACCTTCCGACGACGCGGCCTCCGTCGGACCTTCCGACGACGCGGCGACGGCCGGACCTCCCGACGAGCCCGTCTCCGCCGGACCGCCCGACGGCCCCGGGGACACCGATGCCCCCGAGCTGCTGCTCGGCGAAGCCTGGCGGTACGCCTGCGGCGGCGAACTCGGCAGGGCGAGGGAGCAGTTGCGGCGGGGCGCGGTCGAGGCCCTGCGGCTCGGCCGGCGGGGACGCGAGTCCCTCTTCCTCACCGATCTCGTACGGCTCGGGGACGCCGCCTGGGCCGCGCCGCGGCTGGCGGCGCTCGCGGAGGCGGTCCCGGAACCCGCCCATCTGCTTCGGGCCGGGCTCGCCGGGGCCTGGGCCGCCCGGGACGCCGCACGGCTCCTGGCCGCCGCGGTCGAACTGGAGGACCGGGGCGCGCTGCTGCTCGCCGCCGAATGCCGGGGCACGGCCGCCGCGGCGCTGCGTCAGGGCGGCCGGGAACGGCAGGCCAGGGCGGCCGAGCGGGAGGTGCACGCCCTTGTCGAACGCTGCGGGGGCGCCCGTACCCCCGTCCTGCAGGTCCTCGGTGCCCACCGCGGACTGACCCTGCGCGAGACGGAGATCTCCCTGCTCGCGGCGCGGGGCCTCACCGACAAGGCGATCGGGCGACTGCTGCACCTCTCGCACCGGACCGTCGAGAACCACCTGCACCGGGTGTACGGCAAGCTCGGCGTCGCCGGCCGCCGGGAGCTCGCCGCGCGCCTGCTGCGCGCGACGGCACCGGCGGCCGGCGAAGGATGAGCGGACGGGGCCCGGAAGGCCGCGGACGCGGGGGCCGGCCGGAGGGCCCGGGGGTAACGCTCAGGAGCGGACCGGCGTCGGGATGCCGAGGACCCGGTCGCGCAGCACCGGGAGTTCCCTGCGGACGCGCCCGACCTCGGAGATGTCGAGCTCGACGGTCACGACCTGTTCGCCCGGACCGGCCTCGGCCAGGACCTCGCCCCACGGGTGCACCACCATGCTGTGCCCGGCCTGGCGCACACCGCCGTGCTCGCCCGCCGCCACACAGGTGAGCATGAACACCTGCTCCTCGACCGCGCGGGTGCGGGCGAAGAGCCTGAGGTGTTCCAGCCGGCCGGCCGGCCACGCCGCGGGGACGACGATCAGCTCGGCGCCGGCGTCGACCAGGGCCCGGAAGAGTTCGGGGAAACGCAGGTCGTAGCAGATGGCCAGGCCCAGCGTCCCGAAGTCGGTGAGGAGGGTGGTGGCCGCGTCCCCCGCCCCCAGCAGCACGGCCTCGCCGCTGTCGAACCCGTACCGGTGGATCTTGCGGTAGTGGCCGCGCAGTTCGCCGTCCCGGTCGAAGACCAGCGCCGTGTTGTACAGGGTGCCGTCGCGGCCGCGTTCCAGGATCGACCCCGCGTGCAAC
This sequence comes from Streptomyces sp. NPDC040432, assembly GCF_055595445.1. Classification (NCBI taxonomy): domain Bacteria; kingdom Bacillati; phylum Actinomycetota; class Actinomycetes; order Kitasatosporales; family Streptomycetaceae; genus Streptomyces; species Streptomyces sp. NPDC040432. The sequence continues at coordinate 46,437 of NZ_JBVIVP010000013.1, read as the reverse complement.
CACACCCCTGCCGTGCGGGCGGCCCGGGCCATGAGCGCGACGGTGGGCCCGTCCATACCCTCCGCGTCGCGGTCCCACGTGTCGTGCGCCCACGCCCCGGCGGTCCAGAGCTCGGGCAGGACGACGAGGTCGTCGCCGGCCCGCCGCACGACCGAACGGAGCACACGGGAGCGGCGGTCCTCGGCGTTCTCCGAGGCGTCGACGCTGAGCTGGATGAGTGAGGCACGCATGGCTTCTCTCCTGTCTGAAGGGGGGCTCAGGGACTTCGTGGATGGGTGGCACAACCGAGCAGGGCGCCGACGGCGATGCCGGCGACCCAGCCGAGGCCGTACCGGCCCGGCCAGGTCGAGGCGAGGGGACCGTCGAACCAGGCGACCCGGGTGAAGAGCAGCCCGGTACCGACGGCCAGGGCCCAGGCGGCGATGCGGCCCGGAGCGAGGCCCGCGCGGTACCAGTACGGGCCGGTGGGGCGGAGGTCGAGCAGCCCGGCGGGGTCGTAGGCCCGTCGGCGCAGCATGTCCGCGACGAACACCCCGGTCCAGGCGGAGAAGGCCACCGAGAGCAGGGTGAGGAACGACACGAAGGTGCTCTGGAAGCTCCGGGCGACCGCCATGATCAGTGTTCCGAGGACCAGGCTCACGGCCGCGTTCAGGGACACCGCCCACACCCGGGGCAGTCGAACTCCCAGGGTCTGCGCGGTGAACCCGGCGGAGTACATCGACATCGCGTTGATCAGGACCATGCCGGCGACCGCGGTCAGCAGGTAGGGCACGGCGAGCCATCCGGGCAGCAGTCCGCCGATGAACGCGACGGGGTCGGGGGCCGCCGCCAAGCCGGGGTTGCCGACGGCGAGGACCGCGCCCACGGTGACGAGCGGCGTGACCACGAGGGCCGCCCCGCCGACGGTGGTGGCGACCATCGCCGTCGCGGAGGCGGTCCGGGGCAGGTACCGGGTGAAGTCCGGTGCGGAGGGAACCCAACTGATCCCGCCCGCGGCGATGGTGCCGATACCGGCGACCAGCACGGCCGTGGAACCGCCGGAGCGGTGCCACACGGCGGACCAGTCGGTGGTGGCCGCCACCCGGGCGATCACCAGGACGCTGAACGCGCCGAACAGACAGGCCGCCCACAGACCGGCCCGCTGCAGGGCCGACCGGCCGAGTCCGGACACGACGAAACTGCCCGTCACGAACAGCGCGAGCGCCGCCACGATCAGCACGGTGCTCTCCCCGGCCCCCGTCACCAGACGCAGGACGGTGAGCAGCGCGTAGGCGCCGGTGACGGCGTTGATGGTCTCCCAGCCCCAGCGGGCCACCCAGATCACCGTGCCCGGCAGCAGGTTGCCACGGGTGCCGAACACGGCTCGGGCGAGCGCGAGTCCGGGCGACCCGCCGCGCTTGCCGGCCACGGACACGATGCCGACGATCCCGTACGAGACCACGGGCGCGACGACCGCCACGATCAGGACCTGCGCCAGGGAGAGGTGACCCGCGACGGTCAGCCCCGCGCCCATGGCCAGCAGCAGCACGCTCGTGTTGCCGGCCATCCAGGTCGGGAACAGGCCGCGGACGCGGGCCGTGCGCTCCTCGTCGGGCACCGGCTCCAGACCCCGGGTCTCGACGACGTCCGCCAGACGCCGGCCGAGGGGCCGGTGACCGAGGGGCCGGTGACCGAGGGGGTGCTGACCGAGGGTCCGGGAGAGGGGAGTCATGACGCCACCGTGTCACCGCGCCCGGGCCGCCCTTGTCGTCCGGTCGGACGAGCGGCAGCAGGGCGGACGCCGCCCCGACCGCTCCTCTCGGCCATCGATCGAATGCATGACCGCCGGCCCGCGGCCGTGCTCCTAACGTGGGATCGGCGTCCAGTGCGGCCGGCCGACGGACCCCCGTGGCGGCGCCCCGCCGAAGGAGAACGTCATGAAGTCCAAGACCATCGCAGGGGCCGACGTCCGCGCCGGCCAGGACATCGCCCCACCGCGGCGCCCCTACCCGGTGCTGCTGCCGAGGGGGGTGATCGGCCGGGAGCCGGCGAAGCGGCTGTGCCTGGTCCGCGGACGCGGGGCCCTGGTGTGGGACAGCACCGGACGGCAACTCGTCGACACCCTCGCGGGTCTCGGCCAGTGCGCCGTCGGCTACGGGCGCACCGAACTGGCCGACGCCGCCGCGGCCCAGATGCGCGAACTCTCCGCCTTCCCCCTGCACGCGGGACCCGTCAACGAACCCGCGCTGCTCCTCGCCGAGCGGTTGGCCGAACTGTCGCCCGTCGCCGGCAGCCGGGTGTCCTTCACCAGCTCGGGCAGCGAGGGCGTGGAGACGGCACTCAAACTCGCCCGGCTCGCCCATTTCCAGCACGACGGCAGCGACCGCCCCCTCGTCCTGGCGCTCGACGGCGGCTACCACGGCATGACGGCCGGAGCCCTCGCGGTGACCACGGCGCCGGCGGCCCACCGCGGACTCGGCCCGCCGCCCGGCCACGTGATCCGGTTGACCAGGCCGGACCCCTCGCGGCTCGGTCCCCGTCCGGTGCCCGCGCTCCTCGCCGAACTCGAACGCGCCCTCGCCCGAGCCGGTCCGCACCGGGTGGCCGCCCTCATCGGCGAGCCCGTCATGGGCTTCGCCGGCAACATCGTTCCCCCGGAGGGCTATTGGCCCGGAGTGCGCCGCGTCCTGGACGACCACGGCATCCTGCTGATCGCCGACGAGGTCGCCACCGGATACGGCCGCACCGGGGACTGGTTCGCCTCGCCCCGATTCGGCATGCGCCCCGACCTGGTGGTCACCGCCAAGGCCCTGACCAGCGGCTACATCCCCATGGGTGCCGTCCTGACGGGGGAGCGTGCGTTGCGCATGCTGGACGGTTTCCCGTTGCTGCACGGTTTCACCGCGAGCGGGCACGCCACCGCCGCGGCCGTCGCCCTGGCCAACCTGGACATCATCGAGCGGGAGGGGCTCGCGCAACGCGCGGCGGAGACCGGCGCCCGGCTGCTCGCGGCCCTGCGACCGCTGGAGGAACTGCCCTGGGTCCGCGCGGTGCGCGGCTGCGGCCTGATGCTCGCCGTCGAGTTCACCGAGGACCCGGCCGTGGCCGAACGGGCCCGGCTGCTGCCGGGGCGGGCTGCCGAGGCCGGCGTGCTGATCCCGACCGCCCACCCCGTCATCCGGCTCACCCCACCACTGGTCATCACCGACGTGCAGGCGCAACGCATCGCCGACGTGGTGACGGGCGAGGTCCGTCGCCTGGGCGGCTGAACGGGCGGGCCGCCCTCCGCCCGCTCCGGCGTCCGTGGGGACGGCGGACGCCACCGAACGGCGGAACTCCACCGGACCCGCGCGGCCCGCCGGGCCGGGCCACCGCACCTGCGCCCCCGCTCCGACGTACGTTGCAGCTGTCATCGCGCAGGTCGGAACCAGGAGTACGGGGGCACCGTGGGCACAGAGGCCCGGGAAGTCGAACCGCGGACGTTCTTCGGACACCCACGAGGACTCGCGACACTGTTCCTCACCGAGATGTGGGAGCGGTTCAGCTACTACGGCATGCGCGCCCTGCTGGCCGTCTATCTGGCGGCTCCGGTGGCCGAGGGCGGCCTCGGCTACTCCACCGGCACCGCCGTGGCGATCTACAGCGTGTACGTCTCCATGGTGTACCTGCTGACGTTGCCCGGCGGTTGGGTCTCCGACCGCTTCCTCGGGCCCCGGCGGTCCGTCACGACGGCCTGCGTGATCATCATGATCGGGCACTTCCTGCTGGCGGTGCCCACGACGGCGTTCTTCTTCGCCGGGCTGTTCTTCGTCGCGGTCGGCTCGGGCCTGGTCAAGGCCAACATCTCGACGATGGTCGGCCACCTGTACCAGGGGCCGTTGGAGGAGCGCCGCGACAGCGCCTTCACGATCTTCTACATGGGCATCAACCTCGGTGCCTTCTTCGCGCCGCTGGTCATCGGCACGATCGGTCAGAAGGTCAGCTACCACCTCGGGTTCGCGGTGGCCGGCGTGGGCATGGCCCTGGGACTGGCCCAGTACCTGTTGGGGCGGCGCTCGCTGAGCCCGCACAGCGACCTCGTCCCCGCGCCGATGGACGCGACGGCGCGCCGGGCCATGCTGCGCAAGGGCCTGCTCTGGCTGCTCGTTCCGGTCGTCTTCTACCTCGTCGTCGGACTGTCCGGGCACTACACCCTCAATTGGGTGATGGTCCCGCTCACCGTGCTGGGGCTCGTCTTCCCGGCATGGACCCTGGCGCGGATCCGGCGGGACCCGGAACTGACGGCGGCCGAGAAGTCCCGGGTGTCGGGTTACATCTGGCTCTTCGTCGCGGCCGCCGTCTTCTGGATGGTCTACGACCAGGGCGGCTCCACCCTCAACATCTTCGCCGACGAGAACACCGACACCACGTTGTTCGGCTTCGCCTTCCCCTCCAGTTGGTTCCAGTCGCTCAACCCGCTGTTCATCATGGCGCTCGGCCCCGTGTTCGCCTGGCTGTGGCAGTGGTTGGCCCGCCGGGACCGTGAACCCTCCACGCCGGCGAAGTTCGGGATGGGCCTCATCCTGGTGGGCCTGTCGTTCGCCGTGTTCCTGCTGGCCCTTGCGGCCGCGGAGGGCGGCACGCGGGTCTCGCCGCTCTGGCTCGCCCTCATCTTCCTGATCCAGACGGTGGGCGAGCTGTGCCTGTCGCCGGTCGGCCTGTCGGCGACGACGAAACTCGCGCCGGAGAAGTACGGCAGCCAGATGATGGGCGTCTGGTTCCTCGCGGTGACCGCGGGCGACTGCGCCACCTCGCTCGCCGCCATCGCCGGGGCCAACCTCAACGGCTTCCCGTTCGTGGCGATCGAGGTACTGGTGGCCGTCGCGGTGGGCGTGGCCATGCTGATGGCCCGCAAGACCGTGGCCGCCCGGTTCCTCGGCCACCACTGAGGCGCGCGCTCCGTTCGGTCGGCGGGCGGACGGAGCGGGCCCGCCGCGGCGGCGACACCGGCGCCGCCGCCCTACCGTGGGACGCGTGAACGGATACGCGGCGGTCCACGAGGTACGGGCGGGCGGGACGGACGGTCCCCCCTTCGACGGAACGGCCCCCGACGGGATCGGCACGGTCCACGCGGCCGAGACGGACGACTCCGGAACGGCGCCGGGACCGGTCACCCTGTGCGGCATGAGCACGGCGGGCCTGCGGCCGACGCCCGGCGACCGGCCCGGGGAGGCCGGCGCCGCCTGGTGGCCGCCCCTCAGCGGCGTGGTGATCTGCGCGGCCTGCGACCGCGACACCTGACCGGAGGAGACACCCGACGGGCGGCGACATCGACCGGAGCCGATATCGGCTCCGGTCGATGTCGGGCAGCACCGTCCGCGAGGCCGTACCGACCTCGCGGCGGCGCCGGGGCGCGCGGCTACGAGACCAGCCAGGGCAGGTCGTGGCCCATCCGGTCCCGCTTGGTGACCAGGTAGCGAATGTTGTGATCACCGGCGGGCGCCGCGAGCGGCTCCGTCCGGCCGACCCGTACCCCGTGGTCGGTGAGCGAGGTGGTCTTGGCCGGGTTGTTGGTCAGCAGCCGGCAGGCGTGGACGCCCAGGTCCTTCAGGACGTCCGCGGCGGCCCCGTAGTCCCGGGCGTCGGCGGGCAGCCCGAGGTCCAGGTTCGCGTCCACCGTGTCGCGTCCCGCCTCCTGGAGCTCGTACGCGCGCAGCTTCTGCACCAGGCCGATGCCCCGCCCCTCGTGGTCGGGCAGGTAGAGCACCACTCCGCGCCCGTGCGCGGCGATGCGGCGCAGGGCCTCGTCCAGCTGCGGTCCGCAGTCGCACCGCAGCGAGCCGAAGACGTCCCCGGTCAGACAGGCGGAGTGCAGCCGCACCGGCACGTCCGCGTCGGTGCCGGGCAGCTCGCCGTGCTCGTCGAGACCGCCCGCGACGAGGGCGACGTACTCGGAGTCCGTGTCCGTGGCCCGGTAGCCGACCGCGGTGAACTCGCCGAAGGGCGTGGGAAGGGTGACGGTCGCCACGCGCTCCACCCCGGGCTCGGTCCGGCGCCGGTACGCCGCCAGGTCCTCGATCGAGATCACCGCGAGACCGTGGGCCTCCGCCAGGACCAGCAGTTCGGGCAGCCGGGCCATGGTCCCGTCGTCGTTGACGACCTCCGCTATCACCCCGACGGGCGGGAGACCGGCCAGGCGCATCAGGTCGACGGAGGCCTCGGTGTGTCCGGGGCGGACCAGCACCCCGCCCTCGACGGCCCGCAGCGGGAACACGTGCCCCGGGCGGGTCAGGTCGCCCGGGCCGGTGGAGGGATCGGCGAGGAGACGGACGGTGCGGGCGCGGTCCGCGGCGGAGATCCCCGTGGTGATGCCGTCCCGGGCGTCGGTGGACACGCTGTAGGCGGTTCCCTTCGGGTCCTCGTTGACCGTGGTCATCGGGGGCAGCCGGAGGTCGTCGAGCGCGTCCGCGGGCATGGGGGCGCAGATGACACCGGAGGTGTGCCGGATCGTGAACGCCATCAGCGCGGGAGTGGCGTGCACGGCCGCGAACACCAGGTCGCCCTCGTTCTCCCGGTCCTCGTCGTCGACGACGATCACCGGACGGCCCGCCGAGATCTCCGCGACGGCGTGCTCGACGGAGTCGAGGACCCCGTGCGCGGCGTGCGGACCGCGCGGGAGCTCGGTGGAACCGGTGGCGGTGGTGGGGGTGCTGGTCATGGCAGGGGCCCTCCGGCCTTCGGCCCGACGCCGCCCCGGTGGCGGGCGTGGGGGGTTTCTCCGAGTAGGCCGGCCCGGGTGCCCCGGCCGCGTCCTCCGATCGGGCGAGCGGGGGTGGCGCACTGAGTGGTTCCGGGGCTGGTGCATGTGAGTGGTCGGGGTCGGAGACAGGGCCCCGGGCGCGACGTAGCGTGGGCACAGCGCACGGGAGGCCCGTGGGGGGACGACGCCCGTGCGCCCCCTCGCGCGGTCCTGCGGGCCGACCCTCTCCGTACAGGGAGTCGGTCGGCGACCGCGCGAGCCCCGCGGAGCGGCCGCGGGCGCACGTGCTCGGTTCGACAGGTGTGCCCGCGGCTCCGCTCCGTGTTCGGCGGCGGTGGTGCCGGGTGGGCGGCGAGGCGGAACGTCGCCCCGGGGACCGGCCGCCACCGCCGCCGACTCCCTTCCGGGCGGCGGGCCCGGCGGCAGGACGTTCCGGCCGGTGACCAGCGGACATCAGGGTTCCGGGATCCCCAGGCGGCGGGCGTCCCGTTCCGGGCGGAGGAACAGTGCCGCGAGCAGGCCGGCGAGGGCGAGCAGCGCGGCGGTCAGGAGCCAGGCGTGCGTGTAGCCGGTCACCGCGGTCGGCGCCGCGTCCACCACCCGGCCCAGCACCACCGGGGCCAGCACCCCGCCCAGGGAGGCGACGCCGACCACGGTCCCGAGGACGACACCCCGCAGACGGGGCGTCGTGATGCGGCCGCAGGCGGTCTGACCGACCGTCATCATCACCATGGACAGGCCCATGCCCAGCATCATCGGCAGCTTCAGCCACAGGGCCTGCGCGGTGCCGAACACCGCCACCGCCGCGGCGGAGCAGACCATCAGCAGCCCCGCGCCCGCTCCGGGCGGCAGGCTCCGCCGTCCGGGGGCCGCCGGACGGCGGCTCAGCATGCCGTGGCCGAGGAGTACGGCGGCGTTGGCGAGCGCTCCGGCGGCCACCGCGATGCCGACCTGGTGCGTGTCCCAGCCCAGAGCGGTGTGCAGGTAGTCCGGGACCCAGGTCAGCTGCGAGCTCATCAGCCAGTAGGCGGCGAAGCACCCGAAGCCCCCGGCGAGGACGGTGGGCGACAGCAGGATCCGGCGGAGCGACGGCTCGCCGACGCCGCCGACCCGGGCCGCGGCGGGAGGGCCCGTCCCGTCGAACGCGTCCGACGGGCCCCGGCTGCGGGCCCGCCCGGTGAGCGGCGGCGCGAGCGGTCCCTCGCCGCCGCGCACCGCCCACACGGCGGCCCAGACGAGACCCGCGCAGCCGACGACGCCGAAGGCCCACCGCCATCCCCACCAGCCGATCACCAGGGACAGGGCGGGGGCCGCCACCGCCACGCCGACGGCCGCCCCGACCAGCAGCACGGCCGTGGGCAGGGTGCGTTCGTGCTGCGGGAACCAGCCGTACAGGTGGTGCACGGCGACCGGCGCGGCCGGGCCCTCCGCCGCGCCGAGCAGCACCCGGGTGGCGATCAGCGTTCCGAAACCGGCGGAAGCGGCCAGCATCGGCAGCTGGGCGGCGGACCAGGCCAAGGCCATGAGCAGCAGCAGGACGGTGGTGCGCACCGTGCGGGTGAGCAGGGAGACGCCGACCGCGGACAGCGAGAAGAGGGCGAAGAACGCGGCCTGGGTGGCACCGAACTCCTGCCTGCTGAGGCCGAGTTCGCGCATGATCTCGGGGCCGGCCAGACCCAGTACCGCCTTGTCGGCGAAGTTGACGACCATGAACAGCAGCAACATCCAGGCGGTGGCCCAGGCCCCGGCCGGCGCGGGAGCGTCGCCGGGCGGGCGGGTGGAGACGACCGTCATACCTGGCTGCCGTCGGTACCGCGACCGCCGGCCATGAGCTCCTCGGAGTCGGGGTCGCTCCGGCCGGTCTCCCCGGTCGACCGGGTGTCCCCGCCGACCCCGGTCTCCTCGCGGGGCGCGTCGCCCTCGTCGGTGAGGCCCACGCCGATCCGGCCCCCCGCGCGCCGCGCGCCCTGGGGCGTACGGGCCAGTTCCGTGGCCACGTCCGTCCGTTCGGCCAGCGCGGAGGATTCGGCTGCGGCCCAGGCGAAGATGCCCCGGGCCATCGTCGATTGCTCGACACCGGCCCGGGTGGTGTAGACACGGGCCCGGATCCGGGCCACCTCCACGTCCTCGGGCGCGGCGAGGGCGGCCATCTCGGCCAGGTGCGAGGCCAGCCGGAGCCGCCCCTGCGCCAGCAGCCGGTCGGCCCGGTCGGCGAGCGCGCGGGCACCGCCCGCGGCGGCGGCCAGTTCGACGGCGACCTCGGCCTCGGGGGCGGGCTTGAGGTGGGCGGGGTTGAGGTCGTACCAGCCGCCCCACAGCCGCCACAGGTTGCGGACGACGAACTCCGGTTCGTCGTAGCCCGGGTGGAGGTAGGGCCGGGCGAGCAATTCCTCCGGAACGCGTACCCGTTGCACCACCTCGTCCAGACGGAGACCCTCGTTCATGAGCGCGCGGGTCCGGTCGCACAGGGTCTCCAGCAGCCGGGCCGTGTCGGTGAGGGCCCGGTGGATCCGCTCGGCCCCCACGATGGGAACGCCGTGTCCGGGGAGCAGCAGTTCCGCCCCCAGGGCCGCCATGTCCCGCAGGGCCCGGGCCCATTCCTCGGGGTGCCGCTGCACCTTCTGCGGGTTCCCCGCGTTGGGGGAGTGCCAGATGAACAGGTCTCCGGTGCACAGCGTCCGGGCTTCGGGCACCCAGACGTACGTGTGGTCGTCGGTCTCGCCACGGGCGTGCACGAGCTCGAAGGTGAGGCGGCCCCGACGCAGGGTGTACCGGTCGCGGTAGGTGGTGTCGGGGTAGCGGTAGTCGGTGGGCCACTCCAGCCACGGGACGCCGAACTGGCGGCGGTTGATCCACGTGTTGTAGCCCGCGGTCCGGCGGTACCGGTCGAAGCGGGCCGCGACGGCCTCGTGGGCGACGACCTCGGGGCTCCGGTCCTCGGCGTCGAAGGGCGCGATCCCGCCCACGTGGTCGACGTGGCCGTGGGTGAGCACGACGGCGCGCACCGGATCCGCGGAGAAGGCGCGCACCGCCGCGTGCCGGTCCGCGGCGGTGATCACGTCGCCGGAATCCACCAGGACCAGGCCCTCGCCGGTGTCGAAGGTCATCGAATTCGCGAAGCCCGGGTAGAAGCCGATGCCGGGGCCCACCAGGACCAGCCGGTTCCCGGTGAACTCCCCGGCCAGGTGGGCCCCGAGGTCCGCCTTGCCGTGCCACACCCGGTCGGCGTACGCGAGGTACTCCCGCGAGCGTTCGTGGGTCGCGCCACCGGCGCGCGGTTCCGGGGAGGCGGGTGCGGAGGGTGCGGTCATGCGCGTGGCTCCTTCTCGGTCCGATCGGGTGGCGCGCCCGCGGTGGGCCGGCGCCCCGTCGTGGTTCGGCAGGGCGCCGCGCCGATCGGGGGAGGTGCCGGAGCGGCGCCCCGGGAGCCGAGTCTGGGCGCGCCGGCCCGGTGGCGACACCGGTTCTCGTCACACCCGTACGGGGCCACTAGGGTGATGCGTCACATCTCGCGACTCTGGGGGGACGCGTGGTTTCCGACTCCGCCCGCGCACTGGCCGTGCGCTGCGAATCCCGGACCAATGCCCTGGCACGACGGATGAGCAGGGAGTTCTTCGAAAGCGTGCCGGGCTACGGAACCCTGCCCGCGGACCTCAAGGACCTGGAGATCGCGGCAACCGTACGCCACGGTGTCCGCCTCTTCCTCCGGGGCGTGATCTCCCCGCCCGCCGCCCCCGACGGATACCGGCTGTTCCGGGAGCGGGCCGCGCAGCGCGCCGAGGAGGGGGTGCCGCTCGACCTGCTGCTCCGCACGTACGCGATGGGCGTGTACGGACTGTGGCAGGTGATGCGCGAGGAGGCCGGGCCGGACGACGGACCGGCCCTCGCCGAGCTCGTGGACCTGCTGTTCCAGTCCCAGGCCGAGGTCGTCGGAGCGGTCACGCAGCACTACCTCCACCAGCGGGACGCCCTGGAGAGCGACCGGCGCACGGACCGGATCCGGCTGGTGCGCGGCCTGCTGCACGGGGTGCTCGACCCGGACGAGGCGCGCCGCGCGGGCCTCGTCCTGGACGGCCCGCTGCTGCTCCTCGCCTTCCACGCCGGGCGGGTGGACGCCCCGGACGGTCCCGTCGCGGAGCGCCGTCGCCGGAGCCGGATCCGCGCGGCCCTCCAGTCGGCCTTCGGGGCGGACGTACCCGCCCTGACGGACGGAGCACCGGAGGGGGGCGGAGCCTTCGGTCAGGCCGTCGTCCCCCGCTGCGGGGAGGTGCCCGACGATCTGGCCCGGCTCCTGGAGGAGGGCTACGGGGCGCCGGTGCGCGTGGCGGCGGCCGTCGCCACGGACGCGGCGGGGATCCCCGAGGCGGCCCGGACGGCCGGGGAGATCGTCCGGATAGCCCGGGCCCGGGGCCTGCCGGCCGGCACGGTGCACCGGCTGGACGACGTACTGCTGGAGTTCCACCTGTCGCGGCCCGGTCCGAGCGGTGAACGCATCGCCGCCCTGCTCGATCCGGCGGCCGACCGGCCCGAACTGCTGGCGACGCTGCGGACCCACCTGGAGCTGTGCCTGGACCGCCGAGCCACCGCTTCCGCGCTGGGCGTCCATCCCAACACGGTGGACAAGCGGCTGACCCGGCTGACCGTCCTGACCGGCCTCGACCTGACCTCGCCGCACGGCACCGCGCTCGCCCTGGCCGCCCAACTGCTCCGCGAGGCGCCGACCCGCTGACGTCCGACCATCCGCGGACCGGGCCGACCGGGCCCCGGACCGCAGGCGGTCCCGCCCCCGGCGTCCGGGTGCGGGACCGTCGCGCCGCTCACCGGCGGGCACGGGACCTGCGGTCAGGCCGCCGGGATCCTCAGTGTCGTCCCCCGAAGGGGTTCCGCCGACCGCAGGGCCACGACCGCCACCGGATGGAGCAACCGGTCGATGCCGGCGGCCAGGGCGCCACCCACCAGCGGGGCCAGCAGGAACAGCCACAGCTGCGACAGGGCCGCACCGCCCGCGAACAGGGCCGGGCCGAGACTGCGCGCCGGGTTCACCCCGGTGCCGGTCAGGGGGAAGCCGACGAAGACCACCGCGGCCAGGGTGAGGCCGGCCGCGGCGCCACCGACGCCCGGCGCGGCGGTCCGACGGGTGACGCCGAGGACCACCAGGACCAGGAGCAGGGTGAGGACGGTCTCGGTCAGGAAGGCACCGGCGCCGCTGATGCCCATCTCGGAGCGGACGCCCCAGCCGTTGGACCCGAAGGTCCCCTGGGTGACGAAACCGGGGATGGTTCGCGCCAGCGCGTACAGGACGGCCGCGCCGACGACGCCGCCGGCCAACTGGGCCACCGCGTAGGCCGCGGCCTTACGGGGACCGATCCGCCGGGCCAACAGCATGCCGAGGGTGACGGCGGGATTGAGGTGGGCGCCGGAGACCGGGCCCAGGGCGTAGGCCAGGCCGACGAGGACCAGGCCGAAGACGAGGGCGACGCCGGTCGGCCCGATGACGGGGGCGCCGATGGCGGCGGCCCCGACACCGAAGAAGACCAGCAGGGCGGTTCCGGCGAACTCGGAAAGGACAGCTCTGTTCATCGTCGTGAGCTCCGTGACGCAGCAGGTTCGGGGAGGTGGTGCTCCTTCGACTGTTCCCGCCGGGACCGTCGGGCCGTGTCCTCCCCGAGGTCCGTGCGGGGTACGTCCCCGTCCCCCGTCCCGTCACCCGAACGCACTACAGGGCCGGCCCCGGGCCCGCCCTAGCGTGGCGGCAGCGCCGGTTTCCCGGTGCCCGTCCCACGGACAGGAGGACCAGGAATGCTTGCCGACCTTCCGTACCTCGGCTCCGGTCTCGGCTACCGCACCGAGATCTCGGCGGAGATCGACGCCCATCCCCGGGCCGCCGACTGGCTGGAAATCATCACCGAGCACTACCTGGACGCACCGCCCGACGCCCGCGAACGGCTCCACCGGCTCAGGAAGCACCACCGGCTCGTGCCGCACGGCCTGGAGCTGTCGCTGGGCGCCCCCGAGGAACCGGCCGCCGGCTACGTCGAGGCGCTGGCCGCACTGGTCGCGGAGATCGACGCACCCTGGTTCAGCGACCACCTCTGCTTCACCCGGGCCGGCGGGATCTCCCTGGGCACCCTCGTACCGCTGCCACGACTGCGGGAGATCGCGGCGGCCGTGGGCCGCCGCGCGCAGCGGGTGCAGGACGCCGTCGGGGTCCCCCTCATCCTGGAGAACATCACCTACTACCTCGACCTGCCGTCGCCCCTGACCGAGGCCCAGTTCATCACCGAGGTGATGGAACACTGCGACTGCGGCCTGCTGCTCGACCTCACCAACCTCGACATCAACTCCCGCAACCACGGCTACGACGCCCAGGAGTTCCTCGACACGATCCCGCTGGAACGCGTCGTCCAGGTGCACCTCGCGGGCGGGACGGAGGGCGACGAGGGGCACATGGCCACCGACACGCACAGCGCCCCCGTGCCCGAGGCGGTATGGCACCTGCTGTTCCAACTGCTGAACCGTACGACGTCGGTGCGCGCCACCCTCGTCGAACGCGACCAGGACTTCCCCGACGACTTCGGTGAACTGCGCGCCGAACTGAGCCGGGCCCGCGGGATCCTGCACGCTGCCGGGGCCCTGCCGCACCCGGCCTCCGCCTGACGTCCACCGCCCGCCGCGCCGGGCCTGGCGGGGCACCGTGCACGACCCCCACGGGTGGGATGCCGGGCACGGTGCCCACGATCGGAACCGGGGGTGCGGAAACCCCACGTACGGCAGGATCCGCACAGCGGTACCTAAACTGGGCGTGTGCGCCACAGTGGCAGCGGAACGGCAGCGGGACGCGCGGTCGGACACTGGCCGCCGGTGGCACCGGACGCCCCCGGGGCCGAGGCCGTCGCGGACATTTTCCTCGACTTCGACCGGCAGGGTCAGCGGCTGCGCAGCATCTTCCGACTGGCTCTGGTGGGCGTCATGGCGCTCGTGGCCTGGGCGGGTACGCCCCCCGACCAGTGGCCCGCGCAGTTCGTGCTGGTCGGCGGGTACGGGCTGGTGTCCCTCGTCACCTGGTGGATGTGGCGCCACCGCCCCGAGCGGGCCCAGCGGATCCGCCGGCTGGCACCGATGGCGATCGTCGACGTGGCCGCCGTGTCCGCCCTGCAGTTCCTGTCCATCGGCAGCTACCTCTCCCTGGGCCTGTTGGCGTTCCTGCCGTTCTTCACGGCGACCCACCCGGGCAGGCGCGCACTGCTGCTGTCCGTGGCCGCCATCGCCGCCGGCGGCTCCGTGCTGACCGACTCGGCCTTCCGCCGCGAGCTGAGCGGTGCGGAGGGGCTGGCGCTGATGGCGATGCTGGTCCTGTTGTGCGTGGTGGCGATGGCCGTGTCACGGGTGCAGGACCGCCGGCTGGAGCGGGTCGCCGCCCTCACCATCAGCCGGTCGATCCTGCTGCGGGACGTGGTGTCCGCCGAGGCGCGCGAGCGCCGCACCGTCGCCGAGTCCGTGCACGACGGACCGTTGCAGACGGTCCTGGCCGTTCGCCAGGACCTGAGCCAGGCCCGCAAGACCCCGGACGGGGCGTCCGCCCTGCTGGAACGGGCCTTCGAACTGCTCGGGGACGTGTCGCAGGAACTGCGGCAGGTCAGCGTCACGCTCCACCCGTCGGTACTGGAACAGGCAGGGTTGGCGGCCGCCGTGCGCTCCCTCGCCCGGACGACCTCGAAGCGGACCGGGATCGCCGTCGAATGCGAGCTGGACCACCCGCGGCGCCACGGCGTCGACCCGGTCGTGTTCGGCCTGGCACGGGAGCTGCTGGCCAACGTCGAACGCCATTCCGGGGCCGATCACGTCCGCGTGGGGCTGCGGGACACCGGAGCAGCGGTGATTCTTGAGGTGAGGGACGACGGCGTCGGCATGGACGAGGAGGTGCTCGCCGACCGACTCGCCGAAGGACACATCGGACTCGCCTCGCAGCGGGCCCGGGTGGAGGCCCTGGGAGGCCGCATGGAGCTGGTTCCCACCGAACGGGGCACCTGGGTGCGCGTCACCCTGCCCGAGCCCGACCGCGCCGATGTGGAGGCACCATGACCTACGGACAGCCCAGGGTGCGGGTCGTGGTCGGCGACGACCACCCGGTGTACCGGGACGGAATCGTCTCCGCGCTCAACGGCAGCGGCCGCGTCGAAGTGGTGGCGGCGGTCGGTGACGGCCGCACCGCCCTGGAGGCGATCCGCGAACACCGCCCGGCCGTGGCCCTCCTCGACTACCGCATGCCCGAACTGGACGGCCTGGAGGTGGCGCACGCCGTCGCCCGGGACGAACTGCCGACCCGCGTGCTGTTGCTCTCGGCCACGACCGAGAGCGACGTGGTGTACCGGGCGGTCCAGGAGGGCGCGGCGGGCTACCTGTCCAAGGAGTCCGACCGCGACGACATCATCGCGGCGGTGATGGCCTGCGCCAAGGGCGAGAACGTGCTGCACCCGGAGCTCGTCACCGGGCTGGCCTCGGAGGTCCGGCTGCGGGCCCGATCGGAGGAACCACTGCTCAGCGCACGCGAGCGGCAGGTCCTCCAGATGATCGCCCAGGGCCTGTCGGTCCCCGACATGGCCAAGGAGCTGTACCTGGCCCCCACCACCGTCAAGACCCACATCCGCAGGCTGTACGAGAAGCTCGGCGTCTCCGACCGCGGCGCCGCGGTCGCGAAGGCGATGCGGACGCACATGCTGGAGTGACGGTGTCACGGGGTGTCGTGGGGACGGGGCCGGAGACGGAAGGCGCCGCCCCCGCGAACACGGAGCGGGGCCCGCATCCGACCGGCCCCGGACGATCGCCTCCGGGACCGGTCGTCATGGCGACCGAAGCGGTGCGGCCGTCGGCCACGCGATGCGGCCGCCGCTTCAGCCGCCGCACCGCGCGCAGTGCATGGCCGCGACCACGCGGACACTGCTCGTGCCCATGCCCCGGGCCTGGGTCAGTTCCCGGCGCGCCACGCGCACGTGCGCATCGCAGACCGCCGCACCGCACACGCGGCACACGGCCTCGGCGGGCCGGTGGTGTCCGGAGTCCGTCCGGCAGAGGTGACAGTTCATCGCGTTGCTCCCTCGGTCGCACGGGATCCGGCGGCGGCCGGAGCGGCGGTGCGGGTGGTGGCGGGGACGGTGACACCGGCGGGCGGCGGCGCGCCGGTGGGGGCGATCAGGCCGGCGGACAGCAGGGCCTCCAACGCCGCCCCGAGACCGGCCGGGCCACCCGGAGCCTGCGGCAGGTAGGCCGCCTCCATGGCCCGCAGGTCCCGGCCGTCGCACAGTGAGAACACGAACCAGGCGTGCGCGTTCAACCACACCATCCGGCTCGATCCCGGCGCGACGGCCAGCAGCGTGCCCTGGTCCTGGAGCGGCAGGACCGTGATCGGCCGTCGCTGGTGGTAGCCGCCGGGATGCGGGAGGGCCGCCGGGTCGGGCGCCGACCCCGGTACCCGGTCGGCGGCGGGTTCCGGCCGCCGGTCCGTGGGCGGGAGTCCGGGAACCAGCGGAGCGACCGCGTCGAGGAGTCGCACCACCATGGCCCGGCCGTCCGAGGTCAGCGCGTCCCCGTGGGCGTGCAGGGCCTGGCAGGCCAGGTACCGGGTGCGCTCCTCACTCGTCGCGTACGTGCCTTCCGCCGCGGCGACGCTGCCCGGCGTGCAGGCACCGACCGACTCGCGGGCGGGCGGCTCCCCGAAGCGGCGCCGCAGGTCCGCCGGGGCGGCGGCAGCGGCGGCGAAGAAGAGCACCATGTGGGCGTAGACGTGCAGGGAGCTGTAGACCCGGCGCAGGTTCCAGTCCACCACCCGCCAGGGCGGCACCCCTGTCATCCGGCCGATGTCGGACACCAGGGCGCCGGTGCGCATGATGTCGAACATCTTGAGGTGCAGCGACTCGTGGAAGAGGAGTTCGGCGGCCTTCCACGGGTCGGTCAGCGCGTGCGGGGACAGGAAGAGCGCGGAGGGCAGCCGGTCGCCACAGGCGAAGGAGTGCACGCTGCCGTCCTCGTCCTCGCCCTCGGCGAACCCGACCAGCGCGACGTGCCGCAGGGCACCCGCCCCGGTGTGGGGGAGCAACTCGGCGAGCAACTCGGCTCCCCGGGACAGCGCGGTCAGTGCCTCGGCGTCGGGTTCGACCCGGCGGCTCACCCCCATCTCCTCGAAGACGTCGTCACGCCGCCGGCCGAGCGCGGTGAGCATCGGGTGTGCCTCCTCCGGCAGGGTGGAGGTCCACACCCAGGCCGGTCCGAGTGCGGGCCACGGCTGGTGGTGGGTTTCCATGAGCCCTTCGCAGGGGCCCAGCGCGTCCTTGGTGGAGCCCGACTGGCGGAGCATCAGGGCCAGGGTGCTCGGCTCGGACGGCCGGCTCAGGGCCACGGCGAGGTCACGTTCGAAGGCGTTGTGGAGCACCGGATCGCACAGGAGGCGCCGCAGGCCGGCGGTCGGCAGTCGGCCGACGCGACCGAACTCCGTCGCGTGGCGCGGATGACGCCCGGCGAGGATCCGCAATCCGACGCGGAACCGTGCGGTGTTGCGGGCGTCGATGGTGTCGGCGGAGCCGAACCGCGGGTCGGTACCGAGCATCCGGTCGATCTCCGTGAGGTTCCGGGGCATGCGATTCACCTTGCTGTGCGGGGGAGGGGGGCAGGGGGTGGGGCTGGAGGCTTCCGGAGGGCGGGCCCGGAACCGACGTTCACGTCGATCCCGGGCCACCCCCGGTCACCGGGCCGCGGGTGCTACCAGCGGGGGGATCCAGTCGCGCTCCTCCGCGAGGTCGAAGTTGACCTCGGCGACGTCCAGGAGCGGTTCGGTCAGGCGGGGCGGGGCGACGTGTGAGGTGGGCATGGCGCGTCCTTCGTCAGAGTGGGGTCAACGGTGGATTCACCGCGCCTTCACGCTAGGCAGGGCGTGCGCGCCCGCTCGTCATCCGTTCGGCGGGCTCCCGGGATGACGCACCGTTCCCCGCTCCGCCAGACCCTCCGCGGCGCGGCGTCGGTTCGACCGGCCCGCTCCGCCCTCCGGCTGCCGTTCGGCCCGATCCAGCCGGCGTTCCCCACCCGTTCCTCCACCCCGTGGACCGATCGGGGGACGCGTCGAGCGGGAGCCGCCGGCTTCACTGGAACCAGCGCTCGGGGCAATCCCGCCCCTGGGAACCGAACCGGTCCCGTCGCGCCGCAACCCGAAACCACCGGAGGCCCAGGAACATGTTCTCGACCCGAGCTCTCACCACTGCCGGACTGACCGCGGGCGTACTCGCCCTCACCGGAGTCACCGCCTTCACCGCCCAGGCCGCCACCGGCCCGCAGCTGCAGGCCTCGGGCGGCAAGAGCCTGGCCGCAGCCACCCCCGAACACCGGATACCGACGGGCAAGGAGCTCAACGTCCTTCCGTCGGGCAAGGACCTCAACGTCCTTCCGTCGGGCAAGGACCTCAGGGCCCTGCCGTCGGAGAAGGCGATCAGTTCCCTTCCGTCGGGCAAGGAGCTCAACGTCCTTCCGTCGGGGAAGGAGCTCAACTCCTTGCCGTCGGAGAAGGCGATCAGCTCCCTTCCGACCGGTGAGAAGGCGATCAGCTCCCTTCCCACCGGTGAGAAGGCCATAGCCTGACCGTGTGTCCCCGAGGGGCCCGGAGCCGTGCGCGGCTCCGGGCCCCTCGGGCGTTTCCGCGACGCCCGCCGCGAATGGCCGGGGGCGCAATCCGGGAGCGGCCGTGGTCTCGTTCCCGACCGTGCCGTGCCGTGCCGTGCGGGGGCGCCCGCCGTGCCGTGCCGTGCCGTGCCGCGGCCGGCCACGGCACGGTCTTGGGGCGTCGGGAGTGCGCGCCGCGGTCCGGGGTGATGGACGGGACGAGTACGAGCGGCTCGCCGGGCGCCCCGCCCGAGGCACCCCGAGCACCGCCGGGCCACGGGCGGTGGCGCACGACGAAACCCGCCGGGGCGGACTCGGCGGGTGAGGGTGCGGCTGTGGGGGCAGCAGCGGAAGGCCGGACCCTTCCTCGGGGTCCGGCCTCCGCCGTTCGTCCGTCAGAACCGGACGCGGGTGCTGCAGCCCGGGGGCGGGGGCGGGGGGCCCGCGCAGGAGATACAGCGCGTCATCGGGTCGGTGTACCGGCGGGCGGCCGCGGGAACCAGTTCGATTCCCAGCGGTGCGCCGCGGCCCGTGACGGGGGCCGCTGTGGTCTTCACCATCGTCGTGCTCCTCTCGGTGGGGGTTCTGCGTACGACATTAGGGAGGCACGGGGCCCGGGCCGGTCATACGAACGGACGAGCCGTGGGACGACGGCGCCGAGCGGCGGCGGGTGCCCCCCGAGCGGTCGAGGGGGTCGGTGCGGGGGGACCGATCGGAGGAACGCCGGCGACCCGGCGCGCCGACCGAACGAAGGCTCACACGGGTCCGCCGGGTTCGTAGGGTCGGAGGTGCGCACAGGGGTGGGAACAAAGGAACAGCAGGCCGGGAGTACGGGAAGTCCGCGACATGAGGAGCATGCGCGGCTGTGACGGCAACCGCTCACTCGGGTGCAGGACCCGACGGTGACCAATCCGTGAGTAGACCCCCACAGCACATCCCGCTACGCCCCGGCACCCTTCCGGACCGGCAACCGCCGGTCCGCCTCCTTCTGCCCCCGGTGGGCCCGCGGGCGTACGGCCGTGGAGCGCCGAACGGTGCCCGGGCCGGACTCGCGGTTCACTGGAAGGGTGGCGGCCGGAAAGGACGGCGCGGTGGACGGGAAAGCGGCTGCGACGCGCGAGAAACCGCGTTCCGTGCGCGAGGCGCTCGGCGCGGCGGATCCCGGGCTGGTGCGTCTCGTCGGGGCGGCCAACACCGTCCTCGCGATCTGCCTCACCCTGGTCGTCCTATGGGCGCTCGGCTTCGCCACCCCTTACCTGGTCGCGGCCGGTTCGTCGGCGCTGGTGTGGTCGATGGTGCTCACCGGGCCGCTGCCCGGCGAGCAGGCCGTCACCCACGCCCTGAGCCTGCCGGTCGCACTGGCCTCCGCGACGGTCGCCGTGCTGCTGGAGCCGTACCCGAAGGTGTCGGGCGCGGTGTTCGTGGCCCTGCTGTTCGTCACGGTGTACATCCGCCGCTACGGTCCGCGCGGCACCGCGTTGGGCATGAACGCCTTCCAGATGTACTTCGTCATGCAGTTCGTGACGTTCACGACGCCGGAGCTCCCACGGCTGTGGGCGGCCGTGGCGGTGGCGTTCGGATGCGGGGCGGTCGTCCGGTTCGCGCTCCTGAGGACGACACCGGCCCGGTCGTTCGCACGACTCCAGCGGTCGGTCCGGACGTGCCTGGAGGACCTGGCCTCCGCCCTCGCCGAGCTGCTCGGTGACGGGACGCCCGGGCCGGCGTCCCGGGCGAGGCTGCGGGCGGTCCAGCGTCGCCTGGTGCGACTGCACACGTGCGCGCTCATGCTCCAGGACAGCGTCGAGGTGTGCGCGTCCCCGCCGGTCGCCGACCTCGTCCGGTCCCGGATGACGGAGGTCGACGTACGGGCCGAACGCATGGTGGTGATGGTGCTCCGGGCTGTCGAGGGCGGGACGGGCGCCACCGATTTCGCGCACCGGCTGCACCTGCCCGGAGACGGTTCGCGGCCCGGTGGGGGCGCCGCCGCGGCGGAGGGCCCCGCTGCCGGGTCGTCGGCGCCGCCGCGGGCCGAGAACCTGGCCGTGCGCGTACGGGCCCTCGGGCCGGCCCTGGCCGGCGGACCGTTCCCGCGGCCTTCCACCCCGCCCCCGGACACCGACGCCGTCGAAGCCGAGGCGTACCTGGCCGTGGAGGACTTCGTGCAGGCCGCCGCCGCACTGCGGGTCGCCTTCCGGGGCGACCCCCGGCAGGCCGCTCCCGGTGCGTCCACGACGCCCGGGGCCGGACCGATCCCGTCCGGGCGGCCCGCCACGGAGGGTCCGGTGGGGTGGAGCCGTCCGACCACCCGTGCGGCCGTACAGGTCGCCTGTGGTGCGGCCGTCGCCACGGTCGGCGGTCAGCTCATCTCCGTCGACCACTGGTACTGGGCCGTCCTGGCCTGCTGGATGGTCTTCTTCAACACCTCCTCCACCGGCGAGATCGCGCTGAAGGGCTACCGGAGGGTGCTCGGCACCGCCGCGGGGATGTTGGTCGGCATCGTCGTGGCGGCGGGACTCGCGGGGCACCCGTGGGCGGCCTTCCTGCTCACCCTCGCCTGCGTGTTCGGCATGGCGTACACGGCCGCCCTGTCGTACACCGTCGCCACCTTCTTCATCACGTTGATGATCGCGCTGCTGTCGGACCTGTTGGGGGACTACACCGGTGGCCTACTGCCCATCCGGATGGCGGAGACCGGGTTCGGCGTGGTGTGCGGGGTCCTCGCCGCCGTCGTGATCCTGCCCCGGGCGACGGCCCGGCAGACGGACGTCCAGTTCGCCGCGGCCCTGACCGCCCTGGCCGGGGCGCTGGAGGCGACCGTGCGCAGGGTGACCGGACCGCGACCCGCACCCGGTCCGGGAACGGGCCGTGGATCGGCCCCGCGCCTCCCGGAGGAGCCGGCGACCCCCGTCCGTGCGGCGCAGGCCCTGGACCGGGCCGTCGAGGAGCTCGGCCGGTCGGTGACGCCGGTCGTCCACCCCGTGGCACCGCACCGCAACCGGCGCAGTGCGGCGCTCCGGCTGATGGGCCTGCTGGAGACCTGCGCCTACCACGCCAGGACCCTCGCGGTGGAGGCGGAGCGGCTGGCACCCGGAGCCTGGTCCCGGTCACCCGCCGAACCGTTGTTGGGGGAGGCGTTGGGCGCCGTCAACGGGAAGCTGGCGCTCCTCACGGCACTGATCACCGATGACACCGGTGATCCCGGGGGCACCGGGGACGAGGGCCGTACCCGCGACACCGACGGCGCCACCGCCGAGTCCGGGGGCGCCCGTTCGGGTGCGGCGACCCTCGGGCCGGAGTTCGGGGCGCGCGCCGCCGGCCCGGGCGTCGGCCCGGACGCCGCGCGGTTCCTGCGGCACTTCCGGCGCCTGGACGACGACGTCCGGGCGATGGGGCTGGTCATTTCCGGAGCGGTACGACATTAATTCCGGCGGGGGTCGGAATGATCCGGCTTTGCCGGCGAAACGCGGGTCATTGAATTCATTCCGGACCACGGCGCGGCATGATCTCCCGAAGGCGGCCCCCCCAGGGTCGTGGAGAGTGCCCACTACGTCTCGGAGTCCGGATGAGAAGACATCAATTCGCCCGGTGGACCGCTGTCGCCTCGCTGCTCGGCGCGCTCGCCCTGGCCTCGGGCTGCGGTACCGCGAAGACGGGCGAGGGGCGAGCGGCGCCCTCGGCCTCCGTCGCGGCCACGCCCGCCGCCACGGTTTCGCCCTCACCGGCGCTGACCGCCGCGGCCACCGAGGATCTCCGTGACCCGGCTCAGGTCGTGAGCCGCAACGGCCTGCTGAAGACGCGCATCGTGGTCGAGCGGAAGCAGGTCCAACTCGCGGGCCGGCCCCTGTGGGCGCTCACGTACAACGGCCTGTACATGCCGCCCACACTGCGGCTGCAACCGGGCGACCGGATGGAGATCGCTTTCGAGAACAAGCTCGACCAGCAGACGAATCTCCACGTGCACGGAATGCACGTTTCACCGACCGGTAATTCCGACAATATTTTCCTGAACATCGCACCGGGCAAGACCTTCGACTTCGCCTACCAATTCCCGAAGAGTTTGGAACCGGGAACGTACTGGTACCACCCGCACCCGCACACCCTGTCCGCCGCGCAGACGGCGGGCGGTATGGCGGGCATCATCGTGGTCGACGGTCTCGACCGGTACATGCCGCCGGAGCTGCGCGGCATCACCCAGCACGTGGTGGCGCTGAAGGACTTCCAGATCGTCGGCGACCAGATCAAGACGGCCGACCTCAAGATGGGCGCGCCGACCACCCGCACCGTGAACGGCCAGCTCAACCCGCGCATCCGGATCAAGCCCGGCGAGACCCAGTTGTGGCGCCTGGCCAACATCGGGGCGAACATCTTCTACAAGGTCGCGCTGCCGGGCAGCAAGTTCCACGTCGTGGCCCAGGACGGCTACCCGGTGAACAAGGTGTACTCGGCCGACTCGATCGTGATCCCGGCGGGCGCGCGGTACGACGTACTGGTGCAGGGCGGCAAGGCCGGCACCGTCGAGTTGCAGACCCTGCCGTACAACTCCGGCAAGGCCGGCAACCAGTTCCCGCAGGCCACCCTGGCGACGGTGGAGACCTCCGGCGAACCGGTGGAGCAGGCTGCCCTGCCGACCACGTTCGCCCCGGTGGACGACCTGGGGACGGCGACCGTCGCGGGTCGCAAGACGATCGTGTTCACGGAGAACGCGGACGGCACGCAGTTCTACATCAACAAGAAGCAGTTCGACCACAACCGCACGGACTTCCGGGTCAAGCTCAACACGGTCGAGGAATGGACGATCCGCAACGACAGTGACGAGGTCCACTCGTTCCACGTCCACACCAACGACTTCCAGGTGATGAGCATCAACGGGAAGCCCCAGGTCAACTACGGGTTCCAGGACACCGTCGACGTCCCGGCCCGCGGCAACATCGTGGTCCGGTCCCGTTTCCTCGACTACACGGGCAAGACCGTCCTGCACTGCCACATCCTCAACCACGAGGACGCGGGCATGATGGCCACCCTCCAGATCGACAACTAGCAGCCCCCGGCCGACCACGCGACCCCGTCGAGCCGAGGGGGACGCCGGAAACATGCGACGGCCCGCGCCCTTGAAAGGGGCGCGGGCCGTCGGTGCGTCAGGAATGGGGAGCCCTCCGGGACCGGCCCCGGAGGGGCCGGGTCACTCGGTGTCCTCGACCGCCAGGCTCAGGGCGAGGGTCTGCAGGAGGTCCTCGGTGGAGGTGTCGAGCTCCGCGGCGTCGAGCGCCGTGGCCACGACGTCGAAGGCGAGGATGAAGCCGTTGACCAGGGCATTGAGCGGCTGGGAGACCTGCCGCAACACGGCCAGGCCCGTCTCCTCCAGGCCGGCGTCGACCGGAACGACGAACTCGGCGGGGATCACCTCTCCCAGCAGGTCGGAGACGAACTGGCTGTCGGCGCCGGACCTGATGGCTGTGAGCGCGGCGATCGCTTTGAGCTGGATCTCATTCTCCGTCATCGGGCCGAGCCTAATCCGCCCTGTGCCTGGCGCAGTTGAGGCCCGGCGGCGCGCTGGCGCCGAATTCGACGGATCAGCGGTCCAGCGCGTCGCGCAGGGTGATGCCGTGGCGGACGCGCAGTCGGCGCACCTCCCAGACCGAGAGCGCCGTCACCGACAGGGGGCCACCGAACATGAACGTGTACAGCACGAGCGGGGGCGCCGCCACGTCGGGACCGATGAAGAGCTGGAAGGCGAGGAGCGACCAGACCAGCAGGGGGGATATCAGCGCGGGAAGCAGCTGGTGCACGTCCCCGGCCCGGATGCAGGTGAACACGCACAAGTAGGCCGAGTAGAGCGTGAAGGGGATCGAGCCGAGCAGTACGGCGACGGACGCGAGCCATCCGGCGGCGAGCAGCAGGAACACCACCAGCTTGGCGAAGATCCCGTCGCCGAAGAACGCCATGACGCCCTGCAGGGCATCGGCGGGGAGCAACTCTCCCCGGAGGGACTTGAGCGACGCCCACGTGAGGAGCGGGCCGGTGGCGAGCATCACGAGCGTCATGACCGGCCTGGGCAGTCGCCCGGCGAAGTCGCGGCGCCTGTCCCGGCTGCTCATGACGAGGAAGGTGGTGATCCCGACCACGGATCCGATCGTCAGGACGAGGCAGGAGAAGCCCAGCTCGACGATCTTGCCGAGCACGAACTCCTCGCCGCCGTCGCTCAGCGGGTACGACACGATCAGCCAGAGGCCGGCGCCGAAGCCCAGTGCCATCCGCGCGCGCTGCATCCGGCCGATGGCCGGGTCGTCGACGCGCTCGGCCCTGGGGGCTTCGTCGTCGCTCGCCCTGCAGGCCCGGAGGAACGCCCTCAGGGCGCCACCGGGGGCCGACCGGGCCCGGTCGATCGGTCTGGTCCCGCTCACTTCGTGCCTCCGGGTATCACGCCTGCCGTACGAGCTCCGTGGGGGTGCGGGTCACACGGGTGGGTCACACGGGTGGGTCACGCGCCGCCATGAGGCGTCGAACACCCTATCGGCCCGCGCTCGGGGAGCTGAACGCACGTCAGGTCCGCGACCCGGGGGGCCATCCGGAGGAGGGCGGGCGTGTCCGCCCGCCGAACGGGTTGCCCGCGCGGATAGTCGAGGGGGGTGCTGAAGAGGCCGAGCGCCCGCCGGCCACTCGATGCCGGTACGGATCTGCGGAGAGCGGTGCAAGGATGAAGACAACGGTACTCGCGTGCGTGGTCGGAGCGGCCGTGCTGATCGGCCCCGGCGCCGCGACGGCAATGGCGACCGGGCAGTACGGATCCCTCCCCGCGCCGGGCGCCCCCAAGGCGGCCTACCCGGTCGGTGAGGTGGTCTCCGACGCGCCGCTCCACGTCCGGCAGAAGCCGACGGTGTACTCGGGCGTCGTGAAGGTGCTGCGTCCGCACCAGCGGATCCTGCTCAACTGCCAGAAGCGGGGCGGCTGGGTGGACGGCAATCCCGTCTGGTACCGGATCCAGGGTTCCAACGGCTGGGTCTCGGCGCGCTTCGTCCACAACCTCCAGCCGGTCCGCTCCTGCTGATCCCCGCCGGCCCCCGCCGTCGCCCCCTACCACGGCGGGGCGAGGCCGGGGGCCGGTGCGGGCGGGCCGGTCCTCAGCGGTGCAGCAGGCCGGGCCAGTCCTGCGGGACGCGGTCGGCCGGCCCGGGGGACGGCTGGTCCGCAGGGTGGGCGTCCGGTGGCGTCAGCTCGGGACCCGACTCGTACATGGCGTCGGTGGCGTAGTCCCAGAACCATCCCTCGCCGGGCTCGAAGCTCTGTACCAGGGGATGGCCGCTGGACTTCCAGTGCGCGGTGGCGTGTTGGCCCGGTGAGGAGTCGCAGCAGCCGATGTGGCCGCACTCGGCGCAGCGTCGCAGGTGGAACCACCAGCCGCCCGCCTCGTCGCAGTCGGCGCACCCGGTGCCGCTGGGCGGGGCGCTCGGGTCGATGCCGTCGATGCCGGTCATGCGGGGTCCTCCTCGGTGGTGTCGGTTCCGGTGAACTCCCCGACCTCCGGAGCGGTCAGCGGGAGCAGGACCTGGAAACGGGTGTCACCCGGGACGGATTCGACCTGGAGGCTCCCGTGGTGCTTGCTGACGACGATCCGCCAGGAGATGTCCAGGCCGAGACCGGTGCCCTCACCGACCGGTTTGGTGGTGAAGAACGGGTCGAAGATGCGGCTGCGGACGTCCGCCGGAACGCCCGGTCCCGTGTCACGGAACTCCACCAGCAGCCTGTCGCCCTCCCGTGCCGTGCGGACCGTCAGGGTGCCCTCGCCGCCGGTGCTCCCGATCGCGAAGACGGCGTTGTCGATGAGGTTGGTCCACACCTGGTTGAGCTCCGCCGGATAGGCCGGTACGTCCGGCACCGAGCGGTCGTAGTCCTTGACCACCCGCACCCCGGGACCGATCTTGCCGGACAGCATCAGCAGGGTGCTGTCGAGGAGCTCATGGACGTCGACCACCCGGTGCGGGGCGCGGTCGAGCTGCGAGTACTGCTTGGCCGCGTCCACGAGATGGGAGATGCGCGTGGTGGAATCGTTGATCTCGTCCATCAACAGCTCTGTCTCGACCGTGTAGTTGAGCCAGCCGATCGCACCCGGCAGGACGTCCTCGTCGACGGCGGCCGCGACCTGCTCCAGCCAGTCCGTGTCCAGTCCGGCCTGCACGAAGGTCGGTGCGACCCGCCAGCCCTCGGTGATGCCGTGGTCATCGAGCCAGTCGGCGAGCTCGTCCTCACGGTCGGAAGCCTCCAGCGGACTCAACGCCGGTGCCTTGGCGACACGTTCGGCCGTGCGCTCCTGGATGTCGATCAGGCCGGCGATGACCTCGCGCGGGTAGGGGCCCTGCGCGATGACGGCCAACTTGTGCCGCATCTTGCCCACCCGCTCGCGCAGCGCCGCGGTCGCCCGTACGGCCGCCGCGGCCGGGTTGTTCAGCTCGTGCGTGAGACCCGCGGACAACGACCCCAGGGCCAGCAGCCGTTCACGCTGCCCGATCGCCCGCTGCGTGTTCTTCGAACCGAAGAACAGCCCCTCCAGCAGGTGCGCGGCCATCGGGAACCACTCGCGCATGACGTCCGCGAACGACTCCGCGGGCAGCACGAAGAACCGGGTCGGTTCGGTCACCCGCATCGAGTTGGTGTAGGTCTGCGGCACCTGTTCACCCAGGTACGCCTGCATGGCTCCCGCGTACACGCCGCGCTGCGAGGTGCGGCTCACCTCCACGTCGTCGCCGCCGACCCGGCGGGCCAGTACGACGGTGCCCTCGATCATCACGAAGAAGCAGGTGGCCGGGTCGCCCTCGGTGTACACCGGTCCCACGTCGAACCGTTCCACCCGCCCTTCGGAGCAGAGCCGGCCGAGCTGTTCCGGGGACAGCTTCTCGAACAGGAACAGCGAGGCGATCTCCTGCGGGGCGCAGGGCATGACCTGCCCGCTCACGACTGCTCCAGGTACCGGTGGACGAGCATCACGGCCATGGCTCCCTCTCCGACGGCGGACGCGACGCGCTTCGCGGACCGGGCGCGGGCGTCGCCCGCCACGAACACGCCCGGGACGTTGGTCTCCAGGTGGTAGGGGGAACGGTCCAGTTCCCACTCGGCCGGCGGCCGCCCGTCCGGTGTGAGGTCCGGCCCGGCCAGGATGAAGCCGTGTTCGTCGCGCAGCACCGTGCCGTCCAGCCAGTCCGTCAGCGGGGCCGCGCCGATGAAGACGAACATCCACTGCGCGTCGACGAGTTCGGTCGCCCCGCTGTCCACGTTCCGGAGCGTCAACTGCTCCAGGTGCCCGTCGCCGTGCGCCTCGTCGACCACGGTCCGGGGCCGCACCGTGATGTTAGGGGCCTCCTCGATCTGCTGGATCAGGTAGTACGACATCGACGCCGCCAGGGAGTCCCCGCGCACCAGCAGCGTCACCGACTTGGCGCCGCGCGACAGGTACATCGCCGCCTGCCCGGCGGAGTTGGCGCCGCCCACGATGTACACGTCCTGCCCGTGGCAGGAGGCCGCCTCGGTGAGGGACGAGCCGTAGTACACCCCGCAGCCGGTCAGGCTGTCGCAGCCCGGCGCGTGGAGCTGCCGGTACGACACGCCCGTCGCCAGGATCACGCTGTGCGCGGCGACCGTCGACCCGTCGGAGAAGTGGACGACGCGCGCCGGACCGTTGACCTCCAGCCCGGTGACCTCGCGCGCCGTGAGGATCTCGGCGCCGAACCGACCGGCCTGCCGGCGGGCGCGTTCCGTGAGCTGTGCGCCCGAGACGCCGTCCGGGAAACCGAGGTAGTTCTCGATGCGGGAACTCTGTCCGGCCTGTCCCCCGGTCGCCGACCGCTCCACCAGGACCGTACGCAGCCCCTCGGAGGCCCCGTAGACCGCCGAGCCGAGGCCGGCCGGGCCGCCGCCGATCACGACGAGGTCGTAGAAGTCGGCGGTGGGGGTCGTCGCGAGCCCGACACGCGCGGCCAGTTCGGGCGCCTCCGGTTCGACCAGCACACCGCCGTCGGGCGTCACCACCAGCGGCAGTCGCTGCCCGTCGGCCCCCGCCGCCTCCAGCAACCGTCGTCCCTCCGGCTCGTCGGAGGAGTACCAGCGGTACGGCACCTGGTTGCGGGCGAGGAACTCGCGGACCTCCGAGGAACGCGCCGACCAGCGGTGCCCGACCACCTTCGTGGCGGGCACCGGGCGGTGGTCGCTGGAACGCCAGGCCGCGAGCAGGTCGTCCAGGACGGGGTAGAGCTTCTCCTCCGGCGGGTCCCAGGGCTTGAGCAGGTCGTGGTCGAGGTCGACCACGTTGATCGCGTCGATGGCCGCGTTGGTGTCGGCGTACGCGGTGAGCAGTACGCGCCGCGCTCCCGGGTACACGCCCATGGCCTCTTCGAGGAAGGCGATGCCGTTCATCTGCGGCATGCGGTAGTCGGCGAGGATCACCGCGACCAGGTCCCCGCGCAGTTTCAGTTCGCGCAGCGCTTCCATCGCGGACTCGCCGGACTCGGCGCGCACGATCCGGTACTCGGCGCCGTAGCGGCGCCGCAGGTCACGGGCGATGGCGCGGGAGACCCCCGGGTCGTCGTCCACCGTGAGGATGACGGTCCGCGCCGGATCGGCGGCCTGTGCCATACGTCGTCTCCACCCCGAGCGCTCTGGGCGGGCGGCACCGCGAGCCGTCCGCGCCGGTTCCCGCCCATCGTATGTTCGATCGTCCGGAACCGCTCCGGGACGCCGGCGACCGTGCGCTCCCGGTACACCGCCGGTCGCTCCCGGTCAGGTCGTCGATCCCGCCGGCACCCATCCGTCGCCGCCGAGGGGGAACTCGAAGCCGGGCCGTCCGTTGTGGCCGCTGGTGCGGAACGGCTTGCCGTTGTGGTCGATGGTGAGGGTTCCCTGCCGGGAACCGCTGGACCAGGCCAGTTCCAGGTACCAGCTGACGTCGTACGCGGAGGCGTCCGCCTTGACGTAGAACACCTCCGGCGCGGATTCGCTCACCTTGAACGGGAAGTTCGGCTGTCCCGCCACGGGGGCGAAGGCCGGGCGCGCGGCGTCGAGGGCCACGGTGAACGAACGCGTCGGCACGCCGGCGCCGCAGCCGACGCCCGGGTAGCCCATGGCGTAGTCGTTCCAGGCGAGGGGCGTGCGCTTGCCGGCCGTACGGACGGTCATGCTCTCCAGGACCACCGTCTCCTTCCCGGAACCCTGAAGGGTGAGCGTGACGTACTGTTCGCCCGCCGCCACCGCTCCGGACGCCGCCACCCATGCCGGTGCGTCCCGTTCGAGGGGCGGGGGCCCCACCTCGGTCGGCGGCTTGTCGATCAGGTAGTGCTGGCCGCAGGGCGACTCCCAGGTGTGCGGCTGGGCCGCGACCGTCAGCGGTGCGCCGGCCGCGGGGCCGGCGCCTCCTTGCCCTCCGGCGGGGGAGGAGGGAGCGGATCCGGCGGCCGTTCCCGTACCGGCCGTCCCGGGAACGGCGCCGGCGGGGCCCGGTCCGGTGTCCTGGGACGCGGACGGGGACCCCGACGGGGACGCGGGGGACGAAGCCGTCGACGGACCCACGGAAGCCGTCCCGCCACCCGGTCGGCCCGGTTCGCCGGGCGCCGACGCGGCGGCGCCGGCGGGACGCCCCCGGGCGCCGGTGTCCGAGGTCGACAGGCTCAGCGCGAGGGCGACCGCCCCGGCGACGACCGCCACGGCGATCCCGGCGAGTACGGGCCGGCGCGGCCGGCGCCGCGAGGTATCCGGCACGTGACGCCCCACGGCCGTGGGCGGCCAGGCCTCCTCCGCCGGGGAACGCGGCACCTCCGTGGCCCGCGACGCCCGCGCCGCGTCCGGCCGTGCGGGCGGGGCCGCAGCTGCCTGAGCCCCCGGGGTGGGCGGTACCTGTGCCGCCGGGTCCGGCCCCGCCTCCGGTGTCGGCGTTGCCCGGGCGTCCGGGGACGGCGAACCCGTTGCCTCCGGGGACGGCGACGCCTGCACCTGCGGCATCGGCGACTCCGGGGAGAGGGGGGCCGCCGGGGCCGCCGCGGCCCGTGTCTGTGCCCTGCTGCCCGGATCGCCGCCCTTGCGGGGGCGGTTCGCGTCCGCCAGGACCCAACTCCGATGCAGTGCGACGAGTTCCTCGGGCGACGCCTTGCAGAGCCGGGCGAGCCGTTCGACCGGCGCGTACTCCGCCGGGACGACGTCGCCGCCGCAGTACCGGTGCAGGGTCGACGTGCTCATGTGGAGCCGCTTGGCGAGCGTCCCGTAGCTATGGCCGGACCGGTCCTTCAACTCGCGCAACAGCACGGCGAACTCGGACCCAGCAGTGTCTTCCGACACTGTTCCTCCCACCCGGATATCCCGTTCCGCGTCCCGGGAACAGGTTGTTTCAGCAGCTCAGAGCCTGTGTGGGCGTCCCAGCATCCCTGATCACCCGTTGGTGGTGGTGACCGGGACGGATCACCGCACAGGCTGATGCCATCCAAGCACACCGCCCCCGGCAGCCGGTCCCGACCGCCGCCGCGGGCAACCCGTATGAGAGGCGATCAGCCATGTTCGTGTTCCGTTCCGCCCCCACCACGACGTCCGTCACCCCCACCTCCCGACGGTTCGTCGGCGCGGCCGTCGCCGTCGTGGCCGCGCTCGCCCTCACCGCCTGCCAGGACGGCACCGGCCTCAAGGACGAGGGAGCGGCGGCGGCCTCGGCGACCCCTTCCGCGAAGGGCGTCACGAACACCCCCCAGGGCGCCGCGTCCGGCGGGCAGGGGACCCCCGGCGGTCAGGCCGGGGCCAAGGGCGGAACCGGGACGACGGGCGGAGTGCAGACCGGCGCCGGTCCCACGAACGGGAAGGGCTCCTCGGAGCAGGCCGCCGACGGGAAGCGCGTCCTGTGCAACGGCTCCAACACCACCGTCACGGTCCAGCCGGTGACGCGTCCCCTCAACCACATGCTGATCACGGTGAAGAACACCGGATCCAGGACGTGCGACCTCACGTACTACCCGGTGCTGCGCTTCGACGAGATGCAGTGGGCGCCGACCGCCCGTAAGGAGACCCAGCCGCAGGCCGTGGTGTCCCTCGCGCCCGGCGGGTCCGGCTACGCGGCGGCCCTGCTGTCGGCGGCCGACGGGAGCGGTGAGGGCGGCACGACCGGTCACCGGCTCACCGTCGCCTTCCAGGGCATGACGCCGAACAGCAGCGGCGGCGCGTCGGCGACCCCCTCGCTGCCGGCCGCCGGTGTCCACTACGACAGCTCGCTGACCGTCGGCTACTGGCAGCAGAACGTCGAGGACGCCCTCGGCTCCTGAACCGGCCCCGGGGCCGGTACGCCGTGGCACGCCCGCCGACGGTCGGCGGGCGTGCCACGGCTCGGGTGGGCTGCGATCGCGCCCGGCGGTCGGTCAGCCCTCGCGCTTCTCGCCGCCGTCCCCGATGTTCCCGTAGCCGGGGAAGTCGTGCGGCCCGGCGTGGCCGCGCCCTCCGGAGAAGTCACCGGCGTCCGCCGGGGGCGGCGTCGCGGCCGTGCCGGGGGACGAGGGCCCGCTGTCCGTGGGCCCGGTGCGCAGGGTCCGACGGCGCTTGATCCCCCACCAGACGGCGGCGATCAGCAGCACCGCCACGACGATGCCGATCAGGGGGAGCAGCCAGGCCCCGCCCGACGTTTCGGCAGCCGTGGTGATCGTGGGTCGGAGCGTTGTTTCCATGGGCGGCGCCTACCCCGTGCGGCGCGGCGCATGTGCGGGGACGGGACGAGCCGGGCCTATTCGACCCGGACCCAGTCGAGGGTGCGTTCCACCGCCTTCTTCCAGCCCTCGTACCCCTGCGCGCGCCGGTCCTCGGACCACTGGGGAGTCCAGCGCCGGGATTCCTGCCAGTGGGTGCGGAGTTCGTCGGTGTCCTGCCAGAAGCCGGTGGCCAGACCGGCGGCGTAGGCGGCGCCCAGTGCGGTCGTCTCCGCGACGACCGGTCGGCTGACCGGCACGCCCAGGACGTCGGCCTGGATCTGCATGCACAGGTCGTTGGCGGTCACGCCGCCGTCCACCTTCAGCACGTCGAGGTGGACGCCGGAGTCCTGTTCCATGGCCTCCACAACGTCGCGGCTCTGGTAGCAGATGGCCTCCAGCGCGGCCCGCGCCAGGTGGCCGTCGTCGTGGTAGCGGGCGAGTCCCACGATGGCGCCGCGGGCGTCGGAGCGCCAGTACGGTGCGAACAGGCCGGAGAAGGCGGGGACGAAGTAGATGCCGCCGCTGTCCTCGACCGTGCGGGCCAGACGTTCGCTGTCGGGCGCGTTGTTGATGATCTTCAACTGGTCGCGCAGCCACTGGATCGCGGAGCCGGTGACCGCGATGGAACCCTCCAGCGCGTACACGGCGGGCTCGTCGCCGAACCGGTAGGCCACGGTCGTGAGCAGCCCGTGCTGCGACCGGACCGGTTCCGTACCGGTGTTGAGGACGAGGAAATTGCCGGTGCCGTACGTGTTCTTGGCCTCGCCCGGAGCGAAGCAGACCTGGCCGACGGTGGCCGCCTGCTGGTCGCCGAGGACCCCGGTGATGGGGACGGCGCCGCGCAGCGGCCGGGAGGTACGGGTCCGCCCGTAGGCGTCCGGGTGGGAGGACGGGTTGATGCTCGGGAGCATCGCCCTGGGCACGTCGAAGAACCCGAGGAGTTCGTCGTCCCAGTCGAGGGTCTCCAGGTCCATCAGCATCGTCCGGGAGGCATTGGTCACGTCGGTGGCGTGGATGCCTCCGTCGGGGCCGCCGGTGAGGTTCCACAGCACCCAGCAGTCCGTGTTGCCGAAGAGGGCGTGCCCCTCCTCGGCGGCGGCGCGGACCCCGTCGACGTTCTCCAGGATCCACTGGATCTTGCCGCCGGAGAAGTAGGTGGCCGGTGGCAGGCCGGCCTTGCGCCGGATGACGTCCCCGCGGCCCGACCGTTCCAGGGCCGCCGCGATCGAGTCGGTACGGGTGTCCTGCCAGACGATCGCGTTGTAGTAGGGGCGCCCGGTGCGCGGATCCCACACCACGGTCGTCTCCCGCTGGTTGGTCACGCCGATGGCCGCCAGGTCGGAAGCCGCGAGGTTCCCGTGCCGGAGGGCGTTCTGCATCACCGAGTTGGTGCGTTCCCAGATCTCGACGGGGTCATGCTCGACCCAGCCCGAACGGGGGAGGATCTGGGTGTGCTCCAGTTGGTGCCTCGCCACCTCGTTGCCCGCGTGGTCGAAGACCATGAAACGGGTGCTGGTGGTCCCCTGGTCCACTGCTCCGACGAAGTCGGCCATGGCAGGCCTCCTCTCGGGTCGGTCACTCTCTCGGGACGGTCCCGCGGACCCCCTCCGGGTCGCTCAGCCCTCGTCCGGAGCGGGTACCCGACCGGGGGGCTCCGGCTCGGCGGTCGGCAGGAACCGGCCGATGAGGACCTTGTACAGGCCCGCGCCCAACAGACCGCCGATGAGGGGGCCGATGATCGGGACCCAGTAGTAGAACTGCCCGTACTGATCCCGCCAGGCCCCGCCGTAGCCGGTGAGGAAGCTGGCCAGTCGGGGGCCGAAGTCACGTGCGGGGTTGATCGCGTATCCGGCGTTGGTGCCCCAGGCCATACCGATCGCGACCACGATCAGGCCGACGATGAACGGGGCCAGGTTGGCGCCCGGCGGCGTGCCCATCAGGTCCGTGACCGCGAGGATCAGCAGCAGCAGGATCGCGGTGCCGATGATCTGGTCGCGCAGCGCACCCCACTCGGTGACCGGAAGGTTGGTGTTCCCGTTGGCGGGCAGCGTGGAGAACACGCCCTGGGTCTTGATGGTGTGGCCGGGGTCGACCTTGGCGAGTGCCTCGGTGTAGTTCCACCGGACGATCAGAGCCGCCACGAAGGCGCCGGCGGTCTGCGCCAGCGCGTAGGGGGCCACCTTGCGCCACGGGAAGCCCTTGAACGCCGCGAGGGCGACGGTCACGGCCGGGTTGAGGTGGGCGCCGCTCAGTCGCGCCGCGACGTAGACGCCGAGGGTGACGGCGAGGCCCCACGCCCAGGCGATGCTGTCGTGGTTGCCGAGGCCGCCCGGCGGATCCGTGAGGCCCCCGCCGGCGACGACCTGGGCCACCACCCCGCAGCCGAAGAGGATGAGGACCATGGTTCCGGCGAACTCGGCGGAGAGTTCGCCGACCAGCCCTGAGTCCTTGAGTCGCTTGACCATGGGGGCCCCTTTCCCGACGGCCGGTCCCCGGCCGTCCCACGACCCGCGCACTGCGCAATTAGTTCAATATCGGACGTGTTCCCCGCGATCCCGAACATATGCCACATGTGTACGGGTTTCGACGGAGGTCGGACGCGGCGGCGCGCGGATGGACCCGCGGGCGCGGCACCCTCGCGGATCTCCCCGACGCGGCGGCACACTTGGGGGTACGGCGGGGCGCGGCGACCGGCTGCGACCGGCCCGCCGACCGAAATCGGCCCGCCCGGGAGGCACTCCATGAACATGCTGATCAACAGTGCGGAAACGGTGGTCGCCGACGCCCTGCGGGGGATGGCCGCCGCCCACCCCGACCTCGCCGTCGACGTGGAGCGGCGGGTGGTCGTACGGCGGGACGCCAAGGAGGGCGGGCGCGTCGGTTTGGTGTCCGGAGGCGGCTCCGGCCACGAACCCCTGCACGCCGGTTTCGTGGGTCACGGGATGCTGTCGGCCGCCTGTCCCGGCGAGGTGTTCACCTCGCCGGTGCCCGACCAGATGCTCCGGGCGGCCACGGACGTCGACTCGGGCCGGGGCGTGCTGTTCGTCGTCAAGAACTACACCGGCGACGTCCTCAACTTCGACATGGCCGCCGAACTCGCCGAGGAGGACGGGATCCGGGTCGAGCGGGTGCTGGTCGACGACGACGTCGCGGTGACCGACAGCCTCTACACGGCCGGGCGGCGCGGCACCGGGGCCACCCTCTTCGTGGAGAGGATCGCCGGGGCGGCGGCCGAGGAGGGGGCGCCGCTGGAGCGGGTCGCGGCACTGGCCCGCCGGGTGAACGCCGCCTCGCGGAGCTTCGGTGTGGCGCTCGGCGCCTGCACGACCCCGGCCAAGGGCAGCCCGACCTTCGACCTGCCCGACGGCGAACTGGAGCTCGGCGTCGGGATCCACGGGGAACCGGGCCGTGAGCGGCGTCCGATGATGCCCGCGCGGGAGATCGCCGAGGTGGCGGTGGCCGCCGTGCTGGAGGACCTGGCGGCGGTGGCCCCCGCCGACGGTCCGGTGCTGGCCCTGGTCAACGGGATGGGGGCGACGCCGTTGTTGGAGCTGTACGGGTTCCACGCCGAGGTGGCGCGGATCCTGGAGGCACGGGGAGTGCCGGTGGCGCGGACCCTCGTGGGCAACTACGTCACCTCGTTGGACATGGCCGGCTGCTCCGTGACGTTGTGCCGGGCCGACGACGAACTGCTGCGGCTGTGGGACGCCCCCGTGCAGACGGCCGCCCTGCGCTGGGGCCGCTGACGGGACCGCCGTCCCGACCCGGTCCGCGCCGGCGGACCGGGTCGGGACGTGTGGGGGAGTTCAGCGGGCCCCGTGGCCGTGCTCGACGTGGCCGTGGTCGGCCTGTCGGGTGTCCGCCAGGTAGTCGGGGCACACGGGATTGTGGCAGGGGCCCGGGATCCACACGGGTACGTAGACCCCCAGCGTCTTGTGCCGTCTCTTGATGGTCGTGCTCACGGACTGCTTGCAGGCCGGGCACGCAAGCGCCCCTTGGGGACCGGTCTCATGCTCGGTTTTACTCATTTTTTAACAATAAGCCCGTTTGTCCCGAAATGGGAGGTCGTCCTCCGAGGCCGCCTTCCCGCGCCCCGCTCGGGTTCAGCCGGCGGGCGGCCGGGACGGCTCGTCCTCCTCCGCGGCGGGCGGCCGGCGGACGCTGAGGAGGACGGAACCGGCCAGGACGACGACGATGACGGCCAGGCTGACCGGCGAGGGGATCTCGGGAACGCTCGGGCTGATCATCTTGTGGGACGCCTGGAGGATGAGCTTGACCCCGATGAAGGCGAGGATGATCGCGAGACCCTTGCTCAGGTAGTGGAACCGGTCCAACAGCCCGGCCAGCAGGAAGTACAGGGCGCGCAGGCCGAGGATCGCGAACGCGTTGCTCGTGTAGACGATGAACGCGTCGTCGCTGACCGCGAGGACGGCCGGGACGCTGTCGACGGCGAAGATGAGGTCGGCCGCCTCGATCGCGGCGACCACGGCGAGCAGTGGTGTCGCGACGCGCTTGCCGGCCTCCTTCACGAAGAACTTCGTCCCCGCGTACTCGTCGCGGACGGGCACGACCTTGCGGAGCATCCGCACGGCGAAGCTCTTGCCCGGGTCGAAGCTGTCCTCCTCGTCCTTCATGAGCTTGTAGGCGCTGTAGAAGAGCACGGCGGCGAAGACGAACAGCACGGCGGTGAAGCGGTTGACGACGGCGACGCCCAGGGACAGGAAGATCCCCCGGAACACGAGGGCGCCGATCACCCCGAAGAACAGCACCCGGTGCTGGTATTCGCGGGGCACCTTGAAGTAGGCGAAGATCACCGCGAAGACGAACAGGTTGTCGACGGACAGGCTCTTCTCCAGCAACCACGCCGTCGTGTACTCGGTCCCCGCCGTCGTGCCGAGGACGAGGAAGACCAACCCGCCGAAGGCGAGGGCGAGACCCACCCACAGGGCGCTCCAGAGGGCGGCCTCCTTGAAGCCGATCACGTGGGCGGTGCGGTGGGCCAGCAGGTCCACCGCCAGCGACACCACCACGGCCGCGGCGAACGTCCCCCACAACCACATCGGGACATCGAGCACGCCAACACACCCTTATCGCGGCCCGCGCGCGACGCGCGGGCCCTACCGGGTCGAGCCTCTTAGAGGAGTCTGCGGCATTTCGGCCGCCGGCGCACCGTGGGTCACTCCGCCTTCAGGGCGGCCTCCGGGGCGAGGTGGTTGGCGATGTCCGCCAGGAAGGACGAGGCCGCGTTCTGCACGGTGCTGCCCAGGCCCTGCGTCGCGACCGTCGCGATCGCGATCCCCTTCGAGGGCAGGTAGGCGACGGCTCCCGCGTACCCGGCGAAGGACGGGTTCTGCAGGATCCAGCCGTTCTGCACGGCCAGGCCGAGGGCGAACGAGGTGTTCGGATCGATCCGCGAGACGGGTGCCAGCTGCTTGCGGTGGGACTCGGCCGACAGCAGCTCGCCCTCGCCGATCGCCGTGAACGACTTCGCCATGTCGCCCAGGGTGCCGGTCATGACCGCGCCCGGCGCCAGCGTCCACGAGGGGTTCCAGTACGTGGCGTCCTCGAACACGCCGCGCTCGTTG
Source organism: Streptomyces sp. NPDC040432 (assembly GCF_055595445.1). Lineage (NCBI taxonomy): Bacteria > Bacillati > Actinomycetota > Actinomycetes > Kitasatosporales > Streptomycetaceae > Streptomyces > Streptomyces sp. NPDC040432. The sequence goes on along the minus strand of NZ_JBVIVP010000013.1, from coordinate 8,794 downwards.
TCGAATCCGTGCAGCACGGGTGCCGGGATCTCGGCCGTCGTCGGGATGTCGGTCGCGTCCAGGCCCATCGGCCCCAGGACGTCCGTCTCCATCACCTCGGCGAGCGGACGCCCCTCGATCCGGGAGATGACGTCGCCGAGGAGCACCCAGTTGGCGTGGGAGTAGGCGAAACCCGAACCGGGTGCCCGCACCAGCGGTTTGGACACCGAGATCTCCACGAGTTCGCGCGCCGTCCAGTTCCGGAACGGGTTCTTGTACAGGTCCGCGATGAACTTCGGGTCCCGGACGTAGTCCGCGTAGCCGGAGGTCGTCGAGGCCAGCATGCCCAGGGTGATCTCGTTCGCGTGCGGCACGTCCGGGCGCCAGCGGGACAGCTTGTCGTCGAGGGAGGCCCCGCCCCGGTCGACGATCCGCAGCAATGCGGTCGTCAGGTAGGGGATGGAGACCGCGCCGATCCGAAAGCGCATGTCGGTGGTGGCGGGCACCCCCGTCATCGCCTGGCCCGCGGCGGCCTCGGTGACGCGCTCCCCGTCGATCCACACCTCCGCCATGGCCGCGGTCAGCTTGTACCGGGCGAGCGCGTCGCGCACCCGGTCGCGCACGAACTCCGCGGAATCGGACGGTACGCACGTACCGCGCAGGGATGCCTGTCCGGCCGGGCAGGCCGCGACGGGGGCCACGTCGGCGCGCGCGGCGACGGCCGGTACGCCGGCCGGCGAGGCGCCGAGGAGCAGGAGCAGGCAGGCGAGGGTGAGGGGCTTCGAACGGCGCACGACGGTGCCTCCCAGGAGGTCGCGGAGCGGACGGGGGCGGTGCCGGTCACTCCTCGGGGGTTGCTCCCACCCGTGGGTGGGGAGGTGCGTCCACCCGCCGCGGGCGGCCTGCCGGTACCGGTTCACAGCCGACCTCCGATCCGCCGGGCGTACCACGGGCCACGATCCGGCATGACTGCCGTACGGGCGATTCCGCTGAGCCGGACGGGTGACGCAGGGGCTGACCGGTTGCGCGACGGAAGGAAACCCTGTCGACGGCCCGGGACGTGCGCGGGATCATGGCCCCGAGCGCTCGGACCTGAGCGCGGTCATGGGGAGAGGACGGGTGCGGTCGGTGAGGACACGCATGCTGAGGTTCGGCCTGTACGCGGACGCCGACGGGCTGGCCCGGGTCGCGGAAGTCGTGGACCGGGAGGTCGCCCGCCGCGCGGCCCGTGTCACGCGGCGCACCTTCGTGCGCGCCGCCGACGACCCGTCGTTGGCGCAGGACTACGACTTCCTCGCCGAGCAGTGGGCCGTCGAGCACCCCGGAGAGGACCGCGGCCTGCGGGAAGCGGCCGAGCTGCACGTCCGCCTGGTCTGCTCGCTGCGCACCCACCGGGCCCTCCGCAAGGCGGTGATCGGGGGCCTGTGCCCGGAAGGCGCCGGCCCGCACACCTGTCGCGTGCCCTGGTCGGTGTGGTGACGGGCGGCTGAGATCCCACGCCGGCGGCCGTACGGATCCGGCCGACCGGCGGGCCGGATCCGTACGGCGGCTGCTCAATCCACGAGCACGCCGGGGTTCAGGATGCCCCGCGGGTCCAACGCCCCCTTCGCGGCCCGCAGCGCGAGCGCGAAGGGCTCGGGGCGCTGGAGGTCGTAGCCGGCGCGGTGGTCGCGACCTACGGCGTGATGGTGGGTGATGGTCGCCCGGTGCCGGTGCAGGACCTCGCCCGCCACCGCCTTGAGATCGTCCCAGAGAGCCACCTCGTCACCGGCGCGGCCCGCGGCCAGGACGGTGAAGTACGGGGCCGCGCCGTCCGGGTACACGTGCGTCAAGCGGCAGTTGACGGTCGCGGGGTACCCGGTGGCCTTGACCGCCGCGGCGCCCACCTCGGTGCGCACGGCCTCGATCAGGCCCGGTATCCGGTCCCAGGTCGCGGCCGTCTCGAACGTTTCCGCGACGGCCCCCATCCTGGCCAGGCCGTCGCGCAGGTAGGGCATCCGCAGGAACGCGGACCGCCAGGCGCGGACGGCCGCGTCGCTGCCCGGAGCCCCGCCCGGCACCCCGTTCGACGCCCCGCCCCGGGCGCCGGCGGCGCCGTCGCGCCGGCCGCCGTACGAGAGGGCCAGCCGCACGGCCCGTTCCAACGGTCGGGCCACCGGTTCGTCCGCCGACTCGAATCCCAGCACCAGGACGGAACGGTCACCGCCCGCCGCGCCCGCCAGGGCGGCCTCGCCGGCGTCGAGCAACCGACAGTTCGCGGGGGAGAGGTCGGACTGGGCGAGGGCGCGGACCGCCCGCAGCGCGTCCTGGAAGTCCGTGAAGGTCACCGCGGCGGACGCCTTGTGGCGGGGGCGTTCCTGGAGGCGCACCCACGCCTCGGTGATGACTCCGAGCGCCCCCTCCGACCCCAGGAACAGCCGGTCGGGGGAGGGGCCGGCGCCGGAGGCGGGCAGCCGCCAGGAACTGCTGGTGCCGGCCGGGGTGACGACGCGCAGCGACTGCACGAAGTCGTCGATGTGCGTGCGCCCGGTGGCGTAGTGGCCGCCGGCCCGGGTGGCGAGCCAGCCGCCCAGGGTGGAGAACTCGAAGCTCTGCGGGAAGTGCCGCAGGGTCAGCAGGTGCGGCCGCAACTGGTCCTCCAGGTCCGGCCCGAGCGCCCCCGCCTGGATGCGTGCCGCCCGGCCCTCGGTGTCGACCTCCAGGACGCGCCCCATGGCCGTCAGGTCCAGGGACAGCACGGCCCGGTGGGCGTCGCCGCGGTACTCCACGCCCCCGCTGACGGAGGAACCCCCGCCGTACGGGACGACGGCGATCTCCCGGTCACCGGCCCAGTCCAGCAGGTCCGCCACGCCCCGTTCGTCCGTCGGCCGGGCCACCAGGTCCGGGATGCGGCCCGGTCGACCGCGCAGGGCGCGGGCGACGTCGCGGTACGCCTTGCCCATGGCGTGCGCCGCGCGGTCCTCCGGGTCGTCGCGGACCAGGTGGGCGAGGCTCGACGGCGGTTCGACCGCGGGCCGGGCGATGTCCAGGTCCGCGACGCGGGGAACGGGGAGCGGACGGGCGAGGGTGCCGGGGAGCAGGGCGCCCATCGCGACGCACTCGGCGTCGTCGGGGTGGGCGTCCGCCCAGCCCCAGCCCCACCAGGAGCGGGTACGGGACGAGGGAACGGTGGTGCCGGCCATGGAGGCGCTCCGGAGGTGGCAGGAATTTACCTAGGGGTAAATTACTTACTGATAATATCCGCCCATGGCAACCCCTCCTTCGAAAGCCGGCACCAAGGGAGTCCCGCGGCAGCACCGCCGGCAACAGATGCTCGAAGCGGCCACGGAGGAGTTCGGGACCCGCGGCTACGCGGCCGCCTCGCTCCCCGCGATCGCGGCCCGGGTGGGCGTCACCAAGACGCTGCTCCACCAGTACTTCGGCACCAAGGAGGACCTGTACGTCGCCTGTCTGGTGCCCGTCGGCGACCGCATCCTCGGCACGATCCGCACGGCCATGGGCCCGGACGCCACCGCGGCCTCGCACACCCCCCTGCGCGTGCTCCGCGCCCTCTTCACCGCGCTGGAGGGGCGACGGGAGGCGTGGTTCGTCCTCTACGACACCACCCTGCCGCCCGGCGGTGAGGCCGTGCTGCGTGCCTCGGAGTACTGGTCGGCCATCGACGGCCTCGCCGCGGGCGGCACCGCCGAACTGCTGCGCACGGTCGGATCCACCGACCCGTTGGACGCCGACGCGCTCAAGTACGTCTGGCGTGACCTGGTCGCCACCCTCGTCCGCTGGTGGGTCAAGCACCCGGAGCAGACCCCCGACGCCATGACGCGTCGCTGCGCCCGTCTCTTCGCCGCCGCGGCCGGGATCGCGTCGGACGTCCCGGATGCCGCGGGCGCTACGCGCCCTTGACGTCCTTCGTGGTCTTGAGCTTGCGCCACACGGTGCCCAGCGCCTCCAGGTCCCGCTCGTCCAGGAGGTCCGTGAAGACCGGCGCCAGGGCTTCGCGCCTGGTCGCGTCGGCCTCGGCGAAGACCGTGCGACCCGCATCCGTGAGGGACACCTCCACCGACCGGGCGTCGCGGGTCGAGGGTGTGCGCGTCACCAGGCCCCGTGCCTGCAGGGCGTCCACGACCCGCGACACCTGACTGCGGCTGAGCAGGGTGCTGTTGCCGAGGACGGAAGCGGGCACGGGCTCGGGGCTGGAAGCGAGCCACAGCATCACCTCGAACCAGGACACGGGGAGGTCGTGCGCCTTCACCAGGGCCCGGTCGACCCGGTCGGTCATCACGGTCCCGGCCCAGACCAGTCCGTAGAAGGCGTGGTCGGCCGGCTGCATCTCGGCTTCGGTGAGCTTCTTCGGCATGTCGGCAGTCTAGAGGTTGCGTGCACGCACACATAACTTTATGGTGTGTGTGCACGCACATAAATCACGTTCCGTGAAAGGCAACCGTCATGACCTCCTTTCCCGCCACACCCGAAACCACACCCGGCGAGGCCCGCCCCACCGTCCTGATCACCGGAACTTCCTCCGGGATCGGCCTGGCCGCAGCCGTCGCGGCGGCCCGCGCGGGCTGGCGCACGGTCGCCACCCTGCGTGACACCGGTCGGGCCGACGCCCTGCGCGAGGCCGCCGCCGAGGCGGGGGTGGAAATCGACATCCGGCAGCTCGACGTCGTCGACGAACGCTCCGTCGCCGCCGCGATCGACGGAGTGATCGCCGACCACGGGCGCCTGGACGCCGTCGTGAACAACGCGGGCGCCGGACACGTCGGAACCCTCGAACTCGAAACGGTCGCCGACGTCCGCGAGGTCATGGAGGTCAACTTCTTCGGCGTGCTCAACGTCTCCAAGGCCGCCCTGCCGCACCTGCGGGCCTCCGGCGGCCGACTGGTCACGGTCACCAGTGTCGGCGGCGTCGTGGGTCAGCCCTTCAACGAGGCGTACTGCGCCGCGAAGTTCGCCGTCGAGGGGTACATGGAGAGCCTGGCCCCCGTCGCGGGCGCCGTCGGCGTGAGCGTGTCGGTCGTCGAACCCGGCGCGGTGGCGACGGAGTTCGTCAACAACCTCGGACTCGACATCGAGGGCACGATCGCCGCCGCCGGCCCGTACGCCGACGCGATGCACAACTACGTGAACCGCACGGTCAGCCAGTTCATGGACGGCGCCCAGACCCCGGCCGGTGCGGCCGAGGCGGTCATGGAGGCGCTGACCGCGGAACGCCCCGCGTTCCGCATTCAGACCTCGCAGTGGGCCCGAGACTTCACCGGCACGAAGCTGGCCGACGGGGACGGCTCCGCCGTCATCGGCATGACCACCGGCTGGGTCTCCTGACCGGCCGCTCCCGGCGGCCGAACTGTGCTCCCGGGGGAACGGGGGCATGATGGCCGGGGCGGGCCGGCCCGCGCCGGAGCCGCGCGTGGCGACACGCCCGAGCCGGGAGGTTCCTCATGGCCATGGACGAATCGCAGCGGGCCTGGATGGCGGTGGGCGGGGTCATCGCCGTCATCCTGTTGAACCTCGCGGCCATCATCCTGATGAACGTCCTGTGACGGGAGCCGGCGCGGCTGTGCCCGGCGTGACGGAGCCCCTGCGCGTCGAACACCGCGATCGGCACGCAGGGGCTTCCTTCGCCGCGCCGACCCGGGGCTGCGAGAGCCGCAAGCAGTCCCGGGGGTGGGGCGTCCGCATCAGTGAACCAGGCGTCGACCCGCGGGTGCGACTGGTTCCTGGAACGGAATCGGGCCACTGGGGCCCCTGTGGGTTCAGTAAATCATCCAAGAGTCTAAATCCGCGATAAGCATCGCACCTGCAAGCACTTCACGATTTCCTTGCCGCATTTGCGAGCGTGCTCGATGTGGTGCTCACCGCTCGCCGGGGCCTGCGGTGAGGGGAGCGGCGCGAGAACGCAACGCTCCCCGTGCATGACGGAAAAACCGCCGCCGCAGGCTGGCGACATGCCCGCGAAGACCGACACCACCCCTGTGCCCGCCACCGCCCTGCCCGGCGCGGCCCCGCCCGCCCGGGAGGTGCCCTGGGGGCGGGCCCGGGAGCTGGCGCACCGGGCGCCGCTGCCCCTGGCCGCCCGCACGGTACCGCTCGCCGAGGCGGCGGGACTCACCACGGCCGCGGACCTGTGCGCGCCCGGCCCCCTTCCGGCGTTCGACACGGCCGCCATGGACGGGTACGCGGTGGCCGGCCCCGGACCGTGGCGTGTCGTCGGCTCCGTCCGGGCGGGCGGCGTCCGCCGGGGGCGGCAGGCCCCGGGTGAGGCGGTGGGGATCTCCACCGGAGCCCCGGTGCCGGCGGGCGCCCTCGCCGTGCTGCCGCTGGAGTCGGCGGGCGTCGAGGACGGCCTGCTGTCGGGGCCGGCACCCGCACCGGGGGAGCACATCCGGCGGATCGGTGAGGATGCCCCGGCCGGATCCCGTCTCGCCCCTGCCGGCACCCGGATCGGGCCGGCGCTGATCGGGCTCGCCGCGTCCTGCGGCCACGACGCGCTGCGGGTACGACCCCGGCCGACGGTCGGGGTGTTCGTCACCGGGGACGAGCTGGACCGGTCCGGCCCGCCCGGACCCGGCCGGGTCCGGGACGCGCTCGGGCCGCTGCTGCCGCCCCTGGTCACCGCGTTCGGCGGAGAGGCGGTGTCGGTGGAGCACGTTCCCGACCGGCCCGCCGGGCTGCTGGGCCGGGCCGTGCGCGCCGCGCGGGGTCCGCAGGTCGTCGTGGTCACCGGATCGACCTCGGTCGGCGCCACCGACCAGCTGCGGGAGTTCCTGTACGACGCCCGCGCGCGGATGGTCGTCGACACCGTGGCCTGCCGACCGGGACACCCGCAACTGCTGGCCGGTCTCACCGACGGACGTTGGGTCGTGGGCCTGCCGGGAAACCCGTACGCGGCTCTCGTCGCGGCCCACACACTGCTCGCGCCACTGATCGCCGGGCTCGCGGGCCGTGGCCTGCCCGCACTGCCGCGGGTCGCGGTGACCGGGAACGTACGGCCCGCTCCCGGTGCGGCGCGACTGGTGCCCGTCGCCTGGGAGGAGGCCGGGGCCAGGGTCGTCGGCGGTCACCGGGCCGCGTTCCTCCGAGGCGCCGCCGTGAGCGACGCCCTGGCCGTGATCGGCGAAGGATGGGTGGACGGCGCCCCGGCGCCGCTCCTGCTCCTGAACGGTTGACTCCGCGCCACCGGATCGACGGGGCAACAGGGCGTGGCCGCAACCGGGTTGCCCGACGAGGGGTCGGCGTTCCGCTGCCGTCCCCGTTCGGTAGGTTGGGGCGATCACGTCACGGCAGGCGATCCAGGAGGTCCTCCGCATGTCAGGCCCGGCCCGCCACCACTTGTTCTCCTACGGGACCCTGCGGTTCCCCGAAGTGCAGCGCGCGCGGTTCGGCAGGGCGCTCGACGGGACGCCCGACGCACTGCCCGGGTTCCGGATCACCTACATCGACATCACCGACCCCGAGGTCATCGCCGACAGCGGAACCGACCGGCACCCCCTCCTCGTGGCCTCGGCCGAAGCGGCCGACGCCGTCGACGGCACGGTCTTCTCGATCACCGACGAGGAACTGGCAGCCGCGGACGCCTATGAGGTCCACGACTACGCCAGGACCCGGGTGACCCTGCGCTCCGGCATCCGGGCGTGGGCCTACCTGGGCGCGTAGGCCGGGTCCCGGAAGGAGCACCGGACACCCGGCGCCCCGTCCGGAACCTGCCGCGGGCCGGCGCGGCCTCAGCCCTGATTCGGGTTGTACCCCCGGGAAGGGTCCGAGCTGCAGTGTGCCCAGAGTTCCAGGGCGTGCGTGCGGACGTCCCAGTTGGTCGCGGAGTGCAGCGAACTGCCGGTCCAGCCCGTGGCGAGTCCCTCCAGGACCGGTTGTTGCTCCTCGATGGCGACGGCGATGTTGGAACCCGCCTGGACGACCTCGACACCGCGGGGGACGTTCTCCCCGCCGGAGTAGTTCTGCCCGATGAGCCAGGGGTGATCCGTCGGGCAGAGGAACCCGGGGATGGGGATGGTCTGCAGGCCCCGGAGGCTCTGCCTGAGGACGCGCAGCCTGACCTCGTCGGTGTCCGCGCCCGGGCCCGTGGTCCCGGACGACACCGTGTGCCCGGTACCCGCCGTGTGACCGGAACCGACGAGGTTGTCCCGCCCCCCGATGTTGTTGTGGCTACCGTTGTTCACGATGACCGTCTTGTTGCCCGCCTCGTGTTCCGGCCCGTCCGCCGCGAGCGCGGAGGTGGTGCCGGTCGTGAGGACGGCCGAGAGCAGCGCGCAGGTCAGACCCGGAGCGAGAAGACTTCTGGTGTTCCTCATGAGGACCCTTCTTGGGACGGCACGCCTGTGGAAGCGGACCGCCCCACCTTCCAGGACGAAGGGGTGTGGCACGGTCTGACTCGCCCCGTCATTCCCTCGGGATGAGTAATTGTCAGAGATTCGGTACGGCGCACTCGGCGCCGGTCTCCCGCTCCCTGGACCGGGCGTACGGGAGGCCCGGGGCGACGTACCGGTGGAGGACCGCCCCCTGATGCTGCGCCGTGCGCAGCCGGGCGAGCGCGGCGACGTTCTCCTGGAGGGAACGCACCCCGATCTCGGCGTGGTTGAGCGCGTCGATGCCCTGGACGGCCGCGGCGAACGCCCGCACCGTCGTCAGGCACGGGACGGACCGGGCGACAGCGGCGGCCCGCAGCGCGTGGCCGTCGCCTCCGACGTCGCCGCCCCCTCTGTGGGACGGGGTGTTGACGATCAGGTCGACCTGTCCGTCGTGGATGAGTTGGACGATGTTCTTCTCGCCGTCGGGGCCTTCGCCGTCGCTGAGTTTGCGG
>NZ_JBVIVP010000012.1:0-218666 GCF_055595445.1 Streptomyces sp. NPDC040432 | reverse complement strand
GGGAAGGGCTTTGTTTTGGTGGGTGTTTGAGGTGTTTGTGTGCGTGTTTGGGGGTGTGGGGGGGGGGGTGTTGGTTGTTTGTGGTGTGGTGGCACCCGGGCCCCCCCCACCACTCCCCGACCGGGCTGACCGTTTCCCGGACTCGCCCGCGCGTGGCGCTGGTTGTTCCGGTTCGCCGCGGGCCGGCCGGTCACCCGCTGCTCGCACCGCCGCGCGGGTCGCTGCCGCTGTCACCGCCAGTGCCACTGCCATGGCCACTGCCCGAGTGGTCGCGTTGCGGCACCGGGCGGCCCGCCGGCGCGGCGGGCAGCGCGATGCCGTACGCGTAGTGGCCGACCGCGTCGGCGATGACGTCGATGTTGATGTCGAACGCCCGCATGTCGATGTTGGTGAGATCGTCGCCGGCCATGTGGTGGTTCACGTCGTACGCGACACCCGCCTGCCCGCCGAACCGGGCGGCCTGGGCCTCGGTCTTGATGCCATCGGCCCCGGTGAAGGTACCGCCCGAGGGGATGCCGGCCAGGAGGAACGGGGCGTAGTCCGAGAGTCCCGTGAAGTCGGCGCCCTCATGGGGGATGTTCTTCGAGTCCAGGAAATCGGTCATGGCCTTCTCCACCTGTGCGGAGCCCTCGGGGCCGGGGCCCGCGCCCGTGCCGTCCGAGTCGTCTCCGTCGTGAACGAACTGGACACCGTTCGGGGAGGCGATCGTGTCGAAGTTCAGGTAGAGCCTGATCCGCCGCTTCTGCTCCTCGGTCAGGGAGGCGAGGTACGCCTGGGAACCGAGGGTGCCGAATTCCTCGGCCGACCACCAGGCAAAGCCGACCTTGTTCTTGATCTTGTCCTGGGACTTGGCCAGCTTGGCCGCGACCTGGAGGATGCCTGCGGAGCCGGAACCGTTGTCGTTGATTCCCGGCCCGCCGTGGAACGAATCCAGGTGGGCGCCGAGCAACACGGTCTCCCGGGGATCGCCGCCCCGGGTCTCCGCCACCACGTTGAAGGTCCGGCGGTTCTCTCGGAGTTCGTGGATGTCGAGCGTGACGGTGACCGGGCCGGCCGCCGCCTCGGCGGTCAGCGCCTCGCCGTCCTCCTGGCTTATGCCGCCGGTGGGGATCCGCGCGAGGGCCGCGTCGCCGATGGTGCCGTTGATCTTGCCCGTGGTGTTGTTGTGGATGACGGCCCCGAGCGCGCCCGCGGCGTGGGCGTTGCCCTGCTTGACGGCGAAGCTGCAGCCGCCACGCTTGATCAGGGCGATCCTGCCGGTGAAGGCGCCGGCGGCGAAGTCGGTGGGTTCGCAGCCGTGGGAGCCGTCGGCGTCCACGGGCACGACGGCCAGGTCCGCGGTCACACCGCCCTCGGGGCCGTTGGCGGTGTAGGCCATCAGTTGGAGCGTGACGTCCCGCGGTGTGGGCCCGAGTACGGTGAGGGTCTCCGCGACGTCCTCGGTATAGGCGAAGTCGAACTCCTGCCGGGACACCTTGTAACCGGAGGCCTTGAGCACTCCCTCCACGTAGGCGGCGGTCTGTGCATGTCCCTTGGAGCCCGCCACTCGTGAGCCGCCGTTGTAGTCGGCGATCGCCTGGAACGTTCTCAGGTGTCGCAGGGCGTCCTTGGCCGTGGACTCCTCGACGAGTTTCCCGGCGAGGACGTCACCCCGGTCCGCCGGGTACGGGCCGAAGGGCCCCGCCGTGGCGGGGCCTGCGAACAGGAGGGGGGACAGGAGGGCGGCGGCGGCCAGAGCGGCGGTCGCAGCGGCGATACGACGTGCGGGCATGGGGTCCTCTCACGGCTGGTGCACGGATGGATCAGCTCGGGTCGGGTCGGCGACTCGGGAATCGGGCCGGGTTCCGGTGGGGCGGGCAAGGGTTGAGGGGCGGTCCCGACTCGGCTGTTCCGAAGTTGGCTTGTTCGGACCACTGACACTCCGTCCGTCGATCCCGTATCCATGACGTGAGCGCGGGTGTGCCCTGCCGCGTGCCGACCGACAGGACAGTGCGCCCGAGGGCGCCGGTAGCGCGGGGGTGGCAGATCAATGCTGGCCAGAACAGCGAGATCCTCGGCGGATCCGGACTTATCCGGCTGTCCGGGGCCCGTCCCCGGTCCCACCTCCGCACCCCGGGAAACGGAGGGTGGACCACGGCCGGTGGACGGGCCGACGTACCGGATCCTGGGGCCGCTTGAGGTCCACCGGGAGGGCGTGCCCTGCACACCCACCTCCCTCAAGCTCCGTGCCCTGCTCACCTTGCTGCTGCTCCACGCCAATCGGCGCTTCCCGAGCCACACCCTGATCGGCGAGCTGTGGGACGGCCGACCACCCCCATCGGCCGCGTCCGCCGTGCAGATGTACGTGTCGGGACTACGACGCGTCCTCGACCCCGCGCACAGCCGCGACGGCGGCGACGCCCGCCAACATCCGTTGCTGCTCACCTCCGGGAACGGCTATCTGCTGCGCGTTCGACCCGGCGCCCTCGACCTGGACCGGTTCCGTTCGCTGGCCGGTGCCGGTCGCGATTTGAGGGCCACCGGAGACTGCGCCTCCGCAGCCGAATCGTTTCGTCAGGCTTTGGCCCTCTGGCGGGGCACCCCTCCCGGAGACCTCGGCCAGGCGTGCCTCCCCGCCCACTACACGGTGCGGTTGGAGGAGGAACGACTGGCTCTGGTCCATGCCCGGATCGGCTCGGACATCTGCGGGGGCAGCGCGCGCGAGGTCGTCGGCGAACTGGAGGAACTCTGCGCACGCCACCCCCTGCGAGAGGACTTCCACGAACAGCTGATGCTCGCCCTCGCCACGGCGGGGCGCGGCGCCGAGGCCCTCAACGCCTACGCCCGGGCCCGGCGCACCGTGGTGGAGAACACCGGCATCGAACCCGGGCCGGGGCTGCGCACGGCGCAGCACGCGCTGCTGAGCGGAGCCCGACCGGACAACGCCGGGCACGACGGCTGCCGGCCGGTGGGCCGGCTCCGGCCGGCCCCGCCGGGGGCCTGAGGACCGGGCCGGGCGGTCCGTCCCTCCCCCGTCCGACCGTCCCGGCGTCCGTCCTTCGCGGCGTCCGTCCGTCCGCGATCGTCGGACGGCGATCGGGCCGCTACGGGCCGCCTACTCGTCGGTGCGCCCGACCTCGCGCAGGCAGGCCTCCCGACGACTCCGCGCATCGGGATCGTCGGTGACGGCGAGGACCGCGTCGAAGTCGGCCAGGGCTCGGGTCGGGTCCCCCGCCGCCTCGTGCACCACCCCCCGGTTGAAGCGGAACTCGGGCCGGCCGTCGAGGTCCACCGCGCGGTCGAAATCGGCCAGCGCTTCGACCAGGTCGCCTTCCCCGTAGGCGAGTTCCGCCTTGATCGCCCACGCCTCGGCGAGGCCCGGGTCGATGCGCAGCGCCTCTACGAGGGAGGCGCGCGCCTCGGCGGTCCGACCCTCCTCGCCCCAGAGGCGTCCCCGTAGGCACAGCAGGTGCGGGTGTCCCGGGTCGAGCAGCAGGCCGGCCGTCACGTCGTCCAGCGCGGCCTTGTCGTCCCCCTGGTCGGCCAGTAGCCCCGCCCGCGCGAGGAGCGCCTCAAGATGGCCGGGTTCCAACTCCAGGGTCCGGTCGAAGTCGGCCAGCGCACCGTCGCTGTCGCCGAGTTCCAGCCGCGCCTCCCCCCGGTTGTAGTGCGCCTCGGGGAAGGGCGGCTCCAGGGCCAGCGCCCGCTCGTAGTCCGCGATGGCCTCCTCGACGCGGCCCAGCCGGCGGAGCATGCTGCCGCGGTTGAAGTAGTGGTCGGCGAAGTCGCTGTCCGCGTCGATGATCGAGACGTAGTCGGCGAGCGCGTCCTCCAGCCTCCCGCTCATCCCGTTGACCTGTGCCCGGTTGTAGCGCAAGCCCACGCGGTGCCAGGTCCGTTCGCCGATGCCCAGTTCCCGGTCCAGCTTCTCGATCCCCTCGTCGAGCAGCCGCAACGCCTCGTCGGGCCGTCCGGCCCTGACCTCGACCAGCGCGAGCCCGTTGCGGTTGAACACCGAGTAGAAGGCGCGCTCCTTGGGGTCGGGCAGCAGGTCCGAGATCGCGATGGCCTGGTTGACCCATGCCCTCGCCCGCCGCTCGTCACGCAGTTCGGGCGGGAAGTGGCGGGCATAGAGCATGCCCGTCTCGTACGCGAGGCTCATGTGGTGCTTGGGGGCGGAGGTGGCCGCCCGGGCCTCCTCCTGCACTGCGGCCGATTCCTCGGGCCGCCCGGCCGCGGCGAGACACACGCCCGTTTCGCGGGTGAAGGGCCACCACAGGTCGGGGCGCTCCGCCGGATCCACCCGGTGGCGTCCCTCCTCCCCCATCTCGGCGGCGGCGTGGTAGAAGCCGAAGTACTTGCAGCGGGCCTGGGCCCACCTCAGGGCGTCGAGCCCGGCGCCCTCGGAGTCGCTGCCCCGCAGCAGGTGGTACGGCAGGGCGCCCAGCTTGAGGGACGGCTCGTCCTGCGCCCGGGTGGCCAGGGCCGCGGCCCGGCGGTCGTGCAGGGCGGCGCGCTCCTCGTCGGTGACCTGCCGGTACGCGGCGGCCGCCGGCGGGTCGTCGTCGACGCAGTCCCCGTCCACGTACCGGGCGGCGACATCGAACAGCGACCCGCTCGGGCCGTCCGCCCCCAGCGCCTCGTCCGCTGCGGCGGTGCCCGGCCGGTGGATGCGGGTGGTTCGGACGGCGAGTTCCGCGGGCAGGGAGACCGAGAGCATGCCGGGCGGGTCGGCGAGGGTGTCCGTGTCGGTGCCGATCACCAGGGTGAGCAGCTCGGGTGGAACCCGCCGCAACGCGGCGGCGAGGAACTCCCGGTCGGTGACGTCGGCGTGGTGGACGTTCTCGACCACGAGGGTGCGCGGGCCGTCCCCGGCATCGGCCAGCGCGGTGAGCAGGAAGTCCACGAGGCCGTGCGCGACCCGCAGCGAATGCAGGCGGGCCGGATACCGGGTCGCCTCACCCGGCGCCTTGGCGTTCTGTTCCAGGGCCCGTTCCTTGGGCGGCACCAGGGAAGCCAACTCCGGTGTGCTCTCCTGGAGTTCGATGTAGTGGCGGGCTGCGAGACCCGGTCGGCGGCGCAGCGCCTCGGGGGCCACCTGTCGCAGCAGGGCGCCGGCCGCGGTGTAGGGGCCCCGGAGGCGCCGGTGCGCGTCCACCACCGTGAGCGGGGAGGGCAGCCCGAGTCCGGCCCACAGGTGGCGGCGCTCGCGACGCCGGGGGGCGGATATCCAGTAGTGGCCGGTCATGAACCTACCTTTCGCGGGGAGGACGGCAGGGCGGGCGTCAATCGATGACGTGGTGGGTCCTGGACCGTCGTGCGCGCAGACGTTCCCTGGTGGCGATCCAGAGGGTGAGGGCGATCTGGCCGAAGGTGAGGAGGAGGAAGGCCGAGGAGTCCAGGAGTTCGGCCCAGCTCGAACGTTCCCCGGCACCGAAACGGTCGATCGCGCCGGAAACCATCCGGACGAACACCGGGGCGAGCGCCCACACGAAGGTACCGAGGCTGATGGTGTAGCCCGCCACGATGAGCCAGGAGTACCAGCGTGCCGCCCTGCGGTCCACCGGGTGCCACAGGGATTCGTCCGCGAGGCGGTCGCTCCGACCGCACCACCGCAGGAGCCGGTTGCGGAGCATGCGGACGGACGTGGTGTGCAGGTCCACGCAGCCGAGCATCGTGGTGATCAGCACGTAGACGTCGGTGCGCAGGTAGAGGAAGAACTGCCACAGCAGGCGCAGCAGGGCGGCGAAGGCCAGCCCGAGGCACACCCGGGTGGTGAGCGTGTCGGCGCCGCCGGGACCCCGGAAGGCGTCCGCGATCGTGATGAGCAGCGCGAGGAGGACGCAGTCGGCGACCATTCCGGCCACGATCGGCAGGTAGCGCTTCCTGCGCTCGACGGCGACCAGACCGTCCAGGGCCGTCTCGACGACCAGGAAGTAGAAGCGGTACGACAGCCGGGTCCGTGAGCGGACGCCCAGGCGTCGTGCGGCGAGGGCGTGGAACACCTCGTGGACGGCGATGAGGGGGACGGCGACGACCAGCAGCACGAGGCTGATCACGGCGTAGTAGTCGCTGAACAGCAGGTCCTCGGCGGTCGGTACGAGATTGGGCGACATGATCATGCGCAGCGCGGCCCAGGCGACGATGAGGCCGTAGCAGAGCCAGGCGAGCGGTGAGAACAGGGCCCGGCCGAGCCTTTGCCAACGCACCGGCTCGGCCCGGGCCGGTTCCTCCCCGGACTCCCGGACGAACCCCAGTTCGCGCAGGGCTCCGATGATGTCCTCGACGTCGACCTGCTCACCGTATTCCGCGGCGTACCAGTCGGCGGCCTGCGCGGGTGTGGCCCCGTCCGCCAGCCGGCGCACCAGGTGGGCGCCGTCGGGCGGAAAGATGCCGTAGGAATCCGTGTCGGGCCTGCCGATGGTGACTTCGTCGCCGTCCTCCAGGTAGACGAGGGGATGGAACGGCAGCGGCGTGTCGGCGTTGCTGCGAATGCCGTGCTCCGGCATGGGGTCTCCCTGGGCTTCCGGTCCGGACCCGGCGCGGCGGGTCCCTCCGCCTTCTCCGGGAGGCGCCGTCGTGCCCGGCGGGTTGCCCGAATCACCTCGGACTGCCCGCGGGCACGACGGCGCCGTGGCCCCTGGTGCGCCAGCGGCCGGTGCTCAACCGATCCGGGATCAGTTGGGGTTCGTGTAGACGCTGCACGCCGAGGACGTCAGGCGGACCGGGCCGGCCTTGCGGACCTGGATCTTCTTCATCAGGACACCTCCTTCACACCAGTGGGTGATGCGGACGTGCTCATCCTTGCGAGGGCCGCCATCGTTTCCCCAAAGGCCCGCCAAACCCCCCTCGCGAAGGGGACGCACACCACTGGCGCTCCGGCGCGCGGGCCGGAGCCCCGGGCGGCGCGCGGCCGGGGAGGCCTACTCGCGCCGCCCCGGGACGTCCGGCACAGGCGTCGCGGCCGTCCGAACAGGTGTGGGCGGTGCCGGCTCCCGGGCGGATGCGGGTGGGGCCGACGTCCGATCGGATGCGGGCGGGGCTGCGGGGTCGGGCGCCTCGGGTGGGCGGGCCTTGCGGCCGCCGGGCCGGAGGCCCGTTACGGAGGTGAGCGCGCGGGCGAGCAGATGCGCGCGCCCGGCGACCACGGGTCCGAGGACGGCGAGGACCAGGACGTAGCCGGCGACGAACGGGGTGAGACGACCGTCGAGTCCGGCGCCGGCCGCCATCGAGGCGAGGATCAGCGCGAATTCGCCGCGTGCCAGCAACGTGGTGGCGATGTCCGCGGCGGGACCGGGTCCGTACCGGTACAGACGGGCGACGAGCAACCCCGCCACGATGTTCATCCCGATCGTCAGAGCCGCTGCGGCGGCGACCGGCACGGCGACGGACGCGATGTTCCCGGGGTCGATGGACAGCCCGAAGGCGAAGAAGAAGATCGCGGCGAAGGCGTCCCGCAGCGGGTGGACCAGTGCGCGGATGCGCGGTCCCGACGGGGTGCCCGCGAGGATCAGGCCGACCATGAAAGCACCGATGGCATCGGCGACCCCCAGGAGCTCGGACACACCGGCGACGAAGACGGCGGCTCCGAGGAAGCTGATGACCAGCAGTTCGTTCTCGCGGACCGCGATCAGACGCCCCGTCAGCCGGGTCCCGTAGCGCGCCGCGGCGGCCAGCGCCAGCAGGAAGGCGAACGCCTTCGACGCCTGCAACAGCATCTCGGCCGTGCCCTCGGCTCCGCTGATGACCGGCTGGAGCGCGGCCAGGTACAGGGCCAGGAAGATGTCCTCGACCACGATGACGCCCAGGATCAGCCGGGTCTGCGGGTGCGAGATGCGCCCGAGATCGATGAGGATCTTGGTGACGATCGCGGACGACGATATGCCCATGACGCCGGCCAGCACCAACGCCTCCCTGGCCCCCCACCCCAGTGCGAAGCCGAAGCCCAGGCCGGCCCCGACGTTCAGCAGCAGGTAGATCCCACCGGCGGTCAGCAGTCGCCTGCCACCGCTGCGGAGGTCGTCCAGGTGGAACTCCAGGCCCAGGTAGAACAGGAGCAGTACCAGACCGAGCGCGGAGAGCATTTCGAAGTCGTGCGCGTCCTGGACCAGTACCGGTCCTGGGGTGTGGGGGCCGAGCAGAATGCCGGCCAGCATGAACAGCGGGATGGTCGGCAGGCCGATGCGCCTGCCCAGACGGGCGAGGAAGGCGGCGGCGAGGAAGGCGCCACCCATGGCGAGCAAGGTGTCGGCGTGTCCCATGGATCACCACTCCCGGCGGCGCGCGCGGGCGCATCGTCTCTGATGACGAGGGCGGATGGGTCCTCCTTCGTTCGGTGGTCCGTTCGGACTCCGGTGGTTTTCGGTCCTCGTTCGGAGTGACCACGGTGGCCCGGCCCGCCATGGCCACGGCCCCCGTCAGGGGCGTCGTCCCCGCCCGGGGGACGGATCGAGCAGGCGGGCCGCCTCCCCGGCCATGACCAGGCCCGCCGCGAGGAGCAGGCCTTGGGGCAGCACCAGTCCCACCGTGAGTGTCACGAGCGCGACGGTCAGCAACATCCAGGCCTTCCCGCGCCGGTACTCCAGCGGCCGGCGGGGGTGTCCCGCGTTCAGCGCATCCACGAACCGAGGGTCGGTGCGTGCCGTCCCCGCCGCGAGGTCGCGCAGCGGTCCGTCGTCGATGGCTGCCATGGCGCCTCCTGCCAGGGTGCGGGCGGTGGGCGGTGGGCGGTGAGGGCGTCGCGTTGATGGGGCAACGGTGTCACGCCCTCCGACGGGGTAGCCATCGGCGCCGGCACCCATATCCGGGGGAGGCCGACGTGTAGGTGCGCTCGGCGGGTCAGGAGGTAAATGGGTGTCGTCCCCGATGGACACCACCGGGGACGTACCACCACCCTGGGTGTACGGCGCATCAATGCCCCGGCGACTCCATTCGGGAGGCCGCGACAGCACAGGGACACGGGGCTCGGGGCGACTCCGGGGTACGGCTCGGCGCGCTCGTCCCGTCAGGGAGTCGACGACCATGGCCTTGACCACGACCGAACCGGCAACAGGACCGGAAACGGCATCGCGACCGGGACCGCGACCGGGACCGCGACCGGCCACCATCCGCATCGTCCTCGCCGACGACCATGCCCTGGTCCGCCGTGGCGTACGGCTCATACTGGACGGCGAACCGGATCTGACCGTCGTGGCCGAGGCGGGTGACGGCGCCGAGGCCGTCGACACGGCTCTCGCCGAGCGGCCCGACCTGGTCATCCTCGACATCGCCATGCCCCGCCTGACCGGTTTGCAGGCCGCCCGCGAGCTGTCCCGCCTCCGGCCGGACCTGCGCATCCTGATGCTGACCATGTACGACAACGAGCAGTTCTTCTTCGAGGCCCTCAAGGCCGGGGCGGCCGGCTACGTCCTCAAGTCCGTCGCCGACCGGGACCTGGTCGAGGCGTGCCGCTCGGCCATGCGCGACGAACCCTTCCTATACCCGGGGGCCATCAACGCCCTCATCCGCAACTATCTCGACCACGACGGTTGCGGCGACGCGCATGCCAGGACCCTCACCGATCGTGAGGAGGAAATCCTGAAACTCGTGGCCGAGGGCCACACCTCGAAGGAGATCGCCGACGTCCTGGTCATCAGTCCCAAGACCGTGGAGCGCCACCGCGCCAACCTCCTGCACAAGCTCGGCCTCAGGGACCGCCTGGAACTCACCCGCTACGCCATCCGGGCCGGCCTCATCGAGGCGTGACGGCGCCTGCGGCGTCTCCCGGTGCACCTGGTCGTGAGCCTGCCGATCCATGCCGTGCCACCATGCCGGGTATGGGTAAGGACACGTCCATGGATACGGAAGCCTCCGACACGACAGGCGCTGCCCGGCAGGTGCACCGGCGGTGGCAGGCGCGGGAGGCACCCGACGGGGACTTCATCGTGTTCGCCGACGGTTCCCTCTCCGTGATGAACCTCGTCCGCCTCTCCCGACCGGAGCGGGGCGGGCCGCGATCCGAACAATGGCAGTGGGTCGAGGTCCTGCGGGCCACCGAGTGGACCGCCCACAACTGGGTGGACGCCGGCTCCTCGCTCTCCTCCCACGCTCACGCCGGCAGTCGTGCCCTCGCGGGCGAGTCAGCCGATCACGGGAGCATCGGGTGGGTCGCCCTCACCCGGGACGACGACGAACGCACCCTGGAGTGGATCGCCGTCTCCAACCGGTCCAATCCGTTCTCGGCGGTCACCTTGGACGGGACCACGGTGACCGCCGTCAGCACGGCGGGCCGTGTCTGGGCCTTTCCCCGAGACGCACCTCAACGAGTGGAGATCTCCGAGGACCCGGCATACCCCTGGCCGCGCTGACGGCCCCGCACCCTGCGACCCGATCCCGGCGCACCCCACGCAAGGCTCGTCGGGGCACGGGGTCGTCAGACCATGACCAGGAGTCGCGTCTGCGGTACGAGCTTCCGGTTCACGCTGGTGCTCTGCACGAAGATGGTGAAGTCGTCGTTGTGGTCCGGCTTGACGCGGACTTCGGTGTCCGGCAGTCCGAGCATGGCTCGGGCCTGCGGCCCCGTGTACACCCGGTCCGTCTTCTTCTCCAGCACCGCGATCTGCTTGCGGGCCTGGATCTTCTCCGACTTGCTCAGCTGATAGAACGCGCAACCGGTCCGATAGGTGTGTCCGCTTTCCGTCACCCATTCCCGGATCGCCGTTTCCCGGGCCACCGCGATCAGCTGGTATTCCGAAGGATCCACCGGCGTGAGGCCGGCGGCTTCTATCGCCTTCTTGTTGACGGCGTCACCGCCGGCGGAGAACACCGTCCGCGATCCTCGAATGCCCTTCGTGCGGCCCACCATGAATTTCTCGGTGGCTTCCTGGATCACGTTCCCGGCTTCTTCGAGCCCCTGCGTGCTCGTGGCGTCCCAGACGGCGATGTTGTCCTTCGGGAAACCGCACTGCATGGCCTCGCGCTTGCCCATCTGGTCGGGTACCAGCACGGCGAGCGTCCAGTTGTCCGCCTGGTTCTCGACCAGGTCCGCCACTGCCTTCACCAGTTGACTCGGATTCCTGACGGAGGTGCCGGGGCAGCGGTGACTCGCGTTCTCCTGGCCGTCCGTCAGCACGAACGTCAGGAAGCTGTGGTCGCCGTAGAGCTGGGCGGTCTGCGCCAGTTCACTCTGCGAGGTGAGGGTGGCCGACAGGAGCGCCGTCATTCCGCCGACCCGGTAGAGCTCCTTCAGGGACGGCATGCGCAGCACGTCCTTGTCGTAGATGACGCACTTCACCTCGTTCGCGAACACGTACACGGTGACGCGGGTTTCCTGGTCCAATTCCTGCGACCGCCGGGCCAGATAGGAAATCTGCCGGTCCGCGACTTCGACGACCTTGCCACTCAGGTGCGACATGGACGAGCTGGCATCCAGTACAAGGGCGACGTGGTTGATGTAATTCTGGGTTCCGGACATGAAAGTGCTCCCCGCTCTTCCCGACTTGGTACTCCAATCCTCTCAGCGACCACTGACAATCGGCCTTGGACCGGAGGAGGGGGCGACGCGTTCAACTCCTCGCTCGCCGCGCGTTCTGACGGCCCGCCCATCTTCTCGACATCCCTCGTCGAGACCACCGTCGAGTCAAGCCCCACCAGAGGCTAGCAACGAGTGCATGCTTGTCGGCCGTAGGGTTACTCCCATGCAACTGGATTTGAACCTGCTCACCGCGTTGGACGCCCTGTTGGAAGAAGGCAGTGTCGCGGGCGCCGCGGCCCGACTCCACGTCACCGCACCGGCCATGAGCCGTTCCCTGGGGCGCATCCGCAAGGCGACCGGCGACCAGATCCTGGTCCGCACCGGCCGGACCATGGTCCCCACCACTCGCGCGCTGGCGATGCGGGCGCAGGTCCACGCCCTCGTGCAGCAGGCCCACCAACTCCTCGCCGCCCAGCAGGAACTGGACCTGACGACGTTGGAGCGCGTGTTCACCGTCCGTTGGCACGACGCACTGGCCGCCGCCTGCGGCGCCGCCCTGGTCACCGCCGTGCACCGCCAGGCCCCGGGAGTCCGGCTTCGACTGCCCGCCGAACCCGGAACGGACACCCCCGAGCTGCGTCGGGGAGAGGTCGACCTCGAATCGAGTTCCAGCGCTCCGACGCTTCCCGACATCCGCCATCGCCTCGTCGGCAAGGACCGCTTGGTCGTCGCCGTACGCCCGGGCCACCCGCTCGCCGAAGGCCCTCCGAGCCTTGAGGGCTACGCGGCCGCCGAGCACCTGACCGTTTCGCGGCGCGGGCTCCTGCGCGACCGCATCGACGACGCCCTGTCCGCGTTCGGCCTCGAACGACGCGTCGTTGCGGCCGGGCCCAACGCCGCGTTCGCCCTGCGCCTCGCACTCGACACGGACCTCCTCATCACCCTTCCCGACGCGGTCACCCGTACGGCCCGGGACGAACTCGGCCTGGTCACACTCCCGTTGCCGCTCCAGCTGCCCGACGTCCCGCTGTACCTCCTGTGGCATCAGCGGTACGACGACGACCGCGCCCACGCCTGGCTGCGCGAAACGGCCGCCGAAACCGTCCAGGCGCTGTTCACGCCACGGGCCACCCCGTAACAGCGCTCGGCAACGGGGCAGGCCGGCGAAAGCCGGCGCTGCCCGAGAACAGCACCTGCCCCGGGCGCGGTCCCCTCAGTGGCTCTCACCGCCGCGGCATCACATCAGGCGCCTGACGAGACGCAGGCCGCGGCGGGTGAACGGTGGTTGCGCCGGACGGAGGGTGTCCATCATGAGCGGCTTGCGCACGACGGGTTTCAGGTGGGAGAAGGCGCGCCAGGAGTACTTGCCGTGATAGGAACCGATGCCGCTGGCGCCGACGCCGCCGAACGGCAGACCCTTGGCGGCGACGTGGATGAGGCCGGCGTCGTGCACCATGGCGCCGGACGAGGTGTGTTGCTCGAACAGGCGGCGGGTGCCGGCGGAGGAGGTGAAGACGTACAGGGCGAGCGGCTTCTCCCAGCCGTTGATCACCTGGACGGCTTGCTCGGCGGAGGCGACCGGGAGGATCGGCAGGACGGGACCGAAGATCTCCTCCCGTAGGAGGGGGTGGTGGGAGTCCGGTCCGACGGCTGGACGGTCATCAGGGTCTCGGTCCGGGCCGGAGACGGCTACCGGGGTGGGGATGGCCACGACCGTGGGAGCGAAGTAGCGTTCCGCACGGTCGTGCTCGCCGCCGAGTGCCGGCTCCGTACCCCGGAGCAGGGCCGTGAGCCGGTCGAACTGCTTCTCGTTGACGATGCGTCCGTAATCCGGGCTCGTTCGCGGGTCGGTGCCCCACATGTCCGCGATCGCACGCCGGAGGGCGTCGACGAGTGCCGGGACGCGGTCTGGGGTGGTCATCACGTAGTCCGGGGCTACACACGTCTGACCGGCGTTGGTGAACTTGGCCCATGCCAGGCGTCGTGCCGCTTGGTGCAGGTGGGCGTCGTCGTCGAACCAGACCGGTGACTTGCCGCCCAGCTCCAGTGTCACCGGTGTCAGGTGCTCGGCCGCCGCCTTCATGACGATGCGGCCCACCGTCCCGCTGCCGGTGAAGACGATGTGGTCGAAGCGTTGGAGCAGGAGTTCCGTCGTTTCGGGTATGCCGCCCTCCACGACGCGCACGGCGCCGTCGGGAAAGTGTTCCGGTACGAGGCGGGCGATCAACTCCGATGTGGCCGGGGCGAGTTCGCTCGGCTTCAGGACGGCCGCGTTGCCCGCCGCCAGGATGCCGGCCAGCGGGTTGAGCAGGAGCTGTACGGGATAGTTCCACGGGGCGATGACCAGCACCACACCGAGCGGCTCCGACACGAGCCGGGCCCGCGCAGGCCACAGTGCCACCGGCACGGGACCGCGACCGGGCCGGGCCCAGCGCCGGAGGTGCCGCAGGGTGTGGTCGATCTCCGCGAGGGTCACGTTGATCTCGGTCAGCTGGGCCTCCCCCGCGCTCTTGTGCAGGTCGCTGCGGAGTGCGGCCTCGAATGCCTGCTGGTTGTCGGCGAGCAGGGTGCGCAGTGCGCGCAGGCGGCTTGCCCGTGCCGCGAGGGGGCGGGTCCTGCCGGAGTCGAAGAGGTGGCGGGCATCGGCCACGGCCCGGGGGACGTCGGAAACCGGTTCTGGAGTCATGGAACCTTCTGCGCTGCGCATCGGAAGCGAGGAGTCACGAGCTCGTCGTGATCTTTGCGGTGTCTTCCACGGACTGTTTGAGCCGTTGGAGGGTGGTGATCATGCCTGCGCGGTTGGTGTGGACGCGCGCCGTTGGGGACGTGCCCGCGACCGCGCGCCCCAGGAGGTCGGCGACGGTGCCGCGCGAACCGCGGCGCAGATCGTGCCAGTACTGGGTGACGTGGGTGGATCCTGTCGTGCCGGCGGGGTCCAAGCCGTGTTTTCGGCCGGGGTCCCGGAGTTGGAAGCCCCAGATGGCGAGGGGCAGGCCCGCGACGGACACCTGGAAGGCGAACTCCCTGGGGGCCTCGGCGACGGTCACCCGGCAGTGGGTGAACCAGTAGCGGACTCCGTTGCGGTTGAAGCCGATGAAGGAGGCGTGGGAATCGCCCTTGCTCGGGAGGAGGAGGACCTTGACGCATTCCGGACTCCACTGCGGCATTCGCCTCACGTCGCTGATCGACGCGTACACCTCGTCCATCGGTGCCGCGATGAGGACGGATTCCTTGAGCTCCCAGGTACGCGTGGGTGCGGGATCCGGGTCCTGTCCGTTCACGTGGTGCCCTCCAAAGTGATGTGCTCGCCCTTCCATCAGTGTCCGATGCCCGCGCCGGTGGGCCGCACGCGCCCCGGAGGTCTTTGCCGGCGTCGGGACTGGCAGGAGCTGTGGCCACGGCCGGCGGACCGCGGTTTCACGGGCTCGGGATGCGGTTCACGGGATCGGGACGCGAGGTCACGGGCTCCTGGCACGGGCCCGTCGGCTCGTGGGGTCCCGGGGCGATGGCTGCGGTTTCGGGCTGCCATCCGGGCCGGCCGAGCAGGTGGCGTGCCCTGTCCTGCCATCGCGTCGCTCGGGCGAGGTCGCGTCCGATGGCGGCGTACTCGTGCGAGACGATGCGCAACGGGTTGTAGGTGTCGATGTTCTTGGTGAGGCCGTACACGGGGCGTTCCTTCTCCTCGGCCCAGGTCCCGAAGATCTGGTCCCATGTCATGAGGATCCCGCCGAAGTTGCGGTCCAGGTATCCGCCCTGTGAGGCGTGGTGGACCCGGTGGCTCGAAGGGGTGTTGATGACCCGCTCGACGTATCGGGGCAGTCTGCCGATGCGGTCGGTGTGCAGCCAGAACTGGGTGAGCATGTTGATCGCGCCGCACAGCAGGATGGCCCAGGGCGGCACGCCGGCAAGCGCCAGCGGAATGTAGAAGATCTGGGAGGTCAGGCCCGTCCAGGGTTGGCGGACCGATGTGGAGAAGTTGTACTTGCGGCTGGAGTGGTGCACGACGTGACTGGCCCACAACACGCGGACCTGGTGGTGCCCGCGGTGCATCCAGTAGTAGCAGAAGTCCTGGGCCAGCAGGATCAGCGGGAAGGTCACCCACGTGACTTCGACCCGCAGGGGGGTGATCTCGTACAGGGCGACGAACGCGGCGACGGCGATCATCTTGTACAGGATGTCCACGACGGCGGCGCCGGCGCCCACGGCGAAGCTGGCGGCGGTGTCACGGGCCCCGTAGCCGCTGGCGTTCTCATCGGGGTGGAGCCGGTAGTAGATCATCTCGATGACGACGAGGAGCACGAAGAGAGGTGCGGACAGGGCCAACAGGGATGTGTTATCCATCGGATCCTCCTATCGGAGCGATGTGCTCCGATAGGGAGTATCGGAGCACATCGCTCCGACAGGCAATAGGTTGGACGCCATGAAAAGGACAGATCCCGGCCGTCTGCGCGCGGGGGGCCGCTTCGGACGCCAGGCCGAGGCCGAACGCAACGACCTCCTGGTGCTGAACGCCGCCCGCGCCGTATTCGCGGAGCAGGGCGCGGGGGCGCCCGTCGCGGACATCGCCGCCATGGCCGGAGTGGGAATCGGCACCCTGTACCGCCGCTACGGCAGCAAGGAGCAGCTCCTCCAGCACCTGTGCGCCATCGGCATCGCCCAGACCATCGCCGACCTCAAGGCCGCAGTGAAGGCGGAGGGCACCGGCTGGGAAGCGCTGGCCCAGTACATGGCAGCGGCGGTCGATGCCAGGGCGGGCGCCTTCGCGGGCCTGGCCGGAACGTTCGCCCTGACCGAAGAGGTGTCCGCCGCGAACGAGCGGGCCAGAACCCTGGCCGAGGAGCTCCTTCGCCGGGGCCACGACGACGGAACCGTGCGCCATGACGTCACCACGCTCGACATCACGCACGTCGTGGAGATGTTCAGCCGCTGCCCCCGCCGAACCGAACAGGACGACCACGCGCGCCGGCGGATGCTGGCCCTGACCCTCGACGGCCTGAGCACCGCCCGGACCGAACTGCCAGGGCCACAGCCGGACTGGGGCGAATACCAACAGAGTTGGGTCGCCCCTGGCCGGCCCTCATAGCGGAGGTCCCTCCTGGCGGCGAGCCTCCCTGATGGCGATCCCGGCGCCCGGTCGCCCAGGTAGCAGCAGCGGCGGCCGGTGCCGTTTCGGCCGCGGGAACCACACGGTGGGACAAGTCGCCCTGTTTGAGTCGGGGCTCAGGGGCCATACGAGGTCGTGTAGGACGTCCCCACGGAACAGGGAGTGATCAGCAATGTCTGGTGAGCAGAAGGCCGAGGCCAAGGGCGAGCAGGCCAAGGGCAAGCTCAAGGAGGCCGCGGGCCACCTGACGGGCAACGAGCGACTCACCGCCGAGGGTCGTGCGGAACAGGCCAAGGGCGATGCCCGCGAGGCCAAGGAGAAGGTGAAGGACGCCTTCAAGCACTGAACCCCCGCACACGGGGCCGGGACCGCCGCGGTGGTCCCGGCCCCGCGGTATGTCCGTGTTCTCGACTCCGACGCACAGGCTGCCCATCTGCGGGGGTGGGCAGCTGTCTGTTGGCGGTGAGCGCCATGCCTCAGTGCCGTGCCGCCACGTGCGCCTGCACCACGACGTCGACGGCGGTGGGAGGCGCGACGCACCAGGACGAGATCTCACGGGGTGAGCCCTCCGCATGGCCCCTGCCCGAGGTCGGTGAACGAGCAGCCTGAACGTCCGATCCATCCACGCCCCTTCAGGAAGCCGCGGCGGGGCGACAGAATGAGGGCATGCGATACGAGGAGAAGGCGAAAATCACCGCCGCGAGACTCCTTGTCCCGGTGGTAGTCCTCCTCGTATGACCGATATTGCTGGTGGCGGGAGTGTTCGTCCGTGGCCGGTACCTCCGCCATGTCCACCGGGACGGGGCGCCGCCTCTCGTGGAGAAGGAGCGGGGCCGGATCAGTATCCACTGGTTCGTGGTCGTGAACCCGTTCCTCGGCTGGCTCTGCCGGCCCACAGAGGCACTTGCCCTGGTCGTCTCCCGCCGAGGGCGACCGGGAGACTGAAGTACCCCTTCCAGAAATCCGTCGGCGAGCGCGCCCGCCACACTCGGCAACTCCGAACGCGCGGACGGGAACCACAGAACATGCCCTTCCCCCGACAGGGCGCACGTCGGCCGGTATGGCCTCGGACGCCGTCTGCCGCAGCCGTGAACTCCCCGTCATCCAAGTAGACTTGCTCGAACCGTTGCACGTTCCGAGCGGGCTTCACCGGGGATGAAATGAGCATACGCACCATACGTACGGCCGCGCGGATCGTCGGCCGGCGCACCGCATTGCGGTACCTCGCCATCGGAGCCGGTGCCGCGTTCCTGGCGGCCTGCACGGGCAAGGACAAGCCGGCGGCACGGGCTTCGGCCTCCGTACCGGCCGGGGCCACGCCACCTGCCTCCGCGCCTACGAGCGCCGTTCCGGGCTCCACCGCCCCGTCACCACCCGCGCCTTCGAAGGCCGCCGGTGGGCCGGGCGTGATCGAGCGTTCCGTGGAGGCCTTCCTCACGGGCACCTGGAGCATCCGGACCCCCGTTCGCGGCGGGCAGATCCTTCGGGGCCGGGCGACCGTACAGGGCCAGGAAGAGGCGAACGGAAGGTGGAGCATCGAATGGGAGGATGGGCCGGCCTGGAGCGGGGGCTTCGTCTTCCGCCGCGACCGCCTGATGATGATGGTCCACGAGGGCCCCAAGGACGGCGCCAAGCTCGCCGCCTCCGCCCACGCCATACCCGGCAAGGTGGGTGACGGCTTCGACCTGATCCTGCCCTGGCAGCCTCCGGAGAAGAACGGCACCGGCGACGGCGAGCGGCTGTCGGTCGGTTACGCGAAGAACACCCTCACCATCCGCCACATCAATGCCGCGGGCAGTGCGACCGTCCACACCGCCACGCGCGCCTGACAGCAAGGGCCTGTTGGTGAGCGCCTCCGCGGGCTCGGGAGCGGACGTTCGCAAGCACGGTGCGCCCCGACGGCCCCGGAGTGCTCACGCGCTTCCTCCCGAGCGTCCGACATCCTCGGCCGGCCGCCCCGCACCCTCGACGCCTTCCTCGCCGAGCACCGGGCCCGTTTTCGCCGGCGGCCCGAGGACGCAGCCGACCCGGAGCGCGGGAGCGCGACACGGAACCCCTGACCGGGTTCGGTGCACGCCGACGTGCGGCGGGCCGTGGGCCATCACCCGTGTGGGAGTGCGTCGTGGGTGGGCCGGCCGGGGCTCGTCGCGGGAGGAGGCTGCGGCCGGCTCGTCGAGCCCTCCCGTGCCACCCTTTCCGCACCGGGCCTCCGGAGCCGGTGGGTCACGGCGACGGGGCGGGTGCGGGCGGGTAGACCGGCAGGTCGATCGCTTCGGCGGGCGGGGTGAAGAACCGCGACGCCAGACCTCCCAGGCGCGCGGCGGCGGGACTGCCGGCGATCCGTAGGACGGTGTTCATGGCGGCGAGCCCGGTACGACTGCGCGGGTTGGCGATGCGGGGTGTGCCGGGCGGCAGCTTCTGCGCCCGGTCCACGTACGGACGCATGACCTCCTCGTAGCGGGCGAACGCCGCCCGGTGCGGCCGGGTGGCGAGTTCGCCCGCGAGGACATAGGCGCCGGTCAGCGCCAGACTGGTACTCATCCCGCTGATCGGGGAGGCGCAGTACGCCGTGTCCCCGAGCAGGGCCACCCGTCCGGAGGACCAGGACGGCAAACGGGCCTGACCCACGGCGTCGAAGTAGAGCGGCGCGCCGTCGAGGGAGGCCAGCACGCGGGGCGCGGCCCAGCCGACGTCGGCGAAGGTGCGGCGCAGGATCATGTTCTGGCTGTCGCGGTCGAGCTCGTCGAGCCCCCGAACGTCCGAGAGGAAGGCGAGGGTGGCGCGGATGGTGCCGAGGTTGTCGGGTCGCAGGGTGATGCTGCGGCCACGACCGGCGCTGTGCCAGCGCCACAGGTCGGTGTCGTCGTCGGTGCGGGCGAGGGTGAGATAGGCGACGTAGAAACCGAGTTCGCGGACCGCGTCGACGCGTGGGAAGACCAGGGACCGGGTCCGGGAACGCAGGCCTTCGGCGATGACGACGATGTCGAACGAGCGGATCGCCCCGTCGGCGAAGGTGACCTCCACCCCGTCCGCGTCCTCGTCGAGGGCCACGATCCGGTTGCCGAAGACGTACTCCGTCCGGTCGCGGGTGCGCTCGACGATGATGCGGGACAGCTGGCCTCGGAGGATCTCCAGTTCGGCGGTCGCACCGCCGGAGTCCGTGGTTCCGGCCGCGAAGCGGGCGAGCGGGGCGCCGGCCGCGTCGACGAACTCCGTACCCGTCTCACCGGTCGAGGCGGCGCGGACGGCGTCCTCGATGCCCATGCGGCGGGCGACCTCGCGGCCGGCGCCGCGAACGTCGATGTTCTGCCCGTCCTCGCGGAGCTCCGCGAAGCGTTCCACGACGGTGGTCCGCCAGCCGTAACCGTTCAGCCACCAGGCCAGGGCCGGGCCGGCGATGCTCGCTCCGGAGATCAGAACCGTGGGCGTGCGCATGAGGGCCTCCAACCGTTTCGTCGTTCGGTCGGCCGAGGCTACTCCCCCGGCGCCGTGCACCGGGGTTGCCGGTGCGGGGAGTCGCGGGGCCGGGCACCACCTGGCCGTCAGGACTCGGCGGTCCCGTACCCATGGCGGCTCCCTTGATGCCGGTGGTGCCGGTGACACGGGTGGTCCTTGCGGGTCGCTCGGCCCGCTGTCCCGCTGGTCCCGGCCGATCGTCCCGTGAGGTCGGGGCGTCGGCCCCGGTGGATTCGGGGCCTTCACCCGGCGGAAGCGCGTCTCCCGCCCCCTACATTCGAGCAATGACCGAAATGACCGGATCGGACGGTGGCCCAGGCGCTCACCGGTCCTCGGGCGTGCCCTCGCGGCGACGCCTGCTGTCCCTGCTGCGGGCCGCGAGCCATCCGATGGGCGCAGCCGAACTCGCCACCGCGACGGAGCTGTCCGCGGCGACCGTACGCCACCACCTCCGCGCCCTCACCGCAGCCGGTCTCGTCCGGTCCCTGACCCTTGCGGGACCTGTCCGCGGGCGCCCCCGCCTGTGCTACGCCCCGGCCGGGTACGCGGGAGCGGATCCCGCGCACCGGGCCCTCGCCGATGCCCTCACCGGGGACCTGGCCCGCGATCCGGCCCTCGCCCGGCAGGCGGGCCGGGCCTGGGGTCGCCGCTTGACGGCGGCGAACGGGCTGCTGCCCCCGGTCGCGCACGTCCTCGCGCAGGCCACGCGCATGGGCTTCGTCCCGGAGGCGGTCACCACCCCGGAAGGCGCCACGCGGCTCCTCCTCCACGACTGCCCCTACCGCCAACTCGCCCGCGCACACCCCCGGGCGGTGTGCGCCCTGCACCAGGGCGTCCTCGACGGCCTCCTGGAGGAGCACGCCGTGAGGGCGCGGCTGCGCCCGTTCCTCACCCCGGGGATGTGCGGCGCCGACATGGGCCCCGCCCTTCCCTGACCGGCGTCGCCCCGAACAGACCGGCGCCGGGACTCCGCCGACGGCCCGTTCCGTCGCCCCACAACGGCATCACCGCGTCGTCGCAGCGGCATCACCGCGGCGACGTCGCCGCGGCGGTCGGTGCCCCGGTCGACGGACACAGCCTTGGATCATCCGCCCTTGAACACCGGGTACGGAACGTACGTCTGTCGGTCGGGGTCCACGGCGAGCCGCCCCCCGGCCGGCGGCCTGGCCCGCTGGGCGCAGTCCCGGCGTTCGCAGATCCGGCAGCCGAGCCCGATGGGCGTCGCGGCCGCCGGATCCGCCACCGCGAGGCCTTCGGCGTAGACGAGCCTGGACGCGTGGCGGAGCTCGCAGCCCAGCGCGACGGCGAACTCGGCCCGTCGTGCGCGGTGGCCGTGGCCGCCCCGGGTCACGGTGCGGGCGATCCAGAAGTACTTCTTGCCGTCGGGCATTTCCGCCACCTGGGTCAGGATCCGGCCGGGTGCGGAGAACGCCTCGTAGACGGTCCACAGGGGGCAGGTGCCGCCGAGGCGGGAGAAGTGGAAGTCGGTGGCCGACTGCCGCTTGGAGATGTTCCCGGCGCGGTCGGCCCGCAGGAAGGAGAACGGCACGCCGCGCTGTCCGGTGCGCTGGAGGGTGCTGAGCCGGTGGCAGACGGTTTCGAAGCCGACCCCGAAGCGGGCCTGGAGCAGTTCGATGTCGTGGCGCAGTTCCTCGGCCGCCGCCCGGAAGGGTCCGTAGGGCATCAGGAGGGCGCCGGCGAAGTAGTTCGCCAGCCCGACCCGGGCCAGCCCCGAGGACGCCTCGGAGTCGAACTCGGCGTCCTGCACCAGGGAGTCGAGCAGCGGACCGTGCGCGAGCAGGGCCAGCTGGGTGGCGAGCTGGAAGGCGCGTTGCGCGTCGGTGAGCCACGGGGAGAGGAAGAGCAACCCGCGTTCGCGGTCGAAGCGGCGGGCGTCCGCGGAGCGGTCGGGGGCGCCGTCCAGGAGCGTCACCCCGTGTCGGGTCGCGAGGACCTCCGCGAGACGGTCCGCGGTGCGGGCCACGGAGCCGCCACCGAGGGCCGTCGCGGCGGTCTCGGCCTCGGTGTCGAGCACGTCGAAGTGGTTGTGGTGGGCGTAGAAGAAGTCCCGCACCTCGTCGTGCGGTTCCGCTCGGACCACGGCGGTCGAGTCCCCCGGGGGAGTCAGCGCGGCGGCCTGCTCGGCCGCGTCACGATAGCGGTGGTGCAGCGCGACGAGGGCCTTCGCGATGTCCGGGTGGTCCCGGGCCATGTCCGCGATCTCGCCGGAGGCCACCGAGACCCCGCCGGCCTCGTCCGCCAGGGCGGCGCGCAGATCGGTGGTGAGGCGTTCCTCGTCGGCCTCGGAGAAGAATTCGGGGTCGACCCCGAACACCTCGGCGATCTTCAGAAGGACGGGCGCGGTGAGGGGCCGCCGACTGTGCTCGATCTGGTTCAGGTAGCTGGTGGAGAGGTCGAGCGCGCGGGCCAGCTCGACCTGGTTCATGCCACGCTCGCGTCTCAGTCTGCGCAGTTTCGCGTGGGCGTAGATCTTGCGTCCGGCCGTGCGTCCCATGGGCGACAGCGTTCCTTTCCACCCGGTCCTCGGTTGCGAAGATAGCACTCGCCACATTCGCAGAATTCGCAGGTTCGCAAGCTTTTCCGGTAGGGATTCCGCAGGTTGGAGCAGTGGAACCGGGCCTGAAAGCGGGAAAGGCTGACATCGAAACATTCGCCTTTCGCCCATCGGCACAGGCGCCCATCGGCACAGGTACACATTCATGGATCCGCACAGGCGCAGATCCGCGCGGGTGTTCCGTTCCGTCTTCCGCATCCGAGGAGTTCCGTGATCGAGCACGAGGTACGCGTCCACCCCAGTTCCGACCGGCTCCCCCGCGAGCAGCAGCTCGCCTGGAAGCTGGCCGAGACGGCCACCGCCACCGAGCAGGTCTCCGCCCTCGACCCCGGGGCGGTCGACATGGCGATCAACAGAGTCGTGGACAACGCCTCCGTGGCCGTGGCCTCACTGCTGCGTCGGCCGGTCGCGGTGGCCCGGGCACAGGCCGCGCCCCACCGGGCGGCGCCCGGGGCCTCCGTCCTCGGGCTGTCGCCCAAGGTACGCGTCTCCCCCGAGTGGGCGGCCTGGGCCAACGGCACGGCCGTGCGCGAGCTGGACTTCCACGACACCTTCCTCGCCGCCGACTACTCCCACCCCGGGGACAACATTCCGCCGTTGCTGGCCGTCGCCCAGCACACCGGTCGTTCGGGCGCCGATCTGCTGCGCGGGATCATCGCCGCCTACGAGCTGCACGTCGCACTGGTACGGGGCATCTGTCTGCACGAGCACCGCATCGACCACGTCGCCCACCTCGGCGCCGCGACCGCCGGCGGCCTCGGCGCGATGCTGCGCCTCGACACGGCGACCGTGCACCAGGCGATCCAGCAGGCGGTGCACACGACGACGGCCACCCGGCAGTCCCGCAAGGGAAGGATCTCCAGTTGGAAGGCCTTTGCCCCGGCCTTCGCCGGCAAGGCCGCGATCGAGGCCGTCGACCGGGCCATGCGCGGAGAGGGCTCCCCGTCGCCGATCTACGAGGGCGAGGACGGTTTCCTGGCCTGGATGCTGAACGGCCCCCGGGCCTCCTACACGGTCTCACTGCCCGCTCCCGGCGAGCCTCGGCGCGCGATTCTCGACACCTACACCAAGGAGTACTCGGCCGAGTACCAGGCGCAGGCGATCATCGACCTGGCGCGCCGGGTGCGGGAGAAGACCGGACCGACCTCCCGGATCCGGGAGGTCGTCCTGCACACCAGTCACCACACGCACCACGTGATCGGGTCCGGCTCCGGCGACCCGCAGAAGTACGATCCCACCGCCGGCCGCGAAACCCTCGACCATTCCATCCCCTACATCCTCGCCGTCGCGTTGGAGGACGGCGCCTGGCACCACGAGCGGTCCTACTCCCCCGAGCGTGCCCTGCGTCCCGGGACGGTCGCTCTGTGGCGCAGGATCTCGACCGTCGAGGACCCGGAGTGGACGCGCCTCTACCACCACCCGGATCCCGAACGGCGGGCCTTCGGCGGACGCCTGGTCATCACCCTCGACGACGGCGGCGTCATCGAGGACGAACTCGGTGTCGCGGACGCCCACCCCGCCGGCGCCCGCCCCTTCGACCGGGCGGCCTACACCGGCAAGTTCCGAACCCTGGCCGAAGGCGTCGTGGCGGCCGACGCCCAGGACCAGTTCCTCGACGCCGCCGGTCGACTCGCGGAGCTGGACACCGCCGGTCTCGCGTCCCTGTTCCCCGCGGTCGACACGGGTCGGACCGCGGCGTCCGACGCGTCGCTCCCGAAGGGACTGTTCTGATGCTGCACGCCCGCACCACCGTGGCCGACAAGCGCCGTACCTTCCGCGAGCAGTTGGCCTCCGGGCGGCTGTTGCGGATGCCCGGCGCCGTCAACCCGTATTCGGCGCGCCTGATCCAGGACGCGGGCTTCGACGGGGTGTACCTCTCCGGGGCGGTCCTCGCCGCGGATCTGGGCTTGCCCGACATCGGTCTGACGACGTCGACCGAGGTCGCGGCCCGCGCCCAGCAGATCACTCGGACCACCGACCTGCCCGCCCTCGTGGACGCCGACACCGGCTTCGGCGAACCGTTGAACGCGGCCCGCACCGTTCAGCTCATGGAGGACGCGGGCCTGGCCGGCCTCCACCTGGAGGATCAGGTCGCTCCCAAGCGCTGTGGCCACCTCGACGGCAAGACCCTGGTAGCGCGCGAGGCGATGGTCCGGCGGGTGCGTGCCGCCGTCGACGCCCGTCGCGATCACGACTTCCTCCTGATGGCGCGTACCGACGCCCGTACGGTCGAGGGCCTGGACGCGGCGATCGACCGTGCCAGGGCTTACGTGGACGCGGGCGCGGACGCGATCTTCCCGGAGGCCCTCGGCAGTGAGGCCGAGTTCGCGGCCTTCCGACGGGCGGTCGACGTACCGCTGCTGGCCAACATGACCGAGTTCGGCAAGGGACCCCTGCTGTCCCACAGCGCCCTGGAAGACCTCGGCTACAACCTCGTCATCCATCCGGTGACCCTCTTCCGCCTCGCCATGGGCGCGGTCGAGGACGGTCTGCGCACGATCGCGCGGGAGGGGACCCAGGATTCCCTCCTCCCCCGGATGCAGACCCGGTCCCGCCTGTACGAGGTCCTCGACTACGACGCCTACTCGGCCTTCGACGGAAGCGTCTTCGACTTCACCCTGCCGCCCGGCACCTGACCCCACCGGAGTGAGCCATGACCGCCACCACCCCTGAGATCCACCGCGGCCTCGCCGGTGTCGTCGTCGACACCACCGCGATCTCCACCGTGATCGAGGAGACAAACTCCCTCACCTACCGCGGCTATCCGGTGCAGGAGCTGGCCGCACGCCACTCCTTCGAGGAGGTCGCGTACCTGCTGTGGCACGGCGAACTGCCGGACGCCGGAGAGCTGGAGCGGTTCCGGGCCCGGGAGCGGGCCCTGCGCCCGCTCGACCGGACCACCGCCGAACTGCTCGCCGGTCTGCCCCGGACCTGCCATCCCATGGACGTGCTCCGCACCGCGGTCAGCTTCCTCGGCGCGGAGGACCCCACCGAGGACGAGGAGGGCACCACCGGGCATCCGACGAAGTCCCTGGGGCTGCTCGCCAAGCTGCCCGTCGTCGTCGCCGCGGACCACCGGCGCCGGCTCGGGCGTGCGGTGATCCAACCGGATCCCGCACTCGGATACGCGGAGAACTTCTTCCACATGTGCTTCGGTGCGGTGCCCGCCCCCGAGGTCGTCCACTGCTTCGAGATCTCGATGATCCTCTACGCCGAACACAGCTTCAACGCCTCGACCTTCACCGCCCGGGTCGTCACCTCCACCCTCTCCGACCTCTACAGCGCGGTCACCGCGGCGATCGGCGCGCTGAAGGGGCCCCTGCACGGCGGTGCCAACGAGGCGGTCATGCACATGCTGCGGGAGATCGGCGATCCCGAGCACGCAGCCGACTGGCTGGACCGGGCCCTGGCGGACAAGCGCAAGATCATGGGGTTCGGCCACCGGGTCTACAAGCACGGCGACTCCCGCGTCCCGATCATGCAGGAGGCGACCGATCGGCTCGTCGCCGGAGCCGGGGACCCCGGGACCACCACGCTCGCCGCCCTGCACGCGGCCCTGCGCCACGCGATGATCGGCCGCAAGGGCATCCATCCGAACCTCGACTACCCCGCCGCGCTGGCCTACCACCTGATGGGCTTCGACGTGCCCATGTTCACGCCGCTGTTCGTCATGAGCAGGGTCACCGGATGGACGGCCCACATCACCGAACAGCTCGCCCACAACGCGCTGATCCGCCCGCTCGGCAGCTACAACGGGCCGGCGCAGCGCCCCCTCCCCCAGGCCGTCCGAGGCCGTAGCCGGTAGCGCGCCGGGGGCGGCGCCCAGCGGTGGGTGGCGCAACCCGGGGCGGAGGATGACGACCGACCGATCCATCGTGAGCCGCTGCCCCGGGGCAGGGTGCAGGCGGCACACGGTGAACCGACTCCCTCCACCGGGCGGGCCCGGTGGAGGCCAAGGCGTGGGCAGAGGCCGCCCCGGGGTTGGCGGGCGCGCGTCGAATGCGGGGTTCAGACCCGTTCGAGTCGCGGTGCACCGTCGAGGATGGCCAGTTCCCGGGCGCCCGCCTGGCGTTTCCAGTCCGGGGCGACGGCCGCGTAGGTGGTGACGTCGTACCAGCAGCCCTGGGTGTGGAAGAGCTGGCGGAGCGTGGCTTCGGGATGCAGTCCGGCGGCGCGCATCACCCCCGGCATGTGGTGGTGGTCGCTGCGGTGGCCGGCCCAGATGCGGTGGAGCCCCAAGGGTCCGAAGCCGTAGGCCATCAGCAGGCGGCCCGCCTCGTGTCCGTGACCACGTACCGGGGTGCCCGGCAGCAGCACCAGGCTGGTCAGCATGGCGTTGCTGCCGTAGTCCTCGACGAGGAGCCCCATGGTGCCGACCAGTGCGTCGTCGTTCGGCGCGCACACGGCGAGGGTGTACTTGCGGCGCGGATGCGCGAACGGTTGGGCGAGGCTCTGGGCAAAGGCGTCGTGGGCCTGCCCGGCATCCATGCGGTCGACACCGAGGTAGCGGGTGAGGACCCGGTGGGTGAAGATGCGCGCGAAGGCCTCGTGGTCGCTCGCGTGCAGTTCCCGCAGCCGAAGGTGTTCGCCGCGCAGCTCGGGGACTCGGTTCACAGGTCGGCCCCCCGTGGTGCGGGCTGCGACGTCCGGGCGGGAACGAGGGCCTCGAAGTCGATGGAGTGACGGCCCGATGCGAGGGGTTCGCCCAGCAGGATGCGGCGGGCGGTGTCGGTGACGAGAGCGGCGCCGAGCATGACGCCGCTGGCGAGCTGGGGCCAACTGGAAAGGGTGTGGCCGACGCGGGTGAGGGCGTCGGTCATGGCGGGGCTCAGTCTCCGCTCGTCGACGACGTCGAGCAGGAAGCGGATGGTCTCCTCCCGGTCCATCACCTCGACGCCGGCGGCGGTCGTGGTTCCCGTGCGGCCGTGGAAGAGCGGCCGGTCCGGTTCGAGGTCGAAGCGCTCGATGTCCAGCAGACCCCGGTCGTTGGTGTCCATGAGGACGGGGACCCCTCGGCTGCGCGCGTGCTCGCGGGCGGCGACCTTCACCCACGGGGTGTCGCACTCCTCGATGAGCAGGTCCAGTCCGCCACCCGCACCACCGGCCGGACCATCGTCCCGGCCGTCGTCCCGACCGTCGCCCCGGCCGTCGAAGAAGTCCGCGATGTTCTCCTCGGTCACTCCGCCGCGATGGATCTCGATGTCCAGGTAGGGGTCCAGCTCGTACATGCGGCGCGCGGACAGCACGCTCTTCTCCAGGCCGAGTTCGTGGACCCCGGCACGCAGCCGGTTGAGGTTGGACAGGCCGAGTCGGTCGAAGTCGGCCAGGCGGAAGGCGCCGCCGACCCCCTCCATGGCGCAGGTCATCGCCGCGCTGCTGCCGACCGACAGCCCGATGACGCCGATGCGGCGCCGCAACAGGCTCCGCTGCTGCTCGCGGGTGATCTTGTCACGGTTGCGGTCGGTGCGAACCAGGCGGAATTCGGCCTCGGGGAGCACGTGGACCAGGCGCCCGGACCAGGGGTACCAGGCCCATCTGCCGTAGGCGTCGGGCCTGGTCCCCAGGGTTTCGGCGATGGCGCGGGACCGGGAGCGGGAGCCGAAGGCATCCTGTGGTGCGAGGCAGCGCAGGAGTTCCTCGACCTGCTCATCGATGCGATCGTGCACCTCGCGCGGCCGGTCCGACTCACGCAGTTCGGCCAGGGCCGCCGCGTCGGCCGGCCGGGAGGCGTCCAGGAGCACAGGACGAAACGATTCATCGGAAGGCTGGGGCGAGGAGGGCACGAGAAGGTCCGGCTCCGGGCCGGGAAGCAGGGGGGTCGTCACGTCATGGACGCTAGCAATCTGAAGATCTTGAACCGGCGCATCTCACTCCAGGGGGCGCAATCGAATTGATCTTCTACCTGAATGCGCCCCTTTGTGCTGCGCACGCCCTCTGTCAGTCGGTCGGGGAGGTTCCGCCGGGCTCCGTGGAGACCGAACGACGGCCTCCACCGGCAAGCATCCAGCCGCACCACCATGTTCGTGGCGGCGAAGGTGAGTTGCTATCGTCACGGGGATTGCCGGTCCGAGGGGCCGAGCGGGGAAGGCCGAAGGGACAAGCATGGAGCATCCGCCGCAGCAACCGGCCTGGCCGCCGTACCCGCCGTCGCCGGCCCCGGCCCCGGCCCCCTCCCGAGCCAAGATCTGGGCGGCGGGAGCCGCCGTGGTGAGCGCCATCGCCGGCGTGGCGACCGCCGTCGCCGCCTTTTCCAACGGATCGCCCCAGCCGTCCGCCGTACCGCCGCCGGCTTCGTCCGCCGTCGGCGACCAGCCGGCGCAGAGCCCCGCCGTCACCGCCGCCCCGAGTACCGCGACGGGCGCCGGCGGAGCCCCGTCCGTCCGGTGGTCGGGCAAGGTGGTCCTGGGGCTTGAGGGCATCGACCTCTCACAGGTGCCACCGAGCAAGGGCTCCGGCTTCGGCATCCGGCCGGCGGCCGGACGCAACGGATCCAGTTCGATGGAGGTCAAGGGCACCGTCGCCCTGTGGGAGAACCCCGGTGAACCCACGCCACAGGGTTGCAAGGACCTCCTTGCCTCCCAGTCGCGCAACGCCGTCGTCGTGGCGGAGGGCGACAGCGTCTGCCTCGTCGAGGAGAACTCCCCGATCGCCGCGCTCAAGGTCACCGCGACCCAGTACGACGAGGGCAGTTACGGCCTGATCGAGGGGCAACTGACCACCTGGAACCTGCGCGCCACCAAGTAACCGCACAGGGCGTTCGGCGGCCCGGCCAGGACCCGGTCCGCCGACGCACGGGAGGTTGGCGCGCGGTTGCGCCCGGATGTCTCCCGCGCCGGTTGTCCCCCGCGCCGGTCCGCTTCCTTCGGGTGACGCTCGACGGCCACCCGTGCCCGCTGACCCGTACACGCCGAAGCGCGACCCTAGGGCGCGGGGGGCGGAGGTTCGTCCGGAACCCGGGGGCGGCAGAAAGGGAGGGCGCCTTCTTCCTCCGCGCGCGGCCAGTACCGTCCCTCGATGGCCTCGGCGCTGCGGTTGAGCCGGACCAGGACGTCCTCCAGCTCCCGCACCTCCTCGGGCGACCAGCCGGCGACCACCCGGGCCAGGCAGGACCGGTTCACCTCACGGTCCTCGGCGAGCCTACGGCCGCCCTCGACCGTGATCCGCAGCTTGCGGGCCATGCCGCCGTCCGGGTCCGCGACGCGCTCGGCCAGGCCGCACCGCAGCAGTGCGCCCGTCTGGCGGTTCACCGTCGACGTGTCCAGCCCGAAGGCCTCCGCCAACTGCCCGATGGACATGGGGCCTTGGGTGTCGATTCGGCTGAGCAGCAGATACGCCGACCGCTCCAGGCGCTCGGGATCGCGCTCGCGCCGGGCAAGCACCTGGTGCCGCGAGAGCAGCATCAGCTCCCGCTCCAGTTTCTCCAGCACTTCGCCTCCTGCTCCTTCCGGCGCTCCATTATCGCGGACCCGCGGCTCCCGGCAAGGGCGGACCCGGTACCGCCCGGCTTCCGGGTGGTACCACACCACGGCCGCCACGGACCCTGCAATATGCATGATACATAGCATGTGTACTATGCACTTCTCGTTGTCACCCGACGAGCCACAGCCTCAACCCGGAGGACCCGCATGACCGTCACCACGACCACCGCCTCCCGCGCGGCCGAGATCCTGTCCCGGCCGGTCACGCTGAACGGACTGACCGTCCCCAACCGCATCGCGATGGCTCCGATGACCCGCATGTTCTCCCCCGGGGGCGTGCCCGGTGAGGACGTGCAGGCGTACTACGCCAGCCGAGCCGCCGCCGGGGTGGGCCTGATCGTCACCGAGGGCACCTACGTCGGTCACGACTCGGCCGGGCAGAGCGACCGGGTGCCGCGGTTCCACGGCGAGGAGCAGCTGGCCGGATGGTCGAAGGTCGCCGCGGCCGTGCACGAGGCGGGCGGCACGATCGTGCCGCAGCTGTGGCACATAGGAATGGTCCGCAAGCAGGGCGAGGCTCCGTACGCCGAAGCGCCGGCTGTCGGCCCGTCCGGCATCCGCGTCGACGGCACCGAGGGAACGGGCCGGGCGATGACCCGCGCCGACCTCGACGACGTCATCGGGGCGTTCGCCGACGCGGCCGCCGAGGCCGCCCGGATCGGCTTCGACGGAGTCGAGCTCCACGGCGCCCACGGCTACCTGCTCGACCAGTTCCTGTGGGAGCGGACCAACCGCCGCACCGATGCCTACGGCGGCGACGCGGCGGCCCGTACGAAATTCGCCGCGGAGATCGTGGCCGCGGTCCGCGAGCGCGTCCCGGCCGACTTCCCGGTGATCTTCCGCTACTCGCAGTGGAAGCAGGAGGCCTACGACGCCCGGCTCGCGCAGACCCCGGAGGAGTTGGAGGCGATCCTGTCCCCGCTGGCGGCGGCCGGTGTCGACGCGTTCCACGCCTCCACCCGGCGCTACTGGCTCCCGGAGTTCGAGGGCTCGGACCTGAACCTGGCGGGCTGGACGAAGAAGCTCACCGGCCGGCCGACCATCACCGTCGGCTCGGTGGGCCTCGACGGTGACTTCATCCGCGCCTTCGCCGGCGAGGGTGCGGCGCTCGGCGACATCGACAACCTGCTGGACCGCATGGAACGCGACGAGTTCGACATGGTCGCCGTCGGCCGGGCGCTGCTCCAGGACCCGCAGTGGGCGGCGAAGGTCCTCGGCAACCGTTTCGACGAGCTCCAGCCGTACGACGCGGCGGCGCTCAGGTCCCTCAGCAGGTAACCCCGAGCCGGTCTCCACGAACCGCGGTGCGGTGGCCGGACCAACCCGTCCGCACGGGTCCGGCCGGAGGAGGTGTGCGCCCTGCGACATCGGTTCGCCGATGTCGCAGGGCGCACACGTCGTGGACCAGGATCAGGAAGTCCCGGGCCCCGTCACGACCGCCTGCGCCGAGCGATCCTGCGGATCCGGACGAACCGCAGGACGGAGCCGGAGCGGGCCGTGGACTCCGGCGCGGGCCCTCTCGTCACGGCAACGAGCGGGTGAGCCAGGCCACTTCGCCGTTCTCCTCCATGGAGACACGGTCCCGCTCGAACCCGAGCTTCTCCAGGACACGGAGCGACGGAGCGTTCCATGTGCCGACGGTCGACCAGAGCCGCTTGCGCCCGGTCGCGATGGCGGCATCCAACACCGCGGCGGCCGCCTCGGTGGCGTAGCCGCGCCCGTGCGCGTGCTGGAACAGCTCGTAGGCGATTTCGGGCTCTTCCAGGGTGGTGCGGCCGATGATCAGCCCGCAGTAGCCGATGAAGTCACCCTCGGCGCGGCGCTGGATGGGGAGGAGCGCGATCCTCGTGGTCTCCGTCGCGGTGAGTAGTTCGGCGATGGACGTCCGGATGCGTTCGACCTCGGGGGTGCCCTTGCCGCGCTCGGAGAGGAGCGCGCAGAAGTCCGCCGCGTCCGACTCGGCCCACGGCCTGAGTATCAGTCGCTCGGTCTCCAGGTGGAACGACATCGTCTCGTACGTGGTCATGGCCCCATGCTGCCCCACCGATCCTCCCCGACCGCCGCCGGATCAGGGATGCTTCGGCCGGACCTCAGGATTCGGTGGTGAGGCGGCGTTCGAGGGGCGTGCGCATACTGGGACGGATGCGGACGTCGCCCAGGAAGGCCGCCATGCGGGCGGTCTCGGCGGTGATGGCGGCCCGTGCCTCACCGGTGCGTCCGTCGGATGTCAGGACGTGGGTCGCGATGTGCCCGTCGGGGCGTTGGGCCCAGCCCCCGATGACGCGGCCGTCCCACCACACGGTGGGGCCGATGTTCCCGTAGGCGTCGAAGAGTTCGGGGACGAGGGAGGGGTCGAGGTACCAGTCGCGGTGGCGCCATCCCATGGGGGTGGGGTCGAGCGCGGGGAGCAGGGCGGCCGCGGGTTCGGTCCGGGTGGGCGGTTCCAGTTGGTCGGGCAGGGCGTGGCCGGGGCCGTGGGACAGGTCGATCTCGATGGCGCCGGTGCGGGCGAGGGCCTTGCGGGTGTCGGTGAGGTTCCAGCCGGTCCACCACTTGACGTCGTCGGTGGTTGCCGGGCCGAACGCCCGCAGGTAGTGGGTGGCGAGCTGGACGCGGGCGTCGTCGGCGGCCGGTTCCGCGTGGGGTTCAGCCGTGGTCCAGCGGAACCGGGAGGACGCCCAGGTGCCCAGCGGACGGCCGCGCCGGATGCGGCTCTCGGCCGCCATGACGCCGAGGACGCGGGTGGTGATGCGGGGCGTGGCCGCGTAGGGCTTGCCCGGTGCGACGGAGAGCCGCGTCCTGAGGGCGGGCACGGCTTCGGCGAGCTGGGCCGCGGTGGCCTCGCCGAGATCGGACAGGGCGGCGAGCACGGACCGTTCGGTGGCGGCGAGCCAGGCCTGGTCGTACCCGTGCTGTTCGCCCAGCGTCTTGAGGAGGTTCCTGCGTTCCCGGACGGCGACGGCTCGGGCGGTCGACGCGTCCACGACGGGGGCGAGGTGGTCGGGGACGACGAACATCGTGCGGCGCATGCACAGCATCCGCACCAGGGACCGCTCCTCGTACAGGGCCCGCTCCAGCCGTGCCGGGGCCGGATCGACCGAGCGCGCCGCCACCGACAGGTGGACGGTGGCGGGGTCCGTGGCGTGCAGGGCGAGCAACGCCGCCACGACCTGCTCGGGCGTGTCCGCGCGGGTGGACGGTGTGAGCAGGTGGGCGGTGGTCAGGCGGGCGCGCCGCTGCTCGTCGGTGATCTTCAGTCGTCGCTCGTTCATCGGGTGGGGGCGGCCGCGTGCTGCCGCCGCATCCGTCCTTTCGCTGGTGGGGGCGCGAGGGGCGCGAGGTCGCGTCCGGGCCTCGGGGGCCGTTCGGGGCGGACCATCATGCTGGGATCCGGCGGTGTGTGCGCGGCGACGCGCCCGGCGGTGTACCGGGCGACCGTGGCATCGACGTGTGGGCCACGGCTGCGCTTGGCGCTTGCCGGGGAAGAGACCTGGTCCGGCGCCGTCGGCCCCCTCCTCGAAGCCGCGTCGAACGGCCCGAGGCGCCGCACTTGGAGTGACCCCCATGGACTCCCCCTATGACAGGTGACGGCGCCCGAGGTGCCGGGCGGGAGCGCCGAAATCCAGGCGGGTCCCCACCGGATGATGTCCCCGCGAGCCTTGGCGGCCGTCGAGGAACCGGCGTTGGCGGCGGACTCGGTCGAGGCGCTCCACTGACCGTCCGGGCGGTCGAGACGCTCGACCGCGCGTCGGGCATCCGCGCGCCGTTCCTCCGGGGCTGCCGCTACGCGGTGCCCGCCGCCGTCAGCACCGCGACCGGCAGGAGCAGCATCCACTGCGGCAGCCGGAGCAACGGCTTCGGCCAGCCGACCGACAGGGTGACGACCAGGAAGGCCATCGCGTAGGCGACGAAGTGCGCGGCCACGAACCACGCCAGCGGGCCGGTCGCCGACGTACCGCCCGCGAGGGCGAGGTGGACCAGGACGGCCGCGGAGAGCAGCAGGTCGACACTCACCATGTGCCACACGGCGTGCAGGACGCGTTGTGGTTCATCGGCGAGTCCGCAGGTCAGCAACGGGCGCACCACGTCGCGGTGGCCGGCGACGACGTGCGTCACGGCCACACCGAACGCGGTGATGCCCGCGGCGAGGAGCCATCCGTTCATCGGACCTCGATCCCCTGGACGATGACGGCGGCCAGTCGGACGGCCAACCCGGGGTCCGGGTGCTCCCCGACCAGACCGACGTGGAAGAACACGGCTCCCGCCATCGTGTCCAGGACCAGATCCACGGGGGTGCCGGCCGCGATCTCGCCGCGCGCCTCGGCGCGTTCGAAGA
This sequence comes from Streptomyces sp. NPDC040432, assembly GCF_055595445.1. Lineage (NCBI taxonomy): Bacteria > Bacillati > Actinomycetota > Actinomycetes > Kitasatosporales > Streptomycetaceae > Streptomyces > Streptomyces sp. NPDC040432. Next base: position 184,286 of record NZ_JBVIVP010000012.1, on the reverse strand, counting down.
CGATCAGCAGTCCCTCCTTCGACGGGGCGAGGAACTCGCTGCGGATGCGCTCCTTCAACACCGGATCGGCGGCGAAGTCGGCCAGCAACCCCGGGAGGGCCGCCGCGGCCGCGGGTGCGCGGAACTCGTCCACCAGGCCCCGCAGCAGTTCGGTCAGGTCACCGGCCAGCGTTCCGGTGTCCGGAACCGGGGCTTGGTCCGTGGTCGTGAACACGGCCTCGAAGACCAACTCCGGCTTGCCCCGCCACCTTCGGTACACCGTGTCCTTGCCGACGCCGGCACGGGCGGCCACCGCCCCGATCGACGTCGCGGCGTAGCCGACCTCGATCAGCAGGTCCGCGGTCGCGTTGACGATCGCCTCGTGCGAGCGGGGGTCCCGGGGACGTCCGCGTGAGGACGGGAAGGAAGTCATACCATTTATCTTACGGGTCGACCCGTTTGGTAACAACCCCGATCGGCACGGCCCTGCGCGGGAACGGACCGTGCACGGCCGAGCCGCGAACCGCCGAGCCGCGTACGGACGAGCCACGTGTGAACGGGACGTCAACACGTTCTATATTCATACGAATCACCCACGCGGCCCGGCTGCGGCGATCAGGAGGAGACGACGGCTATGGCCGAGACCGAAACCGATGGCGAACCGGGCACCCGGAGGGCATCGCGGAGCACCCGCAAGGTGCGCCGCAAGGCACGCAACCGTCGTCGCATGGGCATCGCCGCGGCCGTGGTCGCGCTGGGCGGAGCCGCGGCCGGGGCGTACGCCCTCGGGTGGGGCGGTTCCACCGGTGCCGAGGCGGAGCTGGCCCCGAAGGGGGGCGCGGCCGGCGGGGACAACGCCGGGAAGAAGCCCGCGGAGCAGTGGGACGGCAAGGTCAAGGTGCTCGGCGACGGATCCACCTCGTACACCGGGCCGAACCCGGGCCAGCTCAAACCGGAGCGGTTGAAGCCCGGCGAACAGCCACCGCAGTTCGTGGTGTTCTCCTGGGACGGCGCCCTGGAGGGCGAGGACCACCTGTTCTCACACTTCAGGCAGGTGGCCAAGGAGAGCAAGGCGCACATGACCTTCTTCCTGACGGGCATCTACCTGCTGCCCGAGAGCAAGAAGTCGCTCTACAACCCGCCCCAGCACGGCCAGGGTTCGGCCGCGATCTCCTACCCCACGGTTCCGCACATCAAGAGCACCCTGACCCAGCTCCGGGGCGCGTGGACCGACGGCAACGAGATCGGTTCCCACTTCAACGGCCACTTCTGCGGGCCCAAGGGCGGCGGCGACTGGAGCCCCGAGGAGTGGAAGAGCGAGATCGACCAGACCTACTCGTTCCTCAAGAACTGGAAGACCAACACCGGGTTCGCCAAGGAGGCACCGCTGCCCTTCGACCCCACCCGTGAGGTCGTCGGCGGCCGAGCCCCCTGCCTGGAAGGCCAGAAGAACCTCCTGACGGCCATCAAGCCGTACGGCTGGCGCTACGACGCCAGTTCCTCCGGCGATTTCCAGCTCTGGCCGGCCAAGCAGAACGACATCTGGAACTTCCCGCTGCAGCTCGTACCCCTGCACGGCAAGGAGGTCCAGGTCCTCTCCATGGACTTCAACTTCCTCTACAACCAGTCGGGCGACAGCACCCAGGGCGACCCTGCCAAGTTCCCCGCGTGGCAGGCACAGGTCCGCGGCTCCTACATGAACGGCTTCAACCGCGTCTACAACGGCAGTCGGGCGCCGATGTTCATCGGCAACCACTTCGAGGACTGGAACGGCGGCATCTACATGAAGGCCGTCGAGGACATGATGAGGGACGTCTGCCCGCGCCAAGGGGTGCGCTGCGTGTCGTTCCGCGAGCTCGCGGACTGGCTCGACGCCCAGGACCCGCAGGTCCTCGCGCGGCTTCGGCAGTTGGACCCCGCGCAGGCACCGGACTGGAAGGACGTCGTCCGATAGGCGCGCTCCGCGCTCCCGGACCGCCTGACGACCGGACCGCCGGGTGACCGGGCCGCCGGGCCGGGCCGCCGGGCCGCCGGGCGACGAACGGCCGCGGCGGTCCGGGAGCGGCGTCGCGGCTACTTCACGGCCTTGGCGTAGTCGCTCCACAGGCGCACCGCGCGCTCCCCGGCAGGCGTTCCCGGGGCGTCGCCGCCCAGCCCCGTCAGGGGCAGCGGGGCCAGGTCGGTCAGCGCCATCCGGTAGACGACCACCGCCGTGGACTCCTGCTCGGTGCTGGCCACGAACCAGCCCGCCGTGTTGGCCGCCGTCGTTCCCGTCTTGCCCACCGCGCCGGCCCGCACCTTGGCCGCCGTCTTCGCCGAACCGTCGGTCACCGCCTGTCGGAGCGCGTCCGTCACAGCCCGCGCGGTGGGGGCCGATACGGCCCGCGTGGGCTTCGGGGGGTCGAGGGGCACCGCCGCGCCGCCCCGGGTGACCGACCGCACCGAGTAGGGATCGGTGTGCATGCCGCCCGCGGCGAAGGTCTGGTAGGCGCCCGCCATGCGGATCGCGCTGGGCTTGGAGTTCTCCCCGAGGGCGAACGTGGGGATCCGCGGCCCGAGGCTGGACGCCAGCAGGCCCGACCGCTGGGCGAAGGCCTCCACCCGGTCCAGGCCGACGTCAAGGCCGAGCTGGAGCATGGGCGTGTTCACGGAGTCGGCGACGGCCTGACGCAGGGGAACCTGCCCCCAACTGCGCCCGCCGTCGTTGCTGCCCTTCAGCACCTTCCCGCTGCGGTCCCAGTACGGTCCCTCGGGGGTCTGCACGGTCGCCTGGTCGTTCCCGTCGTACGGAGTCGTGGGGGAAACGGGCGTTCGGGCCTTGCCCCGGGTGCGTACCACTCCCTCTTCGAGGGCGGCTGCGTAGACGATCGGCGTGAACGCCGTACCCACCGGGATCGTCGTCGCGTTCGACTCGTTGAAGCCCTGCTTCAGGTAGTCGGGGCCGCCGTAGACGGCGAGCAGGCGTCCGTCGGGCGCCACGCTGGCGGCGCCGATCTTCGCGTGCTTGTCGGTGTCCGGGCGCTTCTCCGGGTCGAAGCCCTTCTGCGTCTCCTGGACGGCCGTGGTCAGGGCCGCCATGCGCGCCTTGTCGAAGGTCGTGTAGATCTGGTAGCCGCCGAGGTCGAAGTCCGACTCCTCGATGTGTCCGGACTTGACCGTGTACGCCTTGGCCATTTCGACGAGGTAGCCGGTCTGCGCGCCCGGGATGCCGGCCAGGGAAGTGGCCGAGGGCTCCGGGAACTTCGTGTATCCGGCGCGCTCGGACGCCTCCAGGTGTCCGGTCTCGACCATGCGGTCCAGGATCCACCTCCACCGCTCCTCGGCGCGCTCACGGTTCTTGGGGCCGATGGACGGGTCGTACAGGCCGGCTCCCTTGAGCAGGGAGGCGAGGAAGGCGCCCTCACTCGCGTTCAGTTGCGAAACGTCCTTGCCGTAGTACGCCTGGGACGCGCGCTGGATTCCGTAGGTGCCGCGCCCGAACCAGCTGCTGTTGAGGTAATCCTGGAATATCTGGTCCTTGTCCTTCTGGTTGTCCAGTTTCAACGCCAACAGGAGTTCGGTGAACTTGCGCGACATGGTGCGGTCCTGGCTCAGGTAGGCGTTCTTCACGTACTGCTGCGTGATCGTGGACCCGCCCTGGGTCTCACCGCCCGTCACGGCCGCGCCCACGGCCCGCAGGACGCCGGAGGGGGATACCCCCGGGTCCGAGTAGAAGCTCGCGTTCTCCGCCGCGAGTACCGCTCCCCTGACCTTGGGCGGCACCTTGTCCAGGGGCATCTCCTGGCGGCTCACCCAGCCGGTGCGGGCCATGGTGGAACCGTCGGACCAGTAGTAGACGTTGTCCTGCTGCGTCGCAAAGGTGTTCAGGTCGTCGGGTATGTCCGTGACGGCGTAGGCGAGCGCGACGAAGCAGGTCATGCCCGTGAGTCCGTACAGGCACGCCCCCAGCCACTGGCGCCAGGACGGCACCCAGCGGCGCCAGCCCGTCCGGCCGGGGCGCGGATAGGCCGGGCGCAGGCGCCGTAGGTGGGGGCGCGCGGCGGCGAGGGCCGCGCCCACGCGACCACCGCCGACGCCGAAGCCACCTCGACCGGCTTTGCCGCGCCTGCGCGCACCGGCTTTCCTACGGCGCCCCGGCGCGGCCCCGCCGGTGGTCTTCGGAGCCGCCCGCCTGCCCCGCGATCGCCCTCTTCCCGACGTAACCTGCCCGCCCACTCCGAATGTCCCCTCTGCTGTGCTTTCCCGCACACCTTAGAGGCACATCCTGTGCGATCAACGAACTGAAGTGCGTGTACGTCGAAGTACTGCCGTGAGCACGGCCGGTGACGAAACGGAGGGATTTTCTGCCTCCCAGGGACCCACTTGTGCCCTGTCGGCGTCCGAGAACCCGTCATCCCATGGGGCCCGGACCGGAACGTGACGAAAGTGTGGTCGAGTTGTGCGAGGATGCGGTCCCCCGATTCGTGCGGATCGGGTGACAAGGGGATACACAGTGATACCGAAGAGGTTCAGGCCCGCCTTCATCGCGGCCCTGACCGTGGCCCTGACGTCCGGCAGCTTCCTCGCCTACTCCGCGAGTGCCGGTTCCGGGCCCGAGGCGGCCGACCGCGCCGCCACCGACGCCTTCGCCCGCATAGCCGACGACGTGCTGTCACGCCGTTCCGAGGCTCTCGTGGAGGAACAGCAGGGGCGCCGCGGCGCGGCCCCCGGCTCCTCGAAGGCAGGGCTGTCGGCCAAGTTCAAGAAGGACGAGGACACCGCGCTGTCGTCGCTGCGGTCCCGCAAGACGCGTCTCGCGGAGCTCGGCGAGGCCTACAGCGGCGCCGACACCCGTGTGACCGTCGAACGGGCCACGGTCACGGGCGGCAGGGCGACCGTGCTGGTGGTCGAGGACACCAAGCTCACGTACAAGAAGCTGCGCGGGGACGAGCCGGAGACGACGGACTTCCGTACCCGATACGAGCTCAAGCTCACCAGCAAGAAGGGCGGCCGCTGGGAACTCGACTCGGTCAAGTCCCAGGAGAACGGCCCCGTGGCCGTCAACGAGCCCGTCGCCGCCAAGGTGAACACGGTCAAGGACGACGGGAATCAGTACCCGGACGGCACGCCCGCCGCCACCAAGTACCCGGCCCCGGCGAAGCCCAAGGCCAAGACCGGCGGCGCGTACGACTACAACGCGATGGCGAAGTACGCGGAGAAGTACTGGAGCAACTACAACCCGCAGTACCGCAAGTTCAACGGTGCGGGCGGTGACTGCACCAACTTCATCAGCCAGGCGCTGAAGGCGGGCGGTTGGAAGCCCGTCCCGGGCTCCTCCTCCGACTACCGCAACTGGTGGTACGACGGCAGCCGCCAGAGCGACTCGTGGGTCGGCGCCAACGAATGGGCGTGGTTCACGCTGTCGAACAAGCGGGCCGCCAACCTGGCCAACGTCTACCAGATGGACGTCGGCGACGTGCTCCAGGTGGACTTCAACAAGGACGGGTCCAAGGACCACTCCATGATGGTGACGTACCGCAGCGGCAACGGCATGCCGTACCTCACCTACCACTCCACCAACACGTACCGGAAGTCGCTCGCGAGCATCCTCGCGTCCTACCCGGACGCGCGCTACTTCGCGTACCGCACCTGACGGGTACCGGGCCGGCCCCGTCCGTCGTTCGACGGGCGGGGCCGGCGCGCGAGTTCAATCGGCGGGCCCGTTCCGCCGGGCCCGGGTACGCGTCCGTCAGTCGGCGAGCATGCCTTCCCGGAGCCGGTTCAGGGTGCGGGTGAGGATGCGGGAGATCTGCATCTGGGAGATGCCGAGGCGTTCGCCGATCTGCGCCTGGGTCATCTCCTGACCGAAGCGCATCTGCAGGATGAGCCGGTCCCGGCCTTCGAGACCCTCCAACAGCGGGGCGAGGGTGCGGAAGTCCTCGAAGAGCTCCATCGCCGGGTCCTCATGGCCGAGGATCTCCGCCAACGGTCGCACGGCCCTCTCGGAGGACTCGTCCGACTCCTGTTCCAGGGGCTGGCTGGAGTGGCCGTTGGCCGCGACGAGGCCCTCTATGACTTCTTCGTCGGTCAGGTCGAGGTGTTCGCCCAGTTCGCGGACGGTCGGCGCACGGTCGAGGACCGCGTGCAGTTCCTCCTTGCCGCGCGCCAGCTCGATGCGCAGTTCCTGCAGGCGTCGCGGGACGCGGACGGCCCAGGTCGTGTCGCGGAAGTGCCGCTTGATCTCGCCGGTGATGTAGGGCAGGGCCAGGGTCGCGAACTCGTTGCCGAGGGACGGGTCGAAGCGGTCGATGGCCTTGATGAGCCCGATGGTGCCGACCTGGATGATGTCCTCGATGTCCGTGCCGTCGGTCCGGTTGCGGAACCGCCGCGCCGCGAACTGGACCAGGGACAGGTTCATCTCGATGAGCGTGTTCCGGACGTATTGGCGCTCCTGGGTTCCCTCGTCCAGGGTGCGGAGCCGCTCGAAGAACGCCTTGGACAGGGCCCTGGCGTCCTCGGGGGCGACCTCCCGGGGTTCGACGATCCGGGGCAGCCGCTCGGGGAGCCGCGGGGTTTCCGTCACCGCCTCGGTCGCTGCGACCGCTGACTGCGTGGTGAGGGTGTCCATTTCATCTCCCCAAGTACTCGGCTCCGTCGCCCGGGTCACCCGAACGGCGCTGTCTGTGTGCTGCCCCCAGAGCATCGCGCCCAACGCCCACACCCGTCAAGCAATACGCGAAACAAGTTTCGTGAGTCGTGTTGCTGTTCATCGACGCCCCATCAGATGGGGGTACGGGGCGAGGCGGTCGGCGAGGGCGCACGGTGAACGAAAAGCCTTGTCCCTCGATCGGTGCCGCGGCCGGCTTTGCCGCCATGCGCGAGATGATCACCGACGACGGTCGGACCCTGGCGGTCGAGGAGTGGGGCGACCCCACCGGGACGCCCGTCCTCCACTCGCACGGCAGTCCGATGAGCCGGCCGGCCGCGGGCCGAGTCCGGGAGGCGCGGGCGCGGTGCGGCCGGCGGGAATCGGGGACCGCGAACCCGCGTTGTCCCCGACATGGACGACGCAACCCGGTACGACGGCCGTGACTGCGCCGGGTCCGAGCGCCGCCGACCGCACTCCGCCCGACCCGTACGACCGTCCCCGGTACCCGCCCCGTGGCGGGCCGTTGACCCACGCACCGGCGGGTCGATGTCGGCCGGGAACGACGGAACGGCTCCGCCTTCCGGAGGAAGGGGAGCCGTTGCGGTCCGGAGCCGGAGCGTGCCGCTCAGGCGTGGCGGCGCTTGTTCCCGGTGATCAGTCGGTAGGCGGCGAGCAGGATGAGGGAGCCGACGATCGCCGCGATCCACGTGGAGACGTCGAAGAAGCCGTCGATGGAGTCGACGCCGAAGATGACCTTTCCGAGCCAGCCGCCGAGCAGGCCACCCGCGATGCCGATGAGGACGGTGACGATGAGGCCACCCGGGTCCTTGCCCGGCATGAGGGCCTTGGCGATGAGACCCGCGAACAGCCCTATGAGGATCCAGGCGAGAATGCCCATGATGTGTCTCCTACCTCGGTGAATAAAGCCGGTGTTAACGCTCGTCTTCACCGAGGAGCGGATTCCAAACGCCACGGTTCCTTGATCCTTTTTGCGCTCGCCCGCCCTGTGCAGCGGTGGGCGTCCGGGCGGGGCGGCCGTACGGGTGTCACCGGGGCGGTTCGCACCGCTCGGGCAGTGTCACGGTCCCGGGACGGTGCTCGAAGGTGTCCATCACCAGCCACTCGTCGAGCTCGGGATCGTAGAGGTTCTGCACGCCGAACTGGAGCACCTGCCAGAACGTTCCCCGGTTGTCCTCGTCGACGTAGATGTCGCCGAGTGCGAGCGGCAGTCGTGGATAGTTCCCGGGCGGCAGGTCGGGGAGGACCACACCCACCCTCCAGTGGTTCACCTTCCGGTGCGGTGTGCCCCGCAGGGTCTCCGGCCCGACGAATCTGGCCTTCTCGAATCCCTCGTTCAGCGCCTCCAGGTCGAAACCCGGGATGCGGGAGCAGGGGTGCTCGGTCAGGCCGGGCCATTTGTACGTCAGCGTGTAGAGCGTGCCCCGGTAGATCAGGTTCGTGAACCAGATCGGGTACTGCGGGCCCCCCGCGGTCATCTGACTGTTGCCGTCCCGCCCCTCCCACGTGAACGGCACCGTGATGTCCAGGTCACGGACGATCCACTTTCCCTTGCCGCGGAAGTCACGGGGAAGGCGCGGCGGGGGCGGCGTCGGTGTCCCGAAGACGTTCCGCTCCCCGGCCGCGATGCCGAAGGGCGACGCGTTGCCGGTGCTCGGCGCCGCGGCGACCGGGAGCGGAGCCGCCAGGACGAGGGCCACCGCGGCGACGAGTGCGGCCGACGTTCCCGCCCGGGATCTGCGTTTCCAACCCATGGTCTCCCTCGTCTGTCCTGCCAGGCGCCGGCGGGGCGCGAGGACGCTTACGGCGATGCTGGGACACCGTCCCCGGAATGAAAGATTCCGAAACCGTCGAACGCCGGACGTGTAGCCGAACGGTCCTCCCCCGGGGCGGTCATCCCGGATCGGTCACGGACGGGGGTAGACGCCGCACGCCGTCACCGGCTTGCCCTTCGCGTCGTCGAGGCAGACTCCGACGTACGAGCCACCACCGACGACGTTCGCGGGCAGGGTGGCCGGCACCGAGGTCACCGTGTTGCAGTGCGTGCTGCTGCTCCGGGCGCCGAGCGGGTTGGCATAGGCGTCGAACACGCTGTACCAGGCGCGGCGACACCCGGCCGACTTCAGCGTCCCGGTGAAGGTCACCGACCGGTTGTACCAGGTCAGCGTGCCCTTGATGTAGCTGCCCGCCCCGTCGGAAACGTTGACCGGTGTGGTGGCGTAGCCGGTTGCCGTGGTTGGGGTCGCGGCGGCGGCCGGCGCGACGAGGGGCGCGGACATGGCGAGGCCCGCCGCGGTGAACAGGGTGAGAGCGGATCGACGCAACACGATGGGGTTCTCCTTGGATGGGAAACGAGTGGACTCCGTGCGCATGGTTCGGCGGGTTCCGGACACACGGCGCCTCGGAGGTAACAACCATGATTCCCCTGCTTCTTGTCCTTCTGCTCGCCCTCGTTCTCTTCGGTGCCGGTTTCGCGGTGAAGATCCTCTGGTGGGTCGCCATCGCCGTACTGGTGCTGTGGCTGGTCGGATTCGTCGCCCGTCCCAAGGGCGGCAGCGGCCGCTGGTACCGCTGGTAGGCGTGCGCCGATCAGGGCCCGTACCCGCCGGGGCGGCGAGGGTCCCTCACGGCACGCGAGTCGTTCAAGGTGTCGCGCTCCGCGGATCGCCCGTCGGAGCCGTCCGGGCGGGGCGGGCACCGAAACCGATCAAGGGGTATTTCGTATGACGGAGAACGTGCGGGGTCACCGCGAGGCCTCCGGCCATTTGGCCGGCGCCGACCTGACGGGTTACGAGGTCGAGGCCACCGACGGTTCCCTCGGCAAGGTCGACAAGCATTCCGGGGACATCGGATCCGCCTACGTCGTGGTCGACACCGGTCCCTGGATCTTCGGCAAGGAGGTGCTCGTCCCCGCCGGCATGGTCAGCCGCGTCGACACCGACGAGCAGAAGATCTACGTCGACCGGACGAAGGAGCAGATCGAGGCGGCTCCCGCCTTCGAGCATGACGTCTCCCTCGGAGACGAGGACTACCACCGCCAGGTCGGCGGCTACTACGACAAGCCGTACGCCCCCTGATGGGCGTCCTGCGAGAACCGTGCGCACGGGCCGGGGCGGCGACCACACGGTTGCCACCCCGGCCCGTTCCGTACCCACGGTCACACCGTGGGCGCGGGCGCGCCCTCCCCGTGGCCCCGCGAAGGGCGGTGTGCGAGGATCGCTTGGTCGATTCGGCACCGGGCGGACGCGGAGAGATGGAACGGTCACGAGGGAGCGATGAGTCGGGTGGGCGAGCGCCTTTCACGGGAACCGGCCCCGCGGAGCCGGGTGCCTCCCTCCCTTCGACGGCTGCCGATGCCCGTGACCGGGTCGCGGCTCTGCTGCGACAATCCGAACCGCCGTATGAGGCTGACGTCGTGACGGACGCGCTGATGGTGACCACCGAACTCGTCACCAATGCCGTCCGGCACGGCGGCGGCCTCGCCGACTTCCGCGCCGACGTCCACGACGACGCACTGCGGGTGTCCGTGGCCGACCACAGTCGCGAAGCACCCGTCGCCCGGACCGGCCTGCCGGCCGGAATCCGCATCGGCGGTTACGGCTGGCCACTGATCCGGAGTCTGGTCGATGACCTGACCGTCACCGAGCACCCCCACGGCAAGCGGATCACCGCGTACCTGAAACTTCGCTGAGCAACCCGCCCCGTCGCGGCGCCGGCGGGCCGCGACGACGGCATGACGCGCCGCCGCGGCCCTTCGACCGGTATCGGTGTGCGGGTATCAGGGGCGGGGCAGCCGGGTGACCGTGTCGAGGTAGAAGGCGTCGATGCTCTGCACGGCCCGCTCGAAGTCTTCGAGGTTGACGGGCTTGGTCACGTACGCGTTGGCGTGGCTGCTGTAGGCGCCGGCAACGTCCTCGGGAGCGGCCGAGGTGGTGAGGACGACGACGGGGATGGTCTGGAACCCCTCGTCGTTCTTGAGGATCTGCAGGAGGTCACGCCCGTTCATGCGGGGCATGTTGAGGTCGAGAACGATCAGGTCGGGCCGCGTGCTCGCGGGATCGCGCAGGTGTTCCAGGGCGGCGACGCCGTCGGTGACCTGAACGAGGTTGCGTGTCCCGCGCTCGGAAAGGGCTTCCTCGATGAGCATGGCATCGGCCATGTCGTCCTCGACGAGCAGGACGTCGTAGGGGCGGGCGGGCGCGGTCATCATCGAAAGCTCCGTGAGGTGGTGAGGATTGCCGTCGGGCACGTGGTCGTAGAGGCCGGGCCATCGTCGGCGAGCGCCCTGACGGCTGATGCCGCAGGCGTTTCCGAGTTGGGGGTAGCCGGCGCCCGCACGGGCGGCGGCGGCCGCGGCGTCACGCTGGAGCCGTTCGGCGGTCTGCCGTACCTGATCCAGTACGTGCAGCAGGACCAGGGCCGGGGCGGGATCGTCCGCCCGGGGTGACGCGTCGCCCGTCAACCGGTGGGCAAGGCGATGCGCGAGGTCGGCGACGGCCGCCTGCGTCACCGTCGCCGCGGCCTGGGGCGCGGTCGGCGAGGAGAATTCTCTACCCGGCATACCGGCACTGTAGGCCGCCTCTCCCACCCTCGACAACATCTGTTGTCACGAAGCCTCTACAGTGTGCAGGCCGCACCGCATCCCGGGACGGTCGCGACGGCTGAGGAGCATGGGAAATGACCGGAGTTGAGGGGCCGCCGGGTGCCCGGGGGCTGTCCGCGTGGACCACGCGGCGTTGGCTGCGCGTGGGGGTGGCGGCGGCCCTGACCGTCCTCGCCCTGCTCGGCGGTACCGGGGCCTGGGTTCTGGGCCGGACCGCCTCCATCAGCGAGGAGTTGGTGGACGTGAAGTCACCGGCCCTGACCGTGGCGATCCGGCTGGAAGCGGCGCTGCTGAACCAGGAGACCGGCATCCGGGGATACGGCGCGACCGGCAGCACGGACTTCCTGGCCCCCTACCAGCAAGGGCTGAGCGATCAGAGGACCTCCGCCGACCAACTCGCCGAGCTCCTGGCCGCCAACCCGAAGGGCCTGCGCGACCTTCGGACCGTCGACGAGGCCGTGGAGAAGTGGCAGGAACGGATCGCGCGGCCGATCGCCGCCACCCCGCCCGGAACTCCGTCGGCCCTCGGCCCCGAGCGCGCCGAGGAGGGCAGATCCTCCTTCGACGCCCTGCGTGCGGCGATGTCCGGCCAGCAGGCGCAGCTCCGAGCCGACCGCGAGAAGGCCCGCGCCGACCTGGCTGCCGCGATGGTACGGCGCAACGTGATCTTCGGCGCGATCGCGGTGGTGGTGGTCGCCCTCGCGGCCCTGGTGTTCGAGGGGCTGCGACGTGGCATCACGGCGCCCCTGGAGCAACTGGGCACCGACGCCCGGAAGGTCACCGGCGGCGATTTCGAGCACCCCATCACCCCGACCGGCCCGGCGGACCTGCGCCGACTCGGCGACGAGATCGACTCCATGCGCCGGCGTCTCGTCCAGGAGCTCGCCTTCACCGAGGAGGCCCGTCTCGCTCTCGACGCACAGGCCGCCGACCTGAAACGGTCGAACGCCGAGCTGGAGCAGTTCGCGTACGTGGCCTCCCACGACCTGCAGGAGCCCCTGCGGAAGATCTCCAGCTTCACGCAGCTCCTGCAACGCCGCTACGGCGGACAACTGGACGCGAAGGCCGACCAGTACATCGACTACGCGGTCGACGGGGCGAACCGCATGCAGACGCTGATCAACGACCTCCTCGGTTTCTCCAGGGTCGGCCGCGTGCACCAGAGCCACGAGAGCCTCGACCTCGACGCGGTCTTCACCAGGACGGTGTCCTCCCTCAGCGTCGGCATCGAGGAGGCCGGGGCCGTCGTCACCCACGACCCGCTCCCCACACTGGTCGCGGACCCCACGCAGATGGGCATGCTCTGGCAGAACCTGATCGGCAACGCCATCAAGTTCCGTCGGCCGGGGACACCACCGGAGATCCACGTGTCCGCCGTGCGCGACGGGGCCCTGTGGCGGTTCTCGGTCACCGACAACGGCATCGGCATCGCCCCCGAGTACGCCGAGAAGGTGTTCGTCATCTTCCAGCGGCTGCACACCAAGGACGCCTACGCGGGCAGCGGCATCGGCCTGGCGATGTGCAAGAAGATCGTCGAGTTCCACGGGGGCACCGTCTCCGTCGACCCCGACCACCGCGACGGCACCCGCATCACCTTCACGCTGGCACCGGAACCGCCCGTCGTTCCCGACCCGTTCGCGCGGACCGAAACGGCCCGCGCGCCGTCGTCGTAACGCGGCTCTTGCGGCCACGGGCGGATCGGACACCGGAGGCATCCGGCCGACGACCTCCGGCGGGTACCGATGACCGCACCGCCGTGCACGCCGGCAGGTACTCCGGCACGTCCCGCCGTTCGCCGAGCAGTTGGTCGAAGGTCACCCTCGGTCGGATATGGCCGACATGGAGCAGGACGCCCGGCTCTGTTCGAGGAGGCGGCTCCCATCGGCAGCCATGTCCGGGCACGGCCCGCGGTCAGAGGGCCCGCGCAGCCTCCACGCCGTCCGCCACCGCGATCACGGGCCCCACCCCGGTGATGTCGAGGAGCCGCGCCAGTTGCCGGGGAACCGGGCCCGCCACCACGAGGCGGCCGGTGCGCAGCAGGCGTACCAGCTGGTTGAGCATCGAGGAGTCCGCGAACGTCAGCCCCGCAACGTCCACGACGATCCGTCGCAGGTCCGGATCGACGACGACCTGATCGGTGGCGGACCTGAGGGGGCCGACGGTGTCGGCGTCGAACTGCCCCGCGCACACGATCACGCGGACGCCGTCCACGTCGGGCAGGACCCGTACCTGCGTCTCCACCGGGCACTCCACATCGTTCATCGGCCGGGTCCGCACCGGACGACTCCGCCGCCAGGACGAGAACGGTCCGTCCCATCCAGAAGCAGTGCGGTCTCTCCGGGCCACGCGAGAAACCATAACCGCACCGCAATCCAATGTCTACTTCGGCCGAGACAGATTTTCGGGGGTTTGTCAGCCACATAGTCGGTCTCCGTGAAGCCGGGTCAGCCGCCGCCGGCGGCGGGGCGTGACGGCCTTCCGGAGTAATGCCCGGCGCTCCCCCGCTCCCCTGCCGCGAAACGGGCCGACCACGACCTAGCTTGTGACCGGATCAACGCGGATTCGAACGGGCGGGACCGTCGTCGTCACGCCCGGCCGGCCCGTCGAAGTTGCGGTCGTCGAGCTTGGGAGCCCACACATGAACGCCGTCGGTGAGACGAACGGTATGCCCCGGCGCCAATTCGTGGCGCTCTCCGGCGCCCTGGGCGCGGGAGCCCTGCTGGCCGGTACCGGTGGCGCGTCCGCCGCGACCGGTCCGGCGCCCAACCCCGAGCCCTGCCCCTCGGGGCCGAACCCGCCCGGCGGCCCGAACCCTTGCCCTCCGCCCGGTCTGCAGGGTCTCTGCGGGAGCCCCGCCGACAACGATCCGCTGTGGCAGGACGTCCAGTACTGCACGCAGGGGATCATCCCGCCGAGCGGACAGCGGCCCACCTGCCTCAAGACGACCCCCAACCACGTGGTGCTGCACGGAAAGCCCGAAACGCAGCACAACTACCTCACCCTGCCGAGCTGCCGCATCACGGGCATCGAGTGCCCGTTCCTCGTGACGCCCAACGTCGCGAACTACTGGCACGAGGCCTGGGAGAACGCCCGCGCCGGTGGCGACGTGCCCGTGCGGTACCCCAACATCGGGCTGGGGATCAACTCGCAGGGCGCCCGGCGCCTGAACCAGCTGCACATCCACATGGCCGGTGTCCGGGACAGCACCCAGCGGCGTCTGCAGGACCTTGAGGCGTCGGCACGTATCGCCACCCAGCCGTCGCACTGGGGCGACCCGCAGTACCAGGCCGCCGTGACGGGAACGCAGGGTTCGGGCGACCGCACCTACCGGGTCCTGCGTCTCGGGAGTCTCACGCAGAACCTGTTCGCGCTGCTGAACGACAACGTGGTGCGGCGTTTCGGGCTGACCATGGCCGACCAGACCCTGATCGTGGTGCCGAAGATGACGCCGACCGGTTTCGCGGGAACCTTCTACGTCCTCAACAGCGACAGCTCGCTCCACGACGGGACGAACACCTGCGACCACCTGCTGGTGTACGTCTAGGAACGGTCGGTCCCCGATCACGCTCCCCCGTGCCGGAACGCGTGATCGGGGGCCGTTCAGAGCGCGGGGGGCGTGCCGACGAGGCGGAACGAGAGGCACACCAGCGGGGTGTCCTCCTCGACCGGGGTACCGGCCGTGGCCCAGAACCGGCTGTGGCCGGCCCGCCATTCCTCCAGCGAGGCATCGCCCTCGCCCTCGGCGGCGGCGTGGGCCCAGCTCACCCGGCCGAACGGCACGACTTCGACGGCCGTGATCTCGACCGTGGCGACCTGATCCGCCGCGTTGTCCAGCAGGGCCAACGCCTCGCCGACGAACTCCAGCTCCTCGTTCTCCGCCCGGTACTCGGCAAGCAGTCCTGTCGTCGCCCGCTTCTCACCGGCGAGCACCAGGTTGTTGAGGCGGGTGCGCATCTCCCCGACGGTCCCCAGCTCCAGCGCGCGCATCCCGTCGACCCTCGGCCACATCGTCCCGTCACCCCTCGCCCACCGCACGTCGCGCTCCGCTGCGCGCGCCCCGCCGGGGATCGTATCCGGGAGCCGACCCGCCCGCTGGCGCGTCGCGGCCGGGCCGGGCATCGGGAGGTCCGGGGATCGGGAGGTCCGGGGATCGGGGAGATCCCTCGTACTCGTGGGGAGAGCGACAGGGGGCTTGGTCGCCCGGGCCACGGGACCTAGCGTGCACCGGGTGAACGCAGCGGCATTCGGGGGCCGGTCCCCGCACACCCCCGGCGGTGATGGTGACGGGCCGGACGACGACCACGGTGACGGATCCGGCGCCGGCGGCTGGGAGGCCCTCGTCGACACGGCCGTCCGACTGGTCGGGCTCCACGGCCGGGTCGCGGTCCACGGGGGCTGGGGTTCGGGGAAGTCGACCCTGGCCGACGCCGTTGCCGGGCGTTGGACGGGGCGGGTGGTGCGCCTGCACCACCGGCCCGGGGACGAACACCTGCCCTGCTCGGGGCTCATGCGGCTCGATGAGAGCCTGGTGACGGACGGCCTCGCCGGGACGGCTCCCGCCGATCGGTTGCGGCTGCGCGCTCGGGTCGCGCGGATGCTCCGCGAGCTGTCTCCCGTCCTGTTGGTGGTCGATGACGTCCAGTGGCTCGACCCGGTCAGCGCCGACGTACTGGGGTACGCCCTCGGTTCACCGGAGCGCGGGGCACTCGGCGTGGTGACGGCCGAACGGACAGTCAGCCGGCCCGAACGGTCGGCCGGGCTGCTGGGAGGTCACCCGCCGGTCGTGCACGTGGCCCCGGCCGGCCAGGAGGAGGTTTCGAACCGGCTGGAGGCCTTCGGACTCTCGGCGCGTTGGAGCGGCGCCGTGCTGCACCACTGCGGCGGCAACCGCGCGCTGCTGGCGGCCTGTTGCGAGGAACTGTCGGGGCGGCCGGTGACGGACCGGCCGTTCGGCCGGGTCCTCCTCGACGGGCTGAGGTCGGTCGAGGGCCTCGCCGACACCTGGTGGGGGACCGTGCCCGCGAATGCGCGCAAGACCCTGCGGATGGCTTCGCTGGCCCACCGGCCGGACGTGGACCTGCTGTACCGGGCGGGGTGCCCGGAGGCTTCCGAGGACCTCGCCCACGCGGTGCGGGCGGGCGTACTCGTCGCCCCGCAGGGCACGGGTGACGCCCGCTCCGGTGCCGTCCGCTTCGCCGCGCGGGCGCTGGCCGATGCCGCGGCCCGGACCGGGTCCGCCGCCGAGCGGCGGGGGGACCACGCGGCTCTCGCGGACGCCGTCACCGACCCGGTACGCGCCGCCCGGCACCGGGCGATGGCGATGGACGGGCCGGACGGGTGCACGGCGCAGGAAACGGCGCGGGCGGCCGCGACCGCTCGGGGGGACGGTGACCGCGGACTGTCGGCGGAACTCATGCTGCTGGCGGCCCGCCTGACCCCGCCCCGGCTGGCGGACCTGAGGTCGCGGCGGCTCGCCGACGCCGCCCAGGAAGCGGCGGCGGCCGGTGACGTCGACACCGCCCGCCTGGCGGCCCGGCGCATCGCCGACGACCACGGCCGTCCCGCGGATCGGGTACGGGCCCTGATGGCGGTCGTCGACGCCTGCGGCCAGGACCTCGCCGCGGCCGAGTCCTTCCTCGCGGCGGCCCGCGGCGCGGCACGCGACGATCCGCGGCTGCTGGCCGCCATCGAGTTGAGGGCATCGGTGACGGCCAACGTCACCTCCGCGGACTTCGACCGCTCCTTCCTCCACGCCACCCGTTCCGCCGCGCTGGCGCGGACCGCCGGGGACGACGGCCTGCAGGCCGCGGCACTGACGATGGCGGCCCGTACGGCGCGCCTGCTCGGGCGTCCGGGCGAAGCCCGAGCCACCCTGGAGTGCGCTCTCGCCCTGGGCGTACCGCCCGCCGCGCTCGGTGTCTCCAACAGCCCCGAGTACCTGGCCGCCCGCCACGCCGTCTTCGACGGGGACCTGCCGGCGGCACGGGCCGCGCTGCTGGAGCTCCTGCCCCTCGCCCGGGCCGCCGGCGGCGCCGAGGGCCTCACCGACCTGTGCCGCAGCCTCGCCGAGGTCGAGGCCGGGCGCGGTGCGTGCGCCGGCGCGCTCGCCTGGGCGGCCCGCGCCCGCTCGCACACCGGGGAGGCCGATCTCTCGCCGGGTCCCGTCTGGTACACCTCCGCGCTCGTCCAGAGTTGTGGTGGCTCGTTCGGCCGGGCCCTGGAGTACGCGCGGCGGGCCCTGGACGTGTCCCGTGCCGAGGGGGACGTGCTGCACACGAGCCGCAGCCTGTGGGTCACGGGAGCCGTGCACCTGCACAGCGGCCGGATCGACATGGCCGTGGCGGCCTTCGAGGAGATCGGCGACATCGAGGGCCCTTCGACGGCCGGGGATCCGGCGGTCCTCCGGTGGCAGCCCGACGCCGTCGAGGCGTTCGCGACGGCCGGTCAGGAGGCCCGGGCCCGCGCGCTGCTGGAGGCGCTCGACGAGGCGGTGACCGACGACCCGTCCCACGCCGTGGTGCGGGTGTTCGTCACCCGGGCCCGCGCCGTGTGCCTCGCGCGGGAGGGGGACCCGGGTCGGGCCGTCGAGCTCCTCGGTGACGTCGCCGCGGCCTTCGCCGCGATGGGTCGACCCGTCGAGCAGGGCCGCACGCTGCTGGCCCTGGGGCGGATCGAGCGGCGCCGGCGGCGGGTGGGTGCGGCCAGGGCCGCGTGGGAGGAGGCCGGCGCCCTGTTCGCGGCGGCCGAGGCCCGTCCGTGGACCGCGCTCGTCGGCGGCCACCTCGCCCGGCTGTCGGGTGCGACGGCGGACCCGGCGCACGGGGCCCGGACCGCGGCTCGCCGGCCTCCGTCGCGCGAGGACGGAGCGCCGGCGGTCGTGCTGACGGAACGCGAACGTCACCTCGTCGACCTGGTCGCCGGCGGCAGCAGCAATCCCGAGGCCGCCCAGCGGCTGTTCGTCTCCCGCAAGACGGTCGAGGCGATGCTCAGCCGCATCTACCGCAAGGTGGGTGTCCGCAACCGAACCGAGTTGGCCGCTCGTGCGCGGTCCCGGGACGACTGACGGGACCGGCCGTTCCCCGCGTCGCGGCCCGCCTGCACCCGTCCAAGGCCGCCGCCCGATGGCTCGCCTTCGGGATCGGAACCCGGGCGACGGCCGGGGCCTGCGGTCCCGCCCCCCGGCGCCGGGACCGCAGGCTGCTCGGGCCGGTCAGGACCAGACGGTGAACGTGGCCGTGGCGGTCGACTTCCTGCCGGCCGCGTCGGTGACCGTCAGGGTCACGTTGCGGAAGCCCCAGCCGGTGGGGGTCCCGGAGATGACGCCCGTGGCCGCGTTGATCGTGAGGCCGGTGGGCAGGTTGGTCGCGGTGAAGGTGTAGGGAGCGCTGCCGCCCGTCGCCGTCAGCGGCAGGTTGACGGGGCGTCCGACGTGGAGGTTCTGGTTGCCGGGGCCGATCAGGGTGGGGTTTCCGGAACCGGCGGGTGTGATGGTCCAGGTGAAGGAGGCGCTGCCCTTCTTGCCGGCGCTGTCGGTCGCCGTCACGGTGACGGAGTGGGTGCCGTCGGCCGTCGGGGTCCCGGAGACCGTTCCGGTGGACGGGGCGATGGACAGGCCGGCCGGGAGGCCGGTCGCCGACCAGGTGTAGGGAGCGGTACCGCCTTCGGCGCTGTTCCTGAGTTCGAGGGGGCTACCCGTGGGGTGTGACTTGGCGGAGACGGCCGCCACGGTGACCCCGCCGGGTTGGGGGGTCGATGTGGTCAGAGCGGCGCCGAACCTGGAGAGGGCCTCGTTGACGGGCTGGAAGATGGTGAACTTCTCGCCGCTCCCGCCGCTGCAGGTGGCGCTGCCACCGCCGGAGTGCAGGCCGACGGCCTTGCCGCCGGTCGCGGTCACGTAGCTGCCGCCGGAGTCCCCGCCGGCGGAGCAGGCGTTGGAGTAGGAGAGGCCGTTGATGACGACGTTGCCGTAGTCGACGCTCTGGTTGATCCTGGTGACCTCGCCGCACTGGAATCCGGTGGTCTGGCCGGACCGGCAGACGGCGCTCCTGACCACGGCTTCGGCCGTGCCCGTGAGGGTGACGTCGCCCTTGCCCCAGCCGGAAACGGTCGGGGTCGGCTCCCAGCCGGCCTGGTCGACGTCGACGATGCCGAAGTCGCCCTCCGCCGCGTTGACGCTGCCGGTTCCGTTCTTGTTGGAGGTTCCGACGCGGGTGCCGTCCTTGCCGTAGGCGGCCTGGTTGACGTCGTTGGTGCAGTGGCCGGCGGTCAGGAAGGCCTTGGTGCCGCCGCTGGTGCGGGTGACGGGGAAGCCTATCGAGCAGGGGCTCTCGCTGCCGGGTACCCACTTCTCGCCGCCGACGACGTTGCCTCCCTGCTGACGGGGGGTGTCCGTGGACTCGGTGACGTCCACGAGGTCCTCGAACGCCGCGAGACGGGTGCGGAGCGCGGTGGTGGCCCGCGTCGGATCGAGGACGACGCCGACCCGGTTGGCGCGGACGTCGGGTCCCCAGGCCAGGAGCCCGGGAGCGTGCCCGGCCCACTCCCCGATCTGCCGGGCGACCGATTCGAGCCGGTCCGCGCTGTGATCGACCCGCTCGGCGACCGCTCCGGCGCGACGGACCGCGTCGGCGTCGGCGGACGTGGTGACCGCGGTGTGCAGACGGCCGTCGGCGGCGTCGAACCAGACTCCCGCGACACGGTCGCCCACCGTGGCTCGGACGGCCGTCGCGGTCCGCTCCGCCGCCTGCTCGTCGGCGATCCGCCCGCGGACGCCTTCCGCCGAGAGCCCGAGGTCCCGGGCCATCGCCGCCCGCACGCCGGCCGGTACGGACGCCGCCGGATCCGGTGACGTCGGGCCGGGTGCCGGGCCGGCGTGGGCGGGGAGGGCGGCGAGCCCCAACAGGGCGGAGGCCGCGACAACTCCCTTGAGGACGTGCTGGTTTCGTACGGTGCGCATGGAGGTCGTTCCCTTTCACGGAGGGGGCCGGTGTGGAGGGCACCGGAGGGATCCGTCGGAGGGCCGCTTCGCTCGGGTCGGCGATCGACCGGCCGCTCCGCGACGCCGCTCGCCGACCTCGTGGGCCGGCGGGTGCGATGTTCCGAGGGGCCGGTCGACGGTGGGTCGGCCGCCGGACCCGCTCGGGACTGGGCACAGCCTCGGGGGTCCGTCGGGGCCGTGAACAGCGGGGAGCTCCCTTGCATCGCTCCGGCCCCGCCGAGGGAGGTGACGCGGCCACGGGCGCCGTCCGGGTCCGTGCGCGGCGGACCCACGTGGAGTACCCGGCGGGAGGCGGTGTCCGGCAGCGGGTAGGCGTGGACGAGCACGGCCCCGTACGGCAGGCGGGTCCCTCGCCGGACCGCACCGGGATCCAGCCGGCCATCCACGTGGGCCAGTACAAGGACAAGGACAAGGAACCCCACATGCACAACGTCACCCTGAACAACGGCGTCGAGATGCCCGTCCTCGGCTTCGGCGTGTACCAGATCCCGCCCGAGGAGACCGAACGGGCCGTCAGCGACGCGCTCGCGGCCGGCTACCGATCGTTGGACACCGCGGCTGCCTACGGCAACGAGGAGGCCGTCGGCCGGGCGATCGGCAACAGCGGCATCCCTCGTCAGGACCTGTTCGTCACCACCAAGGTGTGGGTTTCCGACACCGGCGAGGACAGGACGGCACGCGCCTTCGACACCTCACTGGGCAAGCTCGGCCTGGACCACATCGACCTGTACCTGATCCACCAGCCCTACGGGGACGTCTACGGCTCCTGGCGTGCCATGGAGGCCCTGCTGGGTGAGGGACTCGTGCGGGCCATCGGCGTCTCGAACTTCCACGGCGACCGGCTGGTGGACCTGATCGACCACAACGAGGTCACGCCGGCCGTCAACCAGGTCGAGACCCATCCCTTCCACCAACGCACTTCCGACCAGGAGCTGATGCGCGGGCGCGGCGTTCAGATCGAGTCCTGGGGGCCCTTCGCCGAGGGCCGCAACAACCTCTTCGGCCATCCGACGCTCAGTGGGATCGCGGACGCGCACGGCCGGTCGGTGGCTCAGGTCGTGCTGCGCTGGCTCGTCCAGCGCGGTGTCGTGGTGATCCCCAAGTCGGTGCGGCCCGAGCGGATGGCGGAGAACCTCGACGTCTTCGACTTCGAGCTCGCTCCCGCCGAGATGGCGGCCGTCGCCGCCCTGGACACCGGGGAGTCCGTGTTCTTCGACCATCGCGATCCCGCCGTGGTCGGCCGGCTCGGCACCCACGTGCTGGGCGACTGACCGCACGGCTCCACGACCGGCCGGCGTACGCGGGGAGGCCCGGCCGGCGTGGAGGTGGCGGGCCCCGGGGGCCGGTGTCAGGCTCCGGGGCGAACGGGGCCGATGACCGTACCCGCGGTCACCTCGAAGGGGCCTTCGGCGACGGAGGTGCCCGGGATGGCGCCACCCGGGGCGCCGAGCGTGAAGGACACCTCGTCCGCCGGGGTCCCGTGGTCCTGGTGGGGAACCCGCACGTCGAAGTGGACGGGGCGGCCCGGCCCGAAGGTCACGACGGCGTTCTGGTCGCCGTACCGTCCGGCCGTGATGCCGAGCGGGGTGCCGTGGTGTGCGAAGGCCACGTCGGTCGGGGAACCGACCAGCCGACACGCCGCGTATCCCTTCGCGGCGGTCAGTGTGACGCGGAAGTGGAGGTGCCCGGATTCGGCGCGGTCCGGTGCGATCTTCGCGAGGTGGTTGGCCGGGCGACAGGCCGAGGGTGCGGCGCCGCTCGCGGGGGCGGCTTGCGCGACTCCCAGAGCGGCGACGGCGGCCAACGCGCCGGCGAGGAGGGGAACGGACCTGCGACTGGTGTGCATGCTGAACTCTGCCTGTCTTCCGACCGGTTCCTTGACGCCCTCCACGCAACCACGGGCCGGGGCGAATGCCGGCCCGACGCTCCGTCGGCCGTGTCCGCGCGGTGTACCGAGGTCGGGGCCCGGTCCATGACCTCGGCCGGACCTCCGCCCGCCCCTACGGAAGAATCCTTTTCTCTTCGGCCGGGCCATACGGGTGATCTTCGACTGTCCGTCCCCCGAACAGTCCCTAAGATCCACCTCCGTGACAGAAAGTAAGCACGCCGCGATTCCGCGGCACTCGGCCGATGTGGTGATCGTCGGCGCCGGCCCCGCCGGCCTGGTGCTGGGGAACCTCTTACTCCGGAGCGGGATCGACTGCGTCGTCCTCGAACGCGCCGAACGCGAGCACCTCCACCATCGGGCACGGGCCGGCTACCTCGCCGCCCACACCGTGCGCGTCCTCGCCCGCAACGGCCTGGACGAGGGGCTGCGGCGACGCGGGCAGGAGCACGGCGTCTGCGAGTTCCGCACCGAGGAGGGACGCTTCCGCCTGGAGTACGGCCGACTGGGCCGCGGCGAGCCGCACACGGTCTATCCCCAACACGAACTGGTGGACGACCTGTTGGGCCAATTCCTCGACGCCGGTGGTCGGGTCCGGTTCGGCACCGAGGCCACGGCCATCACCGACGCGGACGGTCCGAACCCCTCGGTGGCGGTACGTGACCGCGACGGCGACCCCGGGCACTGGCGGGCCCGCTACGTCGCCGCCTGCGACGGCCGACACGGTGCGGGGCGGCGCTCGCTCCCGGCCGGGGCGGTCCGACGTCACCACCGCGACCACGGGGTGTCATGGCTGGGGCTGCTCGCCGAGGCACCGCCGAGCATGGACGCCGTCGGCTACGCGGTCCACCCGCGCGGCTTCGCGGGGCACATGGTGCGCTCGACCGAGAACACCCGCTACTACCTGCAGTGCGAACGCGGGCACGACCCCGGGGCATGGAGCGAGCAACGGATCTGGGAGGAACTCGCCCTGCGCATGGGCGCGGCCGAGTACGGCGCCCTGCGGAGCGGGAGGATCCTCCAGCGGGCCGTCGTCGATCTCGAATCCGACGTGCTCGAACCGTTGCGCCACGGATCGTTGTTCCTGGTGGGCGACGCGGCGGCCCTGATCAGTCCCGCGGCCGCCAAGGGGGCGAACCTGGCGGTGCTGGAGGCGGAGATCCTGGCCCGTGCGCTGACCGACGCACTCGTCCACGGGAACCCCGAGCCGCTCGGCCGCTACTCGGACCGTTGCCTGGACCACATCTGGCGGGCCCAGGAGTTCTCCCACTGGATGATCAACCTTCTGCACGGGACGCCCGGGCCGGAGGGAACGCCCGCGCCCTTCCAGGAGCGGATGCGCTCCTCCCGCCTTGCCTCGCTGCGCGACTCCCGGACGACCCAGGACTGGTTCGCCGACCACTACGTCGGCGTCTGACCCTCCCCACCACCGGCCCCGCCACCGGGCCGATCGGCACGTCCTCACCACCCCCCTCGCCCCCTTCGGCACACGTCGGCGCCCCTCGGCACTCCGTCGCGACCAGCGAACCGCGAACCGCGAACCGTGATCGCTCCGAGGCTCCGGGGCGCCCCCTCCTTCGACAAGGACACGGCATGTACTCCGACGACCTCTCCACCACGCCCACCACCGGCGCCGCCCCCCTGCTCCTCGACGACGCGGCGCGGTTGCGCGCGGCGGCCGATTTCGTGCGCGGGCAGGACACCTCCGTCCTGCTGGCGCGCGTGCTGCCCGGCCTCGACGGCCCCGAACTGCGGGCCCTCACCGATCGGTGCCGCTTCGCGCACGCCGCCCTGCTGGTCTTCCCGGCCGACGAGGCCGCCCTGCGCGCGCAGCTCGCGGACTGCGGGCTGGCCTGCGATTCCGCGGCGCAGCCGAGCGTGGTCGTCCGCAACCGCCTCGCGTCACGCCACCACCGCGACCCCGCCGATCTTGACGTAAGGATTCTCCGGCCCGGGGTCAACGGACCGTACGGGGAGCGACGCGCGGTCGAGGTGTTCGCCCTGGCCCTGACCCCGGGATCCGGATCGGAACTGATCGCCGAGCGGGAACGCCGCCAGGACCACGAGGCCCACCTGGCGTTCGACGTCGTGCGTCCCGACCCGCTCGTGCTGCGAGGGCTGTTGGCGAGCTTCGCCGGTCACGGCGCGGTACCCGACGGCGGGGGCTACAACCCGCACGAGGACGGGACCGTGTTCTACTTCACCGCCCCCGCGGGCACCAAGACGGTCTACGGGCGGGTGGAGCTGTACGCGTGCGGCGATCACCGCGACGTGCTGGGCGAGCACCTCGCCGGTGGGCCGGAGCCGACGGAGGCGCCCGCGGAATCCCTCCTGCGGATGCTGACCGGGGCCTGGACCACCCAGGCCCTGGCGACCTGCGCCGAGCTACGGCTCCCCGAGGCCCTCCACCGGCATCCCGGGGCCGGCGCCGCGGAGCTGGCGCGTGAGGTCGGCGCCCGCCCCGAACGTCTGGCGACCCTGCTCCGGTACCTGGCCATGTTGGGCGTGGTGGCGGAGGACGGCGTCGGGTACCGGTTGACCGGCGTCGGCGCGCTCCTGGACGCGGGGGCCCCGTCCTCGATGCGGGCCCTGGCACTGATGTACGGCGGCCCCTTCTACCAGTCCTTCGGTCACCTGACCCATACCGTTCGGACCGGACAGCCGGGTTTCGATCACCTGTACGGCGAGAACCACTTCGACCACTTCGCGCGCAGCCCCGAACTGTCCGCGCTGTTCGACCAGTCCATGGCGGCCTCGGCCGCCATGTTCGACCCCCTCCCCGATCACCCGGTGCTCACCGCCGCCGGCGCGGCCGGTCGCGCCCGCACCGTCGTCGACATCGCGGGCGGGACGGGGGAACTGCTGGAGCGGGTCCTGACGCGTCACCCCGACCTCCGCGGCACGCTCCTCGAACGCCCCCAGGTCCTCGCCGCCGCCCGGGCCCGGCTCGGCGCGGGCCCCGTGGGCGCCCGGTGCGGCTACCTGGCCGGTGACTTCGCGGACGTGCCGTCGGGGGGTGACGTCTACCTCCTCTCCCGGGTACTGCACGACTGGGACGACGACCGGTGCCGGGAGATCCTGAGGTACTGCGCCGACGCCATGTCGGGGGACGCAGACCTGCTGATCGTCGAACGCCTGCTGCCGGCGGACGGCACCCCGTCCCTCGCCACCGCCTGGGACCTGCACATGATGTGCAACACCGGCGGCCGGGAGCGCACCGCGGACCACTACGCCCGGCTGCTGTCCGATTGCGGCCTGCGGCTGGTCGGCCACAGCCCCCTTCCCCTCGGCGCCCGCACCCTGCACGCCCGACGGGCGGAGCGCGTTCACCCGGACGTCCGAAAAGTCTCTCCTGGGGAATTCGTTCCGTTCGGGAAGTGAATATGTCCTGACCGCAGGTCAGGGACCGTTTCGGGATTGCCGGCCGTTCACGGCGGGCAGGGGTGGAGAGCTCCGGAATGGACACGATCCGGCCTCAAGAAGGGACGTTTCGACCACATGCGGGCACATGTGCGGCGTCCCGCATCCCTCAGCCATGCGGCCCGAAGGGCGCGCCCCAGCGCACAGCAGCCAGGTGAGTACGACCGGGCGGCGGCCCGGCCTTCCCCGGTCCACCGCCCGCGTGGTGGTCCGCAGAGCCGTGCGGGCCGGAGAGAGAAGGAGTCTGGTCCCGATGACCGTGCGTACCGTCGAGCTCCCCCAGCTGTGGATGCCCTATCCGCTGCGAGTGAATCCGCACCTGCCGGCCCTGCACGCGGAGAACGAGTCCTGGGCGCGCGAGATGGGCATGCTGGAGGGCCACGGCGGGCCCGCGGGCGCGCGCCCGATCTGGACGCGGCCCAAGTTCCACGCGATGACCGTCGACCAACTGACCGCCTGGACCCTGCCCGACGCCTCCCTCGCGGACCTGCGGCTCAACCACCGCTTCAACGTGTGGGCCCTGGCCTGGGACGACTACTTCGCCACCACCTTCAAGCAGACCGGTGACCTCACCGGCGCGGTGGTGTTCACCGCCCGCCTCCACGAGTTCCTGCGGACGGAGCCGGGCGCTCGGCCGCCGGAACCGACGAACGCCGTCGAGCGGGGCATCGCGGACCTTCAGCGCTGCCTGTTCCCGCCGAGGCTGGCGCACTGGCGGCGCGAGTTCAACCAGCACCTCGTGCGGTACGTCGACGCGGGAGTGGAGGAACTCGCGAACAGCCTCAGCGGCCGTGTTCCCCATCTGATCGACTACGCCTCGTTCCGGCGCGACAGTTTCGCCGCCCACACCGCTCCCTACTCCGTGGAGTTGGCCACCGGAGCGCGAATACCCGAACAGATCCGGCACAGCCGGACCGTCCGTGCCCTGCTCGACGCCTTCATGGACTTCATGGGGCTGGCGAACGACATCGCGTCCTACGAGCGGGAGGTGCACGAGGAACGCGACGTCAACAACCTTGTTCTGGTGGTGGGTTCGTCCCTGGGCATCGGTCTCCACGAGGCCGTGCCCGGCGCCCTGAACCTGGTCAACGCCCGGTTGCGGGACTTCGAGCACCTCAGGCGGAACGACCTCGCCCAGCTCGTCCAGCGCACCGGACTGCACCGCGACGAGCGGGAGGAGCTGGAGGTGTGGCTCGGGGGCGCCTGCGGCTTCCTGTCCGGTCTGCACGCCTGGTACACCGGGGCGCCGCGCTACGCCTCCTCGGACGAGCCCTTCCCGGAGTGACGGCGCCGCGGCCGGCATCGACGGAGGGGCGCCGACGGGTGTCGGCGCCCCTCCCCCGTGCGTACGGCCCCGGTGCACGGTCGTGCTCGCCTACCGCCCGCGCAGGAAATCGGTCAGGCGCGTCCACCAGGAGGCTCGGGGTGGGAGCCGGTGCGAGACCACGGGCTCGGTGACGGGACGCGGCGGCGGCGGCGCCGATCGGGTCGCGCCGCTCCGGACCGGGGCGGCGGGCAGCGGGGCCGGGGCGTCCTGGGGCCTCGGTGCGCGGGGCGCGAAGGTCACGGGCAGCGCCGTCAGATGCCGGGCCCAGGTGGAGGATCGCCAGGTCAGGGCTTCCTCGGGGACGGCCAGGGTGATGTCCGGCAGCCGGGTGAGCAGGATGTCGATGCCGGTGTCGGCGATGATGCGACCGATGTCCTGACCGGGGCATTCGTGGGTGCCCGCGCTGAAGGCCAGGTGCGCGCGGTTGTGGTGCACGGGGGTCGAGGGGTCCCTGCGGATGGACTGGTCGACGTTCCCGGCGGCCAGACCCAGCAGGAGCATGTCACCGGCCCTGATCTGCCGACCGCCGAGCACGGTGTCGCCGTTGGCCCAGCGACCCGGGCACACCATCAGCGGGGGCTCGTCCCACAGGACCTGTTCGACGGCCTCCGGGAGCGTCATCTGGCCGCCGGCCAGGGAGCCGCGGAACCGGGGGTCGGTGACGACCATGCGCAGGACGTTGGACATGAGGTTGGCGGTCGTCTCGTAACCGGCGAGCAGGATGAGGCGCAGGTGGTGTTGGACCTCCTCGTCCGTGAGCCGGGCGGGGTGTGCCAGCAGCGCGGAGGCGATGTCCTGGCCCGGGCGGGTCCGCTTGGCGATGACGAGCCGTTCCAGGCTGCGCAGCACGTAGGCGTTGCTGGCCAGCGAGGTCTCGGTGGCCTTGAAGAGGTCACGGGCGGCGTGCACGAGCCCGGGGCCGTCCTCCTCGGACATGCCGAGCAGGTGGGTGAGGGTCAGCATGGGTACGTGCTCGGTGAACTGGCCGACCAGTTCCGCCTCGCCGCTCTCGCTGAACGTGTCGATCACCTGGTGGGCGAAGCGGGTGATCTGCCGGCGGACCCCGCGGTGGTCGAACTGGCTGAGGCCGGCCGTGACGGCTCCGCGCAGTCGCTGGTGTTCCTCGCCGTCCGCGCAGACGCAGTCGGGACGCCAGCCGATCATGGGGACCAGGGGTGAGGTGGCGGGGTCGATCTCCCCGCTCCGCCAGCCGTGCCAGACGCGGGGGTCGCGGGAGAACTGGGTGGGGCGGCTGGCCACGTCCCGGTTCTCCTGGTAGCCGAGGACGAGCCAGGCGCGGACGTCACCGTCGAGGAGGACGGGCGCCACGGGACCGTGCTCGGCCCGCAGCTTCTCGTACAGGCCCATGGGGTCCGTCTCCGCGGCGGGTCCGTACAGACGGGTGGCTCCGCCGGGTCCCGTGGCGGTATGGGCCGGGCATCCCGGGGGCGGGACCGAACCGCCGTACTCGGTGGCGTGTTCGGGGGGTGGGAAGGTCATGCGGACTCCTGGGCGGCTGCAAGGGTGCACAGGTAGACCATCAGCGAGAGCAGGGCGTCGCGGCAGGACGCCCGGTCGCGTGCGTCACAGGTGACGATGGGCACGGAATCGCTGAGGGCCAGGGCGGTGCGCAGTTCGGGCAGGGGGTACTGCGGTGCCTCGGGGAAGGTGTTGACGACGACGACGAAGGGCACCCGGCGGTCTTCGAGGCGGGTGACGACCTCGAAGCAGACTTCGATCGTGCGGGTGTCGACGAGGACCACGGCGCCGAGGGCACCTTCGAAGATGCCGTTCCACAGGAACCAGAAGCGCTCCTGTCCGGGTGTTCCGAACAGGTAGAGGATCAGCTCCTGGTTGATGCTGATCCGGCCGAAGTCCATCGCGACGGTCGTGGTGTTCTTGCCCGAGACGCCGGGGTTGTGGTCGATCCCGACGCCCGCCTGCGTCATCGTCTCCTCGGTGGTCAGGGGCGGGATCTCGCTCACCGCGCCGACCATGGTGGTCTTGCCGACCCCGAAGCCGCCGACGACCACCACCTTGACTCCCCTGGCGCCGTGGGGCAGCAGCATGCCGGCGTCGCGCCGGCCGGCGCCGGGCGCCTCAGAGCTTGCGTAGTCCATGGATCACCGCCTCCAGCAGGCCGCGTTCGGGAAAGGCAGCCACCGGCACGGGTGCGATGGCTTCGAGCCGCTCTTCGTCGACGAGTTTGGACAGCAGTACGGTGACGACGCTGAACGGGAGGCTGAGGTACGCCGACACCTCGGCCACCGACAGCGGGTAGGTGCACAGGGAGAGGATGGCGGCCTGTTCGGGCTGCATCGAGGGGTCGGGCTCGGACCTCGCCGCGATGAGGGTGACGAGGTCGAAGGTCTTCGCCGCGGATGCCGGGCCGCCGGTGATGACGTAGAGCGGAACGGGGGTGCCTTCATCCCACGGGTCCGGATTCTCTGATGTCACATCGCCTGCCCTACGTCCTCACGGGGCGGGCTGGTCATGTGCTGACCGATCCGGACCACCAACGTCCTCATGCGGTCGCCGAGGAGTCCGGCGTCCACCTCCTCGTCGGCCAGGACCGCGAGGGCGGCCCCGGGGCCTGCCGCCATCAACGAGAAGTACCCGCCGTCCGCCTCGATGCCGACCATCCGCGTCGAGCCGTCCCCGTGCGGGAACATCTGCGCGACGGCCCTCGCCAGGCTCTGGATGCCGGAGCAGGCGGCGGCGAGGGCGTCGGCGGTGTCGGGCGCCGTGTTCGCCTGACCGATGCACAGGCCGTCCGACGACAGGACGACCACGTGTCGCACGTAAGGGACACCGCCCACGAGCTCCTTGAGCATCCAGTCCATGTTGGGCAGTGGCTGCATGTTACTCAACCTCATCTGACGGCTCGCTGTGGGAAGTGGAAGGTTCGGCGCCCGATCGCCTCTCGCCGTTGAACGCCTCCCACATCAGCCCCGGCTGGCGGGTGCTGCCGGAGGTGCCCCAGGAGATGACAGGAGCGACGGGAGGCGTGGGGGTGGCCAGGACGACCGGTGTCGGGACGGGTGATTCGCGTCGTCGTTGAGGCAGTCCGCCCAGGCTCTTCCTGACCTCGGGAGTGTCCTCGACGGCGTCGCGCACCGGCATCGGGCGGGACAGCGCGGGGCCTCCCTGGCGCTTGCGCACGGGTTCCTGGGGGCGGCGGACGATGGACTGCGGCACCGTGGTGATCAGTCGCCTGGGCACGAGGACGACCGCCCGTACACCGCCGTAGGCGGAGGTGCGCAGGTCGACCTCGCAGCCGTGCTCGTGGGCGAGCCTGCTGACCACCGGCAGGCCGAGTTGCGTCACCTCGCCCAGGCCCGCCAGGTTGATGCCCGAGACCGCCCGCGCCATGACGCGTTCGACGTGTTCCCGGACCTCCTCGGTGAGTCCGACGCCGCGGTCCTCGATCTCGATCGCGATGCCGGAGGGCACCTCGCTCGCGGTGACCTCCACCGGGGTGTGCGGCGGCGAGAACGTCGTCGCGTTGTCAAGGAGTTCGGCGAGCAGGTGGATCAGCGGTTCGGCTCCGGGGCCGATCACCGCCACCTCCGCCACCGACTGGAGTCGCACCCGGGGATAGTCCACGATGCGTGACATCGCGCCGCGCAGGACGTCGTAGAGCGGGATCGGCTTGGACCACTGTCGGCCGGGGCGGGCGTCGCCCAGGACCGCGATGCTGGCGGCCAGGCGGCCGATCAGCGCGTTGCGGTGGTCGATGTCCTGGAGGCCTCGGGAGACGATGACGTCCGTCCCGTGCATGATCTGCATGGAACGCAGGTCCCTGGCGAGCTGGTGCACGATCGACTGGACCCTGCGCGCGACGGCCACCAGGGCGCGCTGGGACGCGTCCCGCGTCTGCTCCTCGGCCTCCACCGCTTCCAGGAGCGTCCGGAGCGCGCCTTCGAGCGCTTCGGTGAACTCGGCGTCCAAATGGGTCCCGAAGCTCACGGCATGCAGGATGTCCGATGCGGAATCGCCCTTCTGCAGGCGGGCGACGGCGGCGGGGAGCAGTTCCTCGGCGAGCCAGACGGTGGTCGCCC
Source organism: Streptomyces sp. NPDC040432 (assembly GCF_055595445.1). Lineage (NCBI taxonomy): Bacteria > Bacillati > Actinomycetota > Actinomycetes > Kitasatosporales > Streptomycetaceae > Streptomyces > Streptomyces sp. NPDC040432. The sequence goes on along the minus strand of NZ_JBVIVP010000012.1, from coordinate 153,367 downwards.
GCTGGTCGGCGAGGCGTCCGAGCAGCGCGGCCTCGCGTTGCGCGGAACGGGCTTCGGCCTCGGCCCGCGCCTGGTCCTGGCGGGCGGCCTCGGCGGAGCGCAGGCGGCGCACGGTCTCGGCCGAGGTGATGACCGTCAGGACGACGGCGGCGACGCCGCACCAGGCGACAGTCGTCCATATGTGTGCAGGGGAAAGGAGCAACGCCATCGCGGTGGCCCCGGCCAGGACTCCGGGAGGAAGCAGCCACTCCCGGACGACAGCGGTTGGCCGGGATCTGGAAATTGCACCTGCACGAACCATCAAGGTCCCCTACCAGTCTGATAAGAGCGGACTGAGGTGATGCGACGCACCGAAAGGAACACCGGAACTCCACCCGCGCTCGCACGCGTGCTCGATGGCGTCCCCGGTCGGTCGCTCCGGGAGCGCGCCGTCGCCACTCCCCCGTGCGGCCACGGTCCTTCCGCAGCGCGCCACAGCGTCCATGACTCGCTGTGAGCGCAGCGCAACACATCGGGGAGCATAGTCAGTTCGGGTTCGCCATGTGACCTTGCGGTAAGGACAGCCCGCACCGGTTATTCCGAGCCCACAAACGACCAATCGAGGTACCCAAGATGCTATGAAACGATCACGTTCTGGCGTCCGTTCGGACGGATCCCGCACCCGTCCCCGTACGCCTGGCCGGTGGGTGCACTGAAGACCGAGCCGGTGCGCCGATCGCGCGGCCGAAGCCGGTCGGGGCACCCGCGGCGACGGCGTACGGATGTGTGACGCCATGAAAAAAGCGGCGTCAGCACCCGCTGACGCCGCCCCGCTGGTCCTCCGTCGTGCCGCTCAGCCCTCCGAGACGGAGGAAAGGGTGGTGGGGTCCACTCCGGAGAGTTCGACGATCCGGTGGGCCGGTACGCCGGCGGCGAGTGCGCGGCGCAGCAGGTCGTCCCGGTTGTCCTCGGTGTCGCGGAAGGCGGCCAGGTCCTCCTCGACGTCCGCGACGGTCTCCGTCGCCGCGGCGCGGCGCACCCGCTCCAACTCCTCGGCTCCCAGCGGGATCGGGAGCCGTTCGGCGCCCTCGGGGATCAGGGCCGTCTCCTCCGGGGGTACCACGCGGACCTCGGCGGACGCGGGACTGACGCCCTGGGCCGTGAACCAGGCCTGTACGGCCGGGGTGTCCAGGCACTCCAGCGGTCCGACGAGGATCAGGGGCGTCCCCTGCCAGCCGGAGGCGGGGTTGGCGAGGAACAGGTAGGCGTCGTCCGTCATCGTGGGTCACTCTCCTGGTACACCGGGCCGCACTCGATCGCCCACCGCCTACCCCGCGATTCCGCGTTCAAGCAGCCGTCGCGCGACCGGGTGCGGGGCCTCTCGGGAACCGGGCCGGGTGCGCGGGGTCAGGGCGCGTCGTTCGGGGCGCCGGGGGCCACGCGCTCGGCCGCCTCCACCACCTCCGGGGTCGGCGACCGATGGCGGAACGTCGCGTCGGGGAGCGTGCCCTCGCCGGCCGGGACGCCGCCCGTCAGCAGGGTGCAGGCGCCGATCACGGTCGCGGCCGCGAGACCGACGGCGGTACCGCGCCGGCGGGTGGCGGGCTTCCTCGGCGCCGGGGCGGACCGCGCGTGGGAGCGGACGACCGCGCGGGGCGTCGACGGCGCGCGGCGCGCGGGGACTTCCGCGGAGCCCCTCGTGATAGTCGTGCGGGAGGCGGGCGCGCGGACCAGGTCCCGCAGGCCGAGATGGACCCGGGCGGCGTCGGGGCGTGCGTCCGGGTCCCGGTCCGTCATCGCCCTCAACAGCCTGCCGAGCTCGGCCGGGAGCCCTTCCGGGACCCGGGGCGGGTGCAGGAGGTGGGCGGTGCCCACTTCGACGGGTGTCCCCCGGTACTCGCGGTGGCCGGTGAGCGCTTCAAGGAGAGTCAGTCCGAAGGCGTAGACGTCACTGGCCGTGGTGGCGGCCTCGCCGAGGAGCTGTTCCGGGGCCATGTACGCGAGCGTGCCGACCAGCGTGTCGGGTGTCCCGCGGGGCCGGTCGTGCACGGTCCGGGACAGCCCGAAGTCGGCCAGGAAGGGAGCCTCCCCGTCGCGGAGGAGGACGTTGGAGGGCGTGACGTCGTGGTGGATGATGCCGTGGCCGTGGACGTGGTCGAGGGCCGAGGCCAGTTCGGCGCCGAGCCGGGTGACCTGGACGGTGTCGAGGCGACCGGCCTCCATGCGGGTGCGCAGGGTTCCGCCGTCGATCAACTCCGTGACCATGAAGGCCGCTCGGCCGTCGCAGCCGATGTCGTAGACGGTCACGAGCGCCCGGTGCGAGAGCCGGGCCATGGTGCGGGCCTCGTCGCAGAAGCGCTCGACGCCGGCCGTGTCGGTGTCCGCCCGGAACACCTTGACGGCCACGTCGCGCCCCAACACCTCGTCCGTACCGCGGAAGACGTCGGCCGTGCCGCCGGTTCCTATGGGCGCCCGGAGGCGGTAGCGGCCCCCGAGCAGGGTGTCGTGTTCGGGTGGTGTTCCGTACGCGGGGACGAGCCGGGCCGGCATGCGGATTCCTCCTCCACTCGGGGCGGTGCCCCGCGCCTACCCCGGCACGCGGGGCCGACACCCCCGAGGCGGCGTCACGCGGCCGGGGTGGGTGTCGGGCCCGCACCCGTGTCAGGAGGACCGGGGCGCCTCGGCTTCCCCCGGTCCCGCGGGCGTGAGGCCGTAACAGCTCGTGTAGCACATGAGGCGGTGCACGTCCCCGGCCTCCGGAGAGGGGACGAGGGCGAGCTCGAAGGTGACGTCCTGTCGCTGTGCGGTCGTGTCCATGTCTTGGCTCCTTCGTCGCTGGTGCCCGTTCCCGCAGGGACGGGGGCGGGCCGGACAGGTCGAGCCTCGTCGGCCGGGGGGACCCGCGGTGTCATCCGAACGGAGGAGCGGGCGGCGGAAGCCGCAGGCGCGGTGCGATGTCGCGGCGGACGGGGGGAAGGACGAAGGACCCCGGTCCGACGACCGGGGTCCTTCACGCGTCGGGGCCGAGGGCCCGTGGGCGGGGCCGATCGGGCGGCCTCCGGTCGCCGGCTCAGCCCGCCGGCGCGGGCGCCGCCTCCACCGTAGGGGGTTCGGTTTCGGTGAGTTGCTCGCGCAGGTAGTTCCAGAAGACGGCGATGAGCGCGGCGGCGGGCACGGCGAGGAGGCTGCCCACGACTCCGGCCAGGCTGCCGCCCAGGGTGACCGCCAACAGGACCACCGCCGCGTGGAGGCCGAGCCCGCGGCTCTGGATCATCGGCTGGAACACGTTCCCTTCGAGCTGCTGGACCACGATGATGATCGCCAGCACGATCAGCGCGTCCGTCAGCCCGTTGGACACCAGGGCGATGAGCACCGCCACCAGGCCCGCGAACAGGGCGCCCACGATCGGCACGAACGCGGACACGAAGGTCAGCACCGCGAGCGGCAGCACCAGGGGCACGCCCACGATCCACAGGCCGAGGCCGATGAACACGGCGTCGAGCAGCCCGACGAAGGCCTGGGAGCGCACGAACGAGCCCAGGGTGTCCCAGCTCCGGGAGGCCACGACCGGGACGTCGGTGGCGAACCGGCCGGGGAGCTGGCGGGTCAGCCACGGCAGGAACCGGGGGCCGTCCTTGAGGAAGAAGAACATCAGGAAGAGCGCGAGGACAGCGGTGACCAGGCCGTTGAACACGGTGCTGACACCGGTGGCGACGGTGGAGACGGCGCTGCCGACGCTGTTCTGGAGCCGGGCCATGGCGGCGTCGAAGGCACCTGTGAGTTGGTCGTCACCGATGTTCAGCGGCGGCCCGGCGGCCCATTCCCGCAGTTGCTGGATGCCCTGGCGCACACCCTCGACCAACTCGCCCGACTGGGAGGCCACGGGGACGGCGATCAGCGCGACGATGCCCGCGGCCACCAGCAGGAACAGCAGGGTGACCGCGGTCGCGGCGAGCGCGGGCCGCCATCCCCGCCGCCGCAGGAAGGAGGCCAGGGGCCAGGTCAGCGTGGTGAGGAACAGGGCGACTATGAGCGGCCAGACCACCGACCACATGCGGCCGAGGATCCAGAGGGCGGCCGCCGCCATCGCCAGCACCACCAGCGACTCGGCACTGACGCGTGCCGACGTACGAAGAGCGGCGGCGGCTCTTCCGGAGCTCAATGTGACAGACATGGGGGTCACCTTAAGCACCCCGGGGCGGGGTCAGATCACCAGTGGTGCCTCCGACCATCGACGGACCCGGTACGGGGCCCACCACAGGTGGTCGCCGAGACGCAGGACGAGGGTCTCCCCCATGAGGTCGTCCAGGATCGGCTGCGGGATCGCGTCGGCGCGGGCGCCGTCGGTGAGGGCCGTGATGGCCTCGTGGTACTCCGGTTCGTCGATGGTGAAGCGGCGCAGTTCGCCGTAACGCCGGTCGCGCACCTGGATGAACCCCGGGCCGTACCGGAAGACGCATTTGCAGATGTAGTACGCGTTGCGCCAGGCCAGAGCCGTCGCGGCGGGGTCGGCGGTGCCGAGGACGGCCGTCGGCGGGTGGAGATGGCCGTAGTGGCGCCAGGCATCGGGGTCGGGGCCCGTGTGCAACTGCCAGTCGACCGAGATGGCCAGGCTGGAAAGGTCACCCACGAAGCTGAGGGCCCGGACCGACCAGGCGGCGTCGGCGGGGTCGGTGACGTCGACCGGGCGCGGGAGCGTGACGTGCCGGGCCCCCGCCGCGAAGAGCCTGCGGGCCGCCTCGCCGCCGGTGAGGTCGATCTCGTAGCGGCCCAGGAACATGCTGGGCAGCGCGCCGACCTCGGGGTCGTAGTCCCGTGAGGCGGTCACCGTGAAGGGCGCGGTGCCGGTGAGTGCTGGAGTCATCGTCGTCCCTCTGTCCGGCGGGTGTCAGGCGGTCGTGGTGGCGAGTTCGGAGTCGCGGGTGGAGGTGTGCCGCATGAAGTCGATCCGCAGGAACTCCTCGTTGAGGGCGGGCGGCGCGATCTGCACGAACTGCCCGCTGTCCTCGAAGACGACCCCGAGCGCGCGCCATCGCGCCAGCACCTGCCGCAGCTCCTCCTCGCTCCTCCCGTGCTCGTCGTGCAGCTTGCGGGCGGCCGCCTTCACCGTGTGGGGCTGGTCGAGCAGCCGGAACAGGGCCAGTTCGAACGGGTCGGTCAGTTCCAGGTGCGTCCAGTCGAAGGCGCGGCGCTTGCTGACGAGCACGATGCGGTCCTCCAGGTCGCAGTGGGTGAGGCGGCTGCCGGCGTAGTTCCGCTTCCAGTGCTGGATGGCCTCGTCGAGACGTTCCACGACGTCCTCCCCGATGCCGCGCGGTGGCACGTCGAAGACGTACGCCAGGTCGAACATCTCGGCGTCGGGGAGGTCGTAGGTGAGCCGGTAGGGTTCGGCGGCGCGCAGTTCGGAGAAGCCGAGACCGGGGTTGTTGAAGTACGGGCTGAACCGCTCGATGGCGATCCGGGAGGACGGTCCGACGGGCGGGTTGAGGTGTTCCAGCGCGGCCATCTGCGCCACCACGTCGGTGTAGTCCTCGGCGTCCTCGCCGGGGAATCCGTGCAGGTAGTTCCAGGCGACCGAGAGGCCAACGGTGGCGGCGTCCCGGAGCATGCGGACGTTCTGGCCGCCGGTCACGCCCTTGTCCATGAGGGTCAGCACCCGGCTGTTGAGGCTCTCGATGCCCGGTTGGACGAAGATCAGGCCCGCGTCGGCGAGGGTCTGGAGCTGTCCCTGGCGCATGTTGGACTTGATCTCGATGTGCATGCGCAGGTCGAAGCCGCTGTCGATGATGCGGGGCAGCACCGTCTTCACGTATCCCATGTCCAGGATGTTGTCGACGACGTACATGTCCAGGACCCGGTGCTTGCGGGCGAGTTCGATGATCTCGTCGTAGAACACGTCCGGGCTCTTGCTGCGGAACTGCATGAACGATCCGTTCAGCCCGCAGAAGGTGCAGTGGTGCTTCTCGCCCCACCAGCAGCCCCGGGCGCCCTCGACGACCAGTTTGGGCTCGACCCAGTTCCGGGCGTGCGAGGAGGCGAGGCGCTCGAAGTAGCCGGCGTAGTCCGGCGGGAGGATCGCGGCGGGCGGCAGCGGTTTGGTGCTCATGGCGTTGACCACGGAGGTACCGTCCGAGTCGCGCCAGCACAGTCCCGGGACCTCCGACAGCGGCTCGCCGGCGTCCAGCGCCCTGAGCAGCGCGGGGAACGACACCTCGCCCTCGCCGCGCAGGACGTGGTCGACGAAGGGGAAGTTGCGGTGGACGGTCTCGCCCTGCTTGCCGTCGCAGTTGGCGCCGCCCATGGCCGTCACGATGTGCGGGGCGAGGCGCTTGACGTACTTGGCGGCGGCGAGGGCGGCCGTGTTCTGCTGGAAGGTCGAGGTGAATCCGACCACGTCCGGTGCGAGTTCGACGATGCGCTCGGCAATGTGCCGCACGAAATCGGGAGCGGTCTCGTGCAAAGCCTTCGTCATCTCCATGCGGGGCCCGCGCACCCGCGTTCTCATGGCCTCGGTGAATTCGGCGACCCGCCACTTCGGGTCGTCGTACAGGGCGGAGGAGAACACCCAGTCGCCGCAGCCGAGGAAATAGGATCCGAGCGAGTAGTAGGAGTAGTCCTCCAGCGTGAATTCCGTGTTCCTGGTGATCCAGTCCACGTATTCGATGTTGGCGTGGAGAACGTCCGCGGTGGCGTTCGGTACGCGCTCGTCCACGCTGCGCTTGAGAATTCCGAGAGCCAGCGACGGAAGGTCGATCGGGGCCCAGGGCATGTTCACCAGGAGTACGCGCATGGCTGGCCTCTTCTCATGTGATCGGTGCGCGGTGACAGGGGTCCGCCGGGTGTCCGGCCGGGAGCGGTCGGGCTCCCGGCCGGGCCGGTGGGGCCGGTCGCGCCCGCGGTGCGCGGGCCGGCCCCTCGTTGCTGCTCGGCTACTTGTCCTCGTCCTCCATCTCCTCCGCGGAGCGGAGGTAGACGACGACACCGACGCCCGGCTTGCGGCTCTCCTCGTCGCCTTCCAGCGGGTCGCCGTGGATGATGTCCTTCTGCATGCTGTTCACCTCCTCTCCGGGTGTGGGGACGGCTCGGCCCGCACGGGCGCCGTGGGCAGCCCGCGACCGAGAAATCTGAGGGACCGCCGGATCACGGCCAGATGGTCGGCGCCGTCGTAGCCGTCGTGGCCGGAGTCCAGCCACATCAGCTCGTGGGCGACCCCGGCGGCGCGCAGGACGGCCAGGTAGGCCTCGACCTGTTCCGGTGGGCACTTGGCGTCCCGGCGCGCGGCGACGACCAGGAGCGGGGAGCGGATGGCGGCCGCGTACGTGGACGGGGAGGCGTGGGCGTAGGCGTCGGGCACCTCGTCCGGGGTGCCTCCGAACAGCCTGCTGTCGAGGGCCTGGAGGGCGGGCGTGGAGTGCCGGAAGGCCGTGGCGCAGTCGGCGAGGGGCTTGACGGCCACTCCGACGTCCCACAGGTCGGGACGGGTTCCCATGGCGAGCAGGGTCAGGTAGCCGCCCCAGGAGGTGCCGCACAGGCCCACGGCCCCCTCACGGCCGATTCCCCTGTCGAGCAGTTCGGCGCGGGCGCGCACCAGGTCGGCGACCTGGGTGTGGCCGACGCCCTCGGAGTAGGCGTGTCGCCAGTGCGGCCCGTAGCCGGTCGAACCGCGGTAGTTGACGCGGGCCACGGCGTGACCCGAGCCGACGAGGGCCTGCACCATGGGGTCGTAGGCGTCGCGGTCGTGGTCGGCCGGGCCGCCGTGGACCAGGAGGACCAGGGGGTGCGGCGCGGGACGGTCGGCGGGTGTGGTGACGAGGGTGTGCACCGGGCCGTCGGGGCCGGGGGTCCACAGGTCCCGGCGCCGGCCGAACCGCGGGAGCCGCCACTGGCTCTGCCCGGGCAGGGGCCTGCCCGACAGGGACAGCGCGCGCGGCACGTTCACCGCGTCGGTCCAGATGAAGTGCACGTCGCCGTCGGCGGCGGGTGCCGCGTCCAGGATGCTGCCCTCCGGGGTGGGCACCGGGGTCAGCTCGCCGCGGTCCAGGTCGGCGGTGAACAGTCGGCTGCGGCCGTGCCGGTCCTGCCGGAGCAGGATGCGCGTGCCGCCCGGGCCGGGGTACCAGCGGGCGGTGGTCTCGGTGTCGAACGAGCACCAGGGCAGCAGCTCCAGTCCCCGGTCGGGGGCCCAGGTACCGACGTGGTAGCGGCCGGCCCGCTCGCGCAGGACCAGCAACAGGGTGCGGCCGGAGCTCGGCTGCGGGGCCGATGACGTCGTCGGGCCGGGTGCGGCCGGGGCGTCGGGGAAGGGCACGGCACCGGGTAAGGGCGGTGCGCCCGCCAACGGCGCGCCCGTGGGTGCGAAGCCGAGCGCCCAGGTGCGCTCCCCGGTACCGGAGAGCACCGCGACCGTGGTCCCGTCCGGGGTCAGCAGTGTCACGGCGCGATCGGAGTGCGCGGGTCCGGACACCGCCAGCAGGGAGCCGTCCGGCGCCAGGTCGCACAGCGTCCCGGATTCCGTCGTGCGCAGCACGGGCAGGGCGATGCCGCCCCGCCGCCCCAGGTGGACGGCGAGCCCCTCGGGCGTCCGGATTCCGACGGCCACCGGGCCGCCCGCCGCCAGCGCCAGGCCGGCGGGCCGCCCGTGCGGTACGCCGACCAGGGCGGGACGGTCCGGGCCGCCGTCGAACCCCTGGGTGCGCCAACCGCCGCTGCCGGCCGGGTCCTCGTCGAACCACCAGACGAACTCGTCGTCGTCGATGGCGCACAGCAGTGTGCCGTGCGGCCGGTCGGTCAGTTGTCGGCCGGTGCCCTCGGAGCGGTCCCACGTGAAGATCTCGCAGCGGCCGTCGGCGTCCCCCGTGTACACCATCCGGTCGGGGTTGCGGGGGCTGGTCACCGGCAGCACCGGCCGGTAGATGCCGTACGTGCGTGTGCCCGTCGTCGGCCCGGGCCGCGTCATGGCGCCTCCTCCACGACGAATCCGGCTCTGGAGGTCGCGTACAGGGCCAGGCCGGCGAAGGCTCCCGCGCACCCCAGCGCCACGGCGCGCCCCCCGTACTGCGCCACCAGGACCCCCGCCGCCACCGGGGCGAGCACCGCGACGCCCTGACCGGCGGTGCCCAGGACCGTCCCCATCCGGGCGAGGAGCCGGTCGGGGGTGGCCAGGACCGCCCGGGTCTGCAGGACGACCACCACGGACGGCACGATCAGCGACACCCCGCCCAGCAGCAGGCCGTAGGTCCAGGTCCGTGTCGCGAACGCGAGCCCGGCCGCGGTCGGCACCATGACCCACGATGCGGCCGTCACGATCAGCGCGGCCGGGACCCGTCGCACCAGCCACGGCGCGGCGAGTGCGCCGAGCAGTCCGCCGACGCCCGCCAGGGTGAGGATGAGTCCGATCGAGGACGGGTCGGCGCCCTGGGCGTGGGAGGAGAACACCGCGTGGAAGTACAGCGCGCCGAGGAGCGCGTTGATCCCTGCGGTCCACACCACCACGAAGCGCAGGAAGGGTTCGGCGCGGACGAAGCGGAGCCCTTCGGCGAACTCACGGGTGAACGGCTCGGCCGGGCCCTCCCGGTCGGGCGTCAGGTCGGTGCGGATCGCCCTGCTCAACACCGCCACCAACAGGAACGAGACCGCGTCCGCGAGGAGCGGCACCCACCGCGACAGTTGGTACAGGACGCCGCCGAGCGTCGGCCCGACGATCTGCACGGCCTGGTCCCGGGCCTGTAGGTATCCGATCGCCCGGGTGTATCCCGCGGGCGGCACCAGCCGACGGATCGTCCCGGAGGCGGCGGCCCCGTAGGTGGCACTGGCGGCCTGCTCGATCGCCGCGGCGACGAGGACGTGGACGAGGAGGACGTGGCCGAGGGCCACGGTGACGAACACCGATCCCATGGCGCAGGCCGCGACGAGGGCGGCCGCGTACATCATGGGCTTGCGGGGCCACCGGTCGGCGAACACGCCCGCGATCGGGGAGACCACCAGTCCGGTGACGAGTGCCACCGAGGCGACGAGGCCGGCGAGGCCGGCCGAGTGTCCGGCGCCCAGCAGGATCAGCGGGAGGAAGAGGGAGGAGGCGCAGGTGCCGAGTCCGTCGACGGCGCCCGCCGTCCAGAAGAGCAGGAAATCCCGGCTGCGCAAAGGGGAGGAGGACCGACGTTCACCCTCGGGCAATAACTCGTCGGGCAATAACTCGTCGGGTAGTGAATCGTCGGGTAATAAGGGGCCCGAGGGTTCTAATTTCTCCTCGGCCTCTCCCATCAGAAATCCCGCTCGGGGGATATTGCTGACACGAACGAACCCACAATACCCCCCATTGATATGTGGTACGTACGGCCGCTGAGGGTTGCGATCGTATCGAACGCGGTCACCCCTTACAACACCTTCGTTCGAATGTAATTCTGGATCAAGGAACGAGGTTTTCCGGGGGTGCCGAGGGGTCTCGTGGGCGGACTCCCGCCGGGGATCGGGCCCCGGTACGACGACAGGGCCCGGGCCGCGCGTCGCGGTCCGGGCCCTGCCCCTGCGGTGCCGCCCCGCGGCGGCGGTGCGTCAGCTCCGGGCGGTGTCGTCGCCCGCCTGCGCGGCGGCTTCGGCCGCCGCCGCCTTCTCGCGCATCTTGCGCACCAGCTCGGCCTTCTGGTCGGCCGCGCCCTGGCGGTCGCGGTTGCGGTGCGGGCCGTTCTCCTGCCGTTCGGCGCGGGACAGCCGCTTGCGCTGGCCGCCGCCCTGACCCACGGGGTTGTTGATGTTCTTGCTGTCGGTCACGGGTTCTCCCGGTAGTGGTGTGGAGTGGTCCACGGAGCGATCGGTGGGGGACGGGCGGCGACGTCGGGGGACGTCAGCAGGGGCCCATCACGCCCTCACTCGTAAATCGGCCTCCGGAAGAACACGACAAGGACGTTACCCGGTTCCCTCGGCACCGCACACCAACCCCTCACCTCCGTCGGGCTCGCGGCCCGACGGAGGTGAGGGGTCCGGGCCGCGTCCTCGCGGCCGAGACTTCACTTATGATTCATCGCGGCCGCGGGACGGCGACTCGTCGGTCGGACGGCGGACCCCCGACGCAGGTCACGAGGATCTTGGGGAATCGAGTGACCGCAGGCATGCGTTCCGCCGGCGTGGTGTGCCCGGTCCACCCGCCCGCCGATGAACAGAAGACCCCCCGGGAGAAGTGAGGTATGCCAGTGATCTGCGTCGGAGGCATGATCGGGATCGGCAAGACGAGCGTGGCCGAGCTGCTCGCCAAGGAGCTCGGCAGCCACGTCTTCTACGAGAGCGTGGAAGACAACCCGATCCTCCCGCTCTTCTACACGGCGAGCCCCGAGGAGATCCAGGCGAAGCGGTACCCCTTCCTGCTCCAGCTCCACTTCCTGCGGACGCGGTTCGCCTCGATCAAGGAGGCGTACAAGCAGGACGACAACGTCCTCGACCGGTCCATCTACGAGGACTGGTACTTCGCCAAGGTCAACCACGATCTGGGCCGGATCAGCTCCCTCGAAATGCAGGTGTACGAGGGACTGCTCGACGAGATGATGCGCGAGATCGAGGGCCTGCCCTACCGCAAGGCGCCCGACCTCATGGTCTACCTGAAGGCCGACTTCGAGACGGTGCTGCACCGCATCGGGCTGCGGGGCCGCGATTTCGAGCAGGACGCGGGCCTCGTCGAGTACTACCGGACGCTGTGGTCCGGCTACGACGAGTGGGTGCACGAGCACTACTCGGCCAGCGACGTCCTCGTCGTGGACATGAGCCGCACGGACGTCGTGAACAACCCCGAGGACGCCGCCCGGGTGGCACAGCAGGTCAAGGACGCCCTGGAGGCGGGCCGCCGCACCGCCTGAGGCTCGACGGCGCCTCTCTCGAACGCGCGTTCCCTTCCTTGCCCCCGGGGGACGAGGCCCGGCGCCGGGGCTGCGTCCCCCGCGCCGGCTCCACCGGAGGACGCAGCACCACCCCGCACTTATGGTGGGTGTGTGATCGAGTCCGGACGGCCGCGGCTCCGCCGGCGTTACGGCCGGGGGACGCTCGTACGACTGTCGCCGATCATCCTGACCGTCGTGATCGCGAGCCTGGCCTACGCCACCCCGCCGGAGATGGCCTTCAGCCGTCTCCTGCCGGCGGCGCCGGCGCTCGCCGCCGCGATGTGGCCCGTCCTTCCGACCGTCCTGCTCGGAACGGTGTGCCTCTGTCTGATGATCGGCCTCGGCCTCGTCTTCCCCGACCTGGGAACGTGGTGGACGGCCGCGGGGATCATCGCCGTCACCGTCGCCGCCGCGTACGGGAGCCACCTCCGCCTCCAGCGGGAGCGCACCCTCCTCCAGGTACGGCTCGTCGCCGACGCGGCGCAGCAGGTGGTCCTCAGCCCCATGCCGCGCCGCTTCGGGAACGTCGAGATCGAGTCGCTGTACCTCGCGGCGGCGGCGGAGGCGCGCATCGGCGGGGACTTCTACGAGGTCGCCGACACGCCGTTCGGCATCCGGCTGCTCATCGGTGACGTGCGCGGCAAGGGCCTGCCGGCGGTGGGGGCGGCCGCCGCGATCGTCAACGCGTTCCGGGAGGCGGCCTACGGCGAGGCCGACCTGGTCGACATCGCACGCCGGATGGACGCCAGCAGCGCCCGCTACAACGCCGCCTTCCCCTCCGACGAGCCGATGGAGCGCTTCGCCACCGCCCTTCTCGCCGAGATCCCGCACGGGGAGCAGCGCATCGTGATCCTCAACTGCGGACACCCGCCGCCGCTGCTGCTGGGCGAGAGGCGGATCCGGGTCCTGGAGTCCATGACCCCCTCGCCCCTGCTCAGCCTCGCGGAGCTGATCGGCGACCACTACAACGTCGACACCTTCGACTTCGCCCCCGGCGACCTGCTGCTCCTCTACACCGACGGGATCGCCGAGGCCCGGGCCCGCGACGGCGAGTTCTTCCCGTTGACGGCCTGGATGGGCCGACAGCCCCCGACGCCGCCCCGCGAACTGCTCTCCGCCCTGCACCGGGACCTGCTGCACTACAGCCGGGGGCGCCTCGACGACGACGTCGCCGCGCTCGCTGTGCGGCTGAGACTGCCCTGAGGCGGCGCGTCGCGTACGGCTACCAGGCCTCCAGCCGGTCGCCCGCGACGAGTTCCGAGGTGAACCCGTCGGGTCCGGTCGCGGGCTCCCCCATGACGGTGACGCGGTGCATGACCCGGTCGACGTCGAGGTGGCCGAAGTCGGTGGGGGCGAAGTGGCAGGTGCTCCGGTTGTCCCAGAAGGCGATGCTGCCCGGCTCCCACCGGAAGCGAACCGTGTATTCGGCGCCGGTCATGTGCTGGAACAGCAGGTCCAACAGGTGCCGGCTCTCGATCTCGCTGAAGCCGACGATCCGGGTGGTGGAGCCGGGACTGACGAACAGCGCCCGCTCCCCCGTTTCGGGGTGTACGCGGACCACGGGGTGGACGGCGACCTGGGGGTCCTTGCAGTAGATGTCGAGGATCTCGCGGTCACGGGCGTCGGAGTGGCGCAGGTGGACGCCGGTGAAGAAGGCGTGCTCGGCCCGGAGGGAGTCGACGAGGTCGCGGAGCTGCGGCGAGAGGGCCTCGTAGGCGGCGACGGTATTGGTCCACTGGGTGTCGCCACCGAAGGGCGGGGTGGTCTCGGCCCGCAGGATCGACAGGTCCGGCGGGTTGACCGCCTGGGTGAGGTCGCTGTGCCAGCCGGCGATCGGGGAGACCCACTTGCGCCGGTAGTGCTCCTCGAAGTTCTTCCCGTAGCGCTCGACGTCCGCCTTGGCGTCCACCGTCAGGATCTCGGGGAAGCCCTCGGGCGAGACGCCGTGCTTCTTCCCGGGGCGGCGGGTGAGGGCGCCGAAGCGGCGACCGAAGGCCACGTGGTGGGCGTGGTCGAGCCGCTGCCCGCGGAAGAAGACGACGCGGTGCGTGAGCACGGCCCGGCGGATCTCGGCGACGGTGGCGTCGTCGAGATCGTCCCGCAGGTCCACGCCGGAGATCTCGGCGCCTATGTGTCCGGCGATCTGTCGGACGGTGATCCGGGTGGTCGGAGCTTCCTGGGTTGTCTGGGTCACGGTCGGGATCCACCTCTCGGATGGTGGTGTGAGGGGTACGGGGTCGCGGTGCGGGACCGTCCGCTTCGGCCTCAGCCGAAGTGGACGGTCCACTGCACCCACAGGGGCAGCACGAGCAGCGACGCCAGGGAACTCTTGACGACGAGTTCCGCGGACAGGGCCACGTCGACGTCGTAGCGCTGCGCGAAGATGAACAGGTTCTGCGGGGCGGGCATCGCGGCGATCAGCACCAGGTAGGCGAGCCAGTCGCCCTCGACGCCGAAGGCGTAGCGGCACACCGCCCACGCCATGAACGGGAAGACCAGGCACTTGAAGGCGACGAGCCACACCTCCTCCGCCGTGGTGCCCCGCAGGGTGAGGCCGGCTCCGCCCAGGTGCAGGCCGAGCGCGAAGAGTGCCACCGGGGAGGCGCTGTCGCCCACGAACGCGAAGCTGTCCAGCACCGCCTCCGGCAGTCGCACCGACAGCAGGTTCAGCACGATCCCCGCGTTGCACGCGAGGACGACGGGCGTCACCAGCGAGGCGCCGACCGCGCGTGCCAGGCGGGCGCCGGGCCCGCCGGTGCGGTCCGGCCGACCCAGCTCCATGATCGAGATGACGACGAGGGACAGCACGCAGACCTGGAACAGCAGTACGGGGAAGATCGGTGCGGCGTTCCCGAAGAGCATGATGAACACCGGTACGGCGAAGTACGCGGTGTTCACCTGGACGCCCGCCATGATGCGCAGGGCGACGCCCCGGGGGTCCAGCACGCCGAACAGCCGGGCCGCGGTGCCCACCACCACGACGGCGCAGGCGGCGGTGGCCGCGTAGCCGCCGATCGCCCGCCAGTCGAAGAGGGCGGCCAGATCGCTGGCGTAGATGTTGCCGAACAGGTAGCAGGGCACCGCGAAGAGGAAGGCGTAGTCGGCGAAGACCTTGGAGCTCTCGGCCGGTACGACCTTGCGTCGTGCGAGGAGGACGCCGCAGCCGAAGGCCAGGACCACCGGCAGCAGCTTCTCCAGGGCGGTTACCGCCCCCATGCGTTCGGCACTTCCACCGGGCTCCGGCCTGCGATCAGGTCGTGGTAGCCGGTGATGAGCCGTCCGATCACGTCGTTTCCGGTCAGGTCGTAGTGGTGGTCGTCGATGCGGGCGACCGGGAGGATCTCGCAGGCGGTGCCGCAGATGAAGGCTCCGTCGGCCTCGGCGGGGAAGCCGCTGCCCAGGTCCCCGATCTCGTGGGGGATGCCCTCGTGGTCGGCGATGGCCAGGACGCAGGCCCTGGTGATGCCGTCGATGGTGCACCGAGTGGTCGGTGTGTGGAGGACACCGCCCCGGGTGAAGAAGACGTGCGCGCCGGTGGCCTCGACGATGTTGTCCTCGTCGTCGAGGAGCAGGGCGTCGTCGAATCCCGCCCGCAGGGCGTGGTTCTTGCTGACCGTACCGATCATGTAGTTGCCGGCGGCCTTGCTCTTGACCGGGGCGTGGCGCGGGGAGGGCCTGCGGTATTCGGCCGTCACCAGGGAGATGCCCGTACGGAGGGCGTCGGCCGCGGCGTAGTAGCCCGCCGGGATCTCCCAGGCGGCCACGGAGGTGTGCACGGACGTCCGCAGCGCGGCCGTCTGGATGACCTCGGAGCCGCGCCAGGCGTTGATGCGGACGTAGCCCTCGGTGATACCGGCCTTGGCGACGACGTCGAGGGTGGCCCGGTGGAGGGTCTCCTCGTCGTGTTCGAGGTCGAAGTCGAGGATCCGCGCCGAGGTCCGCAGCCGCGCGAGGTGTTCGCGGAGCATGAAGGGGGCGCCGCCGTAGACGCGGACGCCCTCGAAGACGCTGCTGGCGTAGTGCAGGCCGTGGGTGAGGACGTGGATCCTGGCGTCGGCCCAGTCCACGAGGCGGCCGTCGAGCCAGATGTGACCGGTTCGCTGGTCGAAGGGAAGCAAGGGGGGCACCTCAGAGCGCAAGGTCGAAGAGCGGGTTCTGGAGATCACCGACGAGGGCGACGAAGCGCCGCTGGTGCGGTGTGAGGCTGCGCACCGACACACCGTGCAGGGCCAGCGGGTTGATGGGGTACATCACGAGCGTGTTGCTCCGGTACGGGACGGTGGCGACCTCCTCGACGTACTGCGGATCGATGTCGAACCGGTTGTCGCCGTACTCGGAGGCGCTGGTGGTGAACTTGTGGGCGCCCTCACGGTACTTGTAGAGGACGAGGTCGCCGCCGATGGCGTCGTCCTCGGCGAGGCGCATGTAGAAGAGTCCGCCGAAGAGCTTGTAGGGCTTGTCCACGTGGGGGCCGCGGTAGGCGGAGGGCCGGCCGGTGACGGCCGAATTGATGACGGCGGTGCAGTCCATCAGGATGTCGTGCGTGTCGAAGCCGTCGTGGTTGCGGCGGCCGACGCGCAGGTCGCGCAGCGGGCCGCACTGCTTCTCGGCGTCGGGCAGGTTGGCGAGCAGGTCGTCCTCGAACAGGTCGAGGAACTGGGCGTAGAACTCGGGTGACGCGTGATAGGTGACGAAGTCCTTCCACACCTGGGCCGTCGCCTCGTCCCGGAGGATGTGTTCGGACATGTAGTTGTAGCGCTCGTTCGACGTGATCTCCTTGCCGATCCGCGTGCCGATGTACTCGACGTCGGGCATGGAGGCGGCCAGCGCGTCGTACAGGGGTTGCGGGAGCGCGTCGCTGATCACGATGTGCGGGAACGGGTCGCGGCGGATGTCGTCCTTGGTGACGCCTGCGAGCAGCGAGCGGATGGGCGGGGTGGACTGCGACATGTCTGTCTCCTACGGGGTGAGGTTCCTGGCGGAGAGCCAGGTTTCGAGCATCAGCAAGGACCAGAGGACTTCCGCGGTGTGCGCGCCCGGATTCTCGGACTGCATGCGGAACAGGTCGTGGACGACGTCCTGGCGGACGTGGTCGCGGTAGCGGGCGCCGGGGGCGAGGAGGGTGTCGCCGATCAGCTCGTGCAGCGCCTCACCGGGCTTGATCATCGCGGCGATGGGGAGGGTGAAGGGCTGCTTGGGCCGGTCGATGACGCTCCTGGGCACCCAGCGCCGAGCGGCTTCGGAGACGGGCGCCTTGACGGTGTCGCCGACGACCTTGAGCGAGGCGGGCAGGGCGTGGGCGAGGCGCATGACGGAGGGTTGGAGGAAGGGGATCCTGGCTTCCACGGAGTGGGCCATGCTCAGGTGGTCGACCCGGCGCAGGATGTAGTAGGGGAAGCGCTCGAACTGGTCGTAGCGCAGGAGCGTTTCCAGTTTGTCGAGCTTTCCCGAGCGGACCCGGCGGTCGAGTTCGTCGCCGGTGCGGTCGCCGAAGAGGCCGCCGTTCGCCGCGAGGAGGGCCCGGTGGGCGGGGGTGTAGAGCCGCGCGAGGGTGCTGGTTCCGATGGCGGCCATGGTGTCCTGGTAGCCGCGGTGCCAGGTCGCGGAGTCGTCGCGCGCCGCCTTGACGAAGCGGGCGTAGCCGCCGAAGAGTTCGTCGGCGCCGTCGCCGGTGAGGGCGACCTTGAACCCTGCCTGGTGGATCGCTTCGAAGAGGGCGAAGGTGCTGAGGCTGTGCGGGGCGTTGTTCGGCTGGTCGAGGTGACGGACGAAGCGGTCGACGAGGGAGGGGAAGTCCGCGGGGTCGAGGAGGACCTGGTGGTGGCGGGTGCCGCTGTGGCGGGCCGCCTCCTCGGCGAAGTGTCGTTCGTCGGCCGGCCAGTCGCCCCGGTAGGCGACGTTGAAGGAGGCCAGGTCGGGGACGATGCCGGCGGCGATGGCCGACGTGTAGCTGGAGTCGAGGCCGCCGCTGGTGATGACGCAGACGGGCACGTCAGCGTCGAGCATGCGGGCGAGTTCGTGGCGCAGCGTCCCGTCGAGGAGCTCGGCTGCCGCGCCGAGGTCGGGTACGGCGTCGGGTCGGTGCGGTTCGTCGGGTGACAGCGGGGTCAGGGTGAGGGAGAGGCGTCCGTCGGCGAAGCGCAGGGTGGTGCCGGGGACCATGGTGCGGACCTTGGCGTGGACGGTCTGCGGACCCCAGACGGCCCTGCCGCCGAGGTAGCGGTCAATGGCGAGCGGGTCGAGGGCGTCGGGGAAGTCGGGGAACCGGGACAGGGCCTGGAGTTCCGAGGCGAAGCAGAGCCGGCGGCCGTCGGTGGAGAGGTAGTAGAAGAGGGACTTCATGCCGGCGTGGTCGTTGAAGAGCTTCAGGCAGGGCTCGGCGCGGCGGTCGACGACGGCGATGGCGAACATGCCTTCGAGGCGGGAGACGAAGGCGTCCCCGTGGCGTTCGTACAGGGGCAGCAGGACGTCGCCGTCGCAGTCGCCCTCGAAGGTGTATCCCGCCGCCGCGAGTTCGGCGCGCAGTTCGCGGTGGTTGTAGATCTCTCCGTTGAACACGCACGTCATGTCGCCCAGGACGAAGGGCTGGCGTCCGTGGTCGATCCCCTGGACGGCGAGGCGGTTGTTGCCCAGTGCCCAGGTGGCGGCGGTGTGGACGGTCCGGTCGTCGGGACCGCCGTGGTGCATCGCCCGTGCGACGGCGTGCAGGACGTCGCGGTCGACGGGCTCCCCGCCGAAGTGGCCGTAGATGCGGCACATGCTGGTGACCTCTGTCTGTGTGCTGACCGGCCGGGCTCAGGGGCCGACGGGTGTCAGGTGGTGGCCGGACGGGCTCTGGCGGGCCTCGGGGTGGTGACGGCCGAGGAACTCGGTGACGATCTCGACCTGGCGGAGGATGTCGTCGAGCTGGTTGAGGCTGGGGCTGACGCCGTGCCCCTCCAGTGCGCTGTTGCCGGTCTTGAGGTAGATCGGCGCGGCCACGCGGACGAACTCGGGTGCCTCGTACGTGCGGACGAATCCTCCGGACATCCGGGGGTTGTCCACGTGGCAGTCGAGCGGGATGGACACCGCCTGGCGCAGCGCCGCGATCATCGGCAGGGTGAGGTCGCGGACGGGGTTGAAGCTGTCGGCGCCGAGCATCTCCAGCATCTGCGCGGAGGCCGCGTTGCCGTGGCCGCAGTGGGCGGAGACCTTGAGGTGGATGTCCGCGGGGAGTTCTCCGGCGGTGCGCAGCCGGTTCAGCACCCACAGCAGGCCCTCGTCGTAGACGACGAAGCCGCGCACGCCGAGTTCGAGACCGCGTTTGACGTCCTCGACGGCCCGCACCATCTGTTCCTGGCCGCGCAGCCGGTAGCCGATCCGGACGCCCTCGGGGGTCTGGACGCTGCCACCGGTGTCGTAGCTGGCGCGGGGGCCGACCGACATGAGGATCTCGGCGCCGTACTCCCTGCCCAGGGCGACGTACTCGCCGATCTCCCGGGCGGTGTGACGGTACATGCCGCGGGTCTCGGTGATGCGGTTGATGGTGAAGCCCCGGCGTCGGCTCTGCGACAGGAGTGTCTCGGCGGCCTGTACGGAGTTGACGGTGGGCACCTCGACGCGGAAGTGGCAGCCGTCGGCGAAGGTCTTGCCCGAGCTCTCGGTTGCGGCGGGGTCGGCGTCCGGCAGTCCCAGGCCGGCGAGCTGCGCCCTGGTCTCGGCGAAGAAGGGCCGGGTGGGCGCGGGCTGCGCCGGGGGCGTGGCGGGGGCCGTGGTCGGTGTCGTCATCGTCATCCCGTCACCTCGAAGCCGAGCAGGTCCGCCGTCCGTCCGACGATCCGCTCCGCGATCCCGATCGATGTCGTGTGGTCGGCGTGGACGACCTGTACCTCGCCGAAGTTGCCCAGGTTGCCCCGGCAGGCCGGCAGTACGTCGCCGTCCGGGAAGCGGACCGTCAGCGCGTGCAGGGAGTCCCCGTACTCGTCGGCGGCCCAGGCCAGGTCGGGGACCCGGTCGGGGCGGGGGGTCGGTTCCGCGGCGCCGAACCAGCGGACGGTCGCGTACCGGGTGAAGGTGGGGGTGCGGGGCTCGATCTCCTCGTCGAGGTGGACGCGGACGAGCAGTTCGAAGACGTCCCCGCCACCGGCGAGCCGGTAGAGGTTGGGCAGGCAGGAGCCCATGATGCGCGGGTTGAGTTCGATGAGCCGGGGGCGGCCGTCCGCGCCGAGCATGATCTCGACGTGGAAGATCCCGAGGCGCAGGTCCAGGGCGCCGACGACGGCCTCGGCGAAGTCCATGACGGCGGTGCGGTCCTCGCCGGCGAGGGCGGCCGGGATGGTGGTGCCGGTCTCCAGGGCCTCGTGGCGGTGCCAGGTCGAGCGTTCGCTGACGGCCAGCGGCAGGAAGCGGCCGTGCGAGAGTCCGATCTCGGCGGACACGAAGCGGCCGGTCAGGTACTCCTCGACGAGGATGCCCGCCTCGTAGGTGGCGTCGTCCGCGGTGGCCCGGGCGAGGACCTCGCGCAGCGCCCTCTCGTCGGGTACGACGTGGGCGCCCTCGCTGGCGGAGCCGCGGGCGGGTTTGACGACGACGGGGTATCCGGTGCCGGCGGCGAAGGCCGCGGCGCCGTCGAAGTCGGTCACGACGGCGTGCCGGGTGGTGTCGACGCCGGCGGCGGCGAGGACCTCGCGGCAGCGGTGCTTGAGTTTGGCCGCCCGGGCGCCGCTCGCGGCGGTGAAGGGGACGCCGATCTCCTCGGCGATCTCGGCGACCGGCACGACGAGCGCGTCGACGGTGGCGACGAACCCGTCGACGGGCCGCCGGCGGTGGACGTCGAGGACGAGGGCCCGCAGGGCCTCGTGGTCGGTGGCGTCGTCGAGGACGTGCACGGAGTCGACGAAGACGCCGTAGGGCGAGGCGTCGAAGTCGATGTTCTGGGACTTCTCCATGCGCAGCGAGCGGATCAGGGTGACCTCGTGGCCGAGCCGTTTGGCCGCTTCGAACGCGGCTGCGTTGCCGGTCTTCCAGGTGACGAACAGGACGTGCTTGGGGTTGGCGCGGGGCGTTGTCATCGGACCTTCCTGGCGAACCGCTGGCCGATCCGCACGAATGCCGGGAGCCGGGTTCCGGGTGCGGGGATGAAGGAGATGGAGCCTGCGAGGACGTTCTTCCTCGACATCGAGCTGAAGCCGCCGGCGCCGGAGAGGACGAGGTCGCCCTCGTCGAGGCGCTGCCACTTCCCGTCGCGGCCGCGCTCGGAGTACTCGTAGCCGAGGTGCTCGCGGCCCCGTAGGACGGTCAGCCGGTAGCCGTCGGAGTCGTACTGGCCGGCGCAGGCGTCGAGGTCCATGTCGAAGGGGCGGCCGGTGCGGATGAGGCCCTCGCCGGTCAGGGCGCGCAGGAGGTCCTCGTAGAGGCCGAAGGCGGGGTAGGCGTTGGCCAGGAGCAGCAGGAAGGTGCGCTGCTCGGGGAAGATCTGGATGAAGTTGTGGTGGCCGCTGCCGTTGGAGTTGAAGCCGAAGGCGGTCGGCCCGAACATCAGCCAGCCGAGGCCCCAGGCGTGCATGAAGTGGTGGCCGGGGACGTCGATCTGCGGGGTGCGCATCTGTTCGGCGAGGTCGGCGGAGAGCAGTCGCTCTCCGCCGGGGGCGACGCCGTCGTGGAGGGCGAGGAGGGCGATCCTCGCGAGTTCGTCGAGGGTGAGGCAGACGGAGAAGGAACCGGCCGCGTCGTCGGCGATGGTCTGGGGCGGCGGGTCGTGGCGGACGTAGCGCTGTTCGCCCTCGCTCCACAGGTAGCCGGCCGAGACGGTGTCCCCGTAGTGGCCGCCCTCGGTGAAGGTCTCGGGGATCTCCTTGATGCCGA
The DNA here is from genome assembly GCF_055595445.1 of Streptomyces sp. NPDC040432. Classification (NCBI taxonomy): domain Bacteria; kingdom Bacillati; phylum Actinomycetota; class Actinomycetes; order Kitasatosporales; family Streptomycetaceae; genus Streptomyces; species Streptomyces sp. NPDC040432. The sequence goes on along the minus strand of NZ_JBVIVP010000012.1, from coordinate 131,681 downwards.
GGGGGGTGAGCATGAGCTCGTTGACGGCGCGGCGCCAGGGGATGCCGAGGAGCTTTTCGATGAGCGCGGCCACGATGGAGGTTCCGCAGGCGGAGTACGCGAAGACCTCGCCCGGTTCGAAGAGCTGTCCGTACCCGGAGAAGGTGTCGAGGTAGCGGTCGAGGTCGGGGAGGTCGGTGTCGTGCCAGACCTCGTAGGAGTCGTCGATGCCGCTGGTGTGCGACAGGAGTTGGCGCAGCGACACCTCGACGGTGCGGTCGCCGCTGCGTCGGAACGCGTGCGGCAGGTGGGTGGTGAGGGGCTCGTCGAGGCCGATCAGTCCCCTGTCGACGAGTCGCAGTGCGGTGAAGGCCAGCATGGGTTTGGTGATGCAGGTGACGCGCTGGCGGGAGGTCTCGTCGCGCGGGGCGCCGGTCTCGATGTCGTCGACGCCGTGGTGCACGAGCCGGAGCTTGCCGTCGACGTACACGGCTGCGGCGGCTCCGGGCACGCCGTGGCCGCGGCCGGACGTGTGGAGGGTCTCGGCGACGGCGTCCAGTCGGGCGTCGGTTCCCGACCCGGGGGTGGCGGCGGGTGCCTGTTCGCGTTTGTGGCGCAGCAGGCGGGCCTGTGCCGTCAGGGTGCGGTGCTCGTAGATCTCGGCGACGCGGACGGTGCGGCCGGCGGCGTCGCCGAGCCGGGCGGCGAGCAGGTTGGCCAGCAGCGAGTGTCCGCCGACGGAGAAGAAGTCGCGCTCGGGGCCCAGTTGGGCGACGCCGAGCAGGTCGGTCCAGACGGCGGCGACGGCAGCCTCGTCGGGGTCGTCGGTGGTGAAGGTTCGGCCGTCGCCGCCGGGCGCGCTCCGGTCGATGTCGCGGGCGGCGAGGGCCTTGCGGTCGACCTTGCCGTTGGGCAGTTGCGGGAGCCGGTCCTCGACGAGGATCCGGGCGGGCTGCATGTAGTGCGGCAGCTTGCGGCGCAGGTGGTCGGCCATCTCCTCGACGGTGATGTCGGCGCCTTCCAGGCCGACCCAGCAGACCAGTCGGGTGTCGCCGTCCGTGCGGACGGCGAGGGCCGCGACGTCCTTGGGGCCGACCGCCTCGCGGAGCACGGCCTCGATCTCGCCGAGCTCGATGCGGAAGCCGCGGACCTTGACCTGGTTGTCCTTGCGTCCCATGAACCGCAGTTCGCCGTCCTCGGTCCAGCGGGCCAGGTCGCCGGTGCGGTAGAGGGTGCCGGACGGCAGGGGCGGCGGGGCGGCGACGAACACGGCGGCGGTCCGCTCGGGGTCGTTGATGTAGCCGCCGGCGAGGCCGTCCCCACCGAGGTGGAGTTCACCGACGACGCCCCGGGGCACCAGGTGTCCGCGTGCGTCGAGCAGGTGGGCCACCGTGTTGTGGAGGGGGACGCCGATGGTCGGGCTGTCGGTGACGGGGCCGGTGAAGCACTTCCAGGTGGAGTACGTGGTGTCCTCGGACGGCCCGTAGAGGTTGAAGAGCCGTTCGACGCCGGTGGTGGCGAAGGCTGCGTTGACGAGCTCCTTCGCGAGGGGTTCACCGGCCACGTTGAGGACCGTGGTGCAGGCGGGTACGGCCGACCGCTGGAGCAGGACGTTCAGCGCGCTGGGCACGGTGTTGACCAGGCTCGGGCGCAGGGTGTCGTCCTCGGTGAGGGCGAGGACGTTGTCGACGACGACGACGGTGCCGCCGGTGGTGAGGGGCGCCCACAGCTCGAACACCGAGAGGTCGAAGTTGAGGGAGGTGGCGAAGAGCACCCGGGCCAGTTCCGCGGGCCGGTAGGTGTCGCGGACCCAGGCGAGCAGCGCGGTCACGTTGCGGTGGCCGATGACGACGCCCTTGGGCAGGCCGGTCGAGCCGGAGGTGTGGATCAGGTGGGTGGTGGCGGCCGGGTCGACGTCGACCTCGGGCGGGTCGGGGCGTTCGGCGCCGGCCTTCTCCCACAGTTCGTGCCAGGGCAGGGCGGTCGCGGGCACGGCGTCGAGCCAGGCCGCGGCGCCGGGTGCGTCGTCGAGGACGACGGCGGCCATGTCGGCGGTCGCGGCGATGCCGCCGAGCCGGTCCGCGGGGTAGGCCGGGTCCAGGGGGACGTAGGCGCAGCCCGCCTTGTGGACGGCGAGGAGGAGGCAGACGGTGCGGTGGGTGCGGGTGACGGATACGCCGACGCGTGAGCCGGGGACGATGCCGTGGGCCAGGAGGGCGCGGGCGATCCGGTTGGCGTGCTCGTCGAGCTCGCGGTAGGTCAGGGTGCTGCCCCGCCACTCCACGGCCGGGGCCTGCGGGGTGCGGGCCGCCTGGGCCTCGACGTGCGCGTGGAGCGTGGTGTCGTCCAGGTGGACGCGGGGGGAGACGCCCAGCTCCGTGAGCAGGTGCCGGGTCTCCTCCTCCGAGAGCGCGGCCAGGTCGCCCACGGGTGCGGTGGGGCGGGCGCAGGCGTCGAGCAGGAGGGTCCGGTAGTTGGCGGCCATGCGGGAGATGAACGCCTCGGTGAACAGGGCGCCGTCGTAGGTCAGGGTGAAGCGGACGGTGTCGGGGGCGTGTTCGACCTCCAGGAGGAGGTCGAGCCCGTCGGGACGGGCGCCCGCCGAGGCCCGGGCCGGGGTGTCGCGGCCGGCGAAGCCCACGCGCAGTCCGGTGCCGAGGTCGGCGGGTACGTCGGCGTGCTCGGGGTCGCGTGCCGCTGCGCGGTGGCGGGCGGAGAGCGCGGCCGTCAGGGTGGCGAAGGTGACGTCGTCCCCGATCCGGGAGCGGACGGCCACGGGGTGGACCCGGTCGGGGTCCGCCGGTCCGCCGGCGCGGGCCAGGACGATGTCGTCCTGGCCGCTGTAGCGGTGCAGCAGCACGGTGAACGCGGCGTTGAACAGGTCGGCGGACTCAAGTCCCCGCGCCCCGACGAACTCGCTGAGCGGCTGGAAGGCGTGGTCGGTCCAGGAGTGCGAGGCCGGTGACTCCGGTGCGTGGCCGACGTCGTCCCGTACGGGAAGCTGGAGGGCCGGAGCGGTTCTCGTCGTCCCTTCGGGCGCGATGGACGTGACGGCAGGCATTTCGCCCACGGACGTGATTCCCCTCGTTCGATGGCGCTTTTCGGGCTGCGGACGCGACGGGCGGGCTTTCCCGGACGGTGCGGTGCACGGGAAAGCAACCCTGTCGGGGCACGCAGGCCCTCTGGAATGTGCGCACGCCGATGGAACCCGGGGCCCGGAGGGCGCGCGCAGCACGGAATTGTTGAATGGCGGAATGACGGAATGACAGAATTGGAGTAAGGGTGAGGTGATCCGAGAAAAGAACGGCGAATGGCCGGATGAGCGGGAGTGACCGTCAGGGGGTCGAGGGCTCGCGCGTGCGCTCGGAATGTCTGTTCCGCTCGGCCCAGCGCGCCACCGGTGGCATCAGGGCCCCGATCGCGGCGAACCCGACGGCCATGACAAGCCACCCGACGGCACCGTGTTCGATGGCAAGCCAGGTGAGCACGGCGGGCGCGATCATCTTGCCGAGGTCGGCGCCCATCGCCGATGTGCCCTGGTACTGGCCTTGGGCGTGTTCGGGTGCAAGGCCGAAGGACATGCCCCAACTGCCGGCCGACTGTCGGATCTCGCCGAGGACGTGGGCCAGCGCACCGGCGACGAGGAGGGCGCAGGCGACGACCGCGGAGGCGCCCCCGGTGAGGGCGAAGATCACGCAGGCGACGCCGAGGCAGAGCGATCCGGCCCGGGACGCACGGGCCGCGGCGAGCGGTTCCTCGGTTCCGCGCGCGGCCCTGACCTGGAGCAGGACGACCGCGACGGTGTTGGTGATGAGGATGACGGCGATCATCCAGCGGGGTGCGTCGGTGTGGTGGAGCACCCAGAGCGGGAGGACCACGTCCAGCAGCAGGTTGTGCATGGAGAGCAGGCCGTCCAGCACGACGAAGGTGAGGAAGGGCCGGTCGCGCAGCACGATCAGGGCGGGCCCGGGCCTGGCCGGTTGTGGCGGCACGGCCGGGAGCAGCAGCGTGAGCAGGCCGGTGATCAGGTACGTGGCGGCGTTGAGCACGACGGCGGCCCGGTAGGCGGCGGGCGTGTCGACCACGAGCGCCAGACCGGCGAGGGCGGCTCCGACGGAGACGCTGACGTTGCTGGTGGCCCGCAGGTGGGCGCGGACGGTGACCCGGTCCTCGGGCGGGACGAGTCCGGCGACCATCGCCATCCGGGCACTGCGGCTGGCGCTGTACGCGACGGCCTGCAGGGACAGCACCAGCAGGTACTGGCGGAACCCGTCGACGAACAGCAGGGAAGCGGTGAGCGGTCCGAGGGCGAGGAAGGACCAGATCTGCACGGCCCTGGGGCCGATCCGGTCGGCCAGGTGCCCGCTGGGGGTGCTCAGGGCGAGCGCGACGCCCGCCGCGACGCCGACCCCGATGCCGAACTGTCCGGGTGAGAGCTTCAGGACGGACACGGCGTAGATGGCGTTCAACGCCATCCACAGGCCTTGTCCTAAGGTATGCACCAGCGTGATGCCGGTCAGTGTGCGGGCAGGGCCGCGCTTCGGGAGCAACTGGTTCAGCATTGCCGTACCGCGTCACTCGGATTGAATTGTCCGGACCATTTATCGACCGTCAGGATCACTGACACCGCTCCGACCTCTCGTTCAGCACCATTGCCAACGACAAGATTCGGGAATTTCCCCCGTAGATACCCGGCCAAGATCGTCGGCCGGACACGAAGACCTATTAGAGACAGTGCCGACACGACCCGTCCAGGGAATAACCTGTGGCGCTCGTCACACACCAATAGCGCCCCGCGAGGGCAGTAAATTCTTGGTGAAATCATCCGGAGCAATGTCGCGAACGTCCGGACTACTCGCCGGTAGCGGCGGGCGGGACGGCGCGGAACACCGAGGCACTCGTCACCCCTCGCGAACGGACCGGCGAACCGAAGGCCGCCGGCCGGGTATAGGGGGCCGTGGGCGGGGCAGGCGGGAAGCGGTTCGGTTCATGACGAGACAGGCGGTCGCATGCGCAGCGTGGGTGTGGAAGAGGAACTGCTTCTGGTCGATGCCGACAGCGGTGAGGCGCTGGCCCTCTCGGGGGCGGTACTGGCCGCCGCCGACCGCGCGTGCGCGCCCGTCGACGGCAAGGGCGGTACGGACGGATCGGAGGGTCACACCTTCGAGGCGGAGCTCCAGGAGGAGCAGGTCGAGTTCGCCACCAAACCGGTCACGGAGATGGGCGAGCTCCAGGAGGAGATCGTCCGCTGGCGCGGGGAGGCGGCGCGGCACGCCGCCACGGCCGGTGGGCTCGTCGTGGCGGTCGGCACCTCCCCGTTGGCCGTACGTCCGTCCATCAGTACCGGACCCCGCTACGAATGGGTGGAGCGCCAGTTCGGGCTGACGGCGCAGGAGCAACTGACCTGCGGCTGCCACGTGCACGTGTCGGTGGAGTCGGACGAGGAGGGGGTGGCCGTACTGGACCGCATCCGGCCGTGGCTGCCCGTCCTCACCGCGATGAGCGCGAACTCGCCGTTCTGGCAGGGCGAGGACAGCCTGTACGCGAGCTACCGCAGCCGGGTGTGGAACCGGCTGCCCTCCGCGGGCCCGGTGGACGTGTTCGGCTCGGCGGACCGGTATCACGAGGAGGTGGGCGCCATGGTCGGGACGGGCGTCCTCCGCGACACCGCGATGATCTACTTCGACGCCCGGCTGTCGGCCTCCTACCCGACCGTGGAGATCCGGGTCGCGGACGTCGCCCTGCACGCCGGGACCCCGGTGCTGCTGGCCGCACTGGCGCGGGGGCTGGTGGAGACCGCGGCCCGTGCGTGGCGGGCCGGGGAGCCTCCCGCGCGGATCAGCACGAGCCTGCTGCGGCTGGCCTCGTGGCGGGCGGGCCGATCGGGCCTCGACGGGCCCCTGCTGCACCCGCTGACCATGCGGGAAGCCGCGCCGGAGGCGGTGGTCGAGGCCCTCCACGACCACGTCCGCGACGCGCTCGTCGACCTCGGCGACGACGGGCTCGTCCGGGCGGGCATCGCCGAGCTCCTGGCCCGCGGCAACGGGGCGCGCGTCCAACGCTCCCTCCTGCGTGCGCGGGGCAGCCTGGCGGAGGTGGTGCGGCAGTGCGCGCGCGTCACGACGGAGGGCGCCGGCTGAGCCGGCCGGCCCGGGATCCCGCACGCGCGAGCCCCCGGCGGTCGCGGGCCGCGTCGCGCACCGACCCGGCCCGTAGGGTTCGTCCGACGGGCCTCGGCCCCGCACCGTCGGACCCGACGGGCCCACCGACCGCAGGAGGCCGCGTGCCCACCGCACATGACTGGATCAACGCCCTCGGCCTGGAGGAGCACGTGGAGGGAGGGTACTTCCGACGCACCTTCCAGGCCGACCACCGTCCCCGGATACCGACGGCCGGCGGTGAGCGGCACACCCTCACCTCGATCCACTACCTGCTCACCCACTGGTCACCCGTCGGGCACTGGCACCTCAACGAGTCCGACATCCTGCACTTCCACCACCACGGCGAGCCGATCACCTACCACCTGATCCACCCGGACGGCCGGCACACCACCGCCGTCCTGGGCCAGGACCCGGGCCGGGGGCAGTCCCTCGCCCTGGCGGTGCCCGGGGGCGTCTGGAAGGCGTCCCACCTCACCGCCGGGGACCACGCCCTGATCAGCGAAGCCGTCGCCCCCGGATTCGACTACGCCGACATGACCCTCGGCCGGCCCGAGGACATGTTGCGCCTCTTCCCCGAGCACGCGGAGCTCGTGCGCCGCTACTGCCGGACCTCTCCGGAGCGTTGACGGCGGTGGGTGCCGGGGCGCCGGGAGCCCGGCGTGCGTTCCCGCCCGACCGACGTCAGAGGTAGGGGTCGAAGGGGATGCCGGCCGGTTTGGCCTCGGCCAGGTGCGAGGCGAAGGAGCCGTCCTTCAGACCGAAGTGCGCGCTGCCGAAGTTGGCCTGGGTCAACTTGTCGCGCACGCCGGACGGATAGCCGTTCCACCCGACGAGCGCCGGGTACTGCCAGGTGCCCTTGTGGTTCTCGGGCGGTTCGTCGTTGGTGTTCGCCGCGCGGAAGCAGTGGGTGCCCAGACCGTCCTTGTGGTAGACGATCTTGGGGTGGGTCCCCTCCCAGCGGATCCGGTCACGCGCGTGGACGACGAAGTCGCCGTGGGCCGAGGTCGCCACGTACTTGGCCTCGTTGCCCTGGATCCACACCACCACGTGTTCCCAGTCGTGACGGTGCCCGCCGAGGCTGATGCCCGGTATCGCCTGGTCCTTCTCGAAGTACAGCGCGTACGCCACGGCACACCAACCGTTGTTGCAGGTCGATCGGGCGTAGCCGTTGGTGTTGTCGAGGTCCGAGGCGTCCCGGCAGTTCCCGTTGAGGGCGCCGGTCGGGTTGAGTCCGCCGTTCAGCGCGCCGGTCGAGCTGATGGCGGGTGTCGGATAGCAACCGTCGGTGTCGTAGTCGTAGGCCGGCTGGAAGGTCAGCTCGATCGCGTCGGCGTTGACGGGCAGGGCCGGCGGCGGGGCGGCGAAGGCCGGTGGGGAAACCCCGATGACGAGGGCGAGGGCCGCTCCGGCGACCACGAACGATTTCCGCGTACGACGGTACGTCCGCAAGGTACGCCTCCTGGCAGGCCGGGTGCGGGTGTGCGTGCGGGGTCCGGCCCGTGCCGAAATCCGGACGCCCGCAGCATCATTGGCGAAGGAACCTCATCCGACAAGGGTTCGGATGCATGAACTTGCCTTGTTTCAAAAGGAGTTGACACCCGCACCGCACCGCATCGCCTCTCTACCCTTGCGCGGTCTCCTTCACGGCCCACTCCAGGTACTCCTGCGAGGCGTGCACCGGGGCCAGTACGATCCACTGCGGTACCTCGTACGGGTGGCGCGCGTGCACCCAGGCCTCCAGCTCGGCGGCCTTCTCGTCGGTCGTCTGGAAGGAGACCCGGTACTCCCGCTCGTGCCGCAGCTTGCCCTCCCACCAGTAGAAGGTGGTCATCCGCGCGTCCACGTGCGTGCCGGCCGCCAGCCGGGCCTCCACCGCGGCCCGCGCGATGTCGTACGCCTTGTCCTCGTCGTTCACGGTCGTCTGTGCGATGACGATGCTCGTCACTCCGGTCCTCCTCCGTCGGGTGCCGCCGACCCTATCCACCCGCGTGCCGAGGGTCGGCCGTCGCCTCCCGGCGGCCCCCGGTCGCGGCCGTCCGCGCCTGCCGCGACCGGGGGCTTCGGCCCGACGCCTATCGGGCCACGGGAGCGTTACCGGTGACCGTTCCGTCCGTGCCGGACACCGTGACGGCGTGTCGGACGCCGTCCGGGCCGAGGACCACCGCCAGCCAGGCGCTGCCTCCACCTTCCTGGGCGACCACGCGCAGGCTCTCCACCTTCCCGCCGGTCACCGCCGCGGCGGCCTTGCCGGCCGCGTCGCCGATGGCGAGGGAGGGCAGTGGCGCCGGTGCTGCCTGCGCGGGACCACCACCGGCGCCCCGCTCCCCGGGACCGTCACCGCCCGCGCCCCGACCCCCCGGGCCACCGAGCGCTCGGTGCTCCCCGGGGCCCGCCTGACCGCCGTGTCCGGGCACGGATTCGGCGCGGCGCTCCCCCGGGCCGTCGACGCCGGGAGCGATCCGGGCGAAGCGCGGCCGGTCCTCCCGGTCGTGGTGGTGCTCGGCCACGGCGAGGACCGCCACTCCCCCGGCGACGAGAACCACCGCGGCGCCGAGCGCGCCCCATCGGGCGCCGTTGCTCCGGGGCACCAGCCGGCCCAGCGCCGTCCGCCCCCGGGGTCCCACGGTCGGCGGGCCGTCCTGCGGCGGCGCGGACGGTCCGGGCTGCGCGGCCGATTCGGGTTGCGCGGCCGGTTCGGGTTGCGTGGCCGGGGGGATCGACGAGTCGGGCATGCTGTTGCTCCTCAGGACAACCGGGCGCGTCACCCGGCGGGGTTCCCGAGCATGCCGAGCCGAAGCTGAAGCCCCGCTGAAGCCACCTGAAGACCTCTTCAGCCTCCCGCGGACCGGGCCTGAGACCCTGTTCGGCATGCGCGTACTGGTGGTGGAGGACGAACGGCGACTCGCCGTGGCACTGCAACGGGGACTTCGGTCCGAGGGGTTCTCGGTCGACGTGGCCCACGACGGACCCCAGGGCCTGTGGATGGCGTCCGAGCAGACCTACGACCTGATCGTGCTCGACATCATGCTGCCCGGCCTCAACGGCTACCGCGTCTGCGCGAAGCTGCGCGCCGCCGGCAACGAGTCGGGCATCCTGATGCTCACCGCGAAGGACGGCGAGTACGACGAGGCGGAGGCACTGGACACGGGCGCCGACGACTTCCTGTCCAAGCCGTTCTCCTACCTGGTGCTCGTCGCCCGGCTCCGCGCGCTCGCGCGGCGCGCGGGCAGGCGCGGCCCGCAGGTGCTGCGGTGCGGCGACCTGGTGATCGACCCCGCCCGGCGGTCGTGCACCCGTGACGGCACCGCCATACGCCTGACCGCGCGGGAGTTCGCGGTCCTGGAGTGCCTGGCCCGCCGCTCGGGCGAGGTGGTGACCAAACGGGACATCCTGGAACAGGTATGGGACAGCGCCTTCGAGGGCGACCCCAACGTCGTCGAGGTGCACGTCAGCGCCGTGCGCCGGAAGATCGACGCACCGTTCGGGCGCGCCGCGCTGGAGACCGTCCGCGGGGCCGGATACCGGCTGGCGGCCGACGGTGGCTGAACCCCGTCCCGTCCGCGACCCGTACGGCCCGCGCATGCGCCGCCGCCGGGTCTGCGGCCTCCTGCTCCACCACGTGCGCGTACGGGGCCCGTTCATCCGTAGCCGTCTCCTGGAGAGCCGGCCCGCCGCGGCCTGCCGCGCCGGAGCAGTCGTGGCGCTCGAACGATGGCCGGCCCTGCGCCGGCTGTGGCCGACCACCGTGCGGGCCCGGGCGACCGCGGGGGCGAGCCTCGTCGTGGCCGCGGCCCTGGCATTGGCCTCGTTCGCCCTGCTCGGCCTGCTGGAGGCCAACCTGTTGCGCAACGCGGAGAACGACGCGCGGCGGCAGGCCGACAGCGTGGCGCAGCTCGCCGCCGCCGGGCGGCTCGACCGCGTCCGGCCGACGGGCCGCGGCGTCGAGTTCGTCCAGGTGGTGAGCGCCGACGGAAGCATCCTGTTCGCCACCCCCAACCTGCTCGGAGTCCCCGCGTTCCCCTCGGCCGGTCCCGACGCACCCGGGATCCGCTTCCAGACCTGGCGTGTTCGGCCGCTGGGCGGGGACCACCGTCAGCGGGTCGTCCGGGTCGTCACGGACACGCCGAGCGGCCCCGCCGTGGTGTACGCCGGGGCCTCCCTGCGCGACGCGGACGCCGCCGACGACACCACCACCGCGGCCCTCGTGATCGGCATGCCCCTGCTGCTGGCGACCGTCGCCCTCGTGACGTGGCGGGTCACCGGCCGAGCGCTGCGGCCCGTGGAGGCCATCCGCGCCGAGGTCGCCGGGATCTCCGACCGCGACCTGCACCGCCGGGTGCCCGTACCGGCCACCCACGACGAGGTCGCCCGGCTCGCGGAGACCATGAACTCCACCCTGGACCGGTTGGAGGCCTCCGGTGCCCGTCAGCGGCAGTTCATCGCCGATGCCTCGCACGAACTGCGCTCCCCCATCACCGTGCTGCGCACGCAGTTGGAGGTGGCCCTGGCCGTCCGGGACCCGGAGCTGTGGCCCGAGCTCATCGGTGGGGCCCTGGAGGACGTCGAACGGCTCCAGCACCTCGCCGCGGACCTGCTGCTGCTCGCCCGCATCGATGCCGCGCAGCCCGTGACCACCGTCGCAGTCGACCTGACCGCCCTGGTGGACGAAGCCGTCGGGGCCAGGGTGGGCGACCGGGTCCCCGTCCGCACGTCCCTTGAGGAAGGGGTGGGCATCACCGGCAGCGCCCTGTGGCTGAGCAGAGTCGTCACCAACCTCCTGGACAACGCGCAGCGTTACGCGGACGGGTCCGTGGAGGTCACCTTGCGCACCTCGGACGGCCCGGGCCCGCGCCTGGCCGTGCTGGAGGTCACCGACGACGGTCCGGGCATCCCGACGGCCGACCGGGACCGGGTCTTCGAGCGTTTCACCCGTCTCGACGACTCGCGCAGCCGCGATCATGGCGGGGCGGGCCTGGGCCTGGCCATCGCCCGGGACCTGTCGGCCGCCCACGGCGGGACGTTGACGGCCGAGGGCGCCGCCCGGGGCGCCCGCCTGGTCCTGCGGTTGCCCGCCGTGCCCGTGGTGCCCGACCCGGACACCAGCCCGTCTATCATGCGTTCCAACCGTAACGAAGGGAGCACCCAGAGTGGGTAGCAGTGTCGAGACGCTCGAATTCCAGGCCGAGACGCGCCAGTTGCTCCGGTTGGTGATTCACTCGATCTACTCGAACAAGGACATCTTCCTGCGCGAGCTGATCTCGAACGCCTCGGACGCCCTGGACAAGCTGAGGCTTGAGTCACTGACCGACGCGGACCTCGGGGTCGACACCTCCGACCTGCACATCGTGCTGGAGACCGATCCCGACGCCCGCACGCTGACCGTCCGCGACAACGGCATCGGCATGAGCCGCGACGACCTCGTGGACCTCATCGGGACGATCGCCAAATCCGGCACGGCGAGCCTGCTGGAGAAGATCAAGGACGCCGACGACCCCGCCGCGGCGCAGAACCTGATCGGGCAGTTCGGCGTCGGCTTCTATTCCGCCTTCATGGTCGCGGACAAGGTCACCCTGCGCACCCGGCGGGCGGGCGGCGAGGAGGGAACCCGGTGGGAGTCCGACGGCGAGGGCACCTACGAGATCGAGGCCGTCGACGGCCTGCCCGTGGGCACCTCGGTGACCCTGCACCTGAAGGCCGCCGACGGTGAGGACGGCCTGGCCGACTACCTGGCCGCGTGGAAGGTCCGTCAGATCGTCAAGCAGTACTCCGACTTCATCCGGTGGCCGATCAGGATGGCGGTCGAGCGCGCCGACGGCGACGACGCGACGACGCCCGAGGTCGAGACGCTGAACTCGATGAAGGCCATCTGGGCACGGCCGCGCAGCGAGGTGACCGAGGCCGAGTACAACGAGTTCTACCAGCAGATCAGCCACGACTGGCAGGCTCCGGCCGAGACCATCCACATGAAGGCCGAGGGCAACTTCGAGTACGAGGCCCTGCTGTTCGTGCCCGCGCAGGCGCCGTTCGACCTGTACTCCCGCGAGAGCAAGCGCGGGGTGCAGTTGTACGTCAAGCGCGTGTTCATCATGGACGACTGCGAAGCGCTGATGCCCAACTACCTGCGCTTCGTCAAGGGGGTGGTGGACGCCCACGACCTGTCGCTGAACATCTCCCGCGAGATCCTCCAGCACGACCGGCAGATCCGCAGCGTGCGCCGCCGGCTGGTGAAGAAGGTCCTCGCCGCCCTCAAGGGCGTGCGGAACGACGACAGCGGTCGCTACGCGGAGCTGTGGTCCCAGTACGGCCGGGTGCTGAAGGAGGGCCTGCTGGAGGACACCGACAACACCGAGGCCCTGCTCGAACTGGTCGCCGCGGACTCCACGCACGACAAGGGGACGACCACCACCCTGCGCGAGTACGTCGAGCGCATGCGGGACGGTCAGGACACCATCTACTACCTGACCGGCGAGAACCGCACCACGGTGGAAAACTCGCCGCACATGGAGGCGTTCGCCGCCAAGGGGTACGAGGTCCTGATCCTCACCGACCCCGTCGACGAGGTGTGGACCGACCGGGTACCGGCCTTCGACGGCCACCGGCTCCAGTCGATCGCCAAGGGTCAGGTCGACCTCGGCGGGCCCACCGGCGAGGACGAGGACGCCGAGTCCGGGGCCAGGCGCGAGGAGGAGTTCGCCGCGCTGCTGCCCTGGCTGACGACCGCGTTGTCCGACGAGGTCAAGGAGGTCCGGCTGTCGTCGCGGCTGACCACCTCGGCGGCCTGCGTCGTCGGTGACGCCCAGGACATGACCCCGACGCTGGAGAAGATGTACCGGGCGATGGGGCAGGAGATGCCCCCGGTCAAGCGGATCCTGGAACTCAACCCCACGCACCCGCTGATCGCGGCGCTGCGCACGGCGCACGGGGCGAACGCCGACGACGACGCCCTGAAGGAGATCGCCGAGCTCGTGTACGGCAGTGCGCTGCTCGCCGAAGGGGGCGACCTGCCCGACCCGGCCCGGTTCACCCGGCTGCTCACGGACCGGCTGACCCGCACCCTCTGACCGGTGGGTGCGGCCCGGGGCGCGCGGATCGCGCGGCCCGGGCCGCACCCGCGGGGTGACCGGGTGGTCCTTCGGCGTTCGGTGGCGGCCGTACCGGGCGGGCGCCCCCTACCGCGCGGCTTCGCGCGAGGGCGTCCCGTCCGCGTCGCCGGCGTCGTGCCACCGTCGGCCGGGAGTGGTGAGGACCACGAGCCGCTGGGTCGCCCGGGTCATCGCGACGTAGCGGTCCACCGCGCCGGCGACGCCCGCGCCGAAGTCCTGCGGGTCGACCAGGACGACCAGGTCGAACTCAAGGCCCTTCGACAGCGCCGGGGTCAGTGACCGGACGCGGGGCGTCGCGCGGAACGAGGGATCGCCGATGACGCAGGCCACCCCCTCGGCGTGCGCGGCGAGCCAGCAGTCGAGGATCGCGTCGCGCTCGGTCACGGATCCGTGCAGGACGGGAATGCCGCTGCTGCGGACGGAGGTCGGCACGTTGGCGTCCGGGAGCGCGGCGCGGATGACCGGTGCGGCTTCCGCCATCACCTCTTCCGGGGTGCGGTAGTTGACGCTCAAGGAGGCCACGGTGATCCGGTCGATCCCGACCCGCTCCAGCCGTTCCCGCCAGGACTCCGTGAATCCGTGTCCGGCCTGGGCGCGGTCGCCGACGATGGTGAAGCTCCGGGACGGGCAGCGCAGCAGCAGCATCTGCCATTCGGCGTCGGTCAGTTCCTGGGCCTCGTCCACGACGATGTGCGCGAACGGCCCGGCGAGCCGGTCCCGGTCGGCGTCGGGCAGCGCGGCGGCGTCGATCAGGCTGTCCTGGAGGTCCCTGCCGCGCAGCATCGTCACCGCGCCCTCGCCGTCGGCGTCGGCGGCGAGGACGCTGTCGATGACCCCGGCCATGCGCTCGCGTTCGGCGGCGACGGACGCTTCGTGGCGGCGCTTGCGCAGGGACGCCCGCGGGTCGCCGAGGCGCTGCCTCGCCGCGTCCAGGAGCGGCAGGTCGGACACCGTCCAGCGCCGGGTGTCCGCGCGTTGCAGCGTCTGCGCCTCTTCGCGGCTCAGCCAGGGGGCGCACTTGCGCAGGTAGGCCGGTACCGACCACAGGTCGGCGACGAGTTCCGCCGGTTCCAGAGTCGGCCAGGCACGGTCGAGAGCAGCCGCCAGTTCCCGGTTCCCGCGCAGCGACCTGCGGAACAGTTCCTCCGGGACGTCCTCCTCGTCGCCGTCGTCGTCCCACCGGTGCTTCTCCAGCAGGATCGTGGCCAGTTCGGTCCGGATCTGCTCGCGCGCCTCGTTGTGCGGGGTGCCCGGCTCCACCGCGTCGAAGGCCGTGGCCCAGTCATCGGCGGTCAGCCGGATGTCGGACCAGTGGGTCGTGACCGTCATGCCCCGGGCGGGCGGCTCCTCGTAGATCCGGACGGCCGCCTCGACGGCCTTCACCAGGCCCGCGGAGGACTTCAGCCGGGCCACCTCCGGGTCGCTCTCGACCGTCGCCGCGGCTCCTTCGGCGACGAGGTCCCGGAGGGTGCAGGTCGCCACGCCCTCCTCGCCGAGGCTGGGCAGGACATCGGAGACGTAGGCCAGGTAGGGGCGGTGCGGGCCGACGAACAGCACGCCGCCGCGCCGGTGTCCGAGCCGGGGGTCGGAGTGGAGGAGGTGGGCGGTGCGGTGCAGGGCGACGACGGTCTTGCCGGTGCCGGGACCTCCGTCGACGACGAGGGCGCCGCGGGAGCCGGCCCGGATGATGGCGTCCTGGTCCGCCTGGATGGTGCCGAGCACGTCCCGCATCCGGGACGAACGGTTGGCTCCGAGACCGGCGATGAAGGCGGACTGGTCGTCGAGGGCGGCGTGCCCCTCCAGGCCGTCGGCGGTGAACACCTCGTCCCAGTAGTCGCCCACCCGGCCGTCGGTCCAGCGGTACCTGCGGCGGCTGGTCAGGCCCATCGGGTTGGCGTGGGTGGCGGCGAAGAACGGCTCCGCCGCCGGGGACCGCCAGTCGACCAGCAGCCGGCGGCCCGTGCTGTCGGTGAGGCCGAACCGTCCCACGTACAGGCGCCGGGCGTCGTCGGCGCCGACCATGCGGCCGATGCACAGGTCCAGGCCGAAGCGGCGCAGCAGGCGCAGGCGGGCGCTGAGCCGGTGGATCTCCGCGTCCCGGTCCATCGCCTCCCGTCCCAGGCCGCCTGGTGCCCTGCGCGCGGCGTCGAGTCGCTCGGACACCTCGGCGATCGTGCGGTCGAGGCTGTCCGCGAGGGCCGAGAAGTGCTGCTCGTCGTCGGCTACCAGCTTCGGGTCGGCCTTGGCGGAAAGGTGGTCGGGAAGGTCGAACACGCTGGTGGTCAGCGGGTGCACGGATGCGGCTCCGATCTCGGGTCGGTCGTCGGCGACCCCGGTGTGCGGGAGGTTCGTCACGCGAAGGCGGCGGGCGCGGCGGGTGGCCCGGACGGGGACCACTGCGCGCATGGTGGACCCCCTGTCTCGTGACCGTGGGGGCTTGGACCGGTGATTCTGCTGCACCACCGGGGCCTTGCCGCAAGGCCCCCCACGCGCTATAACTTGAGAGTGGCAAGGAGTGCGTACACCTCCTTGCCTTTGTTGTTGGCGGTCGGTTGCGAACGGCCCGTCGCCGCGGACCGACCGGGCCCGGGGACGGACGGCGCCCCACCCGCTGCCGCGGCGTCGACGGGCGGCCGTCAGTACGAGTGGTCGACCGTGACGTCGGCCGACAGCCGTAGCGCCTCCTCGGCCGGTGCCCCGCGCAGCCCCAACAGGGTCAGTGTGAGCGCGTCGATCGCGGCGAGGTGGGCCAGTCGGCCCGCCACGGTCTCCAGGCCGAACACCAGGTCCTGGCCGCCCGCGACGAGCGTGCAGTCGCTGGTCCCGCTCAGGGGCGAGCGGGCGTAGCTGGTGACGGCCACCACCTGGGCCCCGGCCCGTCGCGCGCGCCGGGCGGCGTCCACCGTGCTGCGCGTGGCGCCGGTGTGGCTGATGGCCAGGCAGACGGCGGGGGCCGTGAGCTGCGACGCGGCCAGTTGTGCGGTCAGCGGATCGGCCGGCGCGTCGACCGCGCAGCCCAGCGCGCGCAGCCGGTAGGCGGTGTCCAACGCGACGGCGCCGGACAGTCCCGCGCCGACGACCAGGACCCGTGCTGCCGCGTCCAGCAGGGCTGCCGCCGTGCTCAGGTGCTCCGGGGTCACCGTCGCCGTCAGCCCGTCGAGTGCCTCCTGGGCGGCGCGGACCGTGTCGGCCAGGGCGCGGGCGGCCGGGTCCCGGTCCCGGGAGGGTTCCGGGGCGGGTGCCTGCCGGGCGGCGTTGATCTTCAGCTCCTGGTACCCGCGGAATCCCAGTCGCTGGCAGGCCCGTACGACCGTGGAGGGTGCGGTGCCGGCGAGGGCCGCGACGTCGCTGACGCTGAGGTGCACCAGCTCCGCGCCCTGATCCAGGACGACCCGCGCGACCTTGGCCTCGGTCTCGCGCAGGTCGGGCAGGTGGGACCTGATGTGTGCGGCGAGCCCGCCCCTCGATGCGGAATAAATTTCCATGGGTTTAGTGTAGTGGGGAATTCTGTTCCACAGCTTCGTGGCTCCTCGGAGTCATGTCACTCCGTAGGACCACCGTGGGGAGCACACGTGCCCGGGAACCTGCCCATCTCGACGGGCACGGCCGCCGTGCCCGTCGTCGTGCTCGCCTCGGCGGTGCTGCACGCCACCTGGAACGGGCTCACCCACGGCCTGCGCGACAAGCTGGCCGGCTTCACGCTGATCAGCCTGGCCTCCGCCGGATGCGGCGCCGTCCTGGTCTGTTTCGCCCCGCCGCCCGCCCCTGCGGCCTGGCCGTACATCGCGGCCTCCGCCGCCCTGCAGGTGGCCTACCAACTCCTGCTCCTGCGGGCCTACCAACTCGGGGACTTCGGCCAGATGTACCCGACCGCCCGGGGTACCTCGCCCGTCGTGGTGGCCCTGGTCTCCACGACCCTGCTCGGCCATTCCCTGCCGGTCGGACAGGCCGTGGGCATCGCGGTGATCTCCTGCGGCCTGGCCGGGCTCGCACTGGCCGACGGCCTGCCGGGCCGCGACCGGTTCCCCGCGCTCGCGGCCGCCATCGGGACGGGGGTCATGATCGCCTCCTACACCCTCGTGGACGGCAGCGGCGTCCGCGTCTCCGGCAGCGTCCTCGGATACATCGCCTGGCTCTTCCTGTGCCAGGGCCTCGTCCTCCCGTTGATCGCCCTGGCCCGCCGGGGGCCCGCGCTGTTGACCGCGCTGCGACCGCTGTGCGGCCGCGGGCTGGTCGGCGGGCTGCTCTCCCTCCTGGCGTACGGGCTCGTCGTGTGGGCGCAGTCCCGCGGCGACCTGTCCACCATCGCCGCCCTGCGGGAGACCAGCATCGTCTTCGGCGCCCTGATCGGCGCGTTCGTCTTCCGCGAGAGGCTCGGTCACCGACGCGTCACGGCCGCCGCCACCGTCCTCTCGGGCATCGCCGTGCTCCAGCTCACCGGTCGGTGAGGCCCGTGCGACGGGTCACTTCTTCTCGCAGGTGAAGGTCACCTGCGCGCTGCGCGCGCTCTGGTTCTGGTCCGGCAGGTGCAGGGTGACGAAGGTGCTCACCGTCGAGGCGTTCGGCTGCGGCGGAACCTCCACGACGTGCAGCAGGGCGTGGCCGGTGGTGGGGGGCTTGAAGTCGACCGAGCCCGGCGAGACGGGGGTGGCACTGGAGGCGAACGTCCAGTAGTAGCGGACCTTTCCCGTTCCGGTGGCCGTGATCTTGCCGTCGAACTCGGCCGTGGTGCCCTTGGCGCAGTCGATGACGGAACCGGCCGGTGTCAGGACGACCACTTCGACCTTGGTGACCCGTACGTCCTGCTTGCCGCCTCCCGGCTTCTGGGCCGCGGCCGTGGCGCACGCGACCCGCTTGGTCTGCTGGGAGCCGGCGACCTTGTAGCTCACCCCGTACGCGCCGTGGCGCAGTCCGGGGCGGTCCAGGACCCCCTTGGAGTTGACCTTGACCTGAACCGACGTCTTCGGTCCCTCGATGCGCACCGTCTGGTTCGCGGGGAAGCCGCCGAGGTGGAGCTTGTAGGACGTGTCACCGGCAGGCCCGCCGTTCCCGCCCGGCAGCAGTTGGCAGGAGGGTGCCGCGGGTGCGGCTCCCGGCTGCGTCGTCGCCTTGCCGCCTTGGGCCGCCAGGGCGGGGGTGAGGGCTACGGAGGAGGCGAGGAGCGGAGCCGCGAGGAGCACGAGACACCGACGCCGGTTGGTCTGCCCGTTCATCGCGCTGCCCTTCGTGAGGAGAGCCCCGAGCGAGGAACTCAGGATATCGGCCGTCGCGTCCTCGGGCAGCGCGTGCCGCTCGCGGTCAGGGGTTGTCCCGGTCCGGGCCCCGATCGCCCGCGGGTCGGACCTCTTCCACCGTGCTGGTGCCGCTACCCGGCCGGGACTCCCACGTCCACGTCTCCTCCAGGCGGAGGCGGCCGTCGGCGAGCTCGGTGACGAGGGAGACGCAGTGCCCGGAAGCGGTCGTACCGTCGGAGCGGAGTTGGACGTAGCGGAAGTCGACGGTGTCGCCGGCCCGGGTACCGACCAGGTGGCCCCGCACCACGTCCCCGCCGGCGTACTCGGCCCAGACGCGTCCGTCCGCCTCGTGGTACTCGAAGAGGGTCCGCAGACCGACTTGGCCGGGGGCCTGGTCGGCGGTGGGGGCGAAGGTGAGGCCGTCGAGCGAACGCGTCATGAAGGGGTCCTTGGGAGTGGGTGGGTCGCCGGGGATCGCACGGTGCCGGACGCCCGCCGGAAAAGCGAATCGGGGGTGGGTCGGCGGGCTACCTGCCGAAAAGGAAGGAGCGGGCCGGGACGAAGATCTCGTGACCGGTGGGGAAGCGGACGCGCACTCCGGACTCCGTCCACGTGGTCGATTCGATGCCCTTGGCGCCCAGGACCGGGTCGATGTCCAACCAGTGTCCGTAGGACGCGCCGGGATACCTGCCGACGACCATCCTGTAGGAGTGCCGACCGGACAGGGTGTGTGCGTGCACCAGCCCCAGGTGGTGCGGCGCCTCGTCGGCGTACTTCACGTCCGCGGGGGCGGTGCTGCTGTACGTCACCTCGGTCCGGGGCCACCAGAGGACGGCCAGGAGACCGGCGGTCAGGAGGATCCCCGCCGCGGCGCCGAGCAGGAACCTGCCGATCCCGCTCCTCCGACGGGGCCGCGCGAACCGGTCGGGCCGGTCGGGGGTGATGGTGTCGATGGTCTTCCTCCAGGGCAGCGCGCCGTACCCGGTCCGCCCGGGGCGCCTCCGTGGGAAGGACGCGGATGCTGGCCGGCGGGTTGTCGTGACGGCGGCTCAGTTCCGTGTGCGTGCGCGCCGGCGGGGGCTCGTGCGCGCCCGCCGGCGCGGGGTCGGGGCCGCTTCGTCCGCGGTCCGTCCCCTACCCTCGTGCACGGAGATGATCCGTGATGCCGTGCGCATCCGTACCGAGGAGGCGACGGTGAGGGGAACAGGCCTGCGGTGGTGGCTCGCGGGGGCCGTGACCGCGCTCTGCGTGGTGCTCCTGGGGCCCAGCGCACCGAGCGGCGCCCTCATCGCCAGGCCGCTGCCGGCCCACGCCGTCAAGGACATCGTGCCCGACCGGGTCGCCACCTGGAACATCTGCAACCCCTGCGGTGCGGTCGGGCAGAACCTCGGCCGGGCCGCGGAGATCGCCACGTACGCGCCCCAGGTCATCGCCCTGCAGGAGGCGTGCGTGCGCGACGTGGAGAAGATCCGTGACCACCTGAGGACCTTCTACGGGCTCGACTACCACGTCGAATACGGCATGGTGCTGCGGAACCGGAATCGCTGCGGGGGGCTGCCGTGGAGTCCGGGGGCCTTCGGTCAGGCGATTCTCTCGGCGGCACCCATGACCGACAGCAAGCAAGTGGAATATCCCGACGGTGGATCCGAGGACCGTGGGTACATGGCGGTCACCACCACCGTGGGAGGCCGATCCGTCCGCGTCCTCAACACCCACCTCGCCCAGCGTCGGCAGGAGACGGTCCGGGCGGAGCAGGTCGGCGTACTCGCCGCGGAGGTCGCCCGGCACGACCGGGCGATCGTCCTCGGGGACTTCAACGCCGTGCCGGACGCCGCCGAACTCGGCCCGGCATGGGCACTGGCGACGGACGCGGACCCGCAGTGCCGGCCCTCGCCCGGCGCGTGCGGGCCGACCACCGACTGGAACATGAAGTTCGACTACGTCTTCCTGCGGGGCATCACCCCGCGGGCGCAGCACGTGCGACCCAGTCGGTACTCGGACCACCACCTGGTGCACGCCGATCTGAACATCGACTGACCCCGGCTCGAAGCCGGGTCGAAGTCGGCCGCCGGGTCAGCCCTTCCAGGCGCGTCGCACCCTGCCGTCGTCGACCTCGAAGTTCAGGCGCCCCTCCAGGTATTCCAGGGTGATCAGCGCGCCCGGCGGAAGGCGGCGGAAGGTCGACCAGCCCCGTAGGCGGGCCCGTTGTTCGGCCTCCCCCGCTTCGAGCCCGACGTAGCGGGTCGGGTCGTCGTCGGGGGACGCGGGGACGGAAGAAGGAGTCATGGGTCCCTCCTGCCCCGCCGGCCCCCTGTCGACGCCCCGGGCGCCTGAGCGGTACGGGGCGGCGCCGGACGGTGCCCGGGGAGGCCGGGCGGCCGTGGCTTGAAATCGGACAGGTGTCCGGTACGGCGGGGTCCGGACCTGCTCGACGAAAGCCCTACTGACCAGTACTTTCGGCGTCCCGACCCATGCGGATGCCCGATGAATTCGGGCCTTTCATTCGCGGCGACGCATGATGCACGAAACGTCGATATCAAGAATGGGGCACCCTCCTACGGCGTCCCGGCACCCTGGGGCCCCCTGCGGATCAGGGCCGCAGCGTTGACCCCTCAGTAACTTGCCGCTACTTTCGCTACGTCCACCGAACTGCCCGAATTCCCGTTCCGGGCGCGCGCGACCTCATGCCTTCCTTCGGCGCTTTCGTTTGACCGAAATTTCCCCCCGGGTAATGCATCGCACATTCGGAGAATTATGACGTCGGCAGAGCACGTCCTGGACCTGGTCATTGGATTGACTCCTTTCGGTGAGCCCGACGCGCGGCTGGCGGCCGCCGTGACGCGCGGTGGGGGGCTCGGTGTGCTGGACCTCGGGAGCGGGGACCGCGCCGCCAGGAAGGAGTGGACCGACCTGCGCGGGTGGCTGCCCGGCCGCCACGGGGTCCGCGTCGGTCCGCGGTGCCGATTACCCCTCGACGACCTGGTCCGTGACGGCGGACCGCCGCACACCGTGGTCCTCGGCGTCGGCGCCACCTGGTCACCCGGCGCCCTGCCCCGCGGCGTGCGCGTCCTCGCCGAGGTGACCGGGGCGGACGAGGCCCGGGCCGCCCTGGACTCGGGCGTCCACGGCCTCATCGCCCGCGGCGGGGAGTGCGGAGGGCGGATCGGCGAACTCGGCACCTTCGTCCTGCTCCAGCAACTGCTCGACCTGGTCGGCCCCGACGGTCCGCCGGTATGGGCCTGTGGCGGCATGGCGCCGGGCACGGCCGCGGCGGCCGTGGTGGGCGGGGCCGCGGGCGTGGTGCTCGACACCCAACTCGCGCTGCTGGCCGAGTCGGCGGTTCCCGAATCCGTCGCGGCCGTACTGCGGGGGATGGACGGCTCCGAGACCACCGTCCTGGCGGGCCACCGGTTCCTGCACCGCCGCGCCCCCGGCGCCGGACCCACGGACGGGGTTCCCGACGACCCGGCACGGGTGGCCGCCCTGCTCGGCGGCCGGGACCCGGACGCGCAACTGCTGCCCGTGGGCCAGGACGCCTTCCTCGCGGCCCGGTTCGCGGCCGACCACGGCGACGCGGCAAGCGCCGTCCGCGCCGTCACCGAAGCGGTGATGGCCGCGGTCGAGGGGGACCGCGCCACCGGCGTCCTGGTCCCCGGGTCGGCCATGAGCCGCGCCCTGGGCACCCGACTGCCGATCGCACAGGGACCCATGACCCGCGTCAGCGACGGCGTCGACTTCGCCCGGGCCGTGGCCGACGACGGGGCCCTGCCCTTCCTGGCCCTGGCGCTCGCCGGCGGCGACCGGGCCCGCGCGCTGCTCGCCGAGGCGGGGACGGCGTTGGCCGGCCGCCCCTGGGGGGTGGGGGTGCTCGGCTTCGCCCCCGAGGAGACCCGTACCGCCCAGTTGGAGGCCGTCCGCGCCCACCGACCCACACACGTGATCATCGCCGGCGGCCGGCCCTCGCAGGCGCGGTCCCTGGAGGCCGACGGCATCAAGGCCTTCCTGCACGTGCCCTCGCCGGGACTGCTGCGCCAGTACCTGGAGCAGGGCGCCCGACGGTTCGTCTTCGAGGGCGCCGAGTGCGGCGGCCACGTCGGGCCGCGCAACAGCTTCCCGCTCTGGGAGGCCCAACTCGCCGTGCTGAGCGACTGGATGGACGACCACCAGGACCGGACGCACGAGCGTGCGCACGGCCCCGGCGAGCAACCGGGCCCCGACCGGGCGCAGGGCGCGGACGACGCGGCGGGCATCGAGGTGTTCCTCGCGGGCGGCATCCACGACTCCCGCTCGGCAGCCATGGTCGCCGCGCTCGCCGCCCCGCTGACCGCCCGCGGCTGCGCCGTGGGCGTCCTGATGGGCACCGCCTACCTGTTCACCGAGGAAGCCGTCACGTGCGGGGCGGTCCGGCCCCTCTTCCAGCGGCAGGTCCTCGCCGCGGAGCGGACCGCGCTGCTGCGCACGGCCCCCGGACACGCCACCCGGTGCGTCCCCAGCCCGTTCAGCGACGGATTCCGCGAGGTGGAGGCCGGGCTGCGCGCCGAGGGCGTTCCCGGCCGCGAGATCTGGGAGCGGCTGGAACGGCTCAACGTCGGTCGGTTGCGGATCGCCAGCAAGGGGGTCGAGCGCACCGGCGCCGGGGCGCTGGAGACCGTGGACGAGGCCCGCCAGTACGCGGAGGGCATGTTCATGGCCGGCGAGGTGGCGGTGCTGCGCAGCGCGACCACCACCGTCGCCGCCCTGCACGCGTCCGTCACCGAGGGGGCCGTCGACTTCCTCGACCGGCGCACCGCCGACCTGCGCGGGGGCCGTGCCCCCGGAGCGGCTCCCATCCCGAACGCCTCCGTCGCCGGGCCCGATCCCGCGCCGGCACCGCTGGACGTGGCGATCGTCGGCATGGCCTGCATGTTCCCGCAGGCACCGGACCTGGCAGCCTTCTGGTCCCTCGTCCTCGACGGCCGGGACGCCGTCACGGAGGTGCCGCCGGAGCGCTGGGACCCCGCCGTGCACCACTCCGCCGATCCCGGGGCCGCCAGCGCCTCGAAATGGGGCGGTTTCCTGCCCCGGATCCCCTTCGACCCGCTGCGCTATGGCATCCCGCCGGCCTCGCTGGGCAACATCGAACCCGTCCAGCTCCTGGCCCTCGAAGCCGCCCGGCGCGCCCTGGAGGACGCGGGGTACGGGGAGCGGGGTCGGGGCTTCGATCGAACCCGGACGGGTGTCGTCTTCGGCGCCGAGGCGGGCAGCGACCTGTCCAACGCCACCACCCTCCGGGCGGTGCTCCCCTCCTACTACGGGCACGTCCCCGCCGAACTGGACGACCAGTTGCCGCGGTTCACCGAGGACACCTTCCCCGGCATGCTGGCCAACGTCATCTCCGGACGGGTCGCCAACCGCCTCGACCTGCGCGGCGCCAACTACACCGTCGACGCGGCCTGCGCCTCCTCGCTGGCCGCCGTCGACGCCGCCTGCAAGGAGTTGGTGCTGGGCACCAGCGACCTGATGCTGTGCGGGGGCGCCGACCTGCACAACGGCATCAACGACTACGCCCTGTTCACCTCCGTGCACGCCCTCTCCCCCACCGGCCGGTCACGCCCCTTCGACGCCGGTGCGGACGGCATCGTCCTCGGGGAGGGCGTCGCCTGCGTCGTCCTCAAGCGCCTCGCGGACGCCGAGCGCGACGGCGACCGGGTGTACGGCGTGATCAAGGGGGTCGGGAGTTCCAGCGACGGGCGTTCCCTCGGGCTGACCGCCCCGCGTCCGGAGGGCCAGCGCGCCGCCCTGGAGCGCGCCTACCGCAACGCCGGTGTCTCGCCCGCGCGGGTCGGGCTCGTGGAGGCGCACGGCACCGGCACCGTGGTGGGTGACCGCACCGAACTCGGCGTGCTCACCGAGGTGTTCTCCGAGGCGGGCGCCACGAGCGGCGGGTGCGTCCTGGGGTCGGTGAAGTCGCAGATCGGGCACACCAAGTGCGCCGCGGGGCTGGCCGGGTTGATCAAGACCGCGCTCGCCCTGCACACCGGTGTCCGGCCGCCCACCCTGCACCTGGCGAGGCCGGTATCCGCGTGGAAGGAGGGCGAGAGCCCGTTCGTCTTCCACCGGGAGGCGCTGCCGTGGCCGGCCGCGCCCGAGCAGCGGCTCGCGGGGCTGAGCGCCTTCGGTTTCGGCGGCACCAACTTCCACGTCGTGCTCGCCGCGCACGCCGGTGACGGGCCTCCCCCGGCCCACTCCCGGGACGAGTGGCCGGCGGAACTGTTCACCTTGCGGGGCGCCACCGTGGCCGCGGCCCGCCGAGCCGCCGCGGAGTTGCTCGACCTGGCCGACGGTGACGGGTCGGGGGCGGCCCCGTGGCGGTTGCGCGACCTGGCCGTCACGGCCTCGCACCGTGCCGCCCGTGCGCAGGGGCCCGTACGCGCCGCCTTCGTCGCACACGACACCGCCGACCTGCGCCGCAGGCTCGGACACGCCCTGGACGCGCTCGACACCCGCGCCGCCCCGGACGACCCTCCGCCCGGCGCGACGCCCGTCCCGGGCCCGGCGCGCCCTCCCGCGGCCGTCGGCGGCGGTCCGGCGCCGGAGGTCCACCTCGCGGAGCCGACGGACGGCGAGGGCCCCGGCCGCACGGCGTTCCTGTTCCCCGGACAGGGCAGCCAACGTCCGGGCATGTCCGCGCACCTGTTCACCGCCTTCCCGGAACTCGGCCGCCTGCTGGACGCCCGCGCCGGCGCCCGCGTCGCCGCGACCCTCCACCCGCCCGCCTCGTTCGACGACGCCGGGCGGGAACGCGACCGTCGCGCCCTGACCGACACCCGGGCGGCCCAGCCGGCCCTGGGCATCGTCGAACTCGCCGCGTACGAGGTCCTCACCCGCGCCGGGGTCCGCCCCGACCTGGCCGCCGGTCACAGCTACGGGGAACTCGTCGCCCTGTGCGCGGCGGGCGTCATCGACACCGATGCCCTGCCCGGCCTCAGCGCCGCCCGGGCGGCCGCCGTACTCGGCGCGACCGGTGACGATCCCGGCACCATGGCCGCCGTCGCGGCCACGCCCGAGGAGGTCGAGCGGGTCCTCGGCCCGCGGCTGCCGGAGGGGCTGGTCCTCGCGAACCACAACGCCCCCCGGCAGAGCGTCCTCTCCGGTCCGAGCGCCGCCGTCGACGCGGCGATGGGAACGCTGCGCGAAGCCGGTCTCGGCGCCAAGCGGCTGCCGGTCGCGTGCGCGTTCCACAGCCCGCTGGTCGCGGCCGCCGGCCCCGCCTTCCGACAGGTTCTCGAACAACAGCTCCTCCGGGAGCCGGAGTTCCCGGTCTGGGCGAACCGTACGGCCCGCCCGTACGCGTCCCGTGCCGACGCCGTGCGCGACGAACTCGCCGCCCAGATCGGCTCCCCGGTGCGTTTCGTGGCGCAGATCGAGGCGATGTACGAGGCGGGTGCGCGCACCTTCATCGAGGTGGGGCCCGGCCGGGTGCTGACCCGGCTCGTCGCCGACATCCTGGGCGACCGCCCGCACCGGGTCGTCGCCTGCGAGCCCCGGCCCGGCAGTGGTCTCCCGGACCTGCTCGACGCGCTCGCCCGGCTCGCGGTCGCCGGACTGCCCGTGGTGACGGACTGGATGTTCCGGGGCCGCGACGCAGTCGACATCGACCGGGCACCGGCGCCGCGCCGCCCCGGTTGGACGGTCGACGGCCACCTCGTGCGCACCGCCGCCGGCGAGACGCTCCCCGGCGCCCTCGCGCCCGCCCGACGAGTCGAGGAGATCCCCGTGACAACGCATCCCGGTCAACCGCCGGCCGGCACCGCCGACGCCCTCGTCGCGGAGTTCCTCCGCACCAGCCGGGACATGATCGCCGCGCAACGCGACGTCCTGCTGGCCTACTTCGGCACCGCCCCGGAGGCGGGGCAGCCCCTGGGGAGAGCGGAGCCGCACGCGCCGACGCCGGAGCTGCCCCAGCTCCCGGCCGCCCCGCGGGCGTACCCCGAGCCGTACCCCGAGCCGGCCGCCGCGACCGGTGTGGCGGCCGGTGTCGTGGCTGCACGAGCCGTCGCGGCGACGGCCGCGGGGGCCCCGGAGGAGCTCACCGAGGAAGGGGTGCTGCGCACCGTCCTGGAGCTCATCGGCGAGCGCACCGGCTACCCCCTGGACATGGTGGAGCCCGACCTCGACCTGGAGGCGGACCTCAGCGTCGACTCCATCAAGCGTGCCGAGATCGCCGGTGAGTTGGCCCGGCGCCTGGGCGCCGTCGACGGCTCCGCCGCGCTCTCCCTGGACGACGCCGAGCTGGAGGAGCTCACCCGGGCCCGAACGGCCTCGGCGATCGCGCTCTGGCTGTTCACCCGCGTCTGTGGCCCCTCGGACGTCGTGGGCGTCGAAGCCGTGGACGTCGTGGACGCAGCCGATGCCCTCGATCGGAGCGGCGGACCGACTCCGGACGTCGCGAGCGCGGCCGGGCCCACCACCACACCCGCGCCCGAACCCGCACCCGGACCCGCGGAGCACGGCGCACCGGGCGAGCCGCGACTCGTCGCCGCCCCCCGGCGCTTCCGGATGGTGCGGGTACCGCTGCCCGAGCCGCAGGCCGGGACCGAACCGGTCGGCCTCGCCGGTGGGCGGTACGCCCTGGTCGGCGACGGCAGCGGCGTCTTCCGCGGGGTCGCCGCCGAACTGTCCGCACGTCTGATCCGGCTCGGCGCCGAACCGGTCGCCTGCGCTGCCGATCACGCCCCGGGCGGGGAGGACGGGCCCGTGGACGGCGTCGTCGTCCTCACGACCCTCGGGGAGGACGGCGCCCCGTTCCTGCCGGCGGGTTTCCCACTCGTACGGGACGTCCTGCGCGGCGGACCCCGCCGGCTGCTCCTCGCCCACGAGGCGGACGGGGTCCGGGCCGCGGGGGTGGACGGGCTGCTGCGGTCCGCCGCCCGGGAGTACCCGGCGGTGGGCGTGCGCTCCGTCGGGCTGGACCTCGGCCCCGCCGGGTCCCCGGCCGGCGCGGCGGACGCGCTGGTGGCCGAGCTCCTCGCGGGTGACGCCGTGCCCGTGGTGCTGCGCACCCCCGCCGGGCGGTTCACGACGGAGCTGACCGAGGCTCCGTTCGGGGCGCTCGGCAGCACGGGGGCGGGGCCGGCCGGTGAGGGCGCCGCCGAGGTGGCGGCGCTGGGCCTGGACCGGGAGGGCGTCGTGGTCCTCGTGGGCGGTGCGCGGGGGATCACCGCTCGCTGCGCGGTCGCGCTCGCGACCGCCTCGCGGTGCCGGATCGAACTCCTGGGGCGCACCCCGGTGCCGGACGGACCCGAGGACCCGGAGACCGCCGGCGCCGCCGACCGGGCGGCCCTGCGGACCGTGCTCGCGGGTACCGGCCGCTACGGCACTCCCGCCGAGATCGACCGCGCCGCCGACCTGGTCCTGGCCCGGCGCGAGGTGACCGCGACGCTGGACGCGCTGCACGCGGCGGGCAGCCGGGCCCGCTACCGCAGGGTGGACTGCCGGGAGGCTCCCGCCGTGCTCCAGGCGGTGAAGGAGATCCACGCCGAACACGGCCGCGTGGACGGCGTGGTGCACGCCGCCGGGATCATCGAGGACCGGCTGATGGAGGAGAAGTCGGTCGCCTCGTTCGGTCAGGTCTACGGCACCAAGACCGAGAGCGCCGCGGCGCTGCTCGCCGCCCTGGAGCAGTTGCCCCGACCGCCCTCCTTCGCCGTGCTGTTCGGCAGCATCGCCGCGGTGCTCGGAAACCGGGGGCAGGCGGACTACGCGGCGGCCAACGACGCGCTGGAGTCGATCGGTTCCGCGTGGGCCGAACGGACCGGGGGGCGCGCGCTGACCGTCCACTGGGGCCCGTGGGCTCCTTCGGAGGAGCACGCCGGCATGGTGGGGCCCGAACTGGCCCGTCACTACGCTCAGCGCGGGATCGCCCTCATCGATCCCGAGGAGGGTGCCCTGGCCCTGCTGCGGGAGCTCGCCTGGGGCGACGAGACCCTCCGTTCGGTCGTCCACACCGCCTCGGAGTGGTGAGATGGTCCTTCCCTCCCACGGGGGCGCGGTCCACGCCCCGGTCGCCATCACGGGCATGGCGGTGCTGCTGCCCGGCGCACCCGACCTGGCGACGTACTGGCACAACCTCACGGCCGGCGTCGACGTGATCGGCGAGGTGCCCGCGGGGCGTTGGGACCGCGACTACTACCACCCGGGCAGCGCCTCGGAACCGGCCGCGGCCGACCGGGTGTACTGCCGCCGGGGCGGCTTCGTCGACGCCGTCGCGGAGGTCGACGTCACCCGGTTCGGGATCATGCCGCACTCCGTGCCCGGCACCGAGCCGGACCAGTTGATCGCCCTGCACGTCGCGGCGAGCGCCCTCGCGGACGCGGGCGGCGTCGAACGGCTGCCCGACCGTGACCGGGTCGGGATCGTGCTGGGGCGCGGCGGCTACCTCACGCCGGGGCTGGTCCGCCTCGACCAGCGCGTCCGGACGGCGCGGCAGCTCGTGCGGACGCTCGGCGATCTCGTGCCCGGTCTGGACGCGGAGCAACTGGAGCGGGTGCGGGCGGCGTTCACCGACCGGCTCGGTCCCGACCGGCCGGAGGACGCCATCGGTCTGGTGCCCAACCTGGCCGCGTCCCGGGTCGCGAACCGGCTCGACCTGCGGGGACCGGCCTACACCGTGGACGCCGCGTGTGCCTCGTCGCTGCTCGCCGTGGACCAGGCCGTCTCCGCGCTCGTCTCCGGGCGGTGCGACGTGATGCTGGCCGGGGGTGTGCACCACTGCCACGACATCACGTTGTGGAGCGTCTTCTCACAGTTGCGTGCGCTCTCCCCCAGCGAGCGCATCCGGCCCTTCCACCGGGGCGCCGACGGCATCCTCATCGGTGAGGGGACCGGCGTGGTGGTGCTCAAGCGCCTCGCCGACGCCGAGCGGGACGGCGACCGCGTGTACGCCGTGATCCGGGGCACCGGTGTCAGCAGCGACGGTCGCGCCTCCGGGTTGGTCAATCCCGACCCCGCCGGGCAGAGCCGGGCGGTGAGGGCCGCCTGGCGGGCCGCCGGGCTCGATCCCGCCGAGCGGGGCTCCCTCGGGCTGCTGGAGGCGCACGGTACGGCCACTCCGGCCGGTGACGCCGCCGAACTTGCCACGTTGCGGGACGTGTTCGGTCCGGAGCCGGCGTCCGGTGCGGATCCGGCGGACCGGGCGGTGATCGGTTCGGTGAAGTCGATGATCGGGCACGCGATGCCCGCGGCCGGGGTCGCCGGTCTGGTCAAGGCCGCGCTGGCCGTGCACCACGGCGTCCTGTTGCCCACCCTGCACTGTGAGGAGCCGCACCCGGCGCTGGCCGGTACCCGCTTCCGTCCGCTGGCGGAGGCGGCGCCCTGGGAGAGCGCGTCCGGGCGGCCGCGCCGCGCCGCCGTGAACGCGTTCGGCTTCGGCGGGATCAACGCGCACGTCGTCCTCGAACAGGCCCCCGGCGGCGTCGGGTCCTCCGCGGCGGTGCCCGCCGCCCCGGCGGCCCGCCGGGCGGTGGTCAGGGAGGGCGAACGGGTGCTCCTCCTGGGTGCGGCGACGGTCGAGGCCCTGGCGGTACTGCTCGACGCCCCCGACCCGGCGCCGGCCCCGGACTCCGGCGGGCCCGTACGGCTGGGCATTGTCGGTCCCACGCCGAAACGGCTCGCGCTGGCCCGCCGCGTGGTCGCCAAGGGCGAGGCGTGGCAGGGCCGCAACGACGTCTTCTTCAGCCCGCGTCCGCTCCTCGGGGGTGGGACGGGGGGCCGCACGGCGTTCCTCTTCCCCGGTCTGGAAGGCGAGTTCGCGCCGCGGGTCGATGACATCGCCGACCACTTCGGGCTGCCCCGGCCGGCCCTGGCCGCGCCGGACTCCGGGGCCGCGCCGGACTCCGGCGGCGGGGCCGAAGCGCCCCCGGACACCCCGCGCGGTCCGGTCCGTGACGGGCTCGGCCGGCACGGGCTCGGTGTCGTCGCCGTCGGGAGGCTGCTCGACACGGCGCTGCGCCGCATCGGGGTCGTGCCCGATGCCGTCGCCGGCCACAGCGTCGGCGAATGGACGGCGATGGCCGTCGGCGGGGTGTACGAGGAGGCGGCCGTGGACGCCTTCATGGCGGCCCTGGATCCGGAGGCGGTTCGGGCCGCGGACCTCGCGTACGCCGCCGTGGGCGCGCACGCGGACCGGGTGGCCCTGGTTCTGGCCGGTGGTGGGCACCCGTCGGTCGTCCTCTCCCACGACAACGCCCCGAACCAGTCGATGGTGTGCGGGCCCCCGGACGCCGTGGAGGCGTTCGCGGCGGGATTGCGCGCCGAGGGGGTCCTCGTCCGCGTCCTGCCGTTCCGGTCCGGTTTCCACACCCCGATGTTCGAACCGTGGCTGGAGCCCTTCAGGGAGGCCGCCGAGCGGATGCGGCTGCGGACCCCGCACGTCCCCGTCTGGTCGGGGACCACTGCGGCCCCCTTCCCGCCGGAGGAGGCCGCCGTCCGGGCCCTGTTCGTCCGCCACCTCCTCGAACCGGTCCGCTTCCGGGCCCTGACGGAGGCCCTGTACGGGGCCGGATTCCGCGCGTTCGTGCAGGCCGGTCCCGGGCAGCTGGGCTCGCTCGTCGGTGACACCCTGGCCGGCCGTGACCACCTGGTCGTCGCCGCGAACTCCCCGCACCGCACGGGCCTGGCACAGCTCCGCCGGGTGGCGACCGCGCTGTGGACCGCCGGGGCGCCGACCGATCCCCGGGTGCTGGACGGTTCCGGGCCGGCGGGCCCGGCCGGCCCGCCGGCCGCACCCGGGTCCGGGCCGGCCACGTCCGGCCCCGCGCCCTCCCGGGCGGCGGTCCGGCCGGGCGTCCGCCTGGACCTGGGCGGTGCTCTGGTGGGCCTGCCGGCGGATCCCGCGCTCGTCGCGGCGCTGTCCCGCGATCCGGCCGCCGCCCTCGCACCGGCCGCGGCCGCCTCGCCGATGGCGGCCGAGCTGACGGCCCTGCTCCGCGAGACCGCGCGGACCGCCGCGACCCTGATCGCCGCGGCGGGCACGGCCCACCCTGCCGGTTCGAGGCGCCCTGCGGCCCCGCCGGTCCCGGAACCCGACCGCTCCGCCCGGCCCTCGCCCCGCCGCGCGGAACCCGCCGGGCCACCGGCGGCGCCCGCGGTCGACGGTTCCGCGGCCGTGCGTCAGGAGATCGTCCGGGTCGGCGCGGACCGGATGCCGTACCTGCTCGACCACTGCTTCTTCCCGCAGCGCGCCGGCTGGCCCGACGTCGCCGACCGGTGGCCCGTGGTGCCCGCCACCACCATCGTGGCGCACCTGATGGCGGCGGCCGAGCGCTCCGCACCGGGTCGCGTGGCCGTGGCGGTGCACGAGGCGTGCTTCGACCGGTGGCTCACGGCCGCCGAACCCGTGGACGTGCCCGTCACCGTGACGCCGCGGGGGCCGGACCGGGTCGCGGTGTCGTTCGGCCCGGACGCCCGCGCCGTGGTGGAGCTCGCCGACCGGCACCCCCAGGCGCCCCCCGCCCCGGAGCCTCCCGACCCGGACTCCGAGCGCGCGCCGGCGCACACCGCCGAGCAGGTCTACGGCGAGCGGTGGATGTTCCACGGCCCGGCGTACCGGGGCATGACCCGGCTGTCCGGGATCGGCGACCGGCACGTGCGCGCCACGTTGACCACCCCGCCCGCGCCCGGCGCGCTGCTGGACAACGTGGGACAGGTGCTCGGCTACTGGATCATGGCGACGCACACCGACCGCACCGTGGTCTTCCCGGTCCGGATGCGGCACATGAGCTTCTTCGGCCCGCATCCGGCGCCCGGCACACCGGTGGAGTGCGTGATCCGGATCGTGTCCCTGACGGACGCGGCGCTCGAAGCGGACGCGGTGCTCACCGTCGCCGGCCGGGTGTGGGCGCGGCTGTCCGGCTGGCAGGACCGTCGCTTCGACAACGACCCCACCACCCGGCCCGTCGAGCGGTTCCCGGACCGCAACACCCTCTCCGCCGCCCGCCCCGGCGGCTGGTCGCTGGTGTACGAGCGCTGGCCCGACCTGGCCTCCCGGGAGCTGATCATGCGCAACGCGCTGGGCGGCCCGGAACGTTCGGCGTACGCCGAACGGCCGCCACGGGGTCGCCGGCAGTGGTTGCTGGGCCGGATCGCGGCGAAGGACGCGGTGCGCCACCTGCTCTGGGAGGGCGGCGAGGGGCCCGTCTATCCGGCCGAGCTCCTCGTTCGCAACGAGGCGTCGGGCCGGCCGTACGTCACCGGGCGCCACGGCCGGGAGCTGCCGTCGCTGGAGGTGTCGATCGCGCACCGCGGCGAGGCCGGTGTCGCCATCGCCCGGCTCCGCCCGGGGCGCGCGGACGACGGCGCGGACGGCGGCGCCGGAACCGGTGGCCGCGGTGACGGGAACCGCTCGGGTACCGGGGGCGGCCGGGGTGGTCCCGGCATCGATATCGAGGAGATCGTCGAGCCGGCCGCGGCGACCGTCGCCACCGCGCTCTCCACGGCCGAACGGGCGCTGCTGGCCGCCCTGTCCGTCGGCGACGGGGAGTCACCGGCGGTGTGGTTCACCCGTTTCTGGGCCGCGAAGGAGGCCGTCGCCAAGGCGGAGGGCACCGGTCTGGGCGGCCGGCCGCGGGACTTCGAGGTGACGGCCGCCCGGGCGGACCGGCTGACCGTGACCGTGCGTCCGCCGGACGCGCCTGCCGGCCCGCACGCGACCGTCCGCACGTACCGGGTGAGTTGCGAGCGGGTCGCGAACCCGCCCGGACTGCCGCCGCGCTCGTACGTCGTGGCCTGGACCGACGGCCCGGACCCGGACCTGCCCGGAGCGGGCACCATCCGCAACGAAGGGAACCAGACGTGACCACCACCCGGCCCGGCGGAGCCGTGCCCACCGACTCCGCGCACGCCCACCCCGATCCCACGCCCGCCGACCCCGTGCGGGCCGACGAGGCGTCGGTCCTCGCCGATCTGACGGTCATGATCGAGCAGGTCCTCGGGGAATACGGTCTCGACGACATCGAGATCGGGATGGACACGAGGTTCGGTCGCGACCTCGAACTGGAGAGCATCGACCTGGTCACGCTCGCCGGCCTGCTGGAGGACCGCTACGGCCGCCTGGTCAACTTCGCCGAGTTCGTGGCCTCCATGGAGCTGGAGGAGATCATCGAGCTCAGCGCGGGCCGGCTCGTCGAGTACGTCTGCCTGTGCCTGAAGGCCGCGGGACGGGACTGAGCCATGGCCATCGTCGACACCGGTGACGTCCGGTTGCACGTGCAGCGCCTGTCGGCCCGGCCCGGTGCCCCGGGCGCGGCCCCGGAGGCGGACGCCACCGTCGTGCTGCTCCACGGTCTGCTCACGGACAGCCTGGCCAGCTACTACTTCACCGTCGCCCCGGCCTTCGCGGCGGCCGGTCTGGACGTCATCATGTACGACCACCGCGGCCACGGTCGCAGCGGGCGGCCGGAACGGGGTTACACGCTCGGGGCGTTCGTCGACGACCTGGACGCCCTCCTGGACCGGCTCGACGTACGGACGCCGGTGCACCTGGTGGGCAACTCGTACGGCGGCACGGTCGCGTTCGGCCTGGCACTGCGCCGGCCGGAGCGGGTGGCCGGCATGGTGGTCATCGAGTCGGAGCCGGCCACCGCGGCCTGGGCGGTCAAGCTCGCCGGGCTGCTGGAACGGGTCCGCCACGAGATGGACGTGAACGAGGACGCGGCCCTCGACTGGATCGCCACCCACCACGGCGGCCACACCGCCCGGTTGGCGAAGTCCGCCGGACGGCTCGTGCGCGACACCACCCTCGCCCGGGACATCCCGGCGAGCGCGGTCCTGGGCGACGACGACATCCGCGCGATCGACTGCCCGGTGCTCGCCGTCTACGGCGCCGATTCCGACCTGGCGGCCCAGGCACCCCGCATGCGGTCGTTGCTCCCGCACTGCGCGACGGAGCTGCTGCCCGGCCACCGGCACTCGGTCCTGGTGGAGGCGCCCGGCCGGGTCCGCGATCTCGTCCTGGACTGGGTCGGCCGGCATGCCCGGCCGACCGTGGGACCCCGGGTGCGTGCCCGGTGAGCCGCTTCCTGTTCGTGGTGCCGCCACTGGTCGGCCACATCAACCCGGCCGTGGGCGTCGCCGCCGCGCTCGTCTCCCGGGGCCACCGGGTGGCGTGGGCGGGCGAACCCGCTCTCGTACGCCGTCTCGCGGGACCGGACGCCGTCGTCCATCCTTGTCCGCCGCCCGGTGCGGGCCGGGGCCCGGACGGGGAGCCGGCCGCCGCCAGGCCCGCGGACATCCGGGGGCCCGAGGCGCTGCGGTTCCTGTGGGAGCGTTTCCTCGTACCGCTCGCCGAGGCGATGGCCCCCGGGGTGCGGCAGGCCGTCGACGCCTTCCGGCCGGACGTGGTCGTCGCCGACCAGCAGGCACTGGCCGGGGCGCTGGTCGCCGAGGACCTGCGGCTCCCGTGGGCCACCTCGGCGACGACCTCGGCCGAGTTCACGGACGTCCTGGCGGCCATGCCCCGGGTCGCCGCCTGGAACGAGGCCCTGCTGCGTGGTCTGCGCGCCCGGATCGGCGATCCCGCGGGCAGCGGCGACCCTCGGTTCTCCCCGCACCTCGTCCTCGCGTTCAGTACCCCGGAGCTGGCCGGTCCGGTCGTGCGGGGCGGTGACCGGGTGCGCTGGGTCGGACCGTCGCTGACGGCCCGACCCTCCGCCCCCTTCCCATGGGAGCGGCTCGATCCGGGGCGCTCGCTGGTCCTGGTCACCCTGGGGACCGCGAACACGGATGCTGGGGCGCGCTTCCTGGACCGGGCGGCGCAGGCGCTGCGGGCCCGGGCCGACCGGGTGCAGGCGGTGGTGGTGGACCCCGAGGGCGTGCTCGGGGCCGGGTCGGGTCCCGGATCCGGTCCCGCGGACCGGGATGTCATCGCCCTGCCCGTGGTCCCCCAGTTGGAGTTGCTCGCCCGTACCGACGCCGTCGTCTGCCACGCGGGGCACAACACCGTGTGCGAGGCCCTGTGGCACGGCGTCCCCCTGGTGGTCGCGCCGATCCGCGACGACCAGCCCGTGGTGGCCGGGCAGGTGGCCGACGCCGGGGCGGGCGTACGGATCCGCTTCGCGCGGGCCGGCGCAGAAACCATCGGAGCGGCCGTCGACACCGTCCTGCGGGACCCGCGCCCGCGCGCGGCGGCCCGTACGGTCTCGCGGGCCTTCCGCGGCGCGGGCGGCGCCCCCGAGGCCGCCCGTCATCTGGAACGACTGGCCGACGGCCGGAAGGACGAGACATGAGCTCCGCATCCCGCAAGGCCCGTACCCTCCGGGTGGCCGCGCTGCGCGCCGCCTACCGCGAGGAACTGGCAGAGGGCACCGGTGTCTTCTTCGCGCCGCGCGCCCACCGGTGTCCCTGGTGCGGATCGGCCCGGCTCGGCGGGCACCTGCGCACCACCGACCTGTTCCAGCACAAGCCGGGCGACTTCGCACTCGACCGCTGCCACGACTGCGGGCACCTCTTCCAGAACCCGCGGCTGAACGAGCGCGGGCTCGCCTTCTACTACCGCGACTTCTACGACGGCCTCGGCGAGGAACGGCTCGGCGGCGTGTTCGGCGGGCGCACCGGGTCCTACCGGTCCCGGGCGCGGTCCGTGCGACCGCACCTGGTGGGACCCGCCGAGTGGCTGGACGTCGGTACCGGACACGGCCACTTCTGCGAGAGCGCCCGCGAGGAGCTTCCCGCGGTGACCTTCGACGGGCTCGACCGTTCGGACGGCGCGGAGCTCGCGGAGCGGGCGGGGCGGGTGCGCGTGGGACGCCGCGGGTCGTTCCCCGAGTTGGCCGACCGGCTGCCCGGCTCGTACGACGTGGTGAGCATGTTCCACTACCTGGAGCACTGCGACGTCCCCCAGCGCGAACTGGACGCCGCCCGCTCGGTGTTGCGGCCGGGCGGGCTGCTGGTGATCGACGTGCCGGATCCCGAGAGCCGGTTCGCGCGGCTCCTGGGCCGCTGGTGGCTGCCGTGGCTCCAGCCGCAGCACCTGCACCTCGCTCCGGTGGCCAACCTGCGCCGGCGGCTGGAGGAGACCGGTTTCACGGTCCTGGCCGAGGAACACGTGGAGCCGCACGATCCGGTGGACCTGGTGGCCGCCGCGTGGGTGGCGCTGGACTCGGTCGCCCCGCGCGAGGACCTGCCGTGGCTGGTCCCGGTGCCCGGGGCCTGGCACCGGTCGCTGCGTACCGCGGTGCTCCTCGCCGGGGTACCCCTGCTGCTGGCGGCGACAGCCCTGGACCGGCTGGCCGCGGGACCACTGGCGGGCAGGCTGCGGCTGACGAACGCGTACCGACTGATCGCGAGGCGCGAGGAGTAGCACCGTCGGGGGGCGGGTCCGGGGGCGTCCCCGGGTCGTCAGTCGGCAGTGGTCGGCGCGTCGTACAGGTCACGGTAGGAGGGGAAGCAACCGCCCGGTCCGTCGAAGCCCTCCGCGGCGCGCACCGCGCGGACGATGGCACGGGTCACGGCGTCCGCGGCTGCCGCCAGGACCGTGTTCATGACGGCGACGTCGGGTATCGCCACGTCGCCGGTGGCCAGGGCGAACGTCGTGTCCCCGTCGTTCATCAGGTGCACCGGCCGTATCGCCCGGGCGAATCCGTCGTGGGCGCAGCCCGCCATTTTCCGGGCCTGTGCCTTCGAGAGCGCGGCGTCCGTCGCCACCACCGCGAGGGTGGTGTTGAGGGGGGCCGCGCCGGCGACGTCGTGCCGGCGACGGGCCTCCGTCCCGGCGCGGGCCCGGTCGAGGCGCCGCCGCGCCGCGGCATGGGCCGGAGCCGACGGGTGGTCGACGGCCCGCCCTTCGAACAACTCGCCGTACAGCACGCCGGTTTCGGGGTCCAGCACGGATCCCACCGCGTTGACGACGACCAGCGCCCCCACGGTGATCCCCGAGCTCAGCCGGATCGCCGAGGAGCCCACCCCGCCGCGCAGACCTCCCGCGACCGCGCCCGTACCGGCTCCGACCGACCCCTCCTCGACGGGGGCGCCCGGTGCCGTGCGGGACGCCGACTCCACGGCCGCCCGCCCCAGTGCGGCATCGGGTCGAGCCCGGAAGTCCCCGCCGCGGCCCAGGTCGAACAGGGCCGCAGCGGGCACGACCGGCACCACCTCTCCGACACCGGAGCCGACCCGGTATCCCCGGTCCTGTTCCTCCAGCCAGCCCATCACCCCGTGCACGCTCGCCAATCCGTAGGCGCTCCCGCCGGTCAGGACGACGGCCTCGACGCGCTGCACGAGGTTGCGCGGGTCCAACGCGTCGGTCTCGTGGGTCCCCGGTCCCCCACCGCGTACGTCCACGCCGGCGACGGCGCCGCCGCGCGGCGCCAGCACCACGGTCGTACCCGACAGCGCGCCGGCGCCCGCGAGTCGCGCATGGCCCACCCGTATGCCGCGCACGCTCGTGATCGCGTCCGTTCCCGAAGCGATTCCGTCGGCCTCCATACCTCTGGCATACCACCGCGCCCCGCTCCCGGGCGACCCCCCTCGCCCGACCATTCCCGGGCGGCTCTCACCACGGCGGGTCTGCGGTCCTCCCGGCCGGCCCGATCCGTTCTGGTCCGGCCCGCTTGCCGCGCGTACCGTTCGCAGTTCGTTCTTCGACCACCGGATCGGACTGAAGCGATCGTGCGTTTTCCACGAAACCGCGCCGCCTCCGTGGCGTTCGTTCTCGCCGCGGCGACCGTCCTGGGCGTCGCAGGCCCGTTCACGGCGACCTTCGACAACCCGGTCTGCCGGGCCGTCTCCCTCATCTTCTCGGGTGGGTGGGCGTGGGCCTGCTTCGCCTTCCTGGTGGGGTCTTCACGGCGCTCCTGGATCGGCGCGACCGCGCTGGCGTCCTCGTCACTGGCACTGGCCGTGGTCCTGTACTACGTCTTCAAGTTCTGTTTCCCGACGACCGCCACCGGCCTGCCCGGATATTCCGGTTCGGTGGACGATCTGGTGTCCAAGACCATCGTGTGGGGAGCGGCGGCCTTCATTCTCGGGGGCCCTGTGGGATTGTTCGGGAATCTCGCACGCGCACCCGGTATCGCCGGCATCCCCTTCCGGTTGCTCATCCCGTTGACCGCCTTCTTCGAGGCCTCCGTCCGGTTGCGAACGGAGGCTCCCGCGCTGGGTTCGACCATCGTGATCACGTGGCACGTGGTCCGCGTCGCGGCGGGAGTCGCTTTCGTGGCCGTGCTGGTCCACGGGCTCGTGGCGTGGCGCTCACGCCGTCGCCGGTGGGACCGGCAGGAGCGGTGGGACCGGCAGCACGCGGGTGTGGACGTCCCCGGCCGGCGTCGTGCGCCGTGACGGCCCCGCCGGCGGGCACGATGGGTCCGTCGGTTCCGCCGGTGGTTCCCGCGCCGCGCGCCGGGCGCTCAGCGCGTGGCGCTACGGTGTTCGGCGTTCAACCGCCGGGCTTCCTGGAGTTGGTCTTCGAGGATGACGATGCGACAGGCGGCCTCGATGGGGGTGCCCTGGTCGACGAGCTCGCGGGCACGGGCGGCGATGCGCAGCTGGTAGCGGGAGTAGCGCCGGTGGCCGCCCGCGGAGCGGAGCGGGGTGATGAGGCGGGCTTCGCCTATGGCGCGGAGGAAGCCCTGGGTCGTGTCGAGCATCTCGGCGGCCCGGCCCATGGTGAAGGCGGGGTAGTCATCGTCGTCGAGACGGTCGTAGGAAGCGTCTGCTGTCATTCGCACCTCTTCGTGGAACGCGTCGAGGGGCCTTGGTGCCGTACCGGCACCAAGGCCCCGAAGGAACTGCTACACCATCCGTCGGCTGCAACGCTGCGCCGACCTTCTGTTTCCGCCGCCCCTGGCCGAACACTGCCGGGCGTGCGGGGATCGCGAATGAGAGACCGGAGACCACCTGCCTATCGATGTCCTGCGGTACCCGGACCTCGTACCGACCGTCCGGGCGATCCTGATGGCGCTCAATCCCTCCGTTCTCCTCCTGGACCGATCATGTGCCGCGGACGACTGCCTCGGCGGTTCATCCCGCCAGGCTTCGTCGATCTCGGCCACGGGAGAAACCATAGTTACCGGGCAAGTGA
This sequence comes from Streptomyces sp. NPDC040432, assembly GCF_055595445.1. Lineage (NCBI taxonomy): Bacteria > Bacillati > Actinomycetota > Actinomycetes > Kitasatosporales > Streptomycetaceae > Streptomyces > Streptomyces sp. NPDC040432. Next base: position 92,152 of record NZ_JBVIVP010000012.1, on the reverse strand, counting down.
ATGTCTACCGTGACGGGGATAGATTTTCGTGATCATGGCAGTGAGGTAGTCGCTGCTCGCCACTGTTCGGTTCCACGGCGGTGATCGCCCGGTGGGCATCGGACGGGTGGCCCGTGGACGGCGATCGGCGGGCCCGTGGCCCGGGTGAGGGGCGTGGATGCACCATGGGTGCATGAACATGTCCGCGCCCCCGGCCCGCAGCCTGCGGGAGCGGATCGGCGCGGGGCTGTTCGGCAAGGTGGCCGGCCCGTCCGGTCCTGCCCATCGCGCCCGGATCCACGGCGCTCCCGGGCCCCGCTGGTTCGGGCCCGAGCGGCCCATCCGCACCGTCCACGGCGACGCCTCGATGTTCATCGGCGGCCTGAGCGCGCTGCTCCTCCAGTCGCTGCATCCGCTCGCGATGGCAGCCGTCGCCGCCCATTCGGGCTTCCGCGGCGATCCCTGGGGTCGGCTCCAGCGCACCAGCACCTTCCTCGCCGTGACCACGTACGGGGCCGCCGACGACGCACAGGAGGCGGTGGAGCGGGTCCGGGCCGTCCACGGGGGCATCCGCGGGACGACGTCCTGCGGCGAGCCGTACCACGCCGCCGACCCGCACCTCCTCGGGTGGGTGCACGTGGCGGAGGTGGACAGCTTCCTCCGCGCCCATCAACGCTTCGGCGCCCGTCCGTTGGACGCGGAGGGCTGCGACGGCTACCTCGCCGACGCGGCGCGCGTCGCCCGCGCGCTCGGCGTCCCGGACCCGCCCTGCGATCGGGCGGAGCTCGCCGCGCGGCTGGCGGCGTACCGGCCCGAGCTGCGGGTCACCCCGGAGGCCCGCGAGGCGGCGCGGTTCATCCTGCGCGAGCCCCCGCTGCCGTGGCCCTTCAGAGTGCCGTACGCCGTCCTCGCCGCGAACGCGGTCTCCCTGCTGCCCCCGTGGGCCCGCGTCCCCCTCGGCCTGCCCCACGCCCCCCGCGTCGAGCGGCTCTGCGTCCGCCCCGGAGGACTCGCCCTGACCAAGGCCATCCGCTGGGCCATGACCCCGCCGCCCGACCCGTAGGGTCGGGCGGCGCCGGGGATCGTCACCACCGGCCACCGCTCGGACGTCCACTCGGCCGCCGGTCGGTCACCGCTCGGACGTCGCGAGGATCCCCCGCGGGTCGAAGGTGACCCTGATCCGGGTGATCCTGCCGTTCTCCACGTGGGTCCAGTTGGCCGTCGGGGTGGGCGGCGCGCCGGTGGTGTGCAGGTCGAACCAGGTGATGACGTCGTCGCCGTTCGCCACCCGCGCGTGCACCTCGACGCGTTCCAGGATCCGCCCCAGACCGCGCAGGCCGGCGAGGCAGTCCTCGACGCCGGAGGCGCGGCCGAGCGTGCCGACGAACTCGACGTCGTCGGCCAGGAGCCCGCGCAGGGTGTCGAAGTCACCCGCCTGCCAGGCGGCGAAGTAGGTCTCGGAAATCCGTGTCGGAGTCGTCATGCGTCCATGGTCCCCGAGGCCGCCGCCATCCGTCCAATGGATGGTTCCGATGATCAGTATCATCACTACTCATGGAAATCCATCAGCTTCGGTACCTCGCGGCGGTGGTGGACGAAGGCACGTTCACGGCTGCGGCGGCACGGCTCCACGTCAGCCAGTCCGGCATCAGCACCCAGGTGGGCAAGCTCGAACGGGAACTGGGCCAGCGACTCCTGGAGCGCTCGGGCCGCAGGGTACGGCTCACGGCCGCGGGCGAAGCGGTGCTGCCGCTCGCCCGGGAGGCGCTGGCGACGCTCGACGGCATCGCGCACACGGCGGCCGAATTCGCCCATGCCGTCCGCGGACGGGTCCGCCTGGGCATGATCGCGGGCTGCTCGATCCCCGGCTTCCTCGACGCCGTGGCCGAGATCGGGAGCGCCCACCCCGGCATCGTCCTCAGCCTGCACGAGGACGACTCGCGCGCCCTGCGCTCCCAGGTCCTCGCGCGTTCCCTCGATCTCGCCCTGGTCGCGTTCGCGGGCCGGCCCGAAGCCGATCTGGACGTCGAGGTCTTCGTCGACGAGCCGATCGCCGTCGTGGTGCCCGAGGGGCACCGGCTCGACCGGACCCCGGTACGGCTGGCCGACGTGCAGGAGCAGAGGGTGCTGTGCCTGCCGCACGGTACGGGCATCCGGGAGGCCTACGAGCGGTCGTGTCTGCGGGTGGGGATCGAGCCGCGTGTCGACATCGAGGCCGGCTCCCCGCAGACGCTGCTCGGACTGGCTCGACGGGGCGCCGGGGTCGCCGTCCTCAGCCCGTCCTCGGGGGCCGCCGAGGGCACACGCGCCGTGGTCATCGCGGACGCGGGGACGCGGGCCTGCCTCGGCCTGGCCGTCCGGCCGGACCTGCGCTCCCCTGCCGCCCGCCTCGCGCTGGCCCGACTACGCGACGCCCTCGTGCCCTGAGCCCGCCCCCCGGGCCACGGCGAGGCGCCCCCGGCGAGCCCCGCGGTGACCCGGCGGCCTCACAGGAACCTACGGATGGGGGTGACGGCCAGTTCGCGCAGCCGCTGGACCGGGGTGCGGCGGCTCCAGCGTGCCTCGTCGATGCGCTCGCTGACCCGGAGGTCCTCGTCGAAGTGGGCGTCGAGGGTGGCCGTGAAGTCCTCGTCCAGGACCGCGAGCATGACCTCTTCGTCGTGGTCGAGGGAACGGCGGTTGAAGTTGGTGGATCCCGTCAGCGCGAGGATCCGGTCGACGGTGATGACCTTGGCGTGCATCATCGTCGGCTGGTACTGGAAGATCCTCACCCCGGCGGCGAGCAGGTCGGCGTAGAAGTGCTGCCCGGCCAGTTGGCAGACGCGCTTGTCCGTGTGGGGGCCGGGGAGCAGGATCTCCACCTCGACCCCGCGGCGGGCCGCGGCGCACAGCAGCTCGATGAAGTAGGCGTCCGGCGCGAAGTAGGCGGTGGTGAGGCGGAAGCGGTGCTGGGCGGACTCGATGGCGACGCGCATCAGCGTCTGCATGTCCTGCCAGCCGAAGCTGGCCGAACCGCGGACCACCTGGACGACCGCCCCGCCGCGCGGGGTGTGCTCGGTGAAGCGGTCCCGGTCGTCGAAGAGGGTGTCGTGGCACTCGGCCCAGTTCTGGGCGAAGGCCGCCGCGATTCCGTCCACGGCCGGTCCCCGCACCTGGACGTGGGTGTCGCGCCATTCGTCCGCGTTCCGAGCGTTGCCGCACCATTCCTCGGCGATGCCGACGCCGCCGGTGAAGGCCGTCTCCTCGTCGACCACCAACACCTTGCGGTGGCAGCGGTGGTTCTGCTTGAGGGGCGAGAGGTGGAGCGGCTTGCGGAACCAGGTCACCTCCGCGCCTGCTTCCTCCATCAGGTTCAGCAGGTCCTGTTCGATGAGCCGGCTGCCGAAGCCGTCCAGCAGCAGCCGCACCCGGACGCCGTGACGGGCCCGGTCGGCGAGGGCCTCGGCGAAGCGCTGGGCTATCTCCCCCCGCCAGTACACGAACGTCATCATGTCGATGGTGTGCTCGGCGGCGCTGATGGCGGAGAGCATGCCTTCGAAGATCTCGTCCCCGTTGCGCAGGACGACGAGGGAGTTGCCCTCGGTGGCGGCGATGCCGATCAGTCTTTCGAGGCGGCGGCGCATCCGCTGCTTCGCCTCGTCCGACTCGACGGCGGGCGCGATCGACACCTCGACTCCTTCTGATTCGCTGCGCGTACTCGTCATCAATCCACCTCATAGATCGCCGGGGCTCGCACCCCCGAACATTTGTCCGGCGCAGGGGCGAGCCGACTTTACACATATCGCGGCGCCGCTGGTGGCGCCTCGGAATCGTGGGCCCGTCGGCGCCGCCACGGGTGTCCGCATGCGGGCGCCGGTCGCTCAACCGGGTCGGGCCCGGGACAGATCGGGCCGGATGCGGCTCCACGGCGGTCCGCTCCGGGCGGCCGGACCGTTCAGGAGTCGTGGGTTCCGCTTGGCCGTGCACAACAGGGGTAGGCGCCAGCCGTGTCCGGCCCCGTACCGGGCACGGATCCAAGGAGCGCCTTCATGATCCTCATCCTCGGACTCATCATTCTGGTGGTCGCCGCCCTCGTGGGACTGATCGGAATCTTCGGCAATCTCGGGTCGGGCCACGGTCTCGACACCGGCGGTGACTTCTCGATCCTCGGTTACCACGCCACCGGCTCGACCGGATCCCTGTTCCTGATCGGAATCATCGTGGGAGCCGCGGCCCTCCTGGGCCTGGCCCTGGTGATGGTCGGTGCGCGCCGTGCGGCACGCCGCTCCGCGCGTTCCCGACGGGAGCTCGACGCGTCCCGGCGCGAGGCCGCGGTGGTCGACCGCGAGCGCGACGATCTGATCAAGCAACGCGACGATGCCCGCGCCGGGACGGCCCTGCCGGTCGATCGGCCCGACGCCCTCCCCCCGACCGGTGGGTCGGTGGCCGACGCTCCGCGTCGCCGCGGCCACTGGTTCGGCCACCGGACCTCCCCCCACTGACGCCCCCGGACCCCGACGCTCCTGTCGGGCGGGCCCTCCGGCGGCCGGATCCCCGTTCTCGTGCCCTCACCGCGCGGGCAGGGGCGTGCGCAGGGCACTGCGCCCCTGGTCCCAGGCGCCGCGGATGTGGAGGGCGAGGCGGTCCTCCAGGAGCAACGTCGCGGCGCAGCCGAACGCGACGTCCGCTTCGAGTTCCGGTTCGTCGCCGAGGAGGCCACCGATGACCTCGTGGCGCACGACCTGTTCGTGGACCGCGTCGGCCTCCACGTGTTCGGCGTAGAAGCGCTCCGCGGCCGGACCGGCCCCACAGCGTCGCATGGCGTTGGCCAGACGCCTGGAGCCCGGCGACGAGGTGACCTCGACGCAGGCGAAGTGGCCGACGAGCGCTCCGCGCAGCGCCCGGTGCAGGCCGAACAGGGACATCAGGTTCACGGTGGCGAGCAGCGGGGCCGGGCACTGGTCCAGGTGGCGGCCGTAGGCGGGGTCCAGGCCCAGGTCGGTCATGAGTTCCGCGAAGAGCCGCGCGTGGACGCGGTCGGCCCTACCGGCGCCGAACTCGTCGTACTCGATGGCCACCATGGCGGCCTTGGCCCGTCCGGTGAGCCTGGGGATCACCCAGGCGTGGGGGTCCGCCTCCATGAGGTGGTAGAGGGAGCGCAGAGCCGCGTACTCGCGCAACTGCCAGAGCTCGCCCTCGGTTTCGAGGTATCGGCTGAGGCTGCCGGAGAGGTCCACCGGTTCGACGAGCAGCGGGGCGAAGGCTTCCTCGACCGAGCGGGGGGTGTCGGACAGTTCGTCGCGCAGGGCGTGCAGGAAGCGGTCCTCCATGGCCTGTCGCAACCGGAGCAGATCGGGGTCCCATTCCCGTTCGTCGTCCACGCCGTCGAAGCCCCGGTAGTGCAGTGCGTAGAGGAGGTGGAGGGCGAGTTGGAGGTCCTCGCCCCACGGGTCGGCCTCCCGTACGGCGTCGGCGTCGTGGGCCGGGGCGCCGCCGCTCCGGAGGGCCTCGATCACGGCCCGGGACAGCACTCCCCGGCCCTCGACGAGGTGGGGGCCGGCGGCGGTCACCGTCGTCGTGCTCGGGGCGGGAGGGGTCATCACGGGTTCCTGTCCTCGGGGGTCGCGGCGGCGCGCTCGCGCCGCCGGTGGCTGGTGTCGCACCAGGGGTACGTGCGGCTGCGGCGGCAGGTGCACACGGCGACCCGGAAGCGGTCGGACCGGGCGATGGTCCCGTCGTCCAGGACGATCTCGACCGGCCCCTCGACCAGGACCGGCCCCTGGGGGTCCACGGACACCCGGCGGGCCCGCGCGTCGGCGGGAACCTCGCGCGGGGCGTCCTCGCGGGTACCGCGGGGGACGCCGTCAGAGGTACTGGGCACGGATCACCACCAGCTCTTCCCATTCCTCGGCCGGGGCCGCGAGGCCCTGCCGTTCCAGCCAGGCGCGCCGGGTGCGCAGGACGGGGCCCCACGGCACGGTCGCCTTCACCGTGACCTCCGCGACCAGCCCCGTGCCGGTCAGCCGGTCCACGGTCTCCTGCGCCCCGCACATCGCCGAGTGCACCATCAACAGGGCGCCTCCCGGACGCAGCAGGTCCCGGGCGCCCCCACAGATCCGGTCGATGACCGCTCGCCCGTCGGGGCCTGCGTCCCAGGCCCGCTCCGGACCGCGCGTCGGCACCCGGGGCCGGGGGGCGGGGACGTACGGGGGGTTGCTGACCACCAGGTCGAAGCGGTGGCCCGCGGTCCGTTCCTCGAAGTCCCCGTGCAGTACGCGTAGCGCGAGCCGCCGGCGCAGGGCGTTCAGCCGCGCCGTCGCCACCGCGGGCCAAGCGATGTCGACCGCCGTGACCTGTGCTCCCCTGGCGGCGGCGTGCAGGGCGAGTGCCCCGGTGCCGGTGCCGATCTCCAGAACGCCCGTGCGGGGTCCCACGTCCTCCTGGGCGAGCGCTTCGGCGAGGAGCCGGGTGTCCGCCTGCGGTTGGTAGACCCCGGGAAGTGCCAGCAGTCCGGTGGGGAGCGTGGCCGAGGTCAGAGCCGTACGGGGCACCGCTTACCTCCGGGTTCGGGCGCTGCCCGCTGATCGGGCCGCGTCGATGGGCGACACCCTGCGACTGCCCTTCGAAGGGCGCCTCACCCGGACACCCTTCGCTCTTCGGAGGAACAGACGAAGACGGGGCCCGGTCCCTGTGGTTCCCGCAGGTCGTGGGGTGCCGTCACAGCCAACCGTTGCGTCGGAACGTGCGGTGGAGGAGGCCCGACGCCACGGCCATGAGGCCGACGGCGAGGGGGTAGCCGTAGCTCCAACGGAGTTCCGGCATGTGTTCGAAGTTCATTCCGTAGACGCCGGCGACCATCGTGGGGACCGCGAAGATCGCGGCCCAGGCGGATATGCGGCGCATGTCGTCGTTCTGCCAGGTGCCCACGCGGGCCTGTTGCGCGTCGAGGACCGAGTTGAGCAGTTCGTCCAGGGTCCGCACCTCGGTGTCGGTGCGGTGCAGGTGGTCGGCCACGTCCCGGAAGTACGGGAGGACTTTCGGGGGGCGGTCCTCCTCGCCCAACCCGCTCAGCAGGCCCGGCAGTACCGGGACCAGCGGTTGGACGGCGTCGCGGAACTCGCGGACCTCTCGTTTCAGGGAGTAGATGTCCTCGGTGTGGTCGACGCGGGAGGACGAGAACACGCGGTCCTCCAACCGGTTGAGGGCGGCCCGCACCGTGTCGGCCGCCTCGCTGTAGGCGTCGACGACGACGTCCAGGACGGCGTGCACCACCGAGAGGGGACCGAACCGCAGCATGGACGGGTCCGCCTCCAGCCGGCGGGCCGCCTCCGCCGCCGGGTCCACCGCACCGTGGCTGACGGTGAGGACGTAACGGGGACCGACGAAGAGCATCAACTCGCCGGTCTCCACCGCCTGTTCCTCCTCGACGTACCAGAGGGTCTTCAGTGCGACGGCCAGCACGTCGCCGAACCGCTCGCGCTTCGGCCGTTGGTGGGCCTGGACCGCGTCCTCGACGGCCAAGGGATGCAGGCCCAGTTCCTCCGCCAACTGGACGAGTTCGTCCTCGGCCGGGTCGACCATCCGCACCCAGCCGAACTCGCCGTCGCCCAAACCGCGCAGGCGCTTCAACACCTGCCGGCAGGCCTCGTCGTCGAGGCCGCACTCGACGGTCCGCGACTGCCCCGACCGCTCCTCGTACACCACGCATTCCATGGACAGCGCCTGCTTCAAAGCAGCGGATTCATGCGCTCACGTGAGCAGCTCGGCGGTGACGTCCCGCACAGGGCGTCGCGTCCGCCCCCTCCCGACGTTCCCCTGCTCCCGACGTTCCCCTCCGGGCGGCGGAGCACGACCCGCGTCGGGGCCCGTCCCCCGCCGCCCGCCGCTCAGGTGCGGAGCCGGAGTCCGATCTCCTGTTCCTGGTCGCCCGATACGGCGCCCGTGTCCTCGACCGTGAAGTGACCGGCGAGGGCGGCCTTCACCCGCTCGACCGCACGGGGCCCTCCCTGAAGGGTGACGCTGACCGTGTCCGTGAGCCGAACGGGCTGTGCCCGCTCCTCCGTCGGCTTCGCCGCGTCGAGGGTCGCGCTCCAGACGGTCGCCGTGTGACCGGCCCCGGCGGACCGGCCGGCGCCGGACTCCGCGGAGAAGGAGTGTTCGAGCAGGTCGAGGACGGCGTGTGCGTCCTCCGGGGAACAGTCACCGACCGTCACTCCCACTTCGGCCGCCGGGCCGTCCTTGTCCTGGCTGGTCATCGGGTGCCACCTCTCTCGTGCCATGTCGTGCCGTGCGATGTCGTGCCGTGCCATTTCGTGTCGTGGTCGATGCGCGTTCCGGAGAATCGGTGCCGGGCTCGGAGCCGATCCTCGGCCGAAGGTGGAGCCGTGGCAGGGGTCCGCCCCGCCTTCCGGGCCGGGCACCTCCACGCTCACACAGGGGCTCGCTCCGTGCACCACGGGGTGGGCGGGGGGGATCAGGCGGGCCCGCGCTTCGCGCCGCGCACGGCCGTCTTGTCGAACGGCCCGTCGAGCGACGGGGCTGCGGCCTCCGCGGAACCGGGCGCCGCGGCCAGGACCACGCGGGGCAGGGCGTCCGGGTGCTTCTCCGTGAGCCAGCCGATCAGCTGTTCCCGGACCGCGCAGCGGACCGTCCACAGGTCGTCGGCGTCCTTGGCCGTGACGATCGCGCGCACCACCATGGTGGAGGGGGTCGTCTCGGTGACGGCGACGTCCCAACCCCGGCCGTCCCACTCCGGGCAGTGGTTCAGGATCTCGTGCACCTTGTCGCGCATGAGGTCCACCGGTGCGGAGTGGTCGCAGTGGAAGAAGACGGTGCCGGTCATCTGGACGCCGCCCCGGGACCAGTTCTCGAAGGGCCGGGTGGTGAAGTACGAGACGGGCATCGTGATCCGGCGCTCGTCCCAGGTCCGCACGGCGAGGAAGGTCAGCGTGACATCCTCCACCACCCCCCATTCACCGGCCACCACGACCGTGTCCCCGATACGGACCATGTCGCCGAACGCGATCTGGAATCCGGCGAAGAGGTTGCCGAGGGTGGACTGGGCCGCGACGCCGGCCACGATGCCGATGATTCCGGCGGAGGCGAGCATCGACGTGCCGAGCGCGCGGAAGCTCGGGAAGGTGAGCAGCATCGCGGCGATGGCCACGACGGCCACCACGACCGTCACGACCCGCATGATCAGTGTGACCTGGGTGCGGACGCGCCGGACCCGGGCCGGGTCACGGGTGCTGGTCGCGTAGCGGGCGTACGCCGACTCCACGACGGCGGAGGCCACGGCCACGATCAGCCAGGCGCCGGCGCCTATCAGGGTGAGCGAGAGGACGCGGCCCACCGCGTCGGCGTTGTCCTGCAACGGTGGCCAGGCGATCTGCCGGTACGCGCCGCGGAGCAGGGCGGCGAGCAGCACGATCTGCACGGCGCGGCGGCAGCGGCGCAGCAGGTTCCACAGGGGGGTTTCGGGGTGGCGCGCGTCGGCTCGGCGCAGCAGCAGGTCGACGGCCCAGCCGGCCACGAAGGTCAGCAGGAGCGAGCCCCCCAGGACGGTCAGCAGGCGAAGAGCGCTGTTCATATCTCCTCAGCGGATGTAGACGGCAGGGATCTCACGCGCTTGCCCCGTCGAGTGGAGCCGACACCGGGGGTCCTGCCCCGGCGGCCGGGCGGGCCGGCGTCGGCGCGCCCGGAGCGCGGCCCGTTCGCGCGCGGGCGCTCGGGCGCGGGACGCGTGGGCCCGTGTCCCGCGGGCGCGGCGGGATGCCGGCGGGAGAAGGTCCGGGGGCCCGGGGCGAAGTCCGCGCAAGTTTTTTCTCGCCCCCTGTTTGGGCCTCCGGATCCGGGCCATACGGGTCGATGTCGGCGAGTCACCGTTCGAGCGGGGCGGCGAGTCGCCGAGATCGGCGGTCGCACGCCGGTGTCCCATCCCCCCGGGCGCCGCGTGCGGCCGCCGTCCTGCGTTCCGGTGCTCCTACGACCCACCGGTACGCCTGACCTGGGCCGGAGCCCGACGACCCGTGCATGCGGCGCACCGGGGCGGGTAGCCGGGCCTTGAAAGGCCCTCAGGGCGGCGGTTCGCACCGCACCGCCTGTGGCGGGCCGCCGACGACACGGAAGGGGTGCGCATGTCGCACGTCGAGGAGTACGTGGAGGTCAACGTCCCCGTACGCACGGCCTACAACCAGTGGACGCAGTTCGACGCGTTCCCGGCCTTCATGGAAGGCGTGGAAAGGGTCGACCAGCGCACCGACACCCTCACCCACTGGGTGACGAACGTGAACGGGGTGCACCGCGAGTTCGACGCGCAGATCACCGATCAGCACCCGGACCGGCGCGTCGCGTGGATGACGGTGGACGGTGAGCCGCGTCAGGCCGGGATGGTCACCTTCCAACCGATCGACGCGGGCACCACCAAGGTTGTCCTGCACATGACGTGGATACCGGAGGGGGCGGCCGAGAACGTCGCCGACAAGCTCGGCATCGTCAAGCGCCAGGTCGCCGGCGATCTGAAGCGCTTCAAGGTGTTCATCGAGTCGCGCGGCACCGAAACGGGCGCCTGGCGGGGCGAGGTCCGACCGGGATGAGAAACGAAATCGTGGACACGGGCCGGCGGACCGCTTCGCGCGGCGGTCGCGGTCGGGAGGTCACCGCGCGCTGCGGTCTCGTGGCGCGCGGCGTGCTGTACGCGCTGATCGGGCTGCTGGCCCTGCGCGTGGCCCTCGGTGACGGGGGTCAGGAGGCCGACCGGCAGGGCGCCCTCCAGGAGCTGGCGGGCAAACCCTTCGGGAGCGTCCTCATCTGGGCCGTCGGCATCGGACTCATCGGGATGATGCTGTGGCGCCTGTCCGAGGCGCTGTTCGGCGCGGCCGGACCCGACGGCGGAAAGGCGACGAAGCGGCTCGCCTCCGCGGGCCGGACGGTCATCTACGCGGTCATGGCGTTCTCCGTGCTGTCGTTCGCCGCGGGCTCCGGCGGGAGCTCCGGGGACCAGGAGTCCCGGGACGTGACGGCCAAGGCGCTGGACCTGCCGGCCGGCCAGTGGCTGGTGGGGGCGGTCGGCGTCGGGATCGGCGTCGCGGGCGTGGTCATCGCGGTCCAGGCGATCCGGCGCAGTTTCCTCAAGCACCTCTCCATGAGCGGCGTGTCGCAAAAGGTGCGCAAGGCCGTCACCTTCGTCGGGGTGGCCGGTGGTTCGGCCCGGGGCACCCTGTTCGCCGCGGTCGGTGGCTTCATCGTGTTCGCGGCGGTGCGCTACGACCCGTCGCAGGCCAAGGGCACGGACGACACACTGAGGTCGTTCACCCAGACGGCGGCGGGGCCGTGGCTGCTGGTCGCCGTCGCCATCGGTCTGATGCTCTTCGGGGTGTTCTCCTGGGCCATGGCCCGGTGGCGCGAGGTCTGATTCCGAGCAGGCGGCACGGGCGCGGCCGGCGACTCCCCCGGCCGGCGTCCGCCGATCGACACACCCCGCGGGACGCTCCCCCGACACGGGCTCCCGCCCGGCCCGGTGGGCCGGTCCGGTGACTCCGGTCGCCGGACCGGCCCACCGGGCCGGGCGCGTGCGCGCCACCGTGCCCGGGCGCATGCGCGGGTTCCTGTCGGGCACCTGCTCAGCGTGACCGAGATCCCCCGCATCGCACCGCGCCCGATCGGCCGGCCCGTCGTCGCCCTCCTGGCGCGCACCCGGACCGAGCTGCGGCGTACCGCCGTCCGTGTCTGGACCGACAACCTCGCCGACCACGCGGCCGCCCTCACGTACTACGCCGTGCTGGCACTGCTGCCCGCCCTGGCCATCGCGGTCTCCCTGGTGGGGTTGTTGGGCGGGGCGACTACGGACCGGCTCATCACCGGGCTGACCGCCTACGCACCGCCCCAATCGGCACAGGTGCTGCGGGACGCGCTCGGTGGTCTCCTGGCGGAGCGTTCGTCGATGGTGGCCCTGCTGATCAGCGGTGTGGTGAGTTCGCTGTGGTCGGCGTGCAGCTACCTGGCGGTGTTCCGTCGCGCCCTGCACACCATGCACGGGGTGCCGGAGACCCGGCCGCCGCTACGGGCGGCCCACATGCTGGTCGTCAACGCGATGTCGTTGCTGGTGCTGCTCGTCGCCGGCGCCGTCGGCCTGGTCGTGTCCGGGCCGGTGGGCAGGTGGGTGGTGCGGGCGACAGGAGGGGACAGCCCGCACGTCATCGCGCTGCTGCGCTGGCCCGTGCTGCTGGTCGTCGTCACCTTCCTGGTGCTGATCCTCTTCCGGACCGGCCCGGCCCAGAGCCGTGGCACGCGGCGGGGCCTGCCCGGCGGCGTACTGGCGGCGCTGCTCTGGCTGGCGGCCTCGGGACTCTTCACGCTCTACACCGAGCTGGGCACGTACGGCAGGCTCTACGGCTCGCTGGCGGGCATCGTGGTCTTCCTGGTCTGGCTCTGGTTCGCCAACCTGGCCCTGCTCACCGGAGCCCAGTTCAACACCGAGCGGGCCCGGAAACCGGATGCGGGGCCGCCGGCGGCCTGAAGTCCGAGGACCTCAGGGGGCCCGGGGACCTCGAAGGGCCGAGGGACTCAGAAGGCGGGGGCCGGGTCCGCCTGGCCCCGGTGTCCGCCCAGGCGGAAACCGTCGATCTCCGCCCACACGACCTTGCCGACGCCGTGGCGGTGGGAACCCCACCGGTCGGTGAGCACCTGCACGACGCGCAGGCCGTGACCGCCGGGCACGCCCGGCCGGGGAGCGGGGCGGGGAAGCGGAGGCTGCGTCACCCCGTCGACCACGTCGATGCGCAGGACCTCACCGGCGGTCAGTACGAGCTCGTGACAGCCACCCGCGTGCAGCTGTGCGTTGGCCACCAGCTCGGAGACGACGAGCAGGACGTCCTCTGCGCTCTCCGGATGGTCCCACCCCCAGTCGTGCAGGGCACGACGGGTGAAGTCACGGCCCTTGCCGACGGCGCCCCGGATGCTGCCCAGGGTGAGCCGGCGGCTCTGGCCCATCACCGGTGCCCGCGTGCCCTGAGGTTCACCCGTGGCTGCTTCCGTCATGTTCACTGTCATCACCCCGACCGTTTGCGTTCCTGTGTGCGCGGGGGGCGGCTCCGTCCGCGGGCCGCCGGGCGGCCACCGCGGGTGACCGTCGTCCCCGGACCCGCGTATGCCCGCCCTCGCCGCCCGAACACCGACACCGGTGCGGATGTCCCCGTACGGGCGTATCCCCCGCAGGGGCGGGTGACGGTCCGCGACCGGTGCGGATCGTTCGGACACCGCGGGACGGCATGAGTGGCGTGATGGTGGACAGCCGCAGGGTATGACACGTATCTCCAGGACAGGCCCCGGCGGCGAGGGCGTCGCCCCGGACACCGCCGGCCACGACGGCGCGGGACCCGGCGAAGAGGTGGAGCGGCGGGCTCCGGACAAGCCGTCCGACCTGTCGAAACGGTCGTGGTGGGCCGTGCTCCGGGGGACGGCGAAGGAGTTCGCCGAGGACGAGCTGGCCGACCGCGCCGCCGCCCTGACCTACTACGGGGTGTTGGCGCTGTTCCCCGCCCTCCTGGTCCTGGTGTCCCTGCTCGGCCTCGCCGGCGAATCCACCACGCAGCGGGTGCTCGACAATCTCCGGCAACTGGCTCCCGGCTCGGTCCGCGACGTGATCAGCGACGCGGTGCTGCAGTTGCAGGGCCGGAGCGGCGTCGGATCGCTCATGGCCGTGGTGGGTCTGATCGTCGCGCTGTGGTCGGCGTCCGGATACATCGCCGCGTTCATCCGCGCTTCGAACGCCGTCTACGACGTGCCCGAGGGACGTCCGGTGTGGAAGGTCCTTCCGCTGCGCCTGGCACTGACGGTGGCGCTGATGGTCCTCGCCTGCGCTGCCGCCCTGATCGTGGTCTTCACCGGCGGTCTGGCCCGGCGGGCGGGGTCCGCGCTGGGCATCGGCGACACCGCCCTGACGGTGTGGTCGATCGCGAAGTGGCCGGTCCTGGTGCTCCTCGTCACCGCCATGATCGCGCTGCTGTACTGGGCGGCGCCGAACGCCAAGGGCCGGGGCTTCAAGTGGGTCACCCCCGGCAGCTTCCTGGCCCTGGCCATCTGGATGATCGCCTCCGCCGGCTTCGCCTTCTACGTCGCGAACTTCGCCTCCTACAACAAGACGTACGGCACGGTCGCGGGCGTGATCGTCTTCCTGGTGTGGTTGTGGATCACCAACCTGGCCATCCTCCTGGGCCTCGAATTCGACGCGGAGCTCGTCCGCAGGCGCGCCATCGCGGGGGGACTGCCCGAGGGCGAGGAGCCCTACGTACGGCCCCGTGACACGACCGCGTGGAGCGAGGAGGAACGCCGCCGCCTGGAGTGATCCCGGGCCGACCGGCGGGGAACCCGCATCGACCCGCTCCCGGGCGGATGGCCTGCGGGTTACCGGGTAGCCGCGTGTGGACAGGAACATGACTGAACCCCTCTCCCCCGCGCCCCTCGGCCCGTATCCGTCCGGCGGCACGAGCGGGTCCGGGACGAGTCAAGGACGAGGTGAACGAATCGTGACCACGACCGAGCATCGCGCACAGTCGGCACACGCCGCACACGCCGCCGATCCGTCGGTGGGCGCTCTGGTCTCAAGGGCTTCGCAACAGATCTCGGAACTGGTCCGGGAGGAAATGCAGTTGGCCCGGGCGGAGATGACGGAGAAGGGCAAGCGGTTCGGGACGGGCGGCGGCCTGTTCGGCGGGGCGGGCCTCCTCGGCATCCTGGCGGCGCAGGCGCTGGTGGCGGCGGGCATCGCCGCGTTGGCCCTGGTACTGCCCTGGTGGCTCTCCGCCCTGATCGTCGCCGTGGTGCTGGCCGCGACGGCGGCCGTGCTGGCCCTGGCCGGGAAGAAGCAGATCGCGCGGGCCGTCCCGCCCGCGCCCGAGCAGACCATCGACAGCGTCAAGGCCGATGTGGCCGCGATCAGGGAGAAGGCCCACCGATGACGAACCCGAACGAACAGGCGCAGCCCCACGACAGGTTCACGCCGGGCGATGCGCCCACCCCCGAGGAGCTGCGGGAGCGGATCACGCACACGCGCGACGAGTTGGGGCAGACCGTGGAGGCGCTGGCGGCCAAGGCCGATGTGAAGGCCCAGGTGAAGCAGAAGACGGCCGCGGTGAAGCAGGAGGCGACGGAGAAGGCCGAGCTGGTGAAGCAGGAAGCTTCCGAGAAGGCCGCGCTGGTGAAGCAGGAGGCCTCCGAGAAGGCGGCGCTCGTCACCGGACAGATCCGGGAGAAGGCCGAACACGCCGCGGACGTCGTCCGGGACAGGACTCCCGACCCGATCCTGGAGAAGGCCTCCCGCGCCGCCGCCCAGGTCCGCGAGACCACGGCGCGGGCCGGGCAGTTGGCGTCGGAGAAGACGCCCGACCCCGTCCTCGAACGGGCCGGGCAGGCCGCGACCGCGGTGCGGACCAATCGGGCTCCGCTCCTCGCCGTCGGCGCCGTTCTCGTCGTGTTCCTGCTGGTCCGTCGTAGCCGGGGCCGCAAGTGAACGCAGCCAGGATCGCTTACCGACCGGTCGGGCTGGCCCTGGGCGCCGCGAGCGGCATGCTCGCCGGCATGGCCTTCAAGCAGGCCTGGAAGCTGATCGAAGGGGAGGGCGACGCCCCCGACGCCACCGACGAGGACCGGAGCTGGCGGGAGATCCTCATCGCCGCCGCGATGCAGGGCGCGATCTTCGCGGTGGTCAAGGCCGCCGTCGACCGGTCGGGCGCGGTGGCCACCCGGCGCGTGACGGGAACCTGGCCGGGCTGACCCGACACCGAGGGCTGCGCCGGGGCGCCGGCAGGGGCACGCACACATGCGGTGTCGACCCGCCGGCGGCCCGGCGCGCTGCCGTTCCCGGACGTCCCCCTCCCCTACCGTGGACGGCGCCGCGCACGACGCTCCCGGTGTTCCTTACGCCCCCGATGCCCGACTTGTTAGGGTGGCGCGGGCGGCTCCGAACACTTCGGGCCCGCGCATCCGGACCTGGAACCGGGCACCGGCTACCAGGGCGTTGATGTCAGGGCACCGACACCGGTGGCCGGCAGCGGGGTCCCGACGCGGTGGCGGACCGACCCGGCGGTGGCCCTGAGCGTCACCCGCCCGCGACCCGAAGGAGCACCGCATGGCCGTGGATCCGCTGCTGGGCGAGGTGGTGGCCGAGCGCCGGCTGAGCGCGCGCCTGCCCGACGGAACCACTCGCGAGGTGACCCTGCTGGTGGGGCGCCCCCACCCGGGCGTGGCGGACGGCATCGACTGGAGCTGCCCCGGCCAGGTCCGGGGGCTCGGCGACGCACGGGTCATCCCGGTGCACGGCGTCGACTCCATGCAGGCACTGCTGCTGTGCCTGTACCGCTTGCGGACGTCCGTGGAGGCCGCCGCACGTGACCGGGGCGCCGTACTGACCTGGCTGGACGCCGAAGACCTCGCGCTGGACCCGACCCCGGCCGGGTAGTTCGCCGCTCCGACGCGCCACGGGGCGGGCCTACCGGTCGGGCGTCCAGTGCGGATCCCGGCCCGTGGCCGCGAGCAGAGCCTCGAAGGCCGTCGCCCCGGGCGGTGTCGGGAACGGATCCGCGAACATCTTCATCTGCCGGGCGGTGGGACCCATCTCCGTCACCAGCACGTCCAGGGCGCGGACGCCTTCCTCATCGGGTACGAAGTCCTGGCCCGTCGCGCGGGCCAGGTCCCACACGTGGACGGTCAGATCGAGGAGGACCATCGAGCCGACCGTCCGGGCCGGCAGGTTCATCGTGCCCGTGGTTCCCTCGTCGGCGCCCGGCACCGCCCACGCCTCGACGAGCCGCGCCGTCTCCACGTCGAACCGGTCGCGCCAGCCCCCGTCCAGGTAGTGCGGGGTGTGCGTGAAGTCCGCCTGCTCCCGGGCCGCGAGCGCCCGGAATCCGATCACCACGTGGAAGAGGTGGTCGAGGAGGGCGCCCACGTCGTACGCGTCGCACGGCGTCCGCGCTCCGAGCTGCCGGTCGTCGACGTCGTGGACGACGCGCGACGCCCCGGCGGAGGCCGCTTCGAGCAGGTCGCTGATCTTTTCGTTCATGGGGGCGAGGGTAGGCGGGGCATCCCGATGACGGCTTGAAGGAACGCGACATACGATCGGCCCATGGCTCCCCCGCGCACCGACAGCCGTGGCATCGTCGCCGCGTCCGACCTGTTCGCGCGCGTCCGGTTCCAGCGTCTGGAACCCGCCGAGGCCCTGCGCCCCTACGTGGAGCACTACTGGCTGATCGACTGGGACCTCACGGAGCCGTACGAGGCGCAGGTCGTTCCCCACCCCTGCGTGAACATCGTCTTCCAGCGTGACGAGGAGGGCGGGGACGCCGGCGAGGTCGCGGGGGTCGGGTTGGGCCTCTTCACGCGGAAGCTCCGCGGGCGGGGGCGGGTGTGCGGGGCCCAGTTCCGGCCGGGCGGCTTCCGTCCGTTCCTTCCGGGCCGCCCGGTCTCCGACCTCACGGGGCTCCGGTTGCCCCTCCCGGAGGTGTACCCGGGGTCCGCGACGGTGTCCGGTGCCGTGCTGGGGGCGCCGTCGCAGGACGCTCGCGTTGCCGCTTTCGACGCGTTCCTGCTCTCCCTGGCCCCCGCGCCCGACGCACTGGCGGAGCGCGCCATGGCCGTGGCGGACCGGGTCCGCCGGGACCGGTCCGTTCGCCGCGTCGACGAACTCGCCGAGGCGGTCGGTCTCTCGGTGCGCTCGCTCCAGCGGCTGTTCGCCGGCCACGTCGGTGTCAGCCCGAAGTGGGCCATCCTGCGCTACCGCATCCACGAGGCGCTGGAGCGCGCGGAAACCGGTCGGACGACCGACTGGGCGGAACTCGCCGTGGAACTGGGCTACAGCGACCAGGCCCACCTCGTCCGCGATTTCACCGCCCGGGTCGGGGTACCGCCCACGGCGTACGCCCAGGCACTGACCACCGCCTCGTGATCGGCACGGGGGTTGATCCACACGGGCCCCGTCGCGCGTGCGCGCCCCGCGACGGGGCATGCGAGCGGTAGCCGACCCGGGGACCGGCCCCTGGACGGGCGGCGAACGATGAGGAGACACCGTGTCGGACCACGTGATGGCGACGGACGAGCAGTTGAAGGCCCTGCGCGCGGAACTCCGGGCCTCGGAGTCCCGCCTGTCCCCGGAGGAGCGCGAGCACCTGGAGTCCCTGCTGGACAGGTTGGAGGCGGACCGGGAGGCCGCCCACCCGGGTGTCGGCGAGTCGCTGAACCACAGCGCCGAGAAGTTCGAGGTCAAGCACCCGGCCCTGGCGGCCGCCCTGCGCAACCTCGGCGTCAGCCTGGCCAACATCGGGATCTGAGCCCACTGCCGCCGTACGACGGGGCCGGCGTCCGGGCCACCACGCGCGGCATCCGCCGGGGCCCGCGCCGGTGGAGTTCCCCCTCGGCACGTCCTACCGTGGGAACAGCAGCAGCTGGAGCGGCCATGGACCTCATACCGACCCACCGGCGCCGAACCGTCGGGCCCTGCGGACCGGGGCTCGCGGGCGCCCCCGACCGTGATGACCGGGGTTGAGGGGCCCGGGCAACCGTCCCCGCTCGCTCGGATCCGCAGCACGGTCCGCCGGACACGGGCCGGCCGGCACTGGGGGCGCGTGCGGGACCTGGAACTGTGGCAGCGCTCGCTGGGGTTCGCCGCCCTCGGGTTCCTGACGCTGGTACCGCTGCTGATCGTCGTATCGGCGGCGGACACCGCCGGCGGGCAGGGGTTCGCCCAGTGGCTCGGGGACGGACTCGGGGTTTCGGAGCCCGCCACACTGGAGATCGAACGTCTCTTCGCCCTTCCCGGCCAGGCGTGGCGGACCACCACGGCGTTCGGTCTCGCCCTGCTCGCGGTCTTCGGTCTGTCCTTCGGCACCGTGATGCAGAGCGGCTACGAAAGGGTCTGGGACCTGCCGCCGGCGAAGTGGTGGGCCCGGTGGCGACACGTCCTGTGGCTGGCCGCGCTGATCGGCGTGCTGTACCTGTCGGCGTTCACGCCATCCTGGCTCGACTCCCCCGCCCGCGGCTTCGCCGGTGTCCTGATCGGCATCCTGTTCTTCTGGTGGTCGCAGCGGCTGCTCCTCGCGGGCAGGGTCCCCTGGAGGGCCCTGCTGCCCGGCGCGGTGGCCACCATGCTCGGACTGTTCGGGCTGCGGGTGTTCTCCCGGCTCGTCTTCTCGCCGCTGATCGCGTCCAGCGCCGTGACGTACGGCCCGTTCGGAACCGTCCTCGTCATCCAGTCCTGGCTCGTCGGCATCGGCGTCGTCGTCTTCGGCGGCGCCCTCCTCGGCCGGCTGCTCCACGACGTGTTGCAACGGCCGGCGGATCCCGGGGCGCACGTCCGGGGCTGACCGGCGGGACGACCGGTGGACTCCTACGGGTGGTACAGGGTACGGGCGCGCCCGGTGTCGACGGCGCCTTCGTGTCCGAGGTGCAGGAAGTGGTTCACCTGCCAGTTCTGCGTGCCGGTTGCCTGGCGGTTGCTCGTGGTCACCCAGGGCGGATAGACACGGAAGCCCCGCTTGCCTCCGGTGCCGTCGCGGGACATGACGCCGCGCTCGCACAACACCTCCCGCGGGAAGACGAACTGTCCGAAGCGGGCGCCGTCACGGCTGCTGATGACGACGAGATCGATACCGTCGGCGGTGTCGAAGGGACGGATCGGGCCTTCCTCGGATCGCTGCCACACGGTGACGAACTGGCCGACCTTCGTCGGGGTCGTCCTGGCCGCCCGGAACCGGACCGCCAAGCCGTCGAGCGTGAAGCGGTGGGCCGCGTACTCGACGCCCTCCGGTTCGGCCACCGGCCGCGAGCAGGTGAAGCCGGCGGGGTCGTACACCCGTGCCTTCGCCTCCGCCAAGTCGTCGTGGAGCCCTGACCAGGGTTGGTTCGACAGCATCCCCACATCCTGCCATCCGGTTCCCCGGGCCCCGAACCGCCCGGGCACGTTCGACCGGTACGGCCCGGCACTGCGTGGCGGATCCGTCACCTGTCCATGCGGGTGATCCCAGGGCCGCCCTTTCGACACTGCGGCGCGTTCGGCGGCGGACCGTCCGAAGGATGATCGATGGCACGTACCCGAGTTTCCGACCAGGGAGTCCCGCACATGTCCCGCATCGCCGTCCGAGCCGTCCGGCCCGAGGATTTCCCGCAGTGGCGGGCCCTGTACCGCGGGTACGCGGACTTCTACCGGGTGGAGCAGACCGAGGAGGCGGCCCGGACCGTGTGGGCATGGGTGAACGACCCCGGGCACGAGGTCGAGGCGCTCGTCGCCGAGGACGCCGAAGGCCGGCTCCTCGGCCTCGCCCACTACCGCCCCTTCGCCCGGCCGTTGTCGGCGACCGTGGGCGGCTTCCTCGACGACCTGTTCGTGGCGCCCGAGCACCGCGGTTCGGGCGCCGCCGACCTGCTGCTCGGCGCGCTCCGCGAGATCGCGGTGGAGCGCGGCTGGAGCGTCGTGCGGTGGATCACCGCCGACGACAACCACCGGGCGAGGTCGAAGTACGACCGGGTGGCCGCTCGGACCATGTGGGTGACCTACGACATGACTCCCGGAGCCTGATGCCCGGCGGCCGTGACGCGGTCGAGGACCTCCTCGTAGAGGGGCCGTTTGTCGGGGCGCGCGCGGCCGACGGCGTGTCGCAGAGCGGGGATCGCCGGCGTGCCCACGGCGGCCAGCCCGTCCGCCGCGGTCCTGCGCACGACGGGGTGGGAGTGCTCCAGCAAACCGGTCACCGCGGGGATCGCGGGGAGCCACCTCGCGTGGCAGAGCGTGCGGATGGCGGTCCGCACCAGATCCGGGCGGGGGTCGTCGAGCAGGAAGGACGTGTGGTGCAGGTGGGTCGGCCGGTCCAGTAGGGCCCGCGAGGTCCGGTGGGCGTGCAGGCGGACCCCGGTCCTGGGGTGGCGGAGCAACTCATCGATCAACCTCCGCAGTTCGGGATCCCGGTCCGGCTCCGGGCCGTCGTGTCCGTCGGACAGGAGGGTGAGCGCTCGACGTACGCGTGCCGGGTCCCCGCCGCGGGCCTGGTCGAACAGCTCCTGCCGCGAAGGGAGTTGTGGCGTCGCGGACGACGTGGGCGGGGTCCGGTCGCGGAGCGCGGCCATCGCGGTGGCGTCCTGGTGCGCCGAGTCCGGTCCGCGCAGCGGGCCGTCGACGAGGAGCAGCCCGTCGGCCAGGTCGTCGCGTCCCTCGGCGCGCAGTCGCCGGAGGGTCCGTGTCAGGGCGGGGGTGCGCAGCAGGGGGCGTTCGCGGAGCAGGTCCAGGAGTCCCCGGGCGCCTGCGTCGAGGCGGGGGGCGAGGCGTTCGGCCAGTGCGTCCGCGTGGGCCCGTCGCAGGGCGAGGGCGGCTGCGGCGCCGGTGAGCGGCGGGTCGGACTCCCACCATTCCAACAGCAGCGGAACGAGGGGGTCCAGGTCGTCCGGGTCGAGCAGGGCCGCCACGGCCGCCACCCGGTCGTGCAGGATGCCGTCCTCACGCAGTTCCGTCGCGGTGAGGGCGGGCAGGTCGCGGGCGAGGTCGGCGCCGACCGGTACGTCGACCCGGCCGCGCAGGAACGCGCGGAGCACGACGATCCGGGCCTCGGGCTCGGGCCACCGCAGGAGCGCCAGGGCCGCTGTGCGCCGGCTGTCCGGCGCGGGCGCCCGGAGCATCGCCAGCAGGCGGTCCCGTTGGGCGGTCGATCGGGGCTGGTCGAGGTCGTCGGCGTGCACGGTGCGCGGTGGCGGGGTCGGCGCGTGGACGGTCTCGGTGATGGTCCAGGGCGGTGTGTCGAGGGGTTGGAGGTCCGTCATCCAGTCGATGAGGGCTGCGCGGGTTCCGGGGCCGGCGAAGGCGTGGACGTCGATCAGCGCGGTGAGGCGGTCCCTGGAGTCCGCGACGCGGTGGGGCGGGGTGCCGTCGGGGGCGTCGGCGCGGCGGAACTCCTCCAGGGTGGCCGGCGTGCGCGCTGCGGCGAGCAGCGCGGCGCGCCACTCCTCCCCGTCCTGCCGGGGCCCGTCCTGGGTCGCGGATCCGGCAGCGGCCGGCCCGGTGGCCGTGGGGGGCTGGTGCGGGACGGCGAACGCGTCCCTGAGGACGGCGGTCACGGCCTGACGGGGGTCGGGGTCGAGCCGGGCCGCGGCGAGGGCCCGGTCGAGGTCGGCCCGGACCAGGACGGCGCCGAGGCCGCGCAGCAGGGGCAGGGTGGAGCGGCTCCGCCCGGGGACTGCGGGCAGCGCGCGCACGACTTCGACGACCGCCGGCCGCTCGGCCGGGGGCAGCGTCGGAGCGATGGCTTCGAGCAGTGCGAGGAGGTCGTCGACGAGGCCCTCGACGAGGTCCTCGCGCCGGGTGGTCGCGGCCCCGGTGAGCCCGTCGAGGAGGACGTCGGTGAAGCGGGCGAACACGGTCAGTTCGTCCGTCGTCCACGGTGCGGTGCAGAACCGGAGGACGAGGCGCAGGACCCGGCCCCGGACCGTGGGTTCGGCGCCGGCCAGGCGAAGCCAGTCCGTCAGCAGGGGCCGCAGCCCGCTCAGCCGAGCGGGGTGCGGCAGCTCGCTCCTCCCGGCGATCCGGAGCGCGACGAACGGATCCCAGCCCGCTTCCGTCAGCGAGGCGACGTCGGGATCCGTTCCCCGGCGCGCGAACGGCCCCGGGGTGGTGGGTCGGACGATCCCGTGCTCCGCCATGGCCGGCGCGAGGTCCTCGACGGACCCGGACGCGAGAGAGAGTCGGCCGGATGCCAGCAGGGCGAGCAGCGACGGTGCGACCGGGGACGCCTGTTCGTGCAGGGCGAGGACCGAGCGCGCCGGCAAGCCGGCGTCGAGTGCCTCCAGCAGTCGTTCGCGGACGCGTTCGTCCGTGACGCGTTCGGCGGCTGCGAGGACGGCCGCCGGGTGGGCGCCACCGAGGACGGCGCGGAGTGCCTCGACGAGCGTGCCCCGCAGGCCCGGATTGTCGTGGCGCCCCAGCGCGCGGAGCAGTGCCGGTACCGCTGCGGGCGCGCCCGCGCGGACCAGGGCCGCGGCGGCGGTCTTCTTGACGTTCATGTTGGGGTGGCCGAGGCGTGCGGCGATCGCCGGGGAGGCCCAGCGGGCCCCCGCGTGCCCGAGGGCGCGCAGTGCCTGCCGGACGGTCTGGATGTCCTGGGCGGTGGTCAGCGCGATCAGTGACGCCGACAGGGCCTGTGCGTCGTCCCCCGTGCTGTCGCGGGCGAACAGGGCGATGACGTGCTTGCGCACGTGCCGGTCCGGGTGGCGCAGCAGGCGGTGCGCCCTCGCGCGGGTGCCCGCCCAGGGGACGCGGAGCAGGAGTTCGCACAGGACGGCCTGCTCGGCGCCCGACAGTCCGGGCCGGTCCAGCAGGTCCAGGGCCGTGGTCGCGACGAGCGCGTGTCCGGCCTCCACGGCGTCCGCCGCGTCGAGCAGGCAGGACGGCCTGATCCGTCCCCGCTCGTGGAGCCGGCGGCCCAGGCCCTTCAAGGCCTCCAGGATTTCCTGGGGCACCACCGGCTCCCCGGCCCGCTCCCCGTTCCCGGGTCGCGGGGCGGGGCTCGCGCCGGGTTCCGGCCGCGCCGCCAGGTCCGTCACGACGCGGAGCAGCAGGTCGGCGATGACCGGCAGGGTCGCGGCGCTGCCGTGGGCGGCCAGTCGACACAGGGCCACCACCGGTTCGTCCGGGTCCGGGTGGGAGCTCAGGACCGCCAGCTCCTGCTCGTCCGGGCCGCCGAGGTCCGACGCCACTCGGGCGGGCAGGTCGGTGGGATCGAGCCGTACGAGGAGGGCGCGCCGCTGCGCCGGATCGTCGGTCAGGTGCCACAGGATTTCCAGGGCACGGTTGCGGACGGGACGCAGGTGCGGTGCGATCACGCCCGCGCCGCCCTCCTCCGTGACGAGTCCGAGGCCTTCCCGCAACGCGGCTGCCGTACCGTGCCCGCCGATGGCCTCCAGGGCGTCCAGGGCCGCCGCGGGTGCTGCCGGCAGGAGGGCGATCACGGCGTCCTCGGCGGCGGTGTGCCGCAGTGCGCGGATGGCGTGGAGGAACGGGCCGGGTGCGGGGGCCGCCGACAGGGCCCGTGTGATCGCGTCCCCGATCGGTAGGTCCGCCGTGCCCTGTCCGGCGAGGGCGACCAGCAGGGCGAGCCGGCGCGGCCAGCTCGGATCGTCGGCGGGCGCGTCCACGAGGGCCCGAAACGTCGCCTGTCGGGTGGTGAAGAGGATCGTCGCGACGTCGTGCGGTGGGATCGAGTGATCGGCCAGTGCCAGGTCGAGGATGGGCGCGACGTGGGGGACGTCCGGGAAGTGGCCGCGCCGGTGGAGTCCGCGCAGGCACGTCAGCGCGGGCCCGCCGAACAGCAGCGGGTCCTGAGTGGCGACGGCCGTCAACGCGCCGATGTCGCCGCGCTCGGCCAGATCGCCGAGCAGTTCCATCCCGCGCCGGCGCAGACCCGCCGGCAGCCGCGGATCGTCGACGACCTGCCGGAGCAGGGAGCGGTGTCCGTGGTGCGCGGCGGCCGTGAGCGCGGCGGCCGCCACCTCGGGGCGGGCGGCCACCGGGTCGGCGGCGAGCAGCGGGGACAGCAGTCCTGCCGGCAGGGGTTCCGACGCCGCCCATGGCTGGGCGAGTTCGCCCAGTGCGTCGGCCACGACGGCCGGGCCGGCCGCGTCGAGCAGGCCGATGGCGTGGGCGCGGACCAGTGCGGGGGCCAGCAGTCCGGCGTGCAGTCCCTCCCGGGCCAGGCGCAGCACCTCGGCGTGGCAGGCGGGGTCACCGGTCGCCATCAGTTCGTTCAACAGGTGCTCGGGCCGGTGGGCGGCGAGGGCGGTCGTTTCCCGTACGGCCTGGTGGAGCGGTTCGCCGACGGGTTCGTGGCGGAGCACGGTGGGGTCGTTCAGGAGTTCGGCGCGCAGCCAGGCGATCCGTACCCGGGCGGGCAGCTCGGCGCTGCGCCATGGCGGCCGGCGGGAGGCCGGCAGGTGGGTCCACAGTCGTTCGTGGAGTCGTGCCAGGAGGAGCGCGGCTTCCGGCGGGCCGTCCGGCGAGGCGGGCACCAGCCGCGCGAACTCGGCCGTCTCCCGCTCACCGGCCGGGCTGCCGGAGGTGACGCGCTCGGCGAGCAGGACGAGCCCCAGATGTCGCAGGCGCGGATCCTCGTGTCGGAGGAGTGGTCCGAGGACGCCCGGCGTGCAGAACCTGGGGTCGAGCCGGTCTGCGAGCCAACCGGTGTCGGCCCGGCGCACCGCGTCCTGGAATTGCTTGTCCTCCGGCGTGATCATCGTCGGATGCTAGTCGTGGGGGGTACGGTCCCACCAGCGGAATTCAGGGTGCGTCCGGTACCTCGCCGGACAGGAATTCGGTGATCAGGGCCGGCGGGTTGGCGGCGCGGGTCATCGTGAACATGTCGTCCGGGTCGAACATGTCGTAGAGGATCACGGGCACGGCCCGCCCCAGGGCCTTCGTCAGGTGGCCGCCGTCGTGCAGGTCCCGGGCGAGGCCCAGGCACAGGTCACGGAACGCGGACCGGAGCCGCTCGGCCCGCTCGTCCCATGTGTCGCCGGCGTGCCCGGAGTCCGTTGGGTCCTCGGAGGGTTCGTCGTCCCACAGCCCCTCGATCCCTTCCGCCCCTCCGGCCCGCGCCTCGGCCTCCTCCACCTCCCGTCGGTACAACTCGGTTCCCCGGGGGTCCGCTTCGGGGTCGTGCCCGAGGACCCGGATGCCTTCGAGGCCGGACGGCGGGAAGTAGGCGTAGCTCCAGCGGGCCTCCCACCGGTCCTCGGGTCCGGCCCCGTCGGTGCCGTGGCCCACCTCGCCCTCGGTGACGTAACCGAGCGCGAGGTAGGGGAACCGGGGATCCTGGTCGACGCTGTCGAGGCGGAACGTGACGGCGTACGTGCCGGCGTCGCCCGCAGGGGGGAACCCGGCCAGTGCCTCCACCGTCCGTTCCCTCAGGTGTTCCCCGAACGTGGTCACCGTGGTCGCCTCCCGACTCGTCGCCCGACCGTCAGCAGTATGCCGCGTCGGCCGGTGGTCCCCCGTTCCCCGGGCGCTGCTCGACCGACCGCCCCCCTCATCGCAGTTCGACGGTGATGTGCGGGGACAGGGCGCGGAGGAAGGCGGGTGCGTCGAAGGCCGCGCCGGCGGAGACGACGCCGACCGTCCTGGTGCGGCCCGTGAGCACGTGGTGCAGCGCTTCCACCGCCAGCGGCGCGCTGACTGCGTAGATGTCGCGGCCGGTCGCCACCGCGCGTCGTTCCCGGCCGGCCGAGCGGACGACGGCGTCGACGAGGAACGTCTGCGCCGACCGCCCGTGTTCGTCGATCGCGGCCGGCGCCGGTGTTTCCGGCGCCGCCAGGTCGCGCGCCGCCTCGACCGTCATGTAGGTGCGCACCTCGGGGATGGCCAGGTGGCTGGGGACGGTGACGACGTCGGCCATGGTGAACTCCCCGATCACGGACCGGACCCCCATGGGTTCGGGGAAGGTCCACTTCAGGGTCGGCGGGGCGTCGTCGCGGTATTGCAACCGCCCGTCGGCGTACACGACGCGTCGGCCGCCCCGGCGCTCCCGGGACACCGCGCCCGCGGTGCGGGTGCCGGCGGTGGGCTGCCAGCCGCTGAGGCCGTACGCCACGTGCGCCTCGTCGGCCGTCGTCCAATCGCCCATCGCCGCGGTGACGAGCAGGTCTCCGAGGCCGCCGAAGAAGGCCATCGCGGGGATGACCACGGTGCCCGCGGCGGTGGCCCGGTCCGTGAAGTGGGCGAACGTGTCGAGGTTCGCCTCGATCTCGGCGGCCACGTCCACGTACGGGATCCGGGCGCGGAGTGCCGCCTCGATCACCGGCGCGGCCGTCGAGGCGAAGGGCCCGGCGCAGTTGATGACGGCTGCCGCCCCGGCCAGCGCGCGGTCGAGAGCGGCCGGGTCGTCCACCGATGCCGGCCGGACGTCGAGCCCCGGGGCGGAGGCGGCCAAGGCCCGCAGTTCGACCGCGTCGCGCCCCGTCAGGACGGGGAGGAACCCCCGGTTCAGCAACTCCGTCACCACGAAGCGCCCGGTGTGCCCGTAGGCGCCGAACACCGCCACGGCCCGACTCGATCCCATCGCGTTCTCCCACTCGTCCTCGCTCGTTCAACTCTCAACATTCTTTCCTCGGCGGTGACTCGCCACCAGTGTCCGGAACGCCGTCGCCCGTACACTTTCGGACATGGCTACTGTCGCGCTGGCCGTCACCGACGGAATGCTGCACTTCGAACTCGCCGTGGCCCACGAGGTCTTCGGCGCCGACTCCACGGGCCCGACCGACGCTCCGTACGACGTGACCGTCTGCGGGCCGGGCCCGGTGCGCTTCGGCAGGTTCCGGCTGGAACCCGATCGGGGCCTCGACGGGCTCACCCGCGCCGACACGGTGATCGTCCCCGGCTGGGCCGATGTCGACGTGGACCCGCCCGCCGAGCTCGTCGACGCGGTGCGCGCCGCCCACGATGCGGGCGCGCGGGTGGCGTCCCTGTGCACGGGCGCGTTCGTGCTGGCCGCCGCCGGGCTGCTGGACGGCCGACGCGCGACCACGCACTGGGCGCACACCCGGGTCCTGGCCGCCCGGTACCCCCGGGTGGAGGTGGACCCCGATGTGCTCTACGTGGACGGCGGCAGCGTGCTCACCTCGGCGGGCAAGGCGGCCGCGATGGACCTGTGCCTGCACCTGGTCCGCCTCGACCACGGCTCGGCGGTCGCGAACGCGGTCGCGCGCCGCCTGGTCGTGCCACCGCACCGGGCGGGCGGCCAGGCCCAGTTCGTCAGCACCCCGGTGCCCGCCCGCGACGATCACCCGCTCGCCGATCTGTTCCCCTGGGCGATCGAACGGCTCGACCGCCCGCTCACCGTGGAGGACCTCGCCCGTCGCGCCCGGATGAGCTCGCGCAACCTGGGCCGGCACTTCAAGGTGGCGACGGGGACGACCCCGCTGCGATGGCTGCTGACCCAACGCATCCGCCGAGCGCAGGAATTGCTGGAGACCACCGACGAGAGCGTCGACGCCGTCGCGGAGGCCGTGGGCATGGGCACCTCCACGACGCTGCGCCGGCACTTCCACCGTACGGTCGGCGTTCCTCCGGACACCTACCGGCGCACCTTCCGCTCGCGGAGGCGGCCGGTCGGCGCGGAGTGACGGCGGAACCGCAGTGCCGCGGTTGCGCAGCGGCCCGCAGGCGCCCGGGCCGAGGGAGCGGCTCCGGAGGATCGTCAGGCGAGGAAGTCCGCGACCGTGGCGGCGAACCGGCGGGCATCGTCCACCCAGGGGTGGTGGCCCGCTCCGGGCTGCTGGACGAACACGGCGTCGGGGAAGAGCCCCGCGAAGGCGGCCACCGCCGCGGGCGGGCTGTTCAGGTCGAACTCGCCGGCGAGCAGCAGCACGGGAATCCGGCAGTCGGCGAGGGCAGCACGCGTCGCCTCCGGCGTGAAGGCCCCTTCCGCGCCGAAGAGGGCGACGGCCTCCGCGTTGGTCGGCAGGGCGGTCTCGTGGTGCTCGCGCGCCTCGGCGTCCCAGCGGCCGTGGAAGAAGGGGGCGACGGCATCCCAATCGGCGTCCGCACCCCGGGTGATCGCCTCCAACGCGGCGAACGCGGCCGGGAACCAGGGTTCGTCGCTCCGGCGCCCCGCGAGCTCCCGTCGCATCTCGCCGGTGATCGGGATGCCCACCGCCCGGGTGCTGGGGGCGATCAGGGCGAGCCTGCCGACGCGTGTCGGGTACCGGGCCGCGTACTGCACGGCCACGTTCGCGCCGGCGGAGTGGCCGAGCAGATCCATCCGGGGCAGGCCCAGGTGTTCGCGCAGGGCCTCCACGTCGTCGACCAGGCGGTCGCAGCGGTAGGAGGAGGTGTCGTCGGGAACCTCGGACCGGCCGGTGCCGCGGAGGTCCGCGACGACCAGTAGGTGGTGGGCGGACAAGCCGCCGAGGTCGCCCAGGTAGCGGGAGTCCGCGGGGCCTCCCGGGAGGCAGACGACCGGGGTGCCGGAGCCGTGCGTGCGGTGGGCGAGGAGGGTTCCGTCGGGTGCGGTGAAGGTGGGCATGGCGCTGGATCCTGCCGGCAACAACCAGGTTGTACAACCTGGTTATGAAGCGCGGCGCGGGGGTGTATAACCGACTCATGGAAGGCGAAGCACACCCGGACCCGCGGACGAGCGGGCGGACGGACCCACAGCCCGGGGCCCTGACCGAGCAGCAGGCCGAGCGGATGCTCGCCGAGATGAACGCGGTCATCCGCGCCGGCGAGGAGATGCGCAAACTGCGCTCCGAGATGATCAAACTGTTCGTCGGCTTCGGCTGGACGCAGGAAAGGATCGCCCGCCTCACGGACATGAGCCAACCCGCCGTGTCCAAGCAGGTGACGAAGTACGCGGCGGACGGGCCGGAACCCGCGGTGGGGCTCGACCTCGACCAGGACGACGTCCCGTGGCTGGAAGGGCGACTGTGGGGCCTCGCCGAAGAGGTCGCGGAGACCTTCGAGGCGGCGCGCTGCACGCGCCACGTCAACGCCATCGCCCGGGGCAGGAAGCGGTTCACGCCCCAGAGCGTGGACGAGCTGCGGCGCCTCCTCGAAGAGGACCTGACGCTCCCCCGGCAGGGCGCCACGGGCGCGTACCGGGCCGCGTACGACGAGATCTCGCGCGGCCTGGACGTTCCTTCGCGGGCCGCCTCCCCCGCAGCGGCCCCGGTGCGCCGGGCGCTCGCGCGTCAGATCCAGCGCGACCGGCTCAGGAACGACGCCTGAGCCACGGGTGTGAATCACGCCCGGGGCGCCACGGGTCAGCCCAGGCTCCAGGACCACGTGTCGTCGGCGGTGACCAGGGCGGCCAGGATCACGAGGTCGGCCACGCCCAGGGCGATGCCGAGGCGGGCGCGGGCGGGCCGCGCGGTGTTCCGCCACAGCGCGAGGGAGCCGAGGACGACGGCGGTCGGGCCGAGAATCAGGTTCATGACGAGGAGCCCGGCCAGGCCGAGCACGAAGGCGGTGACGGCCATCGCGTCGGCGTCACGGGTTCGGGCGCCGGTGCGGCGGGGCGGGCGGCCCCGCTCGGGGCTCCCGACGGTGGTTCGCGTGTCCGTGTCCATCACAGGCCTCCCCGATGGTGGTCGGGTCGGCCGGTACGGCGGCCCGACAGGCGTTCGCGTGCGGCGAAGAGGGCGAGCCAGCCGGCGATCGCGAGGCCGGCGACCAGGCCGACCGGCACCGGCACGTGGGCCACGGCCCCCAGGGCGACGCCCATGACGAGCAGAGCGGCTACGAGGAAGAGCACGAGAGTTCCTCCTACTTTCAGGTAACAGTTGTTCACTGACTACCCGGTTCAGTGGCCCTCAAGCCGGCGGGCGGCGACTGTGACGCGATTGACTGTCGTCATGAGCCAGAACACCGGTGTCCGCGAGGCCCGCCGCCGCCGCACCCGACGCGCCCTCCTCGACGCGGCGTTGTCGCAGTTGGAGGAGCAGAGTCTCGGCAGCCTCGGGCTCAGGGAGGTGACACGGGCGGCGGGTGTCACCCCCACGGCCTTCTACCGCCACTTCCGGGACATGGACGAACTCGGGATCGCGCTCGTCGAGGAGGCGCTGGCCAGCCTGCACGCGACGGTGCGGGAGATCCTCGCCCCGGCCGCCGACGCGGACAGGCGCGGCGACGACGCGGTGCGTCTCGTCGCCGAGTTGGTCCGCAGCCGGCCGGCGCACGTACGTTTCCTCGTCCGCGAGCGGCACGGCGGGGTCGCGGCGGTGCGGGAGTCGATCGCCGGACAACTCGACGGCTTCGCGCGCGAGATCGGGTCCGCGCTCGCGGCGGACCCGATCAGTTCGGGTTGGAGCGCCGAGGACCTGATCATGTTGTCCCGGCTCCTCGTGGACCACATGTTCATGACGGCCTCGGCGTGCCTGGCCGCCTCACTGCGCGGCGAGGACTGGGCGGCCGTCACCGACACGGCCCGCGGCCAGCTCCGGCTGATCCACCGGGGGCGCCTGCACTGGGTGGAATGAGCCGGGCGGAGGCGCCCCGGCGACAACCCGGGGCGGTCCGTTACGCGGCAGCGGCCTCCGCCGCGTCCAGGTCGACGGCGACGACGAGGAAGGCGTCCCGTTCCAGGTCCATCACGACGCTCGCGCGTTCGCCCCGGGACCGGCAGCGGGCCGCGTACTCCTCCGCCGGCCAACTGCCGTACGGATCACCGGCGGGAAAGGACTCCAACACCTTCGTACGGCGCATCGCCGCCACCTCCCTCACCGACCGACGGTCACTGCCACCCGTGTGCCCCCGACGACGCGACCCATGCGGCGCGCGGCGCACCCGACCGCGCACGGCCCGTCCCGCCCTCGGCGTCCGTCCCTCCCGGACGCGCCGGCGCCGGGCGTGCCGCAGGGCTTCCCGGTCCACGATCATGGGTGCATGCGCGCCGCCCGCCTCATCCGCATGGCCCTCCTGGTCCAGTCGAGCCCCGGCCTGACCGCCGCCGCCCTCGCGCGGGAACTGGAGGTCTCCGAGCGCACCGTGATCCGCGACGCGCAGGCCCTGCAGGAGGCTGGTGTGCCCATCCGGTCCGAGCGCGGCCGGTCCGGCGGCTACCACTTGGCGCCGGGACACCGGACCCGGCTCACCACGCTCCATCCCACCGAGGCGGAGACGCTCTACCTCTCGGGCCTGCCCACGGCCCTGCGCGATCTCGGGCTGTCGGACGCCGCGGACACGGCGCGGCTGAAGCTGTCGGCCACCATGCTGCCGTCGCTGCGGGCGGCGGCCGAGTCATCGACGCGCCGCTTCCACCTCGACGCGCCGGCCTGGTTCCGGGAGCCCTCCGCAC
The DNA here is from genome assembly GCF_055595445.1 of Streptomyces sp. NPDC040432. NCBI lineage: Bacteria > Bacillati > Actinomycetota > Actinomycetes > Kitasatosporales > Streptomycetaceae > Streptomyces > Streptomyces sp. NPDC040432. Next base: position 60,380 of record NZ_JBVIVP010000012.1, on the reverse strand, counting down.
CGGAACTGCTGCCGGAGTTGGCCCGCGCCGTGTGGTCCGACCGCACCGTCGAGTTGACCTATGCCCGGCCGGGCCGGGACGGCGCACCGCCCCGCACGGTGACCCGCCCGCTGGAGCCGTACGGGCTGGTCCTGAAGGCGGGCGTCTGGTACGTCGTGGGTCGCGTCCCGGCGCCGGGTCCGGTCGCCGATTCCTGGCGCACCTACCGCGTCGACCGCGTCACGGCGCTGACCGACGCCCCGCACGCCGCGGGCGACGATCCCGGCGCACCCTTCCTCCGGGACCCGTCGTTCGACCTCGCCGCGCACTGGCGGGCCCACTCGGCCGCCTTCGCCCGGGCGCTGCTGCGCACGACCGTCACCCTGCGCCTGACCGAACACGGTCTGCGCCGACTGCCGGCCGTGGCGGACCCGGCGGGCATCGGCGAGGCACTGGCCGCCGCGGGCGCGCCCGATCCCGTCGGGCGCGTCACGCTCGACCTGCCGGTCGAGTCCGAGGACGTCGCGTTCGCCACGCTCGTCGAACTGGGCGCCGACGCCGAGGTGCTGGCCCCGGAGGGCCTGCGGGCCCGCTTCCGCGAGCACGCGCGGGCCCTCGCCGCGCTGTACGGCGCGGAGCCGGATGATCAGCGGTAGTCGTCGGGCGATCCGTCCCCGCCGCCGTACTCGACGTCCTCGAAGTACGCCCAGGCGTCCGGCCGGCTGCCGTCCACGTCGACCACGCCGTAGGTCCTGGCGAGTTCGCCGCTGGACGTGGACTTCCCGTTCCAGCGGGCCGCCCGGTCCGGGTCGGCCGCGAGCGCGGCGACGCCGCGGGCGAGGTAGTGCGGGGATTCGGCGATGCCGAAGGAGGGTTCCCGCGCGACGGCGTCGCGCCAGTTCTCCTCGGTCACGCCGAAATGGGCGAGCATCTGCTCCGAACGCAGGAAGCCCGGGGTCACGGCGACCGCCGTGCCCCCGTACTCCGCGAGTTCCTCACCGAGTCCGAAGGCGATCCGGATCGGGGCGTTCTTGGCGAGGTCGTAGTAGAGGTTCTCGCGGTAGCGGCGGTTGGAGACCGCGGTGCCGTCGGTGACCTCCACGTGCAGCGGCCCGTCCGAACGGACCAGGAGCGGGAGGGTGAGCGCCGCGGTGATCACGTGCGAGCGCACGCCGAGTTCGAGGATCCGCAGACCGTCGGCGAGCGGCGTCTCCCAGCTCTTCTTGCCGAAGACCGATCCGGTGAGGAGGTGTTCGCCGCCCCAGAGGTCGTTGACGAGGATGTCGAGCCGCCCCTGTTCGCGGTCGATGCGTGCGACGAGGGCGCGTACGCGGTCCTCGTCGAGGTGGTCGGTGGGGACGGCGATGCCGGCGCCGCCGGCCGCCGTGACGAGTTCCGCGGTCTCCTCGATGGTCTCCGTGGTCCGGCCCACCTCGCTGACGTGCTCGCGGGTGGTGCGGCCCGTGACGTAGACGGTGGCGCCCGCGCGGCCGAGTTCGACGGCGAGCGCCCGTCCCGCTCCGCGTGTGGCGCCGGCGACGAGCGCGATCCGGCCGCCGAGCGGGCCTCGTCCGTCGGTGGGTTGGGTGTCCGTGTGGGTCTGCATGTCACCACGATGAACGCCAAAGGTGACAGATCACGTCACCTTTTCCAGGACTTTCATCCGGTGCACGGCCGCGGCGCCGCCGATCCGAGGGAGCGGCAGGCCCCGGCGGGCGGGATGCGCGGCGGAACGGGCGTACGGCGGAGCGGATGCCCGGCCGGGTGGTCGACGCCGGCCGGGCACCCGGTTCGGGGCCGCCTCAGAGGGCGGCGTCGGGGTCCTGCACACCCTCCTCGGGCTCGTCGAGGGAAATGTCGTCGCGACGCGGGGCGTCCTCGACGGTGTCGTCGGTGAGCGCGTGGTTCCTGACTCCCATCGGCGTCTCCTCGATGTGCCGGCGGTGAGGTCTCCAAGCTGACACGGAAAGTCACACGCTGCACACTGGAACCACACACGGAGTGATTGTCGGGTGTGTCCCGCCTTCCCAAGGAGCACAGCGTGCCGGAACGACAGCAGTACGAGGACCCCACGGCCATCACCGTGGTCCTGCCCGGCGACACCCGTGCCGTGACCCTCCGGCTGCCCCGCGAGGCCGGTCGCGGCCCGCGTCCGACGGCGGCCGGCGACTACTGGTTCAGCGACGAGCCCGTCGCGCGGATCGTCGACGGCCGTGTCATCGGCTGAACCGCCCCCGTCGCGGCGGGTCCCGTGCCCGCCCCGGCGTTCGTGGCGCGACCCGGCAGCTGAACGCCGCCGGACTGGGCAGGCGGGCAGGTGACCCGGCTGCTCCGAGAAAGGACGCGAACCGTGACACGACAGAGGATCCTCGTGGTGGGCGCAGGCTTCGCGGGGGTGGAATGCGTACGCCGTCTGGAACGCAGGCTGTCCCCCGACGAGGTCGACATCTGCGTGGTCACCCCGAACTCCTATCAGCTGTACCTCCCCCTGCTCCCCCAGGTGGCCTCCGGCGTCCTGACGCCGCAGTCCATCGCGGTCTCCCTGCGCCGCAGCAGCCGGCACCGGACCCGGATCGTCCCCGGGACGGCCATCGGCGTCGACACCCGGGCCAAGGTCTGCATCGTCCGCAAGATCACCGGCGAGGTGACCGACCACGCGTACGACCACCTCGTGCTGGCGCCCGGCAGCGTCACCCGCACCTTCGACATCCCCGGGCTCCTGGAGCACGCGCGGGGCATGAAGACCCTCGCGGAGGCCGCGTACCTGCGCGACCACGTCATCGCCCAACTCGACCTGGCGGACGCCAGCCAGGACGAGGCGGAGCGGGCCGCCAGGCTCTGCTTCGTCGTGGTCGGCGGTGGATACGCCGGCACCGAGACGGCCGCGTGCCTCCAGCGGCTGACCGACCACGCGGTGAAGCGCTACCCGAGGCTGGACCGGCGACAGATCAGTTGGCACCTGCTGGACATGGCGCCCAGGCTGATGCCCGAACTGGGCGACTCGTTGGGGCAGGCGGCGCTGGACATCCTGCGGCGCCGCGGCATCCAGGTGTCGTTGGGGGTGAGCGTCGCCAAGGCCGGGCCCGAGGAGCTGACGTTGACCGACGGGCGCGTCCTGCCGAGCCGCACCCTGATCTGGACGGCCGGCGTGGCGGCCAGTCCCCTGATCGGCACCATGGACGCGGAGACGGAGCGGGGGCGCCTGGTGGTGACCCCGGAGATGACCGTCCCGAACGCGCCCGGGGTCTTCGCCCTGGGTGACGCGGCGGCCGTACCCGACCTCGCCAAGGGCGGGAGCGGCTCGATCTGCCCGCCGACCGCGCAGCACGCCCTGCGGCAGGGCCGCACGCTGGCCGACAACGTGATCGCCTCGCTGCGCGGGCAGCCGCTGCGGCCGTACGTGCACAAGGACCTCGGCCTGGTGGTCGACCTCGGCGGCACCGACGCCGTGTCCAAGCCGCTCGGCATCCCGCTGCGCGGCGTCGCGGCCCAGGCGGTGGCGAGGGGGTACCACTGGACGGCGCTGCGCACGAACGTGGCCAAGACCCGGGTGATGACCAACTGGCTGCTCAACGCCGTCGCCGGGGACGACTTCGTGCGCACCGGTTTCCAGTCGGCGAGGCCGCCCACGCTGCGGGAGTTCGAACGGACCGACCGCTACCTCACGCCGGCGCAGGTACGGGAGCACACGGAGGGCCTGAGCGCCGCGGGCTGACCGCCGCGGCGGAACGAGCCGGCTTCAGCCCGGTGGACGCGGCGCGCGGTCAGGCGCTCCGGGCCGCCGGGCTGCGCGGGGGCGCCAGCCGCAACGGTCCGGCGACGGCGATGTGGAAGTCGGCCAGGCCGACGGCCAGGGCGGCGCGGGAGGCCGCCGGCATGGTGGCCATCGCCTCCGTCAGGGCGGCCTCCCGGCGGGCCCGCAGCTCGTCGAGGTACTTGCGCCCGGCGGGCGTCAGCTCCAGTCGCAGTTCGCGGCGGTCGTCGGGGCGCGTGTGCCGTTCGAGGAACCCGGCGGCCTGGAGCCGGTCGCAGAGCCGGGTCACCGAGGGCGCCGCCGCTCCCAGCAGTTCGCCGAGCGTCCGCAGGTTGATCTCCTCGTTCCGCTCGATCAGGAAGAGGACCCTGGCCTGGGAGGAGGAGACGGGCGGCGCGCACACCGTGTCGCGGCCCCGCTCCCAGACGACTTCCAGCAGCTCGATCAGATCGCTCATCCCCGCGACCGCCGACGGGGCGCGTGGGGAGGGGCTGGGGCCCTGACTCATGTGACACTCCCTACCGGACGTACGAGCTGCCCCTGCGGGCGGACCCGGCGGCTTGGTGGCTCCCCCATCTAAACAGTTCCCAGGAGAGGCAGGATCCAGGACGGTGGCACGACCCGACGAAGTAGAGGGCGAAGTGGCGGGCGCTCTGAGGCGCGCCGCGCCGCACGAGGTGTTCGAAGAGGTCCGCGGTCTCCTGGCCGGCCGCTATCGTGCGCACGCCGAACTGCTGATGGCGGACTACGCCCTGACCAGCCTGCGGCCCGTCACCGACCGGCCGGACACGGCCGAGTCCGTGTCGGTTCGCACGAGCGCTCCGGGACGGGCCTTCGGCTCGCAGGAGGCCCACGTCGTCAGCCGGGGGTCCGAGGTTACCGTCCACCTGCCGGTGAGCGTACGGGGTGACCGCCTCGGGGTCCTGAGCGTGGGCTTCCCGGCGGACGCGTACGCGCCCCGGCTCCTCGGGGAGCTGCGGGAGGTGGCCGACGCCCTGGGCCACGAGATCCTCGTCGCCGACCGCGACACGGACCTCTTCCTGCGGGCGAGACGGGCCACCCGACTCACCCTCGCGGCGGAGATGCAGTGGGAGTTGCTGCCGGGCCGGTCGTGCTCCCGGCCCGAGTACGACCTCGGGGGGCAGTTGGAGCCCGCCTACGCCATCTTCGGCGACAGTTTCGACTGGTCGGCCTCCGCGGACGACCTGACCTTGACCGTGAACAACGGCATGGGTGACGGGATCGACGCGGCCCTGCTGACCAGCCTCGCCGTGAGCGCCGTGCGCAACGCCCGCCGGAGCGGTCTCGGCCTCGTCGACCAGGCCTCACTGGCGGATCAGGCCGTCTACGGCCAGCACCAGGGGCGCCTGCACCTCGCCATGCTCCTGCTCCGCTTCGACCTGGACACCGGTGAGGTCGAGGTCATCGACGCGGGATCGCCCCGGATCTGGCGGCTCCGGCAGGGGACCGTGGAGACCGTCGACCTGGAGGCGCAGCTGCCGCTCGGCATGTTCGAGGACACCGTCTACACCTGCCAGCGGTTCCGGGTGCTGCCCGGGGACCGGCTCTTCTTCCTGAGCGACGGTGTCTACGACGTCGTGTCCCCGGGCGGGGAGCCGTACAGTCTGCGCGCGCTGAGCCGGGCCATCATGAACACCAGGCTGCTTCCTCCCTCGCAGGTGCCACAGGCGATCCTGGGGGAGCTGGGAGAGCATCGGGGCGAGGAGATCCAGGCCTCGGACGACGCCATGGCCGTCTGCCTCGACTGGTACGGACGGCCGGGCGCGGAGGCGGGCGGGTCGCGCGAAGGATAATTGACCGGTTCAAATATTGCCTAACGGCAAATGATCACTCTAAGCTCACCCCCGACGCAACCGGGCGTCCCCCGGGCGCACGCGCTCCGTGGCGAGAGGGGATGGCGCGCCATGGGGAGCACGATCGGCCTGGGGTCACCCCAACCCGCAGGCCGCACACCGCGGCCGACGAGCCCTCCCCCACCGGCCTCCTCCATCGAGCAGGACCGGTCCCACGCCCTGTGGAGCGGCCTTCCGCCGTACGTCCTGCTCATCGAGGACGACGAGGGGGACGCCCTCCTCGTCGAGGAGCTGGTCGAGGACAGCGGCGTCGACCTCCGCCTCGGCCGGGCCAGGTCCCTGTCGGACGCCCTGTCCCGGCTGGAGACCGAGCCGCCCCAGTGCGTCCTGCTCGACCTGCACCTCCCCGATGCCCAGGGACTCGACGGCCTCACGAAGGTGCTGGCGGCCTCCTCCGAGGCCGCGGTGGTGGTCCTCACGGGGCTGTCCGAGGAGCAGGCGGGGCTCGGCGCCGTGGCGGCCGGGGCCCAGGACTACCTGGTCAAGGGCCGCCTGGAGGCCGACGTCTTCGTCCGGGCCATCCGCTACGCGATCCAGCGCAAGCGGACCGAGCTCGCCGCGGTCGCCCTCCAGGCGAGCAAGCTGCGGGCCGAGGAGAACGCCCGCCTGGAGCGGGGCCTGCTGCCGACCCCGCTCCTGCTGGACGACGCCGTCACGGTGGTCGCCCGGTACCGGCCCGGCCGCGCCCAGGCGCTCCTCGGCGGGGACTTCTACGACGTCGTCCAGACCCGCGACGGGGCCACGCACGCCGTGGTGGGCGACGTGTCGGGCCACGGGCCGGGCGAGGCCGCCCTCGGGGTGTGCCTGCGCGTGGCGTGGCGGGCCTTCGTGATGGCGGGCGCTCGGGGCGAGGAACTGCTCAAGCTCCTGGAGGAGATCCTGCTGGCGGAGCGGTCCGGACCCGAGATCTTCGCCACACTCATCGCCGTCACCCGTCCTCCCGGCGCCGACGTCATCTCCGTGCAGCGCGCGGGGCACCCCGGCTTCCTGGTCAGGTCGGCGGCGGGGGTCGACCTCGTGGAGGTTCCCGGGGGTCCCGCCCTCGGCATCATGCCCGGCTGGGGCGCGGACTGGCCCGTGACCGAGGTGCCCCTGGCACCGGACGGCGCCGTGATGCTCTTCACCGACGGTCTGATCGAGGGGCGCGTGGGCCCCGGCTCCGAACGCCTCGACGAGACGGGCCTCCTCGACATCGCCCGTCGGCACTCCGGGCTGCCCGCCGAGGCCTTCGTCGACACCCTCATCCGGGCGGCGCAGGGCCGGGCCGCGGACTGGGGCGGGCTGGCCGACGACGTCGCCGTACTCCACCTCGAATGGAACACCCCCTCGTGAACGCCCGAGAACGAACCGACCCCACTCCCGGTGAGGCCGCTCCCACCGAGCCCCTCCCCACCGAGCCTCCTTCCGCCGCGCTCCCCCCTGCCGGGGTCCCGGTCGCCGCGGCCGGTCGCGGGGGTGCCAGCCTGCGGGCCTGGCTCACCACCGTCCTCGCCGTACTGGCCCTCATGGTCGTCGGCACGGGCGCGGTCGGAGCGACCCTGCTGTCGAACACCACCGAGGCGGGCGACCGGCTCGTCGACGGGATCCTCCCGGCGCAGCGCGACGCGCTCCGGCTGGAGGCGGCCCTGCTGGACCAGGAGACCGGGGTCCGCGGCTACCTCCTGGCCCGCGACCCGGCCCTCCTGGAGCCGTACGAGCGCGGCCTGGAGAGTGGCCGCCGGGCGGCGGAGCGGCTGTCGCTGGTCCAGAACGAGAACGCCGGGGTGCGGGCCGATCTGGTCGCCGTGCAGGACGCCGTGCGCGTCTGGCAGGACGAGTTCGCGACCCCTGCCGTCGCCGCGGTGCGCGCCGGCGGGGAGCCTCCGTCCGTCGTGGCGGGCAAGGAGAAGTTCGACGAGGTGCGCCTGCGGCTCGCGGAGCAGCAGGCACGGCTGGACCGTGTCCAGACGGACGCCCGCGCCACCTTCGGGGAGGCCCGGGTCCAGCGCGACCGGATCCTCCTGGCGATCGTGGCGGCGTTCCTGTTGGCGGGTGCCTGCCTCGGGTTCCTGCTCCACGTGGGCGTCCTGCGTCCGCTCGCCTCGGTGCGGACGGCGTCCCAGCGGGTCGCGGACGGGGAGTTCGAGCGAAAGATCCCCGAGGCCGGGCCGGCCGACCTGCGCTCGCTCGCCCGCGCGGTGGAGGCCATGCGTCGTCGGACCGTCGAGGAGTTGACGGCTTCGCAGCGCAACGCGCGGGAGCTGAACCGCACGGCTGCGGAGCTGGACGCCCAGGCAGGTGAACTTCGGCGTTCGAACGCCGAGTTGGAGCAGTTCGCGTACGTGGCCTCGCACGACCTCCAGGAACCGTTGCGCAAGGTCGCCTCGTTCTGCCAGTTGCTGGAGAAGCGCTACGGGCAGCAACTGGACGAGCGCGGTGTCCAGTACATCGCGTTCGCCGTCGACGGCGCCAAGCGGATGCAGGTGCTGATCAACGACCTGCTGGCGTTCTCCCGGGTGGGCAGGGTCCAGGACGCGCGCGAGACGGTCGCGCTGGACTCCACCGTCGACCGGGCCATGCGCAACCTGGCCGCCGCCGTGGAGGAGCACTCCGCCGAAATCACCCGGCCGGATCGGCTCCCCGAGGTACTGGGCGATCCGACGCTCCTCACCATGCTCTGGCAGAACCTGGTGGCCAACGCCGTCAAGTTCCACTCCCCCGGGCTCGCTCCCCAGGTGGAGATCTCGCTGCTCGACGAGGCCGCGACGGAACCCGGATTCCACACCTTCGCCGTCACGGACAACGGGATCGGCATTCCCGCCGAGTTCGCCGAGAAGGTGTTCGTCATCTTCCAACGGCTGCACGGCCGGGAGACGTACGGTGGCACCGGGATCGGGCTCTCCCTCTGCAAGAAGATCGTCGAGCACTCAGGGGGGCGCATCTGGATCGACACGGCCCACACGCCGGGCACCCGGATCATGTTCACCCTGCCCGTGCTCGCCCCGGACACCACCGCGAGCGACCCGGCCCCCGCATCCGATTCCGCAGTAGACGAAGGAACCAGCCGATGACCACCCCCACCTCCGGGCCCGCGACGGCGCCCGCGGAGATCCTGCTCGTCGAGGACGACGCGGGAGACGAACTCATGACCCGCGAGGCCTTCGAGGACAACAAGATCGGCAACGTCCTGCACGTCGTGCGGGACGGCCTGGAGGCGCTGGACTTCCTCTACCGCCGCGGGGACCACGCCGGCGCGCCGCGCCCGGACCTGATCCTCCTGGACCTGAACCTGCCCAAGTACGACGGCAGGCAGGTCCTCGAACAGATCAAGACGGACCCGGACCTGAGCCACATCCCGGTGGTCGTGCTCACCACCTCGGCGGCCGAGGAGGACATCCTGCGGAGCTACAAACTGCACGCGAACGCCTACGTGACCAAGCCGGTGGACCTCGACCAGTTCATCCGGGCGATCCAGCAGATCGACGACTTCTTCGTCACCGTGGTGAAGTTGCCCCGGGCATTCTGAAAGCGCAGGAGAGGAAGTGGGAAACGTGGACACGCAGAGCGGCGACGCCCGCAACTACGTCGAGACGCGGTCCGACGGGACCGTACGGATCATCGTGATGGCCGGCGAGTTCGACATGGACACCGTGGGTGAACTGCGGACGGCGATGGATCCCGAGGTCGTAGGCATCGAGCGGTTCGTGCTGGACGTCTCCGGTGTGACGTTCGTCGACTCGACCGCCCTCAGCATCATGCTTCAACCCGCCCTGAACCGGCCGGTGGTGCTGGCGGGGACGGTCCCGAGCCGCCTCGCGCGGCTGCTGGAGGTCACGGGCGCGGGCCGGGCGTTCGCCACGGCTCCGGACGTGGCCGAGGCGACGGTCGTGGAGCTCCCTCCGCGGCGGAACTGAGCCCTGGTGGCGTGGGGCCGGAGGAGGAAGGTGTTTGCCTCTGCGATTGCGGGGGCCCGCGCGGGGCAGACGGACACGGTCCGACCGCGACGAGACCGAAGAGGAGGTGAACGGTGCTGCCCGCTGACGGCACACCGCCGCACCCGGTCCCGATCAACGCCATGCAGGCGCGGGATCATGTGCGGTCGCTCATCGAGGCCTCCGGGATCGCGCGGGACGGAGCCGCCGCGGAGGACGCCCTGACCGACGCGCTGCTCGTCACGTCGGAGTTGGTGACGAACGCGATCCGACACGGGGGCGGGATCGTCGATTTCAGCGCCTCCGTCGCCCCGGACGGACTCCGGCTCGCGATCACGGACGCCAACAGCGACAGCCCCGTCACGCTGCCCCGGCCCCCGGGAAGCCTCGGCGCGGGCGGGTTCGGGTGGCCCCTGATCCGTCGGCTGACGCGAAGCGTGACGATCCGGCCGACCCCGCAGGGGGGCAAGCGCATAGAGGTCGTCATGCCGCTGGACGGCGCGGACCGGTCCCCGGACTTCCCCGACCTGCGCTGATTCCCGCTCCTCCCCCGTTTCAAGGGCCGGTTTCCCGGTCACACGAGGAAGCGCGCCCTCCTGGTGCGCGTGACCGAGATGGGGGGACTTCCGTATGACGACACCCGAGGAGGACGCGAGGGCGTCCGCGCGGGGACCCGCGTCGGTGGGCCGCGACATGGTGCTCGCGGTGGGGTTGGTGGGCATATGCGCCGGCGGGCTGGCCGTCTTCCTCAAGACCACGGCCGCGGCCGGGACCGGACTGCCGCTGGTACCGGTCGCGACGGTCGCCGTCCTGACGATCGGGGTGGTCCTGGCGAAGTGGAGCGTGGCGCCCGTGCGGCGCCGCCCCCGCAGGAGGCTCCCGGTGGGCCCGAGCGGGTACGAGTTCGTGGCACCGCCCGCGGACGTCCCCGAGGTGGCCGGCGAGGCACTGGACCACGCCGCGGTCGACGCCGACGGTTTCGAGCACACGGTCGCCGCGCTGTGCGCGCGGGACGGCTGTTCCCCGGTGGAGGTCGTCGGGGGCGCGGGTGACCTGGGCGCCGACGTCATCGCGACGACCCCCGACGGCCTTCGGATCGTCCTGCAGTGCAAGCACTACGCCGAGGACAACCGGGTCGGCTCGCAGGACCTGCAGCGGTTCGGCGGCACCTGCTTCGCGGTCCACGAGGCGGACATCGCGATCGTCGTCACCACCAGCTCCTTCACGGGGCCCGCGGCGGAGTACGCGGCGGCCTGCGGCATCCTCTGCGTCGACGGCGCCGCGCTGGCCGCCTGGACCGACCAGTCCGCGCCGCCCCCGTGGGAGGCCGACGCCCCGTGACCCACCGGCCGCGTGCCGCCGACACGGGCGGGGCGCGGGTCCTGCCGGCGGTACGCGCGGCCGTGGAGCGTACCGTTCCCGTGCCCCGAACGGCCGTACGGGGCGGTGCAGCCGCCGCGGGGGATGCAGGCTGGAGGGAGTATGGGCCCCGCCGGGGGCCGGACCGGGTCAGGAGGTGTGGCGATGGCCGGCTTGGAGTCCCTGGCGTCGTTCGCGCCGTTCCTCGTGCCCGTGGTCACCGGCCTGGTGGGCGGGATCAGCCTGATCATCAGGGACCGCCGCGACTCCCGGAGCGCTGACCACCACTACCGCAAGCGCCTGGAGCGGGCCCAGCTGGAGGTGCAGTTCATCACCGGCTGGATCGAGGCGAAGAAGCTCGCGCCGACCGCCTCGGCCACGGCCCCGGCTCCGGGGCGGGCACCGGAGCCGGGCCGATGGCTCGACGAGTGCTACGCCTCGGTACGCGGCTTCGAGGTCGCCTCCCGCCACCAGCGGGGAGGGCCGGGCCGGCTGAGGCGACTGCTCCTGCTGCGCCCGCTCCGCGGCCGCCCGGCCCAGGCCATGCAGGTCCTGTACTGGATCTCGCTGCTCATCTTCAACGGGGCTCTCGCCTGGTGGGTGAGCATGATTGTCGACGGTCCGCCCGCCTTCTTCGGGAACGACCCCGAGTCCCGGTCCGACGACGTCGACTCGGTCCTGGGAGTGGCCGGCTCCTTCCTGCTGGCGGCCGTGGTCCTGTGGGTGTGGGCCGTACACCTGGACGCCGCGGACGCGGGGGACGAGCACGCCGCGCGGATCGACACGGCGGCGTGGGCCGCGCAGGAGGACGCGCGCCGCCTGGCCGCGCGCGGGAAGCCGGCCCGCACGGGCGGGAAGAGGGCCCGGGGGAAAGACGCGGGGCGGGACGGCGATCCACCCGATCGGAAGGGCGACGCGGGACCGGACGGTCCCGCGGTCTGACCGACCCCGTCGCTCATCCCTCCCGCGCGCTCCCTCCGCCTTGCCCGGGGCCTCATGCCGGCGGCGGCCCCTGCACGAAGGTCCGGGCCTCGGCGAATTCCTCGCGGTAGGCCTGCTCCGCGACCTCCAGGTAGCCGAAGGCGTCGTCGCCGACCGGGATCCGCAAGGGGGTGGGGGTGTCGGCGGCGACGATGCCGAGGACCCTCGCGGCGAAGTCCTCGGGACGACCCGTTTCGGGGTTCTCCGCGAGGCCGCGCGCCCCTTCGAGCATCTCCCGGTTCGTGGCGTCGTAGGCGGGGATCCTCCGACGTGCCTCGGCCATGGACGTTCCGTAGCGGGTGGCGAACATGCCCGGTTCCAGTACGGTGACGCGGATGTTGTGCGGGGCCGCCTCGACGGCGAGGGCCTGGCTCATCCCTTCGAGTGCGTGTTTCCCGGCGACGTAGGCGGCCAGGCCGGGGAAGGCCATCCGGCCGACCACGGAGGAGACGTTCAGGATGTGGCCGTGCCCCTGCGCCCGCATCAGCGGCAGGACGAGACGGGCGAGCCGCCAGGGGCCGACGACCAGGGTTTCCAGTTGATCGCGCAGCTCGCTGTCGGAGACCTCCTCGACCGCGCCGAACAGGCCGACGCCGGCGTTGTTGACCAGGACGTCGATGCCGCCGAGACGGTCGAGGGCCGTGCGGACGGCGTCCTCGCAGGAGGCCGCGTCACGCAGTTCCAGCGGGACGGGGAGGATGCGGCCGGGCCAGGCGGCGGCCAGTTCCTCCAGGTCGGCGGTCTTGCGGGCGGTGACCGCCAGTTCGTCCCCGGCCCGCGCCGCCGCGGTGGCCAGCGCGTGCCCGAGGCCCGATGAACATCCCGTGACCAGCCAGCGTCGTCCCATGCGTTCCCCCGTCGTGGTCGTGGTGCCCGTAGGAGTCGTGCCGGCGCGCACGGCGGTTCCGATGGCTGTCCCGTGCGGCCCGGCGAACGAACCGTCGCGTTCCGGCCGGCCGGAACGCGACGGCAATTCATCGTCAGGGGGCTCGCGCCCGGCGACCATCCCTCTCGTGGGGGCGTGCGGAGGCGCGCGGGCGCACGTTCGGGCGCACGGCCCGGGTCCGCTCCCGCGACGTCAGCGGGGCATGCGCCCCGCGAGTTCCCGCGCCCTCGCGCGCAGGCCGTCCGCCCAGGCCACACCGTCCGCCGGTACGGACATCCCGGTACCGGCGGAACCCTGCACGTCCTGGAACGGGGGCTCGCACCCGGCGGCGAGGAGCGTCCAGTTCACCCGTACCCCGGCCCGCTCCGCGAGGACCAGCACGGTCGCGGTGAACCCCTCGGAGAGCGCGAGCGTGATGGCGTGGCCCGTCCTGCGGTGCCGCGCCAGCAGGGCGTTGACGAAGATCTCCAGGGTCTCGGGGGTGATCTCGCTTTCGTCGTTCCCCAACTCACCGATCCCGGACGGCAGATCGAGCTCCGCCTCGAACAGGGCGACATGTCGCTCGAACAGACGGGCGGCCCCGTTGGACGGGTTCCACAGACACTCGTCGCCCAGCAAGAACAACTGACTCATCGCCGCCCCCTCAACCGATCTCGAAGGCGCACCCTATCCGCCCCCACGGGCCGCGTGTCGCGGGCCCGGGCCACCCGGTGCCGTGAGGCAGGACCCCGGCGCGCCTCGCCGCCGCTCCCCCGGTTGCGCCGCCGCCCGACGCGTTCCGTCGCCGTTCACGGTCCGCCCATGTCGTGTGGGGCGATTGTTCGGTCCGGGCCGCGAACCTCGGGCGGTCCTGAGCTCACGAACGAGCTCCACGATCCTCGGGAAGTACACCGTGACCGCATCGCGCGCACCCCGTCGGCGCCGCACCCTCGCCCTCCGGCTCGCCGTCGCCCCGGCGTTGGCCGCCACCCTGACGGCCGCCCCCGCCCAGGCCGCACCGGCCGACGACATCCGCATCAACGAGGTGGTGACGACGGGCGACATCGACGACTCCATCGAGCTGTACAACAAGGGCGGCGCCTCGGTCGACGTCTCGGGCTGGATCCTCAAGGACGACGCCAACGGCTCGAAGTACAAGATCGCCTCCGGTACCACCCTGGCTCCCGGGGCCTTCCGTTCCTTCGACGTCCACTCCTCGTTCGGTCTCGGCTCCTCCGACAAGGCGCGGCTGTACCTGCCGGACGGCAGCACGCTCGTCGACAGCTTCACCTGGAGCAAGCACTCGGACCCGTCGTGGTCGCGCTGCCCCGACGGCACCGGAGCGTTCAAGGTCGCCGCGCGGACCCTCGGCGCCGCCAACTCCTGCGGCACCGGCGGCGGCACCACCCCGGTGGCCTGGCCCGGCGGTTCCTCGGTGGCGACCGCCGACGCCTCCGACGTGTTCGGTCAGGACCTGAGCGGACTCCAGCAGGACGGCGCCGTGATGTGGGGCGCCCAGAACTCCGGGAAGCTGTGGCGACTGGTCCGAAACGGGTCCGGTGGCTGGACGCCCGACACGACCGCCGGCTGGTCCTCCGGCAAGGCCCTGCGCTTCCCCGGCGGCTCCGGGACGCCGGACGCCGAAGGCGTCGCCGTCACCGGCTCGGGCGCGGCCGGTGGGGTGTTCGTCGCCTCCGAGCGCAACGGCGACGCGTCCGGCACCAGCCGACTGTCCGTCCTGCGCTACGACGTGAGCGGGTCGGCCGGCACCCTGACCGCCACCCGCGAGTGGAACCTGACGTCGGACCTGCCCGCGGTCGGGTCCAACCTCGGCCTCGAAGCGGTCACCTGGGTCCCGGACGACCACCTGACCAGCGCCGGCTTCACGGACGCCTCGACCGGGGCGGCGTACGATCCCGCCCGCTACGGCGCCCACACCGGCGGCGTGTTCTTCGTCGGCGTCGAGGGCACCGGCATGATCTACGGCTACGTCCTCGCCGAGTCGGGAGGCCACACCCGTGTCGCCGCCCTCAACAGCGGCATGTCGGGGGTGATGGAACTGCAGTGGGAGCCGCAGGCCGCCCGGCTGTGGGCCGTCTGCGACGACACCTGCTCCGGCCGGACCACCACCCTGCGGGTCGACGCGTCCGGGGCCTTCGCCAGCGTCGCCGTCCACAACCGCCCCACCGGCATGCCGAACCTCAACAACGAAGGCTTCGCCATCGCCCCGGCCGCCGAGTGCGTCGCCGGAACCAAGCCCGTCGTCTGGTCCGACGACAGCAACACCGGCGGTCACGCCCTCCGCAGGGGCACCATCGACTGCTGACGCGTCACATCCCACGGCCCGGGACGGCGGACCTCCCGTCCCCCGGGCCGGCCGGACGCACGGCGGGCGGCCGCCCTCGGCATCCTCACCGATCGAGGTCGGGGCCGGGGGCCGCCCCTCCGACCGCCCCGATGCCGGCGATCAGCACGTCGAGGCCGCGCTTGACGCGGTCCACCTCCCAACCGCGCTCGGCGCGCTGGAAGTCGAAGAGGCCGGGCGTGTACGCCATGAGCAGCAGGTCGGCCAGGTAGGCGGCGTCCACGGCGGGAGCGAGCTCCGCCACCATGCCCGCGATCTGCTCGTGGTGACGACGGAACGGGGCGCTGCGGTAACGGCCCGCCGGCGCGCTCGCCTCGGCCAGGAGCAGCAGTTCCCGGTTGGCGTCGACGAGTTCCACCAGGCCGTGCAGGAAGGCGCGCAGGCGGTCGGCGGCCGGCGGTGTCGTTCCGCCCTCGCAGTACCGTGCGAACGCCTCCTGGAAGCCGGTCTCGTTGTCCTCGATCAGCGCGTAGACGAGCCCCGCCCGGTTGTGGAAGCGCCGGTAGACGGTACCGACCCCGACCCCGGCCTCCTTGGCCACGGCGTCCAGGGACAGGCCGGCGGAGCCGTCGGCCGCGAGCAGCCGCCGGGTGGCGTCGAGGATGCGGAGTCGGTTGCGGGCGGCATCGGCGCGCTCGGTGGGGGCGGTCATGCGGAGGAGCGTAACGGACGGAGCGGAGAGCTCTCCGGTTAGCCTTGAAAACCGGAGACTTCTCCACTTAAGCTTGCGTCGACCCAACCGGAGATCCCTCCGGTTCAGGACCGGGCTCCAGCACGCCCCTCGCAAGGAGATCGCCGTCATGACCATCGCACCCGACACGACAGCCGCTCCCCTCCTCGACGGCCGGATCATCGGCATCACCTACCACGCGATAGCCGCCGTGCGGGACCAGCTGCTCGCCTCGCTCGGCTTGACCTTCCACCGGTCCGTGGCGCTCAAGGCGGTCGCCGACGGGCTCGACCGGGCCGCCGTGGTCGAGCACGTGACCTCGACGCTCAAGGTCGACGCGGCGCGGGCACACGCACTGCTCGACGAGCTCGCCGGCGACGGGCTGCTCACCGGCCCCCGGCCGTCCCTCACGGACCTCGGCGCAAGCCTCCACCAGGGCTTCACCGACGCCGTCTCCGGACTGACCGAGCGGCTCTACGGCGACCTCCCGGCGGCCGAACGGGAGATCGCGGCCCGCGCCCTCGCCCAGGTCGCCGCCAGGGCGAACGCCGAACTCGCCGCACTGGCCGCCCCCTCCACGCAGGTCTGACGCCGCCCGCGGGCCGGGGAACCACTACGGTCGACAGGCCCCGGTCAACGGCGTGCCCGCTCCCGCCGAACCGGGGCCGGCGGTAGATTGCCGCCCGTGTCCGAGCATCCGCGCGACTTCGTCGGCTACGGCGCCGAGCCGCCGCACGCGGCCTGGCCCGGTGGCGCCCGCGTCGCCGTCAGCCTGGTCCTCAACTACGAGGAGGGCGGGGAACGGAACGTCCTGGAGGGCGATGCCACCTCCGAGGGATTCCTCCACGAACTCGTGGGCTCGCCGCCCGTCGTCGGCGGGCGCGATCTGAACGTCGAGTCACTGTTCGCCTACGGTTCGCGCGCCGGATTCTGGCGCGTCCACCGCACGCTCGCCGCGCACGGCGTGCCGCTCACCGTGTACGCCGTGGCCCAGGCACTGGAACGCAACCCGGACGCGGCGCGGGCGATGGCCGCCGCCGGCTGGGAGGTCGCGGGCCACGGCCGGCGCTGGATCGACTACCGCCAGGTGCCCGAGGCCGTCGAGCGCGCCGACATCGCGCGCTCGGTCGCGACGATCGAGCGGCTCGTGGGCCGCCGGCCCGTCGGCTGGTACACCGGCCGGACGAGCCCCCACACGCGGCGGCTCGTCGTCGAGGAGGGCGGGTTCCTCTACGACTCCGACGACTACTCGGACGACCTGCCCTTTCTCGTGGAGGCGGCCGGACGCGAGCACCTCGTGCTCCCGTACAGCCTCGACGCGAACGACTTCAAGTTCCTGATCGTCCACGGATTCACGACCGCCGACGACATGCTCACGTACCTCATCGACACGTTCGACGCGCTGCACGCGGAGGGCGCCGACCGCCCCCGCATGATGAGCGTCGGCATGCACTGCCGGATCATCGGCAGGCCCGGTCGCATCAGGGCGCTCGACGGCTTCCTCGAACACGTCGCACGGCGCGGCGGTGCCTGGGTCGCCACGCGCGAGCAGATCGCACGGCACTGGCTGGCCACCCACCCTCCGGCCCGCTGAGCACGAGGAGCGGAGCGGTGGACGGGTGACGGACGGGGCGTCGCTCGGTTCGCGACGCCGGTCAGGCCTCGGCGGCGGCGCGGTGGGACCAGGCGGGCCGACGGGCGGGATGCGTGAACACCGACACCGGGACGGGCACGGTCGTGGTCGCCGCCGGGAACAGGGGCGTGGCCCGGTGACGGGCGGCGGCGACGAAGGCCGTGACCGCGAGCGCGGCGCAGCCCGCGCCGGCCAGCCAGAACGCGGTCCGCGGGCCCAGGGACTGCGCGACGACGCCGGTCAGGGGTGCGCCGATGGCTGCCGACCCGAGGGTGAACAGCATGCCCAGTCCGGCCGCCCGGCCCTGGAGGGCGGGGCCGGCGCCCAGCTGGAGGGCCGTGCTGGCCGTCGTCGTGAAGCACAGTGCCGCGGCTCCCAGGGGCACCAGGACGACGCCGAACGCCTGCAGGGAGGGGGCGAATCCGGCGGCCGTCTGGAGGACCGCCAGGGCCAGGGCGCTCACCGCGAGGACCCGGATCGGGCAGGCGCGCAGTCGTGAGGCGAGCAGGGCGCCGCCGAGGGCACCGACCGCCAGCATCGTGCTCAGCAGGCCGAAGGATTGCGGTGCGGCGCCGAAACCGGTGGTGGCCAGCGCCGGGAGCAGGACCGCGAAGTTCAGCCCCACCAGACCCATGAGTCCGCTCAGCATGAGGATGCACCGCAGCTTCGGGTGGGCGGCCACCTCGCGGATGCCTCCCGACGCCCGGCCCACACCCGCGGCCGGGAGACGCCGGGGTGACGCGCCGGCGCCGCGTCGCGCCGACGCGGACAGGACGCGGTCGACGGCCGGCGCGGCCTCGTGGCCCCCGGGCGACCGGACGGCGAGCAGGGTCGCCGCGCACAGGACCGTCAGGCCCGCGCAGAACAGGAACGTCCAACCGATGCCCAGGCAGGCGATGACGAGTCCGGCCAGTGCGGGGCCGATGATCCGGGCGAGCTGGAAACCGGCCGCGGCCAGCCCCGTGGCACCGCGGCGGGCGTCCTGGGGGACGAGCTGGGGGATGAAGGCCTGACGTGTGGGGCCCTCCAGCGCCGACACCAGGCCGAGCAGCCCGGCCAGGACGCAGACCGACCACATCCGTGCGGTACCGGTCAGTACCAGCACGGTCATGGCGAGCGCCAACGTCACACTGAACGCGTTGCACAGGAGCATCAGGGAACGTCGACGGCACCGGTCGGCGACCGATCCGCCCCACAGGCCGCACAGCAGGGCCGGCAGGCACTGCACGGTCACGACCAGTCCGACCGCGGCGACGCTTCCGGTGAGATGCAGCACCAGCCAGTCCTGCGCGGTGCGCTGCACCCAGGTTCCGGTGCCGGCCACGGACTGGGAGAGGAGGAACAGCCGGAAATCGCGGGAGGCGAGTGCGCCCTTGCGCGCGGCGGCGGTGCGCAGGGCCCGGGAGGGTCCGGCGAGGGCGGTGATCAGGCTGCGGAGGGTGCTGCGGAAGCTGCACATGGCACGAACGCTCCTGGGCGGGGTGGGGTCGTGGCGTCCGCGCCGGTGGTGACGGCTGCGCGCGTCCCGGTCGGCGGGGTGCGGGCGGTTTCGCCGGTGGCGGGCGACGCCGTCCGCGGAACCGGTGGCCCTGTGCGTGGGGCGGGCCTGCTCTCCTGCGGACTCCCTCGACCATAGGAAGGGACCCGGGCCGGCGGATTCCCCCAGGAGGGCCCCGGGCAGGATGAACGTCCTCGCCGACCGGAAGGCCCGGACGGACCGGAAGGCCCGGACGGTCACGTCGTCGGGCGCTTCCGTCAGCCGGTCGGTCGGGTCGGACCGGGCGGCAGGGGTCGGCCCGTCCCACGGCCGGCCGGTGGTGTCAGGGGCGGGGGTGGACACCGTCGCAGGCGATGTCGAGCCGGCGCGGGCCCCGCAGTACGGCGTTGCGGCGGTAGGGCGGCGGATCGGCGAGCAGGCGGGGGCGCTCCAGGCGCGTGGCGAGGCGGGTCAGTGCGATCTGGGCCTCCAGCCGGGCCAAGGGGGCCCCGAAGCAGCTGTGGATGCCGCTGCCCAGGCCCAGGTGGGTCAGGTCCCCGCGGTCCGGGTCGAAGCGCTCCGGCCGGTCGAATCGTTCCGGGTCGCGGTTTCCGGCGGCGAGGACGAGCCAGATCGACGCGCCGCGGGGGATGGTGGTGCCACGGACCTCGATGTCGGTGAGCGGGGTGCGCTGCGGGAGGAGTTGGACCGGCGGCTCGTAGCGCAGCAGCTCCTCGACCAGGGGCGCCGCGTACCCGGGGTTCTTGCGCAGCCGGTCGAGGGCCTCGGGGTGGCGGAGCAGGGTGAGCGTGCCGTTGGCGATGAGGTTGACCGTCGTCTCGTGTCCGGCGATGAGCAACAGGGCCGAGGTGGTGAGGAGTTCGATGGTGCTGAGGGGGCCGTCGGGGCCGGTGGCGGCGGCCAGTTGCGAGAGCATGTCGTCGCCGGGCTTGTGGCGTCGTTCGTCGATGAGCTCGGCGAGGTAACCGCCGAGCGCGAGCCGCGCGTCACGGGAGGCGTGCCGGCGTCGTGCGGGGTCGGGGTCGTCCGGGTCGGGGTCCAGGCTGGCGGCGATGGTGTCCGCCCAGGTGTGGAAGCGCGCCTCGTCCTCGCGGGGAACTCCCAGCAGACGGCAGATCACGGTCACGGGGAACGGGTAGGCGAACTGGCTCACCACGTCGATGTGCCCCGGGTCGCCCTGGGCGTCGATCCCGTCGATGAGGTCGTCGACCGCGGACTCCAGCTCGGGGCGCATGTCGTGCACCCGGTGCGGGGTGTGCGGCGGCCCGAACTGCCGCATGGTGGCCCGGCGCAGCCGGTCGTGCTCCGGCGGGTCCAGCCGCAGGAAGCTCGGCGGGAGTTGACCGGACCCGGCTCCCGCCGGGTCATCGGGGGTGTTCGCGGATCCGCCCTCGGCCTCGGCCAGCGGGTCGGTGGCCGAGGTGGCCAGGTTGCGGGATTCCGAACTGACCCGGGGATCGTGGAGCAGGGACTGGATGTCCCGGAAGGAACTGATCACGTACGGGCCGTCGGCCTCCTGGTAGACGGGGGTGGGCCGCAGCCGCTCGTAGAGCGGGTACGGGTCGGCACGGTTCTCGTAGTCGAGGATGCGGTGCAGGAGGTTCTGGCTCACGGTGTACTGCCCTTCGGTGGGGGACGCGCCACGCCCGGGCCGCCCCGCGCGCGGCGCGGAGCGGCCCCGACGGGCTTCCTGGTTCAGGCCGTGCGACGCGGGCCTTCGGCGCTGTTCTTGGCGGCGCAGCCGCAGCTGGGGCTGTAGCAGAGCCGCTTGTCCCCGCCGTCGGAGCGGCGGCCGGGGCGCAGTTCGAGGGTCAGGGGAAGCGTCGCGGTCGGTGCGGGCGACCGGGTGAGGGTGTGGGCGGAGGCGTTCATCGCGGGTTCCTTCGTAGGAGGGCCGGCGTCCGGTGGGGCGCCGGTTCCCACGCTAGGGAGGCGCCCCGGGGGCGTTCGTCCTCCGGACGGTCCGTCGCGGGACGACACCCCGGCACCGCTCCCGGTTCCGTGGTCCCGGCCGGGGAGCGACCCGGCGCGCAGGTCCGCGGCGGCGTCCGCCGGGTCCGCCGGGTCCGCCGGGTCCGCCGGGTCCGCCGGGTCGACCGTTCGCAGGACACCGGGCCGGACGGCGGCGTGCTGAGCTGGTCCGTGGCCCCGGGCCCGGGCCGTACGGGCTCCGTCGGGCCGTGCGCACGGCGGCGACCCCCGCCGAACTCCCCGAAAGGCGGCAGCCATGACCGAACGTCTCCTGTTCCCCCACGGTGTCGGCGGCGCCACGTCCGGCGTCGACCGGCCGGTCGGCCCGGTACGACGGGAACCGGCCGGTCGCGGTCCGGTCGAGGACCGGCGCCCGCGACCGACGCACGTACCCGCGCCCGGGCATCGGCCACGACCGCACCCGGACGCGGCACTCCGCCCCGTCACACCGGGGACGCGGGCGGGGGCGGCGGCATGAGCGTGCAGGCCGCGTTCGCGGCGCTGCTGGCCGCCCCGGGCCGCCTGTGCCCCGAGTTGCTGCGGCACCCGGACCGGCTGGCCGCCCGGTACGGCCTGTCCCAGCAGGAGCTGGGGATCCTCGCGGGCGTACCGCAGGCGGCGTACGAGGCGATGGCGCGCGAGGTGAGCGCGAAGGCGCGCGTCGTCCTGGGGGTGGCGCTGCCGCAGACCGTCCGGGAGGCGGAGCGGCACCACGAGGCCGCCCTGGAGGCCTACCTGTCCGGCACGGTGCGGACGGCGGACGGCGACCATCCGTTGGACGCGGCCCGGGAGGGTCGGTTGTTCCTCGACTCCGGGGGCGGACGGTTCCCGGCCGACCTGCTGGACTTCGCCCGGTTGGAGCTCCGCCAGTACGAACTCCTCCAGGATCGGGTGGCGGCGTCGGCCGCACGACGTTGGGAGGAGATCGCCCTCCGGGAGGCAGCCGCCCTGCGACGGGCTCCGGAGCGGGTTCTCCGTGGCTGCCCGATGGCGCCCGCCACGGTGCGCGTCGAGGTGTTCGACCACGACGTGACCGCTGCGGGGGCGCCGGCGGAGATCCCCGCGGGCCGCACGGTGGTGCTGCTGCACCGCTCGTGGGACGCGCCGGTCCTGACGTACCGCGTGGGGACGGGCACCGCCCTGCTGATGCGGCTGTGCGACGGCAGCAGGACCGGTGAGGAGGTCATCGAGGCGGCGGAGGTCCCCCTGGACGCGGGCGCGGAAACGCTGGGCACCCTGGCCGCGGCGGGTCTGGTCGTCGTCGCGGACCCTTGGGGGCTCGGGGCGGAGGTCCACATCCCGGGTCCCGCCGGATCCGCGTGAGCGGAAGGATCCCGGCGGGCGGAAGGATCCGGGCGGCCGGAGGGATCCGGGCGCCCAATCCGGAGCTGCGGTGGGGCGAGCCGCCCCGGGTGCGGCGTCGTCCGCCGGATCCCACGAACGCATGACCCGGGCCCGTGGGGCGGGTGCCTACGGTGAAGGCGTTCCGCACCACGCCACGCCAGGAGGCCCCCATGCTGCCGGACCGTACTCCCCGAGCTCCGAGCCACCACGGCGGACCTCCCACCCGCCGCTCCCCCGTCGGAGGCGGGTCGTGACCGCGCCGGCCCCGGTCCGCGACACCGGTTACCCGGTCCTGCTGCCCAACGCGATCGTCGGCAGTTCCCCCGCGGCCCGGCTGTGCCTGGTGCGGGGCAAGGGCGCGGTGCTGTGGGACAGCACCGGGCGGGCGCTGATCGACACGCTGGCGGGCCTCGGGCAGTGCGCCGTCGGCTACGGTCGGGACGAGTTGGCCGACGCGGCGGCGGCGCAGATGCGCGAGCTGTCCGCGTACCCGCTGCACGCCGGTCCGGTCAACGAACCGGCCCTGTTGCTGGCCCGCCGGCTGGCGGCCCTGTCCCCCGCGCCCGGCAGCCGGATCAGTTACACCGGGTCGGGCAGCGAGGGCGTCGAGACGGCGCTGAAGCTCGCGCGCCTCGCGCACTTCCACCACAGCGGTCAGCACCGGCCGTTCGTCCTGGCCCTGGAGGGCTCCTACCACGGTGCCACGGCCGGGGCGCTGGCCGTCACCGCCCGGCCGGACGTGCACCAGGGGCTCGGTCCGCCGTCACGGCACACCGTACGACTGACCCGGCCGGACCCCCGCGTACTGGGCCCGGACGCGGTCCCGATGCTGGTGCGCGAGCTGGAACGGGCGATCGAACGGGTGGGTCCCGGGTTGATCGGCGCGTTCATCGGCGAACCCGTCATGGGGGTCGCGGGCGCCATCGTCCCGCCGCCCGGCTACTGGCCGGAGGTCCGCCGGGTGCTGGACGCGCACGGCATCCTGCTCATCGCGGACGAGGTGGCCACCGGATACGGCCGGACCGGCGACTGGTTCGCCTCTCCCCGGTTCGGGATCCACCCCGACATCGTCGTCACCGCGAAGGCCCTGACCAGCGGATACCTGCCGATGGGCGCCGTATTGGTGGGGCGCGGGGTCCTCGACATGCTGGACGGGTTCCCCCTGCGGCACGGTTTCACGGCGAGCGGGCACGCCACGGGCGCGGCCGTCGCGCTGGCCAACCTGGACGTCATCGAACGCGAGGGGCTCGCCGGGCGCGCCGCCGAGACCGGCTCCCGGATCCTCGCGGCCCTGCGGCCACTGGAGCAGTTGCCCTGGGTGCGGGAGGTGCGCGGCTGCGGCCTGATGGTCGCCGTGGACTTCGGCGGCGACCCCGCTGTCGTGGAGCGCGCGCGGGCCATTCCCGGCCGGGCCGCCGAGGCCGGTGTGCTGATCCCGCACGCCGCGGGCCTGATCAAGCTGACTCCGCCGCTGGTCCTCACCGACGCGCAGGCGGAGCAGATCGTGGACGTGGTCACCGCGGAGGTCCGCCGCCTGGGCTCCGGCTCGGCGGGGAGCGGCTGATACGGCACCCGCCCCGGCGGCTCTCCTGTCCGTGCCTCGGCCCCCACGATGTTCCGTGGGGGCCGAGGCACGGACAGGAGTCGGCCTCACCCGGCCGCGTTCCGACCGGCGCGCACGCGGCGGGAGGCCGGTACCGCCGCGACCGTGGGCGGCGGGGTGCGCTCCTCCACCGGCCGGACGGGGACGCGCGGTGCGACGAGCAGGGTGTGGGCGAGTTCCAGCCCGGCGGGAAGGTTGGTGAGCGTCGCGACGCGCAGCGACATGCCCAGCCCGGCGAGCAGGTCCAGGATGCGCCGCAGGTGCGCGGCCGGGGAGGTGGGTGCGCCGCGCGGGACGAAGGGCACCGGTTCCCACCGCTCGCCGTCGCCCCGCCCCGTGTCGCCGTGCCTCGATCCGGCACGACCAGATCCGGCACGACCCGATCCGGCACGACCCGATCCGACCCGCCGCGTACGGGTCCGCCCTCCGTCGGGCAGGACGGCCGCCCAGGGCGGAAGGGCACCGGCGGCCACGGTGGTCATGTGCGCGGCGTCGGCCGAGACGACCGTCGGACGGCGCCCCCAGGCCGTGCCCACCGGCACCGTGTCCTCCAGCAGTTCCCGGCAGGCCCGGCGCACGGCGAACTCCGGCGACAGCGAGGTGCCGAGCCCCAGGCGCGGCGACTCCGCCGGAGCGGTCCTGGCGTACGCGAGGAAGACGGGTACCGGGGCGTCGATCGGGATGATGCCCACCTCGGCGCCGATCCGGCCGCCCGTCCGGTGCACGACGTCGGCCAGGCCGGGAGGGAGCGTCGACGGGTCCAGCACCGGCACCGGCGCCGGACCCGCGTACGGGCCGTACGCGACGGCGTCGGCCAGGAAACGGGCCACCGCCATCCGCTCCACGGCCTCGTTCACTGCGTGCAGGAGGGCTTCGGTCTCGGTGCAACCCATTCCGGTACCACCGACCGCTGCGACGTCCGGACCGTGCGCCACGCCGCCGGTCGACACGTCGGCGCGCCGGCCCGGTGTCCGCCGTCCTGCGGCGTGACTTTCCAACGCCTCCATCAGGGCGCCGGCCCGGGCGGATTCCGTGCTTCCGGCGCCCAGCCCCCGGCCGGCGACGCTGCCGTCGGCGTGGCGCAGGGTGCAGGCGAACACGGTGGGGTCACCTCCGAAGCAGAGCATGTCGGCGTGGAGCCCGAGGAGATGGGCGCAGCGCAGGCCCCGTGCCTCGGCCTCGACGGCGTCGACGGTCCGTTCACCGCCGTCGGGTGGCAGGCCGTGGCGGCGCGGTAGGAGGGCGGCGAGCGGTGGCACGGCCGCGAGGCGGGTGGTGGGGAGCGTGGACATGGCGAGACCTCCGCTGTCGGGCCCGAAGACCGGTGTGTACCGGGGCGGTTGCCCCCTTCGAGTGGAGCCCGCGGGGGCCGGTCCGGCCGTCGTACGTTCGGTCCGTATCCGGGTCGGTCCGGTGGCGGCGCACCGTCCGTCGGCAGCGGCCATCGGGGCGGCCCCCGACGACGGCCGCCCGCAGCGCGCGTCAACGGCGTCCGCGGCGACCGTCCCGCCCGAGGGGTGCGGGGGCGGCGCGCCGGTCAGCCGCGCCGGAACAGGCGGGCCGCCGCCCACAGCATGAGCAGACCCGCGCAGAGGACGAGCAGGAGTTCCATCCAGACCGGGACCCGGTAGCTCCCCCAGGTGACCCCGGGGGCCGCGGACGTCGCGCCGACGGCGGCGAACACCGCTCTGCGCAGCGGGTCCACTCCGTATGCGAGGGGGTCGAAGCGGGTGACGACGGACAGCCAGCCGGGCAGGCGCGACAACGGGAAGAGCGCGCCGGACAGGAAGAACAGGGGTTGCACCACCATCTGGGTGAACGCCATGAAGGATTGGACGGAGCGCATGCGGGCGGCCACGAGCACTCCGAGGCAGGAGAACATGAAGCCGAGCAGGGCCATCTCGCCGAGCAGCGTCAACATGAGTCGGGGGGTGTACGGAACGCCGACCGCTCCGGCGAGGGCCAGCACGATCGTGCCCTGGATCAGTGCGGTGGTGGCCCCGCCCAGACACTTGCCGGTGACGATGGCCGTTCGGCTCACCGGCGCCACCAGCATCTCGCGCAGGAAGCCGAACTCCCGGTCCCACACGATGGAAGCGGCCGCTCCGATCGACGCGAAGACGACCGGCATGGCGAGGGCGCCGGGGTAGAGGAAGGTCTGGTACGGCATTCCGTAGACGGGCCGGGTCAGCGAGCCCAGGCCGGCGCCCAGCGCGAAGAGGAACAGCATCGGCTGGAGCAGGGCCGTGACGACCCGGACCGGTTCGGCGAGCAGGCGGAGCATGTCGCGGTGCCAGACGACGCGGACCGTGCGCAGGTGTCCGCGCAGGCCCAGTCCGGGTGTGGCGAGGGTGAGGGGGGCTCCGACGAACCCGACGGCGGTCATCGTGTCCTCCGGCGGCGCTCGGCCTGCGCCGCCCGGGCGGCCGCGGGCGACCGGCGGGGGCCGGAGTCGGCATCGGGGGCGGTGCCGTCCTCCGGCTGCCCGCCCCGGTCGGTCCAGGCCAGGAACACGTCGTCGAGCGAGGGCCGGGAGACTTCCATCGAGGTGACCGGGACGCCCAGTCCGCCGGCGAGTCCGGGCAGGAAGCTCGGCCCGTCCGGGACCAGGACCACCACGGCGCCGTCGTCCTGGGCGTGTCCGCGCAGCCCGAAGCGCTCCCGGAGCGCGGCCAGTGCCGCACCGGTGTCGGAGGTGGTGAACCGCACCCGGTCCGCGCCGCGTTCGGCCTTCAGTTCCGCCGGGGTGCCCACGGCGGCGATCCGGCCGTGGTTCATGATCGCGACGCGGTCGCAGACCTCGGCCTCGTCCAGGTAGTGCGTGGTCATGAAGATCGTGACGCCTTCGGTGCGCCGCAGATCGCGGATGCAGGTCCACAGGTGGCGGCGCGTCTGGGGGTCGAGACCGACGGTGGGTTCGTCGAGGAACAGCACGCGCGGCGCGTGGAGCAGTCCGCGGGCGATCTCCAGGCGTCGCTGCATGCCGCCGGAGAGCGTCTTGACCTTGCTGCGGCGCCGGTCGGTCAGGCCCACCAGTTCGAGGACCCGTTCGACCCGGGGGCCGATGGCCTTGCGCGGGACCCCGTACATCTGGGCGTGGAAGCGGAGGTTGCGTTCCACGGTGAGCTGCGAGTCGAGGGTGGACTCCTGGAAGACCAGCCCGATCTGTCGGCGGGTCGCCGCCCGCTCGCGGACGACGTCATGGCCGGCGACGGTGGCGCTGCCGCCCGAGGGCTCGACGAGCGTGCACAGCATGCCGATGGTCGTCGACTTGCCGGCCCCGTTGGGTCCGAGGAAGCCGAAGATCTCACCGGCGTGCACCCGCAGGTCGACGCCGCGGACGGCGGTGATGTCGCCGTACGTCTTGGTCAGGCCGCGGGCCTCCACGGCCGGCACGGGATCCGGGACGGCAGCGGCGGGGGCGGGGGCCGGATCCGTGGTGCGCGCGCGGGTGGCGCCGGCCTTCGTGGGGCGGAACGGCGGTGCGGTGATCACGACGTGGCTCCTCGGGTCCTCGATGCCGGTGGCTGTCCTCGACCGTATTCAGGGCTGCGCCGCGACCTCGTCGTCCGGCTGGACGAAGGCTTGGACGACGTCGGGTGCGCGGCTCGCGGGACGGTGACGGGCATGGTGCGAGGGCGGTGGGACGCGGGGTCCCACCGCCCTCCGGGACGGGCTCGCTCAGCGGCGCGGCCGGGCGGTCGCCGAGCGGGCCGGGGTCTCGGCCGGGACGACGGTCAGGCAGTCCACACAGCTCTGCTGGCAGGCCGGCGAGGCTGATCCGGCCGGTGCCTGCATCAGGGCGAACCCGAACTCCGTCGCGGTGGCGGTGGTGGGACGGACTCCTGCGGTCTTGGTGGTCATGGTGTGCTCCGATCGGAATGGGTGTCCTTCGTTCCGGGTCCGGGTCCGGGACGCTGTCGTCCGGAACCCCACCGGTGCCCGGGGACCGGGTGGCCCACCGGCAGCGGCGTCCACCACGCTAGGAACCCCGGGTGCGGGCTGCTGTCCTCCCATGGGACGACCCGGGGGGACGATCCGGGCCGGCGGTCGGGCGGGACGACGAACCGGTCTCCCCCCGAGCCCCGGTCCCCCGGGCTTCGGTCCCGGCCGGCGTTCCTTCCGACCTCCGGCCCCTCCTGCCGATCAGCGCCGCGTCGCGCGCCGCGTCCGTCCTCCCGCTCCACCGTTCGCAGGACGGATCCGACGGGGCGGGCTGCCTAGCCTCGATCCAGGAGCACCGGCAGACCGCCGTCACGCTGAGGAGTCACCATGCCCGCACACCTGCCCCGGCTCGGTTCCGGACTCGGCTACCGCAACGAGCTCGCCTCGGATGTCGCCGCCGCCGGCGAGGCCGTCGACTGGCTCGAAGTGATCACCGAGCACTACCTGTTCGCTCCGCCCGACGTGCGCGAGTCCCTGGGCGAACTGCGCCGCGGTCATCCCCTCGTACCGCACGGGCTGGAGTTGTCGCTGGGATCGCCGGAGGAACCCGATCCGCACTACGTCCAGGCGCTGGCCGCCCTCGTCGAGGAGATCGACGCCCCGTGGTTCAGCGACCACATCTGTTTCACCCGCGCCGGCGGGGTCTCCGTGGGGACCCTGACGCCGCTGCCGCGCAGTCGGGGCGTCGCCCGTGACTTCGCCCGCCGCGCCCAGGCGGTCCAGGTGGCCGTGGGCGTGCCGTTGATCCTGGAGAACATCACCTATCACCTGGACCTGCCGCACCCGCTGACCGAGGCCGAGTTCCTCACGGAGCTGATGGAGCACTGCGACTGCGGGCTGCTCCTCGACCTGACGAACCTCGACATCAACTCCCGCAACCACCACTACGACGTCGGGGAGTTCCTCGACACGATCCCGCTGGAGCGGGTGGTGCAGGTGCACCTCGCGGGTGGCACCGAGAGCGTGGACGGCACGGCGCGGGACACCCACAGCGCACCCGTACCGGAACAGGTGTGGCAGCTGTTGGGCGAACTCGCGGGCCGGACCGATCTCAAGGCCACCCTGGTGGAACGCGACCAGGACTTCCCCGACGACTTCTCGGAACTCACCGCCGAGATCGACCGCGCCCGAAGGACGGCCCGGTTCGGGGCGCCGCGGCGGGCGGCCGGGCAAGCGACCGCACGGGCCGCGGGCGAACGGGCCGCCGGAGGACGCGCCGCCGGACGGGCGGCCGGGCGATGAGCGTCGTCGACGTACTGGCCGCCCTGCTGACCGGCGCCCCGCTCACCGTCGCCGAGCTGCGTGCGGACCCCGAGGGGTTGCGCCGCCGGTACGACCTCAGCGAGGAGGACCTGGCGCTGATCAGCCGCGTTCCGGACACCGCGTACGCGAGGGTCGCCGGGGACGTCGCCGAGAAGCACCGGGTGGTCATCGGGCTCGCCCTGCCCGGAACCGTCGCCGAGGTCCTCGCCCGGCACGGGACGGTGATGCGGGAGTACGTCACCGGTTCCGTCCGTCCCTCGCACCCGGACGACCCCGTCGGAGCGGTGCGCTCCGCCACGGCTTTCCTGGACTTCGCGGCCGGACGGCTCCCGTCGGGCCTGCTGACGTTCGGCCGCTTCGAACTGGAGCGGTACCGCCTCGGTACGGACGAGGTGGCGGTGCAGGCGGCACGCCACTGGCACGAAACCGGGGAGCGGCAGGTCGCCGCCCTCGACGCCGAGGCGATCGAGGGCGGGGTTCCGGTGGTGCCGGCGACCGTCGTCGTCATCGACCTCGACCACGACGTGACCGACCCGGGCGCACCCGGCACGGTCCCCTCCACCCCCGTCTCGGTGGCCCTCCAACGGACCTGGCAGGAACCGGTCCGGGCGTTCCGGCTCGACTCCGGCACCCGGGAACTGCTGCGGAGGTGTGACGGCACCCGCACCGGGGAGCAGGCGGCCTCCGCGGCCGGGGCCGGTCCGCAGGTGGGCGGCGCGGCACTGCTGGCACTGGCCCGGTCCGGCCTGCTGGTGGTGGCGAGGAACGCGGTGCGTTGAGACCGCGCCGGTCGGCCGCCACCGGACGCCGGTCCGGCTGGGCCGACGCTTGGTCGCGCGTACGGGTTTCGCCCCGTCAGAACCGAACGCGGTGGCGGACGCACGCACCCGAACCGCCTTGCGCGAACCGGCCCCGATGACTGCGGGCGCTCCACCAGGAACGTATGCTCAAGCAATGTCTGACACGACCGAAACCACGCCCGGCTGGCTGACCTCCGACGAACTGGAAACAGCCCGGACCCGGATGCCCATCCTGTACGTGGAGGCCGTGCCCGTACGAGTGGACGACAGCGGCGAAGTCACCAGCATCGGGCTGCTGCTGCGCATGGGTCCTGCCGGGACGGTCAGCCGGACCCTGGTGTCCGGCCGCGTCCTGCACCACGAGCGGGTGCGTGACGCGCTGCTGCGGCATCTGGAGAAGGACCTCGGCCCGGTCGCCCTGCCGCGGATCCCCTCCTCGCTCCAGCCCTTCACCGTTGCCGAGTACTTCCCCACCGTCGGCGTGACCTCGTACCACGACCCGCGCCAGCACGCGGTGTCCCTCGCCTACATCGTCCCGGTGACCGGCGACTGCCGCCCCCGCCAGGACGCGCTGGACCTGGTCTGGTTCAGTCCTCAGGAGGCGGCCTCCGAAGCCGTGCAGAGCGAGATGCCCGGCGGACACGGGGTGCTGCTGAAGCAGGCCCTGGCCCACGTGGGCCACACGTACTGAAAGCCGCCGCGCGGGAACCACGGGGGCGCGGGAGCCTCCGTGGACCGCGCGGGCGGTCGGGCGGGCCGACTGCCCGGGGCGCGGTGCGGCGGCGCCGGGCGAGCGGTGCCCGGGCGGTCGGGGGATCCGAGCCACATCATGTTCATGTGGCGCTCGGTCGTGCGTCACCCGGTGACGGCGATTTCGTCACGCGGGGGCTCCAGTCTTCAGCCGCTGTTGCCCGCACGAGTCCGACCGACCACTGGAGACGCCTGGTGGAACCGCACCGCCCCGACCGCCCGCGCCGCACTCGCCCCGCTCGTCCCGTCGCGGCGGCGCTCGCCCTGACCGCGGCGTTCGCCGTCCTCGCCGGTCTCACCGGGGCCGGCCCCGCCGCTGCGCACGGTCGCGGGAAGGAGCCGCTGCCCGCCGTCACGCCCGTGGCCGAGACCGCCACGTTGTTCGACGACGAGGAGGGCGGAAACGCCAACGCGGACGACCCCGCCATCTGGCGCGACAACGCCGACCCCGACCGCAGTCTCGTCATCGCCACCGCCAAGGAGGGCGGGCTGCGCGCCTACGACCTCGGGGCGCGCCAGGTGCAGGCACTGCCCGCGCCGAACGGGCCCGGCCCCGGGGACGCACCGGGGCGGTTCAACAACGTCGACCTGGTCCACGGGATGCGACTGTCCACGGGTCGGGCGGATCTCGCCGTCGTCACCGACCGCGGAAACGATCGGCTCCGCTTCTACCGCATCGACGGCGACCGGCCCGGTGGCCCGCTGACCGACGTCACCGCGCCGGCCGTTCCGCCCGTGTTCTCCGCCTCGCAGCAGGACATCAACGACCAGCGGACCGCGTACGGCCTGGCGACCTGGACGGACCGCGCCACCGGCCGCACCCACGCCCTGGTCAGCCGCCGCCACGAGACCCGCGTCGCCCTCCTCGAACTGACGGCCGCCCCCGGCGGCACGGTCGGATACCGGCTCGTGCGAACCCTGGACCTGCCCTCGTCCTTCCGGCTGCCGAACGGCAGTTCCTGGACCCCCTGCGGCGAACCGGGCGAGCGGCCTCAGGTCGAGGGCATGGTCGTCGACCCGGCGAACGGCACCCTCTACGCGGGCCAGGAGGACGTCGGCATCTGGCGGATGCGTGCCGATCTGACGTCGGCGCCGGTGCTGGTCGACCGCGTCCGCGAGTACGGCGTGCCGGCCGTGTACGACGAGGGAACCGAGGAGTGCGTGCCGGGCGCCGACCCCGGCTTCGGCGGGCGCCGACTGTCCGCGGACGTGGAAGGGCTGACCATCATCGACGAGGGGGACGGTGACGGCCACCTCATGGTGTCGAGCCAGGGCGACAACACCTTCGCCTTCTATGACCGCGAGCGGAAGGACGGGCACGAGTACGAGGGCGGCGTCCGCGTCACCGCGCGCTCCCGCGTCCTCGACGGCTCGGAGGAGTGCGACGGCGCCGCGGCCCTGAACAAGCCGCTCGGCCGCGCGTTCCCCCGCGGCCTGCTCGTCGTCCAGGACGGTCACGACAGCCCCGAGGACGGTCCGCGCACCGCCACGGGCTTCAAGTTCGTCGACCTGGGTGAGGTCTTGGACGCCCTGGACGACTGACCGTGCCGTCGAACCCCGGGCGGCCCGGCAGGCGGGACCGCCCGGGGCCGCCCGGGCCGCTGTGGCGTACGCCACGGCCTGCGTGGGGAACTCCCCCGGCCCGCGGCCCGACTTCTGACCGCAGGGGCGGACGCACCGCGCCCGCCCGCTCCCCCGAGGCCGCACGGGCCGGGGAACCCGCGATCGGAACGGACCACGAATGAACCGCAGGGACTTGCTCCGGGCCTCGACCGCGATCGGTGCCACCGCCGCCACGGTCGGCGCGGGCACCGGACCGGCAGCGGCAGCCGCACCACGATCCGCGGCCGGCGGCCCGCTGCGCGTGCAGGTCGTCATGTTCGACGGGGTGGAGGAGCTCGACTTCGCCGCCCCCTACGAGGTCTTCTCGGCCGCCCGCTTCTTCACGGACCGCGGGGTCGACGTCCGCTACGTGACGGTCTCCGGCCCGGGGACCGTCCGGGCCGCCTACGGAACACGGGTCGAGGTCGAGCACGCCTGGGCTCCCCGTTCGGCGGACATCATCGTGGTGCCCGGCGGCGGGTACGCCCGTCGGGACGGCCCCGGCGTCCCGGCCGAGATCACCAAGGGCACGCTCCCCCGGAGTCTGGCCTCGGCGGCCCGGCCCGGCCTCACGATCAGCGGGCTCTGCACGGGAGTCATGCTGCTGTCCGCCGCCGGACTGACCAGGAACCGTCCCTGCACGACCCACCACAAGGCCCGCCCCGATCTGGAGCAGCAGGGCGGGCTGGTGAAGCAGGCTCGCGTGGTGGACGACGGCGACCTGGTCACGGCGGGCGGCATCACCTCGGGTCTGGAGCTCGCCCTGTGGCTCGTGCGCCGGGAGTTGGGTGCGGACGCGGCGACGGGCATCGAGGCGATGCTCGAATACGAGGCCCGCGGCACGGTGTGGGCCCGCCCGCCGGCTCCGCGGCCGTGACCCGTACGTTCTCGCGGGCGCCGTAGGGGTCCGGTGCGGCGACCCTCGCCGATGGGCCGGGGCCGTCCCTCACCCGGCTCCGGCAACGAGTGCGCGTGCTTCACCACGCGCGTCGCCCCGCTCCCCGGCGCGCGGCGTCGGCCGTCCCCCCGGACCGTCGGCCTACACTCGCGGGCATGGCATCCCGCATCAGTGAGTTGGTCATCGACGCCGCCGATCCCGAACGGCTCGCCGCGTTCTGGTGCGGCGTCCTCGGCTACGTCGAACTGGGACGGGAGGACGACGGGAGCATCGAGATCGGTCCGCCCGGCATCGGTTTCGGCGGACCGCAGCCCACTCTCATCCTCAGCCCCAGCAGCGATCCGCGGCGCGGGAAGCTCCCCCTGCACATCGACATCAACCCCACCGACCGTGACCAGGAAGCCGAGTTGGAGCGACTGCTGGCCCTCGGCGCCGGGCCCGCCGACATCGGCCAGAGCGGCAGCGAGGGCTGGCACGTCCTGATCGACCCGGAGGGCAACGAGTTCTGCCTCCTGCGCACCCGGCTCCGGCCCCTGGGCACGGACGCCCGAACCGGAGCCTGACGGCGGGTGCCGGATCCGGCCAGGGAGGACCCGCGCGGCCCCGAGGGGGCGACGGCCGGAGCGGGTGGCGGGTGGCGCCCCCTTGCGTACCGGACCTACACCGCGTAGCGGCCCGGGGCGAAGAGGGAGGGGTTCGCCGCGATCCAGTCCGAGGTGTGGCGCAGTCCCTCCTCCAGGCCGACCCGGGGACGCCAGCCGGCCCAGTCGCGGGCCCGGCCGTTGTCCGACAGGAGGCGCTGGACCTCGCTGCCCGACGGGCGCAGTCGGGCCGGGTCGACCACCACCTCGGCGTCCCGGCCGGAGGCCTTGATCAAGGCCTGGGCCAGGTCGCCCACGGAGATCTCCTCGCCGGTGCCGAGGTTGACGCACTCGCCCAGTGCCCGGTCGCAGTCGGCCACCGCGAGGAAGCCCTCGGCCGTGTCCGTGACGTAGGTGAAGTCACGGGTCGGGGTGAGCGAGCCGAGGCGTATCTCGCGGGAGCCCGCGTGGAGTTGGGCGAGGATCGTCGGGATGACGGCGCGTGCCGACTGGCGGGGGCCGTACGTGTTGAAGGGGCGGACGACCGTCACCGGCAGTTCGAAGGCGTGGTGGAAGGAGAGCGCCATCATGTCGGCGCCGATCTTCGACGCGGAGTACGGCGACT
This sequence comes from Streptomyces sp. NPDC040432, assembly GCF_055595445.1. Lineage (NCBI taxonomy): Bacteria > Bacillati > Actinomycetota > Actinomycetes > Kitasatosporales > Streptomycetaceae > Streptomyces > Streptomyces sp. NPDC040432. Next base: position 26,109 of record NZ_JBVIVP010000012.1, on the reverse strand, counting down.
GCGGTTGCAGCGGGTGGCTCTCGGAGATCGGGGCGGTCAGCGCCGTCCCGTAGACCTCGCTGGTCGAGGTGTGCACGAGGCGGCGCACGTCGTGGCGGCGGCAGGCCTCGGCCACGTTCTGGGTGCCGGTGACGTTGGTCTGCACGTAGGCGCCCGGTGAGTCGTAGCTGTAGGGGATGCCGATCAGCGCCGCCAGGTGGAAGACCGTGTCGCAGCCGGCGACGGCGTCGCTGACCCGGCCGGCGTCCCGGACGTCACCGGCCCACATCTCCACGGGGCCGTCCGGGTCGGCGAGGTGGCGTGCCAGGTGGCCCTTCTCCGCGTACGGCTTGTAGTGGACGAAGGCCCGCACGCGCGCGCCCCGGGCCACCAGCAGGTCGACCAGTGTCGATCCGATGAAGCCTTCGGCTCCGGTGACGAGGACGGTGCGGCCGGTCCAGCTGTTCGGGTTCATACGCGCTCCAGGTGAGGGGTGGGGATGAAGCCGGCGACGCGGAGGACTTCCGCGGCCAGCAGTTCGGCGGCCCGCGCGTGCGGGCCGGGGTCGGCGGCGCCGGCCATCGACGCCAGCCGCGCCGGATCGGCCAGCAGCGGCCCGATGCAGCCGGCGAGGCGTTCGGCGGTGGTCTCGGCGTCGGGCAGCAGCACTCCCGCGCCCGCGTCGGTCAGGACCCGCGCGTTGTGGGTCTGGTGGTCGCCGGGGGCGTGCGGGTAGGGCACGAGGACGGCGGGGACGCCGGTGGCCGCCAGTTCGGCGACGGTCGCCGAGCCGGCGCGACACACCACGAGGTCGGCGGCCGCGTAGACGAGGTCCATGCGGTCCAGGTACGGCACGGCCCGGGCGATGCGCTGCCCGCCGGAGGCCGCGAGGTCGGCCACCGTGTCGGGGAGCGCCGCCGGGCCCGTCTTGATCAGCAGCTGCACGTCGTCCCGGTACTGCCACGCCCCGGCCAGGGCGGTCGCCGCACGGGTGAGGCGGACGGCGCCCAGGCTCCCGCCGTTGAAGACGACGAGCCGCCGTCCCGCGGGGACGCCGAGCGCACGCCGGGCGTCGGCGCGCAGGGCCGTCCGGTCCGCCGCGGGGAGTTCGGCGAGCCCGGACAGGGCTGCGGAGATCGGCATTCCGGTGGTGAGGGCCCGGGAACCGCCGGTGAGGTGGCCGCGGCTGCGGTCGAAGGCGACCGCGATGTGCGGGGTGAGCCGGGCCGCGAACTGGTTGGCGCGGCCTGGGACGGCGTTGGACTCGTGGATCACGGCCGGCAGGCCGGCGAGGCGGGCACCGAGGACGGCGGGCGCACTGGGGTAGCCGCCCATGCCCACGGCGACCTGGGCGCCCTGGGCGCGGATCACGGATCGGGCCTGGTGGGCGGAGCGCAGCAGGGCGGCGGGCAACAGGTAGCGCTTGGCGCCCAGGGCCGGGTCGAAGGGGATCATGTCGACGGTGTGCAGGCGGTATCCGGCGCCGGGGATCAGCTCGGTCTCCAGGCCCCGCTCGGTCCCGATGAACGAGACCACGGCGCCCGGCACGGCCGCGCGCAGTGCCTCGGCGAGCGCGAGGCCGGGGTAGATGTGCCCGCCGGTGCCGCCCGCACCGATCACGACGGACAGTGCCGCGGGTGTGTGTGGTGTGGTCATGGCCGCACACTCCCGGTGCGCCCTAAGAACGTTCTAAGAGGTTCTCTCAGACGGCTTTGGCAGGCTGTCCCCCATGAACAGTGCGGACAACACGGGCAATGCCGGCAAGGCCGATCATTCGGGCTACGCGGGCGGTGCCGTCGGCGGTACGGCCCCCGGGCCGCGGATCCTCGTGGTCGATGACGAGCCCGAGGTGCGGGCCGCCGTCGAGGACGGCCTCGCCGTCGAGGGGTACGAGGTGCGGGGCGCGGCGGACGGCCTCACCGCCCTCTCGCAGGTGGCGGCCTGGGAGCCCGACGCCGTCGTCCTCGACGTGATGATGCCCGTGCTCGACGGACTGGCCGTCTGCCGGCAGCTCCGTGCGCTGGGCGACCGTACGCCCGTCCTCGTGCTGACGGCCCTCGACTCCGTCAGCGAGCGGGTCGACGGGCTGGAGGCGGGGGCCGACGACTACCTCGTGAAACCGTTCGCCCTGGACGAGCTGGTCGCCCGGGTCCGGGCACTGTTGCGGCGGGCCGCGCCCGGTTCGGCGGGCGGCGCCCCGCTCGGCTTCGCCGACCTCGTACTGGATCCGGCGACCCGGACCGGGCGGCGGGGCGGGCGGCCGTTGGAGTTCAGCCGCACGGAGGCGGCCCTGTTGGAGCTCCTGTTGCGCCACCCGGGCCAGGTCCTGCCGCGCGAGTCGATCCTGGAACTGGTGTGGGGCCGCGACTTCGGGCCGGACTCCAATTCCCTGGCCGTCTACGTCGGCTACCTGCGCCGGAAGTTGGAGGCCGGCGGGGAGCCCCGGCTGGTGCACACCGTCCACGGGGTCGGTTACCGGCTGGACGCGGCGTGAGCGGCGCGGGCCGTCGGCGGCTCGGCGGCGCTTGGCGCAGGCGGCGTCCACTGCGGACCCGGCTCGCGCTGGCCGTCACCGCCGCCGTGGCGTTCGTTGCGGTCGGGGTGTGCGCGGCGGCGTTCGTCGTGGTCCGGTCCGCGCTGTACCAGCAGCTCGACCTCAGTCTGACCCAGTCGGCGCGGCTCGCCGCCCAGCGCGAACCGGGGGCCGCGCCGGGGACCCTGGCCGGGGAGTGCCGGTTCCTGGCGGCCCCGGCGTGCGCGGAGGTGGTGGCGGCCGACCCCGCCCGCGCCCCGGGAACGCCGGGGCTGCTGCCCGTGGCTCCGGCCGCGCGGGAGGTCGCCGCCGGTCGGCGGGCCCCCTTCTACACGAACATCACGGTGTCCGGATATCCGGCCCGGATGCTCACGACCGACTACGCGAAGGGGCGGGCGCTCCAGGTCGCACTGCGTGCGGACACCGTCGAGGACGGCATCGAGGAGGCCGCGCGGTGGCTCGTGGCGACGGCGGCGGCCGGGGTGCTGCTGGCCGCGTTCCTCGGACACTGGGTGTCGCGGACCGGTCTGGCCCCGGTGACCCGGCTCACCGCGACGGCCGAGCGGATCGCCGCGACCCGGGACCCGCGGCACCGGATCGAACTGCCGCCGCCGGGACGGGAGGACGAGATCACCCGGCTGGCCGGGACCTTCAACACCATGTTGGGCGAGCTGGAGCAGTCGGTCACCGCCCAGCGCCGGTTGGTCGCGGACGCCTCGCACGAACTGCGCACCCCGTTGACGGCGCTGCGCACCAACGCCGAGCTGCTGGCGCGGGGCGAGCGGCTCACGCCGGACCAGCGCGAGCGGGCGTCCGCCGCGCTGGGGCGCCAGCTCAGGGAGGTGACGGGGCTGGTGAACGACCTGATCGAGCTGGCCCGCGACGAGGAACCGCAGCCCTTGGTGGAGCAGGTCCGGCTGGGTGCGTTGGTGGAGTACTGCGCGCAGGCGGCACGGACGCACTGGCCGGACGTCCCGATCCGGGTGCGGGTGCCCGAGGGTCCGGTCGTGGTGCCGGGGGTCCCGTCCCGGCTGAGCAGGCTGTTGGGGAACCTGCTCGACAACGCGGCGAAGTTCAGCCGGGGCGGGCTGCCCGTGGAGGTGGAGCTGGTGGCGGGCGGCTCCTGCCGGGGTGCGGAGCTGACGGTCCGCGATCACGGGCCGGGGATCTCCGCGGAGGACCTGCCGTACGTCTTCGACCGCTTCTACCGGGCCGGGGCGGCCCGTGCCCTACCGGGCTCCGGGCTGGGCCTGGCCATGGCGCGGCAGATCGCGCGGGCGCACTCGGCCGAGCTGACGGCGGAGGCGGCCCCCGGTGGGGGCGCGCTGTTCCGGTTGACGTTCTGAGCACGGCGTGCGCACCGCGGTCGGGGCCCGCGCCGCCGCGGTCAGCACCGGGCCCGCGTGGGCCGGGCCCACGTGGGCGGGTCAGGCCGTTCCGGCCAGGTGGCGTTCCGCCGCGAGCACCGCCTCGTGCGCGCTGGGACGGCCCATGAGGACGCACAGGGTGTGGGCGGCATCGTCCATGGCCCGCGCGGCGCCGGGGTCGTGCGGGGTGCTCGTGAGGCGGGCCTGGCAGCCCCGCAGCCGGGAGAGGACCTCTTCGGTCCGGGTGCGGCTGGGCGGCGGTCCGGTGTGCGTCGGCCCCTTCGAGGGCGTTTCCGTCGAAGGGGTGCGGGCGGCCTCCACCGCGCGCTGCAGGGCCCGCACGACGCGTCCCGCCGCGGGAACGGGTGCGTCGGCGGGCGCCGCGGTCACCGCGGTCATCACGGCCACGAGGTCGACGACGGAGACGTGGGCGAGGTCGGCCGCCGTCGCGAGGATCAGGCGCGCGTGCCGGGCCGTGCACGGCGTCGACGCCATGATGAGGCCCACGGCGCGGGCGACCGCCCGTTGCCCCGGGAACGGATCCGCCGACCGGGTCACCGCGGCGGCGGTCTGCTGTGTCAGAGGACCGGGCTCGGTCATGCGTTGCCCTTTCGTTCCGGGGCGGCGGCCAGGAGGTGGCCGGGTGCGGGCGCGAGGTGCGGTCGTCCCGGGTGCGGTCGCGGGTGCCGGGAGCGGCTTCCGGAGCGGTTGCGGGTGCCGGGAGCGGTTTCGGGGTGTGCATGAAACATATGTCGGTGCCCGCCGGGATCCGGCGCGCGGCACGGCCTTCATCCGTGCCCGGGCCGAGCCGGTCCGGGCACCCGGAGGCGAAAACGCGGTTCGGTCGGGGTGCTCAGAGGTCCAGGAAGACCGCGTAGGCGAGGAAGAAGAGGGCGCAGGCGAAGGCCAACAGGCAGATGATCACGAGCGGCCCCATGCCCCAGCCGCGTGTGAGGGGCCGGTACGGGCCCGCCCCGGTGCCGGTGCTCGACTCCCCCGGCGGCGTCTCGCCCGGCGGCACACCGTGCGACATGAGCGGCGGGCCGGGCGACACGGCGGGCGGTGGCGACGAGGCGACCGGCGGCGGAATCGGCCCGGGCCTCGGGTCCGGTTCCGGGATGTGTGCGGACATGGGGTTCTCCTCACCTCGACGGCTCACCTCGACGGCCACGTCCGTTCCCCGCGCCCTCGGGGCCCGCGTGACACGCGGGTGGTCCCGGAGGCCCGGGATGCCCGGCGCCTACCCACGACCCACCCCGGCACTCATGGGTTCCGTACCCGGGCGGAACCGCCCGCTCCGGCCCGCTCGACACCCCGTCGCGGCCCGCTCGACACCGTCCTGACGGGTCCCGGAGCCCTGATTGCGGTATATGTCCTCTGGGGCCCGCCCGGCCCCCGAAGGGAGTGGTTGCCGTGGAGCGCACGACGTGCTGCGTGGTGGGAGGCGGACCGGCCGGCATGGTGCTGGGGCTGTTGCTGGCCAGGGCGGGGGTGGAGGTGACCGTGCTGGAGAAGCACGGCGACTTCCTGCGCGACTTCCGAGGTGACACCGTGCACCCGTCGACCCTGTCCCTGCTGGACGACATCGGTCTCGCGGAACGGTTCGCCCGGCTGCCGCAGCGCCGCGTGACGTCCGTCCAACTGCCCATCGGACCGGACCGCTCGCTCGTCATGGTCGGGAACATCGGGGCGCTGCCCGGCAAGTACAACTACATCGCGATGGTGCCCCAGTGGGACCTGCTCGACCTCCTCGCCGACGAAGCGCGCCGGGAGCCGTCCTTCGACCTCCGTATGAACACCGAGGCGACGTCCTTCCTGATGGAGGGCGGGCGCGTGGCCGGCGTGCGGTACCGGTCCGCGGACGGCGCCACCGGCGAGCTCCGGGCCCACCTGACCGTGGCGTGCGACGGCCGCGGCTCGCCGGCCAGGGCGCTGCCCGAACTGGGACTGGAGGGCTTCCCGTGCCCCATGGACGCCTGGTGGTTCCGGCTGCCGCGCCACGAGGACGACCCCAGCGGGTTGCTCGGAGCCGTGGGTGACCGGTTCTTCACCGCGCTCATCGATCGTGGCGACTACTGGCAGTGTGCGGCGCTCATCCCCAAGGGCACCGATGTGGAGCGGCGCGCGGAGGGCCTGGAGCGCTTCAACGAGCGGTTCGCGGAGGCCGCTCCCTGGCTCGCCGACCGGGCCCACGTGCTCACCTCCTGGGACGAGGTCAAACTGCTCGACGTCCGCCTCGAACGGCTCCGCCGCTGGCACCGCCCCGGGCTGCTGTGCATCGGTGACGCGGCCCACGCCATGTCGCCGGTCTTCGGCATCGGCATCAACCTCGCGGTCCAGGACGCGGTGGCGGCCGCCCGCCACCTGGTGCGGCCGTTGCGGGAGCATGCCGTGGGACTTCGGGACGTACGCCGCGTGCAGCAGCGCCGGCTGCCCACCACGGTGGCCACGCAGGGCCTCCAGCGCCTCGCCCACCGTCAGGTCATCGAGCCGCTGCTGGCCGGGGGTACCGCGTTCGGCGATCCCCGACGGGCCAAACGACTGACCGAGCTCATCACGGACTCCCGGTGGTTGAACCGGGTGCCCGCCTACTTCCTCGCCTACGGGGCCCTGCGGGAGCGGCCCCCGAGGGAGTCACTGCGCTGAACCGCACGCGAATGCCGACGCATCGCGCACACCGGGGCGAGGCGCGCACCCGGGCATCGCGCACACCGGGGCGACGCGCACACCCGGGCATCGCGCGCTCCGAACCGGAAAGACACCCTTCGGGAGGCACCATGACCGAACGGCCGACCCTTCTGCCCTACGCCGACCCGGCCTTCCTCGCGGATCCGTTCCCGCTGTACCGGCAACTGCGGGAGGACGGCCCCGTGCGCCGCACCGTCATCGCGGGCGGTCTGGAGGCATGGCTCGTCACCCGCTACGAGGACGGGCTGGCCGCCCTGTCCGACCCCCGCCTCAGCAGCGACGTGCGCGACGCCGCCGACACCCGGCTCCTGCGACAGCTACCCGGAACCGAGCGCGAGTCGATGCTCGGCAACATGCTCCGCAGCGCCCCGCCCGACCACACCCGTTTGCGCCGCCTGGTGTCGAAGGCCTTCACCGCCCGCCGCGTGGCGGGGATGCGGCCGAGGATCCAGGCCGTCACCGACCGGTTGCTGGACGGGATCGGCCCGGCCGGCCGGGCCGACCTCGTCGCGGAATTCGCACTGCCGCTCCCGGTCACGGTGATCAGCGAACTGCTGGGCGTGCCCGTGGACGACCGTCATGACTTCCAGCACTGGACCGACCGCATGATCATGCGGGGCGCGCAGCCGCCGGATCCCGCCGTGGTGAACGAGGCGTGGCTGCACATGCGCGCCTACGTCACCGAACTCATCCGCGACAAGCGGGACCGGCCCGCCGACGACCTGCTCAGCGACCTCGTCGCGGCCCGGGACGAGGAACAGCGGCTCACCGAGGACGAACTCGTCGCCATGGTGTTCCTGCTGCTGGCGGCCGGCTACATCACGACGGTCAATCTGATCGGCGGTGGCATCGCCATGCTGCTCGCGCACCCCGACCAGCTCGACCTGCTGCGTTCCGATCCGGCGCTGCTGCCGGGCGCGATCGAGGAGTTCCTGCGCTACGACGGTCCGGTCAGCCCCGGCATCGCCCGGTTCGCCCGGGAGGACATCGAGATCGCGGGCGTGAGCATCCCGCGCGGGGCGACCGTGCTGATCGGCTCGGCCCTCGCCGATCGCGATCCGGCGCGCTTCCCCGACCCGGAGCGGCTGGACATCACCCGGCAGGACAACGCCCACCTGGCGTTCGGGCACGGCATCCACTACTGCCTGGGCGCCCCGCTGGCACGACTGGAGGGCCAGATCGCGATCGGCACCGCCCTGCGTCGGCTCCCCGGCCTCGCCCTCGCCGTACCGCCGGAGGAGATCCCGTGGCGACCGGGCGGCCTGCGCGGCCCCCGGAGCCTACCGGTGACCTTCGAGCGCGGAGGACCGGGGGCCGTGCGGCCCGCGTAGCGGTTCCCCCGTACGGGCGACGAGGACCCGACCGGGGCGCCGAGGGGCTCCGGCCGGGTCCTCGCTGCTGAGCGTCCCGGTGTGTGGGCGGGTCAGGACTCCCCGTCTCGCCGCTCGTCCTCGTCGCGCTCGCGCGGGTTCTCGTCCTGACGCGGGTACTTGAGCTCCTCGGGGCTCTTGCCCCGGGCCTTCACCGCACTCGTGGCGGGGTGGACGGGGTCCTGCTCGGGGCGGCGCGTGCGCTCCTGCTCCTGCTCCTGCTCCTCGCGGCCCTTGCCCGGCTCCTGGCGCTTGTCCTGCATACCGCCCATGACGGCGACTCCTCGTGACGGATGGGATGGGGTTTCCTCGGCTCCACGCTGGGGTTCCCCGGGGCTGTCCGCAACCGCTGGAGCGGCCGTGCACGACGTCGCCACGGCCCGTCGGCTGTGGGCGCTCTCGGAGCGGACCGGTGTGCGCTTCGCGCTGCCGGACGGAGCGCCCCGACGGCCGTGAACGGCCGTGGCCGTCAGGCGCCGGCCAGTTCGGCGGCGCCGAAGGACACGTCGAAGCGGTCGCACCAGATGGTGACGCTGGTGTACTCGGACAGGTCGAGGCCGGCCGGCACCTCGTAGTTCTGGTCGCCCTTGTTCCCCTTGAGCTTGCCCAGGCTGACGTGCTTGCCGTCGTCGAAGACGCGCCAGCCCGCCGTGCCCTCCTTGACGGGGGCGTCCGTCAGCCACACCCGCAGGTCAGGCCCGTTGCTGGTGTCGAGGTCCTCCAGGCGCAGCGTGTGCGAACCGTCCGCGAGACGGATGAGTTGCGCGGTGCCGGTGGTGGTGTGCTCGTGGCTGATCAGGTTCCCCCGGGCGACGGTCAGCGGCGCCGGGGCGGCCGGAACGGGGGCTCCGGCCTGCGGCGCGGACGGTGCCGACCGCGGGGCCGTCGGCAGGGCCTCGTCGACGCGGTCGTCCTGCCAGAGCTTCCACGGCTGGAACCAGTACACGCCCACGCCGATCAGCACCAGGGCCGTCACCAGCCCTCCGATGAAGAACCGTCCGCGTCGCTTTCCGTTCACCACTGCCGCTCCCCTGCCGAACCCGCTGATCGTTTCCCCCATTGAACGCGGTGACCGGACGGCATCGCCACAGGACGACGATGACGAAATCCTTACGCGCGGGCGGCCCCGGGAGGCCGCCCGCGCCGGTCGGGTCACCGACCCTACGCCGCCGGGGTGGTGGCGGCCTGGTCGCGCATGCCCCAGGGCGAGCCGTACGCCGTGAGCAGGTCGAGGAAGGGCAGGGGCGGCAGGGCTTCGGGGCCGAGGACGCCCGCCCGGGACCACACTCCGGTGGCCAGCAGTTCGAGGGCCACCACCGGGTTGACCGCGGTCTGCCAGACCACGGCCTGGGAGCCGTACTCCCGCATGGACCACTGGTTGTCGACCACGTGGTAGAGGTAGACCTCGCGGGGCAGGCCGTCCTTGGTGCCCTTGACCCAGGTGCCGGCGCAGGTCTTGCCGGTCATCCGGTCCCCGAGGCCGGCCGGGTCGGGCAGGCAGGCGGCGACCACGTCACGGGGCGAGACCCGGACCGGACCGCCCTCGCCGCGGACGGTGACCGGTTCGGTGGAGTCCAGGCCCAGGGCGTGGAGCGTCTTGAGCTTGCCGATGAAGTCGTCACCTAGGCCGTACTTGAAGGTGACCCGACCGGCCCCCACCCAGCGGGGAATGAGGAGTACCTCCTCGTGCTCGACGTTGACGCACTCGACGGGACCGATGCCCTCGGGGAAATCGAAGACCTCCGGCTCGCTGAACGGCTCGGTGGTGAACCAACCCCGCTCGCGCTCGTACACCACGGGCGGGTTGAGACACTCCTCGATCGTCGTCCAGATGTTGAAGGACGGGGCGAAGTCGTAGCCCTCGACGGCCAGGTTGGCCCCGTCGCGGATGCCGATCTCCTCGATCTCGTCGAAGAGTTCGTCCGCCGCGTAGCGGGCGAACACGTCGGAGAGTCCGGGCTCCACACCCATGCCGACGAGCGCCAGCCGACCCGACTTCTCCCATTCCTCGGCCCGTTCGAACTGCTCGTCGCCCAGCTTCACCCCGCACTCGCTGTGCGGGTGTTCGGGGTGCGGGCGGGAGAGGGACATGGCCATGTCGAGGTAGTGGCTGCCCGCCGTCAGCGAGGCGTTGAACAGGGGCATCACGAAGCGCGGGTCGGTCGCGTTCATCAGGACGTCGCACCCCTGCTCCGAGAGCAGCCGGGCGACCGCCGCCTCGTCGGAGGCGTCGACCCGGCAGGCGCTGAAGCGCCGCTCCTCGTCGCCCAGGGCCGCCACCGCCGCCTGCGCGCGGCCCAGGTCGTAGTCGGCGACGACGAAGTGGTCGAAGAAGTCGCGGCGGGCGGCGATCCGGGTGATCGCGCTGCCGACGCCGCCGGCACCCACGAGCAGTACACGCATGGCGAGGTCCTCTCTCTGTGAGGCGTGTGCCTCAGGGGCTGATGGAACCCGCCGCCCCAAGCTAAGGTCAATGGTGTTGGCATAAGGCTGGAGCAGGTGCCGGGCACCCGGTGCGGGGCGCCGGCATGCGGGCGCGCCGAACGCGGCGGGGTCGAGGGAATCGAAGGAGAGGGCGGGCGATGGCGAAGGACGTGGTTCCGGAGGATGCGCGCAGGCGACGGCGTCCGACCCGGCAGGGGACGGTGCTCTCCGAGCGGTTGATCGTCGAGACGGCGCTGCGGATGGTGCGCGAGCACGGCAGTGCGGGGCTCTCGGCCCGGCGGCTCGGCGCCGCCCTGGGCGCGGACCCCAGCACCCTGTACCGGTACTTCGACGGCATGGACGGCCTCACCCTGGCCATGGGCGAGGAGCTGATCGGCCGGGCGCTCGCCGGCTGGCTCCCGACCGGGCGGTGGCGCGAGGACCTGCGCTCCCTCGGGCTCCGCATCCACGGCGCCTACCTCGCCCATCCGCAGGCCGCGTTGCTGACGGCGAGCCGGGTGAGCGGCCGACCGCGGGAGATCGCCGCCGACGAGGCGATCCTCGGCAGCCTGCGCGCCGCCGGATTCCCCGACGGGGACGCCGTGCGGATCTACCACGCCTACATCGACCAGTGCCTGGCCTTCGCCGCGCTCGACGCGGGCCCCTTCGCGCTGGCGGCGGAGGCCCGCGAGGCGGACGAGGAGCGGTGGGAGTCGACGTACGCCCGTCTGCCGGCGGACGAGTACCCGAACATCGCGGCCACCGTCCGGCTGCTGGCCGCCCGAATGCCACACAGCGCCTACCCGGTCGCGCTGGACATGCTGCTGGACAGCGCCGAACGCGAACTGACCGGCCTGTCCGGCTGACCGGCCGGTCCGCGAGGTCCCGGGACGGGTCAGCGCGGTCCCGGAACGGACGGGCCGGGGACGCCCGGCCCGCCGGCGCGGGGCGCGGGGCGTCCCGGCCGAGCCGGGGGGGTCGCTTATGCCAACACCATTGACCCCTCGTACGGCGCGCGGGTTTCCTCTTCGCATTCACGCCCCGTTCACACCGCACCAGTGAGGGACCATGGTCGAAGACACCCCGCGGACGCCGGCCGCCACGCTCAAACCGAACGCGATCGGTTTCGTCGACGCCCTCGCCATCGGGCTCAACGCCACCTCGCCGGCGTACTCCCTGGCCGCCGTGATCGGGCCGATCGTGGCCCTGGTCGGCGTCCACGCCCCCGGGGTGATGCTCGCGTCGTTCGTTCCGATGGTGCTCATCGCTTCCGCTTTCTACTACCTGAACCGGGCGGATCCCGACTGCGGCACGACCTTCTCCTGGGTGACGCGCGCGCTGGGGCCGACGGCCGGTTGGCTGGGCGGGTGGGCGATCACGATGACCGGCGTCCTGGTGGTGGGCTCGCTCGCCGATGTGGCCGTCAACTTCGGCCTGTTGGCCGTGGGCCTCGACGGCTGGGCCGGGAACACCCTGGTCCGCCAGTCGCTGACCGTGCTGCTGATCGTGGCGATGGCCGCGCTGTGCGTACGTGACACCCGGGCGGCGGCCCGTCTGCAGAACGTCCTCGTCCTGCTCCAGACCGTCTGCCTGTTCGTGTTCGCGGCCGTGGCCCTCCACCAGGTCTTCTCCGGAACCGGGTCCCTCGACGCGGTGCGTCCCGCCGCCGGTTGGCTCAACCCGTTCGGGGCCGGCGGCACGGCGTTGACGGGCGGGCTGCTGCTCGGCGTGTTCGTCTACTGGGGCTGGGAGTCGGCCGTCAACCTGTCCGAGGAGACGACGGACCCCTCCTCCACCCCGGGTCGGGCCGGCATCTGGTCCACGGTGGTCCTGTTGGCCACGTACGTCTCGGTGGCCTTCGCCGTGGTCGCCTTCGCGGGCACCGGCTACCTCAGCGCGCACGCGGACGACGAGGAGGCCGTGTTCGCCTCCCTGGCCCACGAGGTGCTCGGCGGCTGGGACTGGATCGTCCTCCTCGCCGTGGCGACATCGGCACTCGCCTCGACCCAGACGACGATCATCCCGGCCTCGCGCACGGCACTGTCCATGGCGCGCAGGCACGCCCTCCCCCGCGCCTTCGGCCGGATCCACGGCCGGTTCCGCACGCCCGCGGTCAGCACCTGGTGGGTCGCCGGTACGGCCACCGTCTGGTACCTGGTCATCCACCGGATCAGCGAGAACGCCCTCGCCGACTCCCTGACGGCCCTGTCCCTGCTGATCGCGTTCTACTACGCCCTCACCGGCGTCGCCTGCGCGGTCTACCACCGGCGCCGACTCACCGCGGGCGTGCGCGAGTTCCTCCTCATCGGCGCCGGGCCGGTCATCGGGGCGGGCATGCTGGCCTGGTTGCTGGTGGAGGCGGTCGCCGACATGGCGGACCCGGCGAACTCGGCGGGCGGGACGTCCTGGTTCGGCCTCGGTCCGCCCCTGGTCATCGCCCTGGGCCTGAGTGTCGTCGGCATCGTGGTGATGCTCGCCCGGCGTGCGGTGTCCGCGACGTTCTGGGAGGAGCGCCCCACCGCCTACGCGGGCCCGGGCGCGGCGGCCCTGGACGCCGGGCGGGACAGCGGGCCGGGCGGGGAGCAACCCGAGCCGGACACGGACCGCGTGGCGGCCGGCTCGGGCGGCCGGTCCGGTCAGTCCCGGTAGACCAGGACGAACTCGTCGTACGGGTGGGTCCCTCGGCGCTGCTTCGTCTCGTCGAGGGCCCGACGCAGCGCGTGCAGGTGGCCGGTGGTCAGCTGGAGCGGGGGCTCGTCCGGTTGGTGGGTGGTCCCTCGCGGGTAGTCCTCGCCGGCCGTGGTCGTCATCTCGATGTGGCAGCCCAGTACGTGGCGGACGGTGCGGGTCGCGCAGAATTCCAGCAGCCGGTCGACGGTGTCCGAGTAGGCGTCCCGGTCCTCGATGTAGAGCCGGCCGGGGTAGACGGTGTCGCCGGTCAGCAGCAGCCCGGTGTGCCGGTCGTGGAGGACCAGCCCCGCCTCCTGGTGCCCGGGCCCGGGAATCAGGTCGAGGATCCGACCGCCCAGGTCGAGCTCGCCCGGCCGGTGGGGCCAGTCCCGGAGCCCGAAGTACGCCGTGACCTCGTCCAGGCCCGCCCCCACGACGGTGGTGTGCGGCCGGTCCGCGAACAGGACGTCCGCGGCGGTGTGGTCGTCGTGCCCGTGGGTGTGGGCGACCAGCAGGGCGTACTCCCGTCGCGGGTGGCGGGCCAGCCAGTCCGCCACGAGGGCGTCGACGGTTTCCCGGAGGGGGAAGTGGGCGGCGTCGGCGGACGCGCCGGTGTCGAGCAGCAGGGCTCGGTCGTTGCCGAAGAGGAGGAACAGGAACGGCGCCTCGTAGTGGACGGACTTGTTCTGGCGCAGGACGACCGTGTGTTCGGTGTACGCGTGGACCTGGATCTCCGGGGCGGGGTCGTGCTTCGGGGACGGCCAACCCGCGTGCCAGACGACGTCGAGGCTGCCTTCGACCGGGGCGTCCCGCAGAAAATCGATCACGCGTCCAATCTACCGGCGGGGTGGTCGGCGCCGGCCGTCGGACCGGTGCGGGCGGTCGGTGTGGCCCGTGCGGGCGTGTCGGTGGCCGGCCGACGGCCGGCCGTTCGACGATGGGAGGAGGAAGGAGATCTGCCATGCCGGATCAAGGACCCACCGACCAGCCCACGACCGAGCTCGACGCCCGCTACAGTTCGGCGCTCCAGCCCCGTCCCGGTGCCGAGGACGTCACCGCCACCGAGTGGTCGCAGGCATTGCGGCTGCTGGAGGCCGCGGAGATCTTCTGGCTCTCGACGGTGCGGCCGGACGGCCGGCTCCACGTGACCCCGGTCATCGCCGCCTGGCACGACGGGGCGCTGCACTTCTCGACCGGCCCGGGGGAACAGAAGGCCAAGAACCTCGCCCACGACGGCCACTGCGCGGTGACCACGGGCGGCAACTCCCTGACGGAGGGGCTCGACCTGGTGGTCGAGGGCCGGGCCGTGCAGGTTTCGGATCCGGCGGCGCTGGAGGGGGTGATCGCGGCGTACGAGGCGAAGTACGGTGCCCACATCACTTCCCCCGAGGGCACCTTCCACGGCATCGGGGACGCGTTCCGCACGGGCGACGCCGTGGTGTTCGCCGTGGCCCCGACCACCGCGTACGGCTTCGGCCGGGACGACGGGGTGTACAGCCACACCCGGTGGTCGTTCTGACCCGGTGAGCGGCCGAGGGGCGTCCCGTGCATCGCGGGCGTACCGAGGCCCGTGTATCGCGGGCGTATCGAGGCCCGTGTATCGCGGGCGTATCGAGAACCGGATACGCCGGCGCGACGGCCCCGCGTGTCCCATGGGGGCATGAACCGTGACGCATCCCTGACAGCATCTCGGCGCCGTTGGCGCGGGATCGTGCTCCTCGGCCCGGTGGTCCTCGTCGTGGCGGGCGCCGCGTTCCTGTTGCGGCGGCCGCTCATGATGTCCGCCCCGGTGTGCCTGGCCGGGCGGTGGCACGGTTGCTTCGACACGTTCAACGGCGTGGTGCTCATGACGCTGGTCTCGGTGCCGCTGTCCCTGTTTCTGGTGTGGGGCATGGCCCGCCGGCGGCGGGCGGCGGGCGTCGCGGGGGCTTGGCGGACCTCTCTGGCCGAGGTGGGCATGGTGCACGGGACGGCGCCGTTCGTGTGGATGATCCTGATGCCGGGCGCCGGGGCCGGGATCGTCCCCGGCCGGGTGAGTCTCGTGCCGCTGTTGGACCTGGTCACGATGGGGCCGCTCGGGATCGTGGGCAACCTGCTGGTCTTCGCGTCGCTGGGCTTCTTCGCGCCGGTGCGGTTCGCCGCGGTGGCGTCGGTGCCGCGGGTCCTGGCCCTCGGGGCGGGCTGCTCGGTGCTGGTGGAGAGCGCGCAGTACGTCCTGCGGTTGGACCGGGTGTCCTCGGTGGACGACGTACTGGTCAACGCCACCGGCGCCGCGCTGGCCGCACTGGCGTCGCGCCGCTGGTGGCGCGGCGCGGAGCAGCCGTCGGCGGAGCGGCCCCGCCCCTCGCGGGCGGCATCGGCGTCGACGGAGGCGCCGCAGCTGCCGCAGCCGGCGTCGTACGCCCGCCGGGGCTCACGGGACAGCGCTTAGGCTTCGGGCATGCGCGTACTGATCGTGGAGGACGAGCCGTACCTGGCCGAGGCCGTCCGCGACGGTCTACGGCTGGAGGCCATCGCCGCCGACATCGCCGGCGACGGCGACTCCGCCCTGGCCCTCCTGGACGTCAACTGCTACGACCTCGCGGTCCTCGACCGCGACATTCCCGGCCCTTCCGGGGACGAGGTCGCGCGACACATCGTCGCCTCCGGCAGCGGCATCCCGATCCTCATGCTCACCGCGGCGGACCGCATCGACGACAAGGCGTCCGGGTTCGGGCTCGGCGCCGACGACTACCTCACCAAGCCGTTCGAGCTGCGGGAGCTGGTCCTGCGGCTGCGGGCGCTCGATCGGAGACGCGCGTACGCCCGGCCCCCGGTCCGTGAGATCGCGGGTCTGCGGCTCGACCCGTTCCGCCGTGAGGTCTTCCGCGACGGACGGCACGTCGCGCTCACCCGCAAACAGTTCGCCGTGCTCGAAGTCCTCGTCGCCGCCGAGGGCGGTGTCGTCAGCAGCGAGGAGCTGCTGGAACGGGCCTGGGACGAGCACGCCGACCCGTTCACCAACGCGGTCCGCATCACCGTCTCCGCGTTGCGCAAACGGCTCGGTGAGCCCTGGGCCATCGCCACGGTGCCGGGCGTCGGCTACCGGATCGGTCCCGGCCCGGACGCCGCCCGCCCCGGCGGTGCGCGTGCGTAGGGGGTCGGGGCTCAGCGCCCGGTGGAAGCTCACCCTCAGCTATGCCGGCTTCCTCACCGTCGCCGGAGCCCTCCTTTTGGCGGTGGTGTGGGTGTTCCTGCTGCGATACGTCCCCGACAATTCCCGGGGCCTTCTGGGGGTCTCGCCCAACCGGTACCTCCTCGTGCGCACCTTCGCCCCGGCCGCGGCCTCGGCGATGTTCCTCCTGCTCGTGTTCGGCCTCGTCGGGGGGTGGGTGCTGGCCGGTCGGATGCTCGCGCCGCTCACCCGGATCACGGCCGCGGCCCGGGCGGCGGGCAGCGGATCACTGTCGCACCGGGTGCGCATGGAGGGCCGGCAGGACGAGTTCCGTGAACTGGCCGACGCGTTCGACGCCATGCTCGAACAGGTCGAGTCGCACGTCACCGAACAGCAGAGGTTCGCCGCGAACGCCTCGCACGAACTGCGCACCCCGTTGGCCATCTCGCGGACGTTGCTGGATGTCGCCCGCAGGGATCCCGCCGGTGACCGGGACGCGGTCCTCGAACGCCTTCAGGTGGTCAACACGCGTGCGATCGTCCTGACCGAGGCCCTCCTGCTGCTCAGCCGCAGCGACCGGGGGAACTTCACGCGGGAGGACGTGGACCTCTCGCTCGTCGCCGAGGAGGCCGCGGAAACCCTGCTGCACCTCGCCGAACGGCGCGGGGTCACGCTCGACGTCACCGGCGGGGCGACCCGGACCCGCGGCTCGGCGGAGCTCCTGCTGCGGATGGTGACCAACCTCGTGCAGAACGCCGTCGTCCACAACCTCCCCACCGGCGGCACCGTGACGGTCCACACCGAGGCGCGGCCCGACGGGTGCGTGCTGCGGGTCGAGAACACGGGCCGACCGGTGCCGCCGGACCTGGTGCCGACCCTCACCGAGGCCTTCCGCCGGGGGACGGAACGCGTCCGGACCGACGAGCACGCGGGCGCCGGCCTCGGCCTCGCCCTCGTGCAGAGCGTGGTCCGCGCCCACGACGGCACGCTCGACCTCGTCCCCCGCCCCGGCGGCGGTCTCCTCGTCACGGTTCGGCTTCCCGACACGCGGCTGGTGTCGTCCGCGGTGGAGGAACGGGTCAGCGGAGCTTCGTGAGGCCCTTGTCGACGGCGTCGACGGGGCCGGGGCGGGCCTTCGCCGGCGGGAAGGCGAGGCCCGTCGGCGTGTTGAGGCCGGTGGAGGGGAGGGTGACCTGCCCGCCGCCCGTCTCCCGTACGCGCACCACCCGGTTGTTGAAACCGTCGGCCACGTAGAGGTTTCCGGTGCCGTCGAGCGCGAGGCCCAACGGATCGCTGAGGCCGGTGAGGGGGACCGTGCTCTGCTGCCCGTCGGCCGCGGACACCTTCACGACGCGGTTGTTGCCGCTGTCGGAGACGTAGAGGTCACCGGCCGCGTTGAGCGCGAGGCCGGTCGGCTGGGACAGGCCCACCGTGGGCACGGTGGTCTGACCGCTCCCGTCCGCGGCCACCTTGACGACGCGGTCGTTGACGAAGTCGGCCACGTAGAGGTCCCCGTCGGGCTCCAGCGCCAGACCCCAGGGGTGCAGCAGGCCCGTGGTGGGGACGGTCGTCTGGGGGCCGCCGGTGGGGACCTTCACCACCCGGTCGTTGAAGCTGTCGGCGATGTAGACGCTTCCGGCGGCATCGACGGCGAGGCCGAGCGGACGCGACAGGTCGACGGTGGGCACCGTGGTCTGTCCCCCGCCGTTCGGGGGCAGCGTCACCACCCGGTTGTTGCCCGTGTCGGAGACGTACAGGGCGCCGGTGGTGTCCCAGGTGATACCGGTGGGGCGCACCAGTCCCTCCAGGGGCACCGTCGTCCCGTCGCCGCCGTCCGCCGGGAGCGTGACGACCCGGTTGTTGCCGTAGTCGCTCACGTACAGCGGCGGTCCGGTCGGCGAGCGGTCGGCGGCGGCCTGCGTCGCGCCCGCGGGTGCGGTCGGCAGGGCGCACAGCGCCATCAGGCCCGCCACGGCCGCCAGCCGCCGGGTCCCCGCCCATGTCGTTCGGTCGGTGCGGGCCGAGGATCGCCCGCGCGTCCCCACTCGTTCCCGTGCTCGTGCTCGTGCCGTCACGCGTTCCACGACTCACCCACCTGTTCCGACCGGGTCCCCCGTCACCCGCCGACCCTAGGAAGGCGCACCCGGATGCGCGGAAGCCACGCCACCGGCCGGAACAGGGCCACTCCAATGCCACCGGCGGTGGCGGGGCGGAAGCGGGAGCGCCGCGTCACTTCCCGGTGGACTCGGCGAGGGTGTGCGCGACGAGGGCATTGGCGTGGCCGTGGCCCAGGCCGTGCTCCGCCTTGAGCCAGGAGACGAGCTCCATGTGCTTGGTGAGCGGCGAGGCGACGATGGGCGCCTTCCATTCGGCGATCGGGCGACCGTACTTCTTCTCGATCGAGGGGAAGTAGGAGGCGGGGCCCTTCACGGCTTCGGTCATGGCTGCTCGTCCTGTCTGTCGTCGGTCTGTCTTTCGCCGGTGCGGTCACAAGGTTGACCCGGTCCGCTCGCGGAACTCATCGGCCGGACGGAGTGACCCGTGTCACACCGTCGCGGCCGTCCCCGCCCAGGTTCCCGGTGTGCGGTGGGCCCAGGGTGCGGCGCGCTCCAGTTGGCCCGCGAGGCGGAACAGGACGTCCTCGCGCCCGTGGCCGGCGGCGAACTGGATGCCGATGGGCAGGCCGGTCGCGGGGTCCGAGGCGAGGGGCACGGACATGGCCGGGGTGCCCGCGACGTTGAAGGCGGCCGTGAAGGGCGAGCGGTGGAACAGCTGCGCCACCCACGCCAACCCGTCGCCGCCGGCAGCCCCGTCCGCGTACGTACCGAGGTGGACCGGCAGCTCGGGCAGGGTCGGCGTCATCAGCAGGTCATGCCGGGTGAAGTAGTCACCGACGGCCCGCGCCACCCGGTTGCGCACCTCCAACGCCCCCACGAACTCCGCCCCGCCGACCCGCTGTCCCCAGCGGTAGCAGGCGAGGGTCTGCGGCTCCAGGGTGGAGGCGTCGATCGGACGGCCCGTCCCGGCCGCGAGACCGTCGATCCAGGCCACCAGGTTGACGTTCCACAACCGGGCGTTGGCCAGTAGGAACTCCTCCTGGTCGACGCCGAGGTCCAGCCGGACGACCTCCACGTGGTGGCCGAGCGACGCGGCCAGCTCGCCGACCCGTTCGGTGGCGGCGCTGACGGCGGGGTCCACGGCGCGGCCGCCCCACGGCGTGGTGAGCAGGCCCACGCGCAACCGGCCGGGGGCGCGGTCGACCTCGTGCGCGTAGGGGCGGCGCGGCGCCGCCGCGGAGTACGGGTCGCCCGTTTCCGGGCCACCGATCAGGTCGAGCAGGGTCGCGCTGTCGCGCACGGTGCGGCTGAGGGCCCCGTGGACGGCGAGTCCGTTGAACACCTCGTCGGCGTCGGGGCCCATGGATATCCGGCCCCGGGTGGGTTTGAGGCCGAACAACCCCGTGCTCGCGGCCGGTACGCGGATGGAGCCCGCGGCGTCGGTGGCGTGCGCGAGCGGGACGAGCCCGGAGGCCACCGCCGCCGCGGATCCGCCGCTGGAGCCGCCGGGGGTGCGCGTCAGGTCCCAGGGATTGCGGGCGGGACCGTACAGGACGGGCTCGGTGGTGGTGCTGAAGGCGAATTCGGGCGTGGTGGTGCGCCCCAGGGTGACCAGGCCCGCGCGCCGGAAGCGCCTCATGAGGAACGAGTCGTGCGGCGCCGTGTTCCCTTCGGCCAGCCGACTGCCGAGCTCGACGCGCTTGCCGGCCATGGCCACGGCGAGGTCCTTGATGAGGAACGGGACACCGGCCAGCGGTGTGCTCCCCGGGACGGGCCGGTCCTCGGCGGGCCAGCTCTCCACGACGGCGCCCACCGCGGGGTTGATCGCGTCGATGGCCGCCCTGGCGGTGGCCGCCAGTTCGTCCGGGGTGACGTCCCCCTGGGCCACGAGCGCGGCCAGGCCGACCGCGTCGTGGTCGGTGTACTCGGAGATCTTCATGGTGATCCGTTCTCTGTCCCGCGAACCGGGAATACCGATGATTCCCGAGCGATACCGATCGGTATCGTTCGGGAGTGATCGGTAACGTAGCATGGGTGCGGAGAGCCACCGACCGGCAGTGAGCAGTGAGCAGTGAGGCGAGGCAGGCATGAGCGGTGCACCCAGGCCCGGGCGGGACTCACGAGTGGCTCGGCTGCCCCCTCGCGAGCGGATCCTGGACGCGGCGGAGGAATTGTTCTCCACGGAGGGGATCCGGGCGGTGGGCGTTCAGGCCATCGCCGACCGGGCCGAAACGACGAAGATGGCCCTGTACCGGCACTTCGACACCAAGGACGCGCTGATCGAGGAGTGGCTGCGGATCGTCGCGGCCGGCTACGCGGCGGCGTTCGACGCCGCCGAGGCGGCCCATCCGCACGATGCCCGCGCACAGGTCCTCGCCGTCACCGCCTTCGTGGTGGAGGGACTCCCCGACATCTCGCACCGGGGCTGCCCCTTCGTCACCTCGCTCGCCTCACTACCCGACCGCGCCCACCCGGCACGCCTCCTGATCGAGACCCACAAGGCCGGCCAGCTGCGCCGACTGACGGACATGTGCGTACGGGCAGGCCTCGACCGGCCCGACGATGCGGCGGCCGAGATCACGTTCCTCCTGGAGGGAGCGCAGATCTGCGCCCAGAACGGGAGCGTCGAGCGGGCGGGAGAACGCCTGACGGCCATGGTCACCGCCCGCCTGGACCACCGGCCCGCCCGAGGGCCCGCCCCGCGGGCTTGACAGGACCGGATCGCACGGACGGGTCGATCGGGGGTGTCTGCTGCCGAACGAATGGCGGGCCGTCCGCGCGGATCAGGTCGACCGGGTTGCCGGTTCCGCGGGGTGGGCCGACAGCGGGGTCGCGATGTCCTCCAGGGAACGGCCCTCCGCGGCGACCGCGTAGAAGACGGCGACCAGCCCCGCGGCGACCATCAGCGCGGCTCCGATGCAGAAGGCGAGCGCGGCGTCGGCCACCACTCCGCTGGAGGTCAGCCCGGCGAAGATCAGGGGGCCGGAGATGCCGCCGGCCGCGGTGCCGACGGCGTAGAAGAAGGCGATCGACATCGCGCGGGTCTCCATCGGGAAGATCTCGCTGACCGTCAGGTACGCCGAACTCGCGCCGGCGGAGGCGAAGAAGAGCACGACGCACCAGCAGGCGGTCATGGTCGTCGCGGAGAGGTGGCCGGCGCCGAACAGCCAGGCCGTCCCGAACAGCAGCAGGCCGGACAGGATGTACGTGCCGGAGATCATGACGCGACGGCCGACCGTGTCGAACAACCGGCCCAGCAGTAGCGGCCCGAGGAAGTTGCCGACGGCGATGACGGCGAAGTAGTAGCCGGTGACCGAGCTGGGGACGTCGAAGAAGGTGACGAGGATCGAGCCGAAGCCGAAGGTGATCGCGTTGTAGAGGAAGGCCTGCCCGACGAACAGGGACAGGCCCAGCGCGGCTCGGCGCGGGTACGTGCGAAACACCGTTTTCGCGATCTCGCCGAAGCCGATGCTCCGGCGCACGGTGATGGTGATGGCCTCGCCGGGTTCCGGCAGCGGCTTACCCGTTTCCGCCTCCACCTGGCGCTCGACGTCGGCGACCAGGTCTTCGGCCTCCTGCACCCGGCCGTGCATGAACATCCAGCGCGGGCTCTCGGGCACGTGTCGTCGTACGAGCAGGATGACCAGGCCGAGGACGACGCCGAGGGCGAACGTCAGCCGCCAACCCACCGACGGCGCGAAGATCTCGGTGTTCAGGGCGACGACGGAAAGCAGCGCTCCGGCGACCGCTCCGAGCCAGAAACTGCCGTTGATGATGAGGTCGACTCGGCCCCGGTACTTGCTGGGGATCAGTTCGTCGATCGCCGAGTTGATGGCCGCGTACTCGCCGCCGATGCCGAAGCCGGTCAGGAAGCGGAAGAGGAAGAACCACCAGGACGAGAAGGAGAGTGCCGTCAGGGCGGTCGCGGCCAGGTAGACCGCGAGCGTGATCAGGAAGAGCTTCTTGCGTCCGAACAGGTCGGTGAGGCGGCCGAAGAACAGCGCGCCGGCGCAGGCACCCGCCACGTACAGGGCGGCGGCGAGACCCGTGACCTGCGCGTCGGTGATGGACAGACCGCTGCCGTCCTCGGAGAGGCGGCTGGCGATGCTGCCCACGACGGTCACTTCGAGACCGTCCAGGATCCAGACGGTTCCCAACCCGATCACGATCATCCAGTGCCATCGGGACCAGGGCAACCGGTCCAGTCGCGCCGGCACCTTGGTGGTGACCGTTCCCGTGTTCATCGTCCTCGCGGTGTCCGACATGCCGCCCGTCTGCCCCCGCGCCCCCAGGCCAAACGGGGCCCATCCGGGGGGTGTTGTGCGCCCGGGATCCCCCGCGGTCGAGGGCTCCCCACGGACCCCGGGCGGCCGGCGGGCCCGGAACGGCCGCGGAATCGGTTCGGCTGATCTCGGGAAATGGGGGCAGAAGGCCAGCGACGAGAAGGGATGGTCCGGATGCCCGGAACCCACACATGGCTCGACCGCGTGAAGAACGGTGCCACCGCGGTCGGCGAACGGCGCGCGCGGGCCCTGGCACGCCGCAACGCCGAGTACGAGGCCGAGTACGCGGAGCAGGCCGAGCGCGTGGCCCAGCTGCGCAGGGCCCGCACACGGGCCCCGGACCCGGCCGGTGCGGTGCCCTGGGGGGTCCGCGTGGCCGCGGAGGCGGCCTGGCGGTTCGTGGTCCTCGCCGCCGCCCTGTGGGTCGTGATGCAGGTGATCGGCGCGGTCCGGCTGGTCGCCCTCGCCTTCGTCGTCGCGCTGCTGGTCACCGCCCTGCTCCAGCCGACGGTCGCCCGGCTGCACCGCCGCGGGCTGCCTCAGGGGCTCGCCACCGCCGTCACCGCGATATTCGGGTTCCTCGTACTGGGTCTGGTCGGCTGGTTCGTCGTATGGCAGGTGCTCGACAACCTCGACACCTTGTCCGGGCGCCTCCAGGAGGGCATCGCCGAACTCAAGCGTTGGCTCGTCGACAGCCCCCTCCACGTGACCGAACAGCAGATCAACGACGTCGCGCAGAAACTGACCGACGCGATCGGCACCAGTACCAGCGAGATCACCTCGACCGGTCTGCAAGGCGTGACGGTCCTGGTCGAGATCATCACCGGCATGCTCCTGGCCATGTTCTGCACGCTATGCCTGCTCTACGACGGCCCGCGCGTATGGCAGTGGACGCTGAAGCTGATCCCCGCGGCCGCCCGCCCCGGCGTGGCCGACGCGGGCCCGCGGGCCTGGCGCACGCTGACCGCGTACGTGCGCGGAACGATGATCGTCGCCCTCATCGACGCCCTCTTCATCGGCATCGGCATCTACTTCCTCGGTGTGCCCCTGGCGGTACCCATCGGCGTCGTGATCTTCCTGGCCTCGTTCGTGCCGCTCGTCGGCGCCGTCGCCTCGGGGGCGCTCGCGGTGATCGTCGCCCTGGTGACCCAAGGCGTGTTCACGGCGCTCATGGCCCTGCTGGTGGTCCTCGTCGTCCAGCAGATCGAGGGCCACATCCTGCAACCGTTCATCCTGGGGCGGGCGGTGCGCCTGCACCCGCTGGCGGTGCTGCTGGCCGTGGCCACGGGCGGTCTGGTCGCCGGGATCGGCGGTGCGGTCGTCGCCGTGCCACTGGTGGCCGTCGCCAACACGGTGATCGTCCACCTCCGTGCCTACGCCGCCGACGAAGGCTCGGAGCAACCCGCCGGCGAGGGGGACGTGGTCGGTGGGGAGGGGACCGCCCTCCCCACCGATGACGGGGAGCGGTCCCGGCAGCACGACGAAGAGCCCCCGCGGCCCGAAGTGGGGCCGCAGGGGCTCACGTAGGCCGGTCCCGTCAGGACCCGGCGCCGTCGGAAGGCGGCGTCGGGGACCCGGAGGGCGACAGGTGGTAGACGGCGAAGGCCCGGTCGATGACGGGCATGGCCACGTTGCGCACCCGCACCCCGCCGGCCGTCATGCCGTGCTCGGTGCCCGAGTGGGCGTGGCCGTGGACGGCGAGATCGGCCCCCGCGCCGTCCATGGCCTCCGCGAGGAGGTAGCTGCCCAGGAAGGGGTAGATCTCCAAGGGTTCCCCGGCGAGGGTGTCCGGGACGGGCGCGTAGTGGGTGAGGGCGATGCGCAGGTCGCTCCCGGCGTCCTGGAGACCGAGCAGCGCCTTTTCGAGTCCTCCCGCGCAGGTGCGGGTGTACTGGATGAAGGCCTTCATCTCCGGTTCCCCGAAGTCGCTGCCGCTGCGCCCGGCGAAGCCGCCGCCGAAGCCCTTGGTCCCGGCCACCCCCACCCTCGTACCGTTCAGGTCGAGGACGACACCGGTGCCCTCCAGGACGTGCACCCCGGCGGCCGTGAGTTCCTCCGCGACGGCTTCCTCCTGGTCGCTCTGGTAGTCGTGGTTGCCGAGCACCGCGACGACGGGCACGGCCAACCCGGCCACCTCGCGGGCCACCACCCCGGCCTCCTCCCTGGTGCCGTGCCGCGTCAGGTCACCGGCCAGGAGCAGCAGGTCCGCGCAGTCGCCCAGGGTGTCGAAGGCGGGCCGCAGGAATCCTGCGCTGCCGGGGCCCAGGTGAATGTCCCCGACGGCCGCCACTCGGATCACGACAGTTCCTCCGCCCTGCCGGGCGGCGCCGGTCGGCTGACCATGAGGTCCTCCTGCCAGTCCAGACCGGCCAGTTCCTCCGCGGCGAGCCTCAACACCTCCGCCCGGCACTCCGGGCTGGTCACGCTGCCCGAGATCACCGCACGGGACCCGCGCGCCTCGACGCGCACGCCCAACTCCGCGATGTCCTCGCGGGCCAGCCGGTCCCTCAGGTGCTCGATGCGGTACTCCACCATGTCGTGCGACGTCATGGGTTCTCCTCCCGTAGCGGCCCGCACCGGCCGGGTCCGTGGGTGTTCCTGCTCTCGATGACGTCCAGCCGCTCCAGCAGGTGGAGGAAGGCGTCGGGCAGCGGCTCGGACCCGTGGTCACGTTCCAGGCGACCCCAGTCGATCTGTTCCCTCAGCATCCGTGCCATCGGCAGCAGGTCGCCGAAGTCGCAGTAGTGCTCGCAGAGCGCGGCGAGCCGGCTGCCCATGAGGTCCGTGGGCGCGAGGACGGGCATCCACACGGAGTCGACCGCTTTCAGTTCGGCCCGCTCCAGGAGTTCCGTGCTCACCGGCCGACGCTCCAGCTCGAAGATCAGGTCGATCTCCTCGCCGCCGGACCGGCCCTTGACGAGCCAGTCCTCCGGGGCGCGGCGCATCTCGATGCCGCCCTCCTCCAGGGCCTTGATGGCCGCGTCGGCGTCCTCGGGCCGGACACAGAAGTCGGTGTCGTGCTGGAACATGGCCGGCAGACCGTGGGCGAACGCGGCCACGCTGCCGGCCAGGGCGAACGGCGGTCCCGACCGCTTGAGGAGGGCGGCCACCAGTTTGGTGGTCTCCAGGATCGCCTGGGTGTGGTCCTTGGGCAATGGTCCCTCGGCGGGGACGGGTGGGCTCAGGGCCTGGGGCGCAGCCTGCCCGGTGGAGGCGAGCGGCGGCTTGGTGGGCGTCATGAGGAGCGCGTACCCGCGCCTTCGCGCTGAAATCTCCCCCACGTCCCCGGAGTGCGGTCGGGCGGCGCGTGCGTACCGCCGTTCACCGGTACGAGGGGTGTCCCGATCGGCCGTTCGACTCCGGGAGGCCACGGCGTGGCGAACGTGACACGGCCTCGGGGGGGGGGGGGGGGGGGGGGGGGGGGGGGGGGGGGGGGGGGGGGGGGGGGGGGGGGGGGGGGGGGGGGGGGGGGGGGGGGGGGGGGGGGGAAGGGGGGGGGGGGGGGGGGGGGGGGGGGGGGGGGGGGGGGGGGGGGGGGGGGGGGGGGGGGGGGGGGGGGGGGGGGGGGGGGGGGGGGGGGGGGG